>MKTJ01000068.1 GCA_001898225.1 Chloroflexi bacterium 54-19
ACCAACTGGACCTTTGTAGCCTGGCAGGATGGCACCACCTTTACCGTTAAATAAGGTCGGAACCGCACCAGAGCCAGTCTGAGGTGTAAAACCAAAAGCCCTACCGTAACTTCCAATGCGGTAGGGCTTTTTGGTTCCGGTTTTTTCTTATCTCTATCGGCAATAAGCCAAACTTAATAAGTAGCCAATCTATTAATTTGGCCTTAATTTTTGTGCGGTTGCAAATCCCGGCTATAGTTTATACAATGACACCAATCTCTGACATTTTTTCTTACTTTCGCTTATCGGGTTTGGTTATCTGTATCATTTCGTAACTTAATAAGCGCATTTTGTCTCTTTTGCTCTATAACCATTCTTACGTCGTTGTTTTCAGGTGGTTTACGGTTTTGCGCGGTGCAAAATCGTGTTAGCGGCAAATACCGCTATTCTGGGGGAACCACATTGCTCAAGATGGGTTAATGAATACAATCAGCTTACATGTTCAATGTGAGACGACTTTTCAGGGCTGTTACAGTGCCTTTTCTGTCAGCCTGTTGTTTTTGTTACCCGTTTGCTAGTTTCAGCGCCTTAGAAAAAGCTGAATTTCTAGTAGAGCGCTCCCCTGCCAGGTTTTCCAATGTTACAGCCGCCAATGAAGTCTGCTTTGTAACATCTTTTCCAGCTAATCCAGGCTCAGGAGTAGATTTTTGCTGTATAAAAGAATTGGCCGGCTTCAGAAGACCGGTCGGCAGACGTTACGGAAGTTCAGGCTCTTTTTTATCTTTGGCGGTGGGATTGCAATTTCCGGGGCTCTCCTGGCTTATTGTAGCTGGTTTTCTTTCTTCTACCTTCCAAAATTCTCGCTGCTCCATCCTCAACCGCCCGCGCCCATGCAGATGTTTATGAGCGGCAAGGTGAATTTGCTGCTCAACAACGGCGCTCCTGCCGCCAACGCCCTGGTTACACTCGACAGCGGGCAGCAGGCCCTGGCCGATAGCCGGGGCCAGGTTGCCTTCGAACACCTGATGTTACACGACCACTGGCTGACCGTTGTTTACAACGGCCAGCACTATGAACAGTTGTTGCACGTCCATACCCTTGAAACTACCGTGGCGCTACCGATAAGCCTGGAAACTCACCAGCTTATTTCCCTCCTTTTAGGCGCTATCTGGTTGCTCTGGACGCTGTTTTTGGTGGTAGCGGCCCTGAAATACCGCTCTATCAAACCCATGATAAAACTAAACGGGTGGGTTGTCGCCGGTTGGGCCAGGCTCTCTTTATTAAAATGGCGGCCTACCCTCCGGTTGGGCCAGGTCACGGGGTTGGTTGTTTCCTGTATGGTGGCGGCTATTTTGCTAAACCCTTTCCAGGATTCAACCACCCCGGCTAATGCGGCGGTCCTGGCTTCGCTGCCTGTTCCTACCGCCCTGTCGGTTGAGCAGGACGATAACAATGTTTTACTCACCTGGAATGGCGGCGTCCTCTCCCCCGACCAAACGGAACCACCGGGCATAGGCGGTTACCGGGTAAGCTGGGGCCTGGCGGGCCAGGCCCTTTCTAATACCATCCTGACCACTTACCGGATGGTCCAGATTCAACCCCTGGTCAACGGGCAGTCCTACCAGGCCAAGGTCCAGTCGGTGGACATGCTGGGCAATCTTTCGAACCTCTCTAAAGTAATCACTTTTACGGGCGACCCCAGCCGGGTTAACGCCCTGCGCAGCCGGATGACCGGGTTCTTTGATGATTTTAATCGCTCCGCCGGGGCTTTTGATGAGTTGAAATGGAACCAGGCGGTTTCGCGTTGTAATGACGAGAATATCAGCGCCTCGTTTATCAACAGCCAGTTTCATGCCCACGACTTTATAACTGCCGGGCGCTGCGACCGCTCCCAGATAGTAGACCGCCCCCGCGCTACCTTTGATTTTACCGGACGGACCGGCACCATTGCGTTTGACCTCGACGGGGCCGAACGGCGCGACTTTTTCTATCTCGATTTAATGCCCGCCGCGCTCGATATAACCGGCCATGTAGACCTCGATGTGGGAGATGTCGCCGGTTACCCGGCCAATATGCTGCGTTTCAAACAAAATGGCGGGAACATTGACATTATTTATACCGCCCCGAATGGAAGTGTAAAGACCGTAGCCAGTACCGATTGGAACCCTTACCCGCCGCTGGATTGGGCTGGTCTGGAACGGATTCCCAACGTCCGGCGGCACTGGGAAATTAAACTCTCCAAAAATCTGACCCAGGTCTATATCAACGGCAAACTGGTTTTACAGGCGGCGTTGAACCTGCCTTTTACCAGGGCTACGGTCCACTGGAACCATTTCAGCTATAACACCAATAAAGCTAACGAACCTTACAGCCTGTTACACTGGGATAATTTTGGCTTTGATGGCCCGGCTCCTACCGTTGAGACGCACAATTACCGTACCGATGGCTACCTGGGGCGCGAGTTTATGAACTCGTCTAATTATTCGGCGGCAGCCACCTCGATAAATATTCCCGATTCGATTAGCACGGCGACGGCCCGGCGGTTCATGTTTACCCTGCAAACCGATACCAATATCGCTTACCAGTGGAGCGCCCAGGATAACGTTAAGATAAACGGCCAGACCTTCGCCATTCCCAAACCGACCGATACCGCCACCACCAATGCTTCTTTCCTGGTAGGTACACTTAACCCTTATTCAATGACAATCCCGGTCCCGGCTGGAGCGTTTAAGACCGGGGCTAATTCAGTGGTCTTCTCCTGTCTGAGTTGCGGTGTTTTGAATATCCACGCCGAATTTGATTTTCCCAAAGGCAGCGCTCCCGCCTTTACATCACCTACCGCGATTTATCCGGCGACAGTAAGCCCGCCGGTTATCCCGGATGTCGGCCCCGCAGTGACAATAGACGCGTTTGGCTCAACTTCCGTGACATATGGTGGTTCAGCCTCTAGCCTGACCGGGGTGGTTCCCATCCAGTTTACGGTCCATAATCAGCTTGCCCTCAATGGCATGGGTATTGCGGTCGGCCTCAACAAAGTCCAGTTGCGGGTGGATAAACAGGTAGTTTACGAGCAAGCCCTGAATGGCGCGCCCTACAGCCACCTGGTCTATAACCTGGATACGGCCCGGTTTACCAACGGTACCCACCAGCTTGATATTGTTGCCTATAATAACAACGGCTCTATCTCAATTCCCGATTATTTCCTGGCTGACGCTCACGCCGGGGACTATTTCCCGCTCGCGATTACCCTTAGCAACCGCTCCGTGCCGACCCCGACCGGTCTGACCGCCACGGCGGCAGGGGCCAACCAGGTAAATTTGAGTTGGAGTGATAACGCCGGGACCGAAACCGGTTACCAGGTCGAGCGCCAGCAAAGTCCGACCGGGGCTTTTACGGTAATTGCCAGACTTCCGGCCAACAGCACCGGTTACCAGGATACCAATCTCAAGGGCGGCCTCCTCTATGGTTACCGGGTGACCGGTTATAACACCTACGGCCAATCGCCATATTCTAATTTAGCCACGGTGGTCCTGCCGGTGGCGGCTCCTACCGGTCTGACGGTTACGCCGGTTTCGCTCATTCAGTTAAACCTGAGCTGGACCGATACTACCGGTGGAATAGCCGGTTTCCAGGTTGAGCGTAGCAACGGGGGTGGTTATACAATTGTCGGCCAGGTTGGAGCCGGCAACACAACCTTCTCGGACATTGGTCTGACGCCGAACACCTCCTATACTTACAGGGTCAAGAGCGTAACGCCCTATGTGACTTCCGGTTACTCTAATACTTACAGCGGCACTACCCCTGCCACGGCCACCTATACGGTCAGCAACCTGGCCGATTTCCAGGCGGCCCTGACCGGTGCCCAGCCCGGCAACACCATTTTACTTAATTCGGTGGCGGGGAATACGCTCACGCTGACCGGGCCGTTGACCGTACCACAGGGTGCCGTTATCGTGGGTAGCTGCGGGGCGGATGGCCCGGTTATCCGCCTGGGCGGCCTTCTTAGCGGGGGCTTGCCTTCGATTGCTAACGCCTTTACTCTTAGCGGCAACAACATTATTTATGGGCTTTCACTGGAGAATTTTGCAAATGTACCGATTAAATATACCGGTAGAGGTAATATCCTGCGCTGTGTTTCGATAAATAGGACCTGATTTACAAGGCCATAATATAACGTTACCGGTGCTAACTCTTTGGAGCCTTGCGGCGATTTTCCAGGAGTTAGCGCCCGGTTTTAAATAAAGAGTCTATCCGAAAGGAATTATTTGATTTATAATACCCGGCATGAGCCCGGTTGTTTGTTGGTTTCTCTTGAATTTTGGGACAAATAGCTTGAAATTTCTCACCAACTCTGACCCCACCTTCCATCAAATTTGTCTCTATTGTAATAAAGATATTTATATGTTAAAATTTTAATATATGAGCGGAAATCCTAATTTGTCATACAGGCTTAACATTGGCATAGTCCATTCGTATTAATATTAATTTACAATGGGTTCGCGTTACAAGGAATAGCCTCAATTGAAAATGAAGCTACGCGGTTTAACACAAAAACCTGGAGGAATTTGAATTGGAAATTGCAAATAGTCGCATACTGGTCACGGGTGGGGCTGGTTTTGTGGGCTCCCATATTGTGGACGCCTTACTGGCCGAAGGGGCTGCCGAGGTAATCGCCATTGATAATATGGTGCGCGGCAACTACCAGAACATCCAGAAAGCTTCCCAGAATAAGAATTTTCGCTTTGTCGAGGGAGATATTCGGGACCAGGCTTTAGTAAACGACCTGGTAGAGGGCTGTGATTACGTCTTCCACGAAGCGGCCCTGCGCATTACCGCTTGCGCTGCCGACCCGCGTACCGCCCACGAAGTGATGTTTACCGGGACTTTTAATGTTTTAGAGGCGGCGGTCAAGCACCAGGTGAAAAAAGTCGTCGCCGCCAGTTCCGCCTCGGTCTACGGCCAGCCCAGCTATTCGCCCATCGATGAAAATCACCCTTTTAATAACCGGACTCTCTACGGCGCGGCGAAAGTAGCCAACGAGCAGGTGCTGCGCAGTTTTAATGATATGTACGGGTTGCCCTACGTGGCTTTGCGCTATTTCAACCTCTACGGTCCCCGCATGGACATGACCGGGGTCTATACCGAAGTAATGGTCCGCTGGATGGACCGCCTGGACCAGGGTCTGCCGCCGCTTATTTTCGGAGATGGCAAAACTTCGATGGATTTCGTTTATATTGGGGACTGCGTCCGGGCTAACCTGGCGGCTTTGAAAAGTGATATTAGCGATGAGGTCTTTAACGTGGCGACCGGGGTCGAAACCTCGCTTAACGAACTGTGCCAGATTATGCTCGAACAATTTGGCCGGACCGATTTGCAGCCGGAATACCGGGAAGAACGCAAGATTAACCCGGTGACCCGCCGCCTGGGTGGGACCGAGAAGGCCCGGACCCAGTTAGGTTTCGAATCCAAATACGACCTGGCGGAGGGTTTGCGCCTGCTTCTCGAATGGCGCCAGGAACAGAAATCGGCTACTTTAGGGGTTTAGAATTTATCGGATTGGATAGTGAAAAAAGTATGACGACCGTTTCTTCTGCAAAGATGAATATACCTATTACCAAGCCTTACATGGATGAGGCCGAAGCCGAGGCTGCTGCCCAGGCGATTCGCTCCGGCTGGATTGTCCAGGGGCCGCTGGTCCAGGCTTTCGAAAAGGCTGTCGCGGCGCGCCTCGGTGTCGCGCACGCCGTAGCCGTAACCAACTGCACCTCGGCCCTGCATCTCGCGCTGGTTTGTAGCGGGGTCGGCCCCGGTGACGAGGTTATAGTCCCTTCTTTTAGCTTTATCGCCACCGCCAACGCGGTTTTGCACGCCGGGGCGACCCCGGTCTTCGTGGATATTGACCCCCGGACTTATAACATTGACCCGGCCCTGATTGAGGCGGCTATTACGCCGCGGACCAAAGCTATTATCCCGGTGGACCAGATCGGGCTGTCCGCCGATTTAGATGCGGTCCTGGAAATTGCGGCCAGATATAATCTCAAGGTTGTCGAGGACGCCGCCCCGGCCATGGGGGCTACCTACAAAGGTCGCCCGGTCGGCAGCGTCAGCCCGGTCACCTGTTTTAGTTTTCACCCCCGTAAATCTATCAGCACCGGCGAAGGTGGCATCATCGCTACCAACTCGGACCAGGTAGCCGAGCAGGCCCGGGTGCTGCGCGCCCACGGCGCTTCGGTTTCCGACCTTGTCCGGCATAACTCGACCAAAGTTGTTATCGAGGAATATGCCGAACTCGGTTATAACTAT
The DNA here is from genome assembly GCA_001898225.1 of Chloroflexi bacterium 54-19. Classification (GTDB taxonomy): domain Bacteria; phylum Chloroflexota; class Chloroflexia; order Chloroheliales; family Chloroheliaceae; genus 54-19. Next base: position 6,283 of record MKTJ01000068.1, read on the forward strand.
CGGATGACTGATATACAGGCTGCCGTCGGCACCGAGCAGCTTAAGAAATTGGACTATATCCTGGCCCGGCGCCGGGAGATGGCTAAACGTTATGATAGCTTGTTGGCATCTGTGGAAGGCATCACTACCCCATTTGTCCCCGATTACGCGGTCCATACTTACCAGTCGTATGCTATTCGGCTCGACCCGGAAGTGGTGGCACCCCGTGAGATTGTAATGGAGCGTATGCTGGCGCAAGGAGTAGCGACCAGACGAGGCGTGATGGCTATTCACGAAGAACCGCTCTATAAGGAGAAGCGCCAGGTCCAGGTAAGCCTGCCGGTAACGGAACAGGCGACCCGCCAGACCCTGTTGCTGCCTCTGTATACCACCTTTAGCGAGGTGGAGCAGGATTATGTAGTTGAGCACCTAAAAACAGCTTTAGTAAAAGATTAACTTCTATACCTAAAGTTTATGATGCAAAACCGTTTAGCTGGGTGAAGTAGGCCGGAAAACGTCCCAGTTATTATTTTTATCGGTACAAATGGTGGAAGCATTGGATAAATCTTGTGCAAAAATTAAGCTTCTTTTGTTTACCAACAGCGTACAGGTTGGAGGCATGGAAGAACACGTTGAACTGCTGGCAAGACATTTAGACCACGACAAATTCGAGGTCTATGGGATTAGCCCGCACTGGGAGCCTACCGAAAAGTTTAGCCATTCGCTGGCGGCGGAAGTTACGGAACTGGTAGAAATTACCCCGGACCGCCGCTATGGCCTTTGGAAGGAGGTCAAGGAAGCTTATAAGTTTTTCAAGCAATTGCGTAAATGGCGGATCCGGGTAATGCATATGCACTCGACCACCTACCGGGGGCAATTCGTGGCCCTGGCGGTAGCGCGGTTGGCGGGGGTCAGGCGTATCTATATTACGGAACACCTGGCCCCGGAGAATTCTTTACCATTCTTTAAGAAACTTTCGCGCAATCTGTTTAGTAGGATGGTAGATGGAATTGTCTGTGTATCCGCCAAAAATTACCAGGCCCGGCTGGCCCATATCTATACCCCTAAGAAAAAGACCATCGTGGTAAATAACGGGGTAGACCTGGATGATTTTACACCGATACCCCAACAGACGCTGGCGGAGTTGCGTGAGAAATATCAAATACCAGCGGACGGTTTGATAGTAGGTACGGTGGTGCGGTTTGAGCCTGAAAAAGGGCTAAACTATCTTGTTGACGCCGCGGTCGAAATAAAGAAGACCGTCCCGAACGCTTATTTTTTGATGGTAGGTGATGGGTCGCTACGGGAGGAGTTAAAGGGCCAGGTAGAGCGGTTAGGTCTTAGCGACTGTTTCCGGTTTACCGGGTTTCAAAGCGACCCGCGTCCTTATTTGGGTTTAATGGATGCTTTTGTCCTGCCCGTCCCGGTTGGTTCCATGTCAATCGGGTTACTGGAAGCGATGGCGATGCAAAAAGCGATTGTCATTACTTTTGGCGGGCCGGGCGAAGCCGTTGTTGATGGAGAAAGCGGTTTTTGGGCCGAACCTCGGAATTCAGCCTCAATTGCTCAGAAAGTAATTTGTATTTTGCAGGACTCTGGTTTGAGAAAACATTTGGGAGAGTCCGCACGAGAAAGGGTTGCAACAGAATTCTCAGCTCAAAGGGTTGCGAAGGTTCTGGCTGAACTGTATGTAGGTCCATAGTTCGCCACAGTGAGGATTCAATGGCATATCATGTAGGGTTTTACATGGATCAGATCGCTGGTCATGTTACAAATTATCGTAACTTACGCAGCGTTGCGGAAAATTATCCTTCTTTGAAAGCTGATTGGCACGAAATTTTTTATCTCAAACCAAATGGCCGGATAGAGCGCTGGCATAAAGTAGTTCCTTTTGTCCCCGATTATTTTACCGGGATTTTGCGGGCTTCAGTGGAGATGCGGCGGGGTTTACATAACTACAAACAATATGATGCTTTGTTTACCAACGCCTCGGTTGCTTTGTTTTTCAGCCGGGTTTTCCGGCGGGTACCGACCTTGCTTGACTTCGATTCAACGCCGGTTCAGATAGATAATATGGAGGCCTATACTCCTGGTGGACCTGACCCGTTTCCCATAGCCAACTTCAAGTTCTGGATGTTTCGCCGGAACCTTGAGGCGGCTACGCTGTTACAGGCCTGGTCTAGCTGGGCCAAACAATCGGTTATCAACGATTACGGCATTGACGCCGCGAAAGTGGTGGTCAACCCGCCTGGCATAGACCTCGACCTGTGGAAACCGAACGGGTCGAAACCGGCCCGGTCGGAAGACCAGCCCCTGAAAATACTTTTCGTGGGCGGCGATTTCCGGCGTAAAGGGGGCCCTTTGTTACTTGAGTGGTTTAAGATGCTCAATCATTCCCGGTACGAGTTGCACCTGGTGACCAGGGAGCCGGTTGAAAGCGGGCCGGGGATCCATGTCTATCACAATATGGAGCCTAATTCCCCCGAATTGCTCCGGCTTTACCATACCAGCGACCTGTTTATTTTGCCCAGCCTGGGCGAATGTTTTGGTATCGCTACTATCGAGGCGATGGGCGCGGGGTTGCCGGTTATCGCTACCGACGTGGGCGGTACCGCCGACATCATCGAGCCGGGCCGCAATGGTCTTATCATACCAAGTAAAGATGTTAAAGCTATCGGGCAAGCCATCGAAACGATTTTAGGCGACGACGCTGGCCGGGTTGAGATGGGCCGTCAGTCGCGTATCCTGGCCGAAGAGCGTTTTGACCTGGAAAAAAATGCCCGGCGTACCTTTAGTTACCTGGAACAGATCGCTGCTAAACAAGTAGTAAAACGGCCAGTTGCCGTCTGAGAGGAGTCTTTCTAATGTCTTTCGCACCTACTCAACTCCTGAAACAAGGCGTAAATAAAACGGGAACCCTTTTGCTCAGTCCGCCGGTTGGGGGGTTTGGTTATTTTCGTAATCACGGTTCCCGGCAGTCTCGCAAGATTGCCCTCACCTTTGATGATGGTCCGAGTAAACCCAGCACGGAGATTTTACTGGATGCCCTGGCCGAGCTTAAAGTCCCGGCTACCTTTTTCTGCGTGGGTGTGAACACCGCCTGGCACCCCGACCTGATTCAACGGGCTTATTCCGAAGGTCACATTATCGGAAGCCACTCGATGCAGCACAGCCGCAAGGCCGGTCTGAAACCGGGCAATAACACCGACCATATCGACCAGGCGGCTAAAGAAATCGCCGATGTGATTGGGCAGGAGCCCCGCCTTTATCGTCCGCCCTGGGGCTGGTTGACCCCCTGGGAAGGCCACCGCCTGACCCAGAAAGGGTATACCATCGTCGGCTGGGATGTCTACACCCTCGACTGGAAATGGCCGGAACCGGATGGGATTATGGTCGCCGAAAAGGCCCGCCGGGAGACCCAGAACGGCTCTATCCTTCTTTTTCACGATGCTAATGCCGGGGTTAAAGAGTGGGACAAGAGAGAAACGGCCCGGGCGGTAAAACATATTGTCCCGGCTTTGCAGGCGGACGGCTACGAGTTTGTCACAGCTTCCGAATTATTGGGAGTGTCTGCTTACGCGCCGGTCCTGTCGCTGGTTAAGTAAAACGCACATTATTACAGCATTGGGGTTTCGGGTAACATAGCAGTTCGCTAATCAAATGACTGCTATGTTACCGTAAAAAATTTATTTACTTCACTCGTGGGTTATTTTTTGTCTTTTAGTGGTTTTATTATGACGGAACTTTTGCTTACAGCCTTTCTTTGTGTTCAAATTTCCCACCCGAAAAATGGCAATGGTCGGGTCTAAGGCGAAAGTTATTACCAGGTTTCGATTATTCTAACCTTCGCAATATCATTTTATATCTGAAAAGTCACCTGGGGCAGGTGGTTGTTATCGGAGTGATTTGGGCGCTCCTAGTTCCCGGTTAATTCAGGAAAATTTGCAAAAAATGGGGTTTGGCAGTCTTAGAAGCGAGGATTTTATGAATTCGTCGGAAAAAGTTTTGATAAGTAGTGATAAATCCGCTTCGTCTCTGGTAGGAATGATGTTGTCAAAATTAAATACGCGCCTTTTTACCCTCGTGATTATCGGGTTGACTGCTTTAGCAGTCTTGTTTGATGTCTATGCCCTCTACCATTCCATTTCCGGCAACCCTTACTGGCGAGGCAATATAGATTTTAGCATCTATACCAGGGCAGCTAACGATATTTTGCACGGCACGAACCCTTACGGGTTTTCTTTAACCTCTACCAATACCTTTTATGGCGCCCCCATTTACGACCAGTTTGCCTACCCGCCTTTTTTCGCGGAACTCTTAATTCCCCTGGTGAGCCTGGGTGAAGAAGCCGCCCGTTATATCTGGTTAGGTCTGAGCATACTTTTTTTCGTAGCAAGTTTTGTCATTCTTCTTAGAAAATTCGGGTTCGTGGTGCCCTGGCCCCTGACTGCCTTAACCATTGCGGTACTGGGCGGGACCAACCTGGTACGAAACGATCTCTATCACGGCCAGGTCAACTTCTTTTTGCTCTTTTTGATAACTCTGGGGCTGTGGTTTTACGCGGAAAAACGGGTTATTCCAGCCGGTTTAGTCTGGGGTATTACCTTTGCCATCAAACCCTTCTTAGGGGTGCTGGTTTTTTACTTGCTATGGCGGCGCCAGTGGAAAGCTGCCATCGCCAGCCTGCTAATGGGCGGGGGTCTCTTTGTCCTCTCGTTCGTCCCGACCCTGTTCAGTAACGGCTTGCAGGCCGCCCAGGATTGGCTCAGCGCCAGTGGTAATTATTCCACCGGTCTTCTTGGTGGCCGGCCTGATAATTTCGCCTTAAACGGCCTCTGGATCCGGCTCTTTTCGGCCAACCCCTACACCACGCCCTGGGTCGACTCGAACCTGCTCGTCCAGCTTTTTCGGGTGGCGCTATTGGTCGTTATAGTTGCTATCTTCGTGCTGGCGATACCTTTTAAGTGGTCGGGCAACTCTGCTTATATTGACGCAAAATTAGGGCTGATAGAGCCGGTCTTTCTGCTGGGTCTGGGTATGCTGTATGGACCCCTGGCCGAAGGAGACCACCTTTTTCTACTCATCCCGGCCCTGATCGGCACCCTGACCCTGACCATCCTGCAAATTACCGGTGGCTGGTCAAAGGTCAATTTCTGGTGGAAATGGGCCGCTTTAGGCTGGGCTATACTCTTTATTATGTTGTTAAACCCGGTCCGCTCTACTTTTGGAGTACCTTCGGCGGACGCGTGGGTTCCTCTTAAGGGAGTTTCCATCTTATTGACCGGTCAGATCGGTTTTGTATTATTCGTGGCGCTGGGTCTCACCGCGCTGGCGCTCCGCAAAGAAGCCCGGCCAACCCCGTCCAATGAGGCTTAAATGTCAACCGAAACAGGGGCTGCTAAAAATCAGATGTCAACACCCAGTGTAAATGCCGAGGCCACCGGCCATAAGCCTTTGGTCAGTGTGATTGTCCCCACCCGCAACCGTTCCAGGGTATTGCGGGAAGCTTTGGAAAGCATCTTTACTTCAAACCGGGAAAACTTCGACCTGGAAGTTATCGTGGTGGATGACGGCTCTACCGATGATACCCCTGAAGTAGTTAAAGCTTATCCCGTGAAGTACGTGCGGGCGACCGGGGTTGGTCGAGGCGAGGTGCGTAACTTTGGTACCAGTCAGGCCCAGGGGGAATACCTGGCCTTTCTGGATGATGACGACAAGTGGTTGCCCAATAATATCGCGCCGCAGTTAGCCCTGCTTGAGGCCCACCCTGAATTTGGCGCAGTCCATGCCAAGGTCTGGTTAACCGACGGTGAAGGTAACAAAATTGGCAATCCCGTCCCGGAGGGGGAACTGAGTGCGGTGGTCCCTTTTGAAAGTTTATTGACCTACTGGCCTCAGATTGGCTCGCTGGTGGTCAGAGCCTCGGTCTATAAGGAGCTTGGCGGAATGGACGCCACCCTGTTCGGGGATGCCGAGTGGGACTGGCTGTTACGGATTGCCGAAAAATATCCGGTTGGCCGTTCGAATGAGGCGGTGGTGCTGTTCAAGCAGCGGGACGACCCGCCCGTAGATTTAATGTGGCAGCGGTTTCCTTACGCGGTACGCATCTTCCGGCGGCATACCCGCCAGTTTTCGCTCTTAAAACGCTTGAAGCTGGAGCGGATAATGTTGCGGCATCGCGGCTGGTATACTTCCCATTTCCAGATGGCGGCAAAATATTACGCCGAAAGAGGCGATAAAAAGACGGCCCGCAAGGCGGCCATTTATGCCTTTAGAATATCGCCGCCCCACGCTATCCTTGGTTATATTCGTAATTTTCGCAACAAATAGTCTCAATGGTTCAGGTACCGTCCAATGCAAGTAAGCACAAAAGAAACCGGGCTCTCCGGACAAACCCAATCGCTCTCTCAGAACTCGGTTGTAGCCTTTTTAATTCGTTATCGTTACCTGGCCGGGCTGGTTTTAATCGTCCTTTTTGGCGTTATCCTGTTCGGTCGGACCCTCGATTACAGTCTTTACTGGGATGACTATCACAATGCCCGGCCCTGGGGTCTTGGCGAAGTGCTGGGTACTTTCGCCGGGCCGTTTGACCCGCTGGGAATTGAGCCGCCCTACTTTCGGCCCCTGGCCGTGGTTACCTTTGCCATGGATTGGAGCATCTGGGGCTGGAACGCCTGGGGCTACCATTTAACCAACCTGACCTTACACATCATTGGGGGCTGGTTGCTTTTTACCCTTTTAAGGCGAGTTAAACTGACCTGGCTGGTGGCCCTGAGCGGCACGTTCTTTTTCCTGGCTATCCCGCTAAACGCCGCCACGGTCCTGTACATCAGCGAACGGAGCGATGCCCTGGCGGCCATCTTTACCCTGGCCGGTCTGTTGTTTTTTGATAATTATCTTCGCACCAATAAATGGCCCTGGCTGATAGCTGTGAATGTCTCGGTGGTGCTCTCCCTCTGTTCCAAGGAGGTGGGCAGCGCCCTGGTTTTGCTTCTGTTTCTTTACTGGCCGGTCTATCTCTGGCTGCAAGCGCCTGCCCTGGAGAAACAGACCAAACTGGTGCAACTCTGGCAAAAATGGCTGGCCGAAGCGCGGTTCATCTACACCGATCTGCTGGCGCGGCGGCGCTGGGTCCAACTTCTTACGGTTTATCTACCGCCTGTCCTGATTTTTATAGCCTACCTGGTTTACCGTTCCAGGGTGTTACCTATCCAGGGTCTGGGCGAGAGCTACTCGCCGGGCACCAACCCGGTGGTCGGTCTGGGCAAAGCGGTCTATGCCACTTTCAAAGGCATCCCCTGGGAAGTCAACAACTGGTTTTTGCCGCTCCTGGTCCTGGTGACGGTGGCGGCGCTGGTCTTAAACCCCAAATCCTATGCCTGGCGTTACTTCTCGTTCGGGGTAGCCTTTGTTGTAGTGGCGGATATACCGCTGGGACCCCTGGGTGGCATCGAGCCCCGGCTGGTATATCTACCGGCTATCGGGCTGGCGATTATGTTTGCCGCCCTTGTCATGCTCTTTATTGAATATGTCCGGGTAGTCCGGGCGCAGCCAAAGCCGCGTTTTGTGACCGGGTTAATAGCTTTTGGGATTGCCGGGATGCTATTTTTGGGTATGACGCTCTATCTTGAGATAAATTCGCAGGACCAGTTTGCGCCATATTCCGCCAAAATGCTTTATCATGACAAAATCGTTTATGACGCCCCGGCGGGTTACCCTGACCATGCTATCCAGGTAATCGAGGCCAAGTTGAAAAAAGCGGGCATGATACCTTGAGGTTTTACGGCAATCCCGGCCTCAAGCTGACGGTGCAGGCACTATGTTGCACGAATGTAACAGGTGTTTAAACCAAACTTAATGTAGCAGGGATAAAATGTAGCCTGTGGGTTTAGCTAAATTGTCTTGAAACTTCGTTTTTTATAAACAGTCCTTCAGGATAGAATGCAAGCAACAGGAACATCTTTAGAAAAATTTTAAAATATCCATATATTATTTAAACTTACTGGTGGCATTTAACGGTATTTTGAGCCATTTCAGTATAATTCCGCCAGGCAATAAACATTTCCAGTGATTGTTTCCGGTTTATTTGGACCCGGCCTATCAGCCTGAATAAACTATTGAGCGCGTAGGGAATGTTCCAGGTTTCTTAAAAGTAAGGGAGTGACTATGATTAATGTAGGTATTATCGGGTGTGGCTATTGGGGCGCGAAACACGCCAGGGTGGTCAGTGAATCGGCACAGGCTTGTTTGCATAGCGTGGCTGACCTGGACCCTGAAAAGGTAAAGGCTATTACCACAAAATATGACACCGTCCGGGGGTTGACCGATTTCCAGGCTTTGCTGGATGACCCGGAAATTCAGGCTGTTATTATAGCTACACCTGCCTCTACCCACTATAACCTGGCCCGGCAGGCCCTCGCGGCGGGCAAGCATGTAATGGTGGAAAAACCTCTTTCGGTTTATCCCCAGGAATGCCAGCAGCTTATTGACCTGGCTAACCAGGAGAAATTGACCCTGATGGTCGGCCACACCTTCGAATATCATCCGAGAGTGGAGGCCCTGCGTAAACTGATTCGGAGTAATGAGCTTGGCGACCTGTATTACCTGGACGCGGCCCGTCTTAACCTGGGCCTCTACCAGCGGGATGTCAATGTCATCCACGACCTCAGCCCGCACGATATTTCGATTATGATTTATGTGCTGGAAAAACGGCCTATTGAGGTCGCTACCAGGGGCTACTCGATTGTACACGGTGGGGTGGTAGACCTGGCCTATATCGAATACCGCTTTGATAACGGCCTGGTGGCGAACAGCCGGGTAAGCTGGCTGGCTCCTAAAAAGGTGCGCGAGATGACCGTGGTTGGTAGCAAGAAGATGGTTGTTTACGACGATATTGACGACGCCAACCCGATACAGCTCTTTGAAAAAGGTATTGTCCCGCCCCACGAAACTGAAAAGTTTGGCGATTGGAAATTTGCTTACCAGTATGGCGAAGCTGTCTCGGTGCCGGTCCGGGGCGAAGAACCGCTTAAAACCGAGATTGAGCATTTTATTGATTGTCTCAAGACCGGTAAGAAACCTTTGACAGATGGTATAAATGGGCGTACAGTGGTTTCCGTGCTGCATGCTGCCCAGTTATCCCTGCGCAATAACGGACGGCCTCAAACCGTCGAATACTATGATTTGCTAAACAGAAACCCTGTGGTGCGGAGCGGCAAACCGCTTAAGGTAGGCGCTATCGCCCGCAAAAACGTGGCTCAACCTGCGGCTTCGAGCTCTAATTAGGGTTTAAGAGCCCGCCGCTTGCGCGGTTTAAGGTAAAACTTGAAACTTTCTGACGCTGCCTATACGTCCGCGCCACCTCCTGAAAAGGATGAAGATGGGCGCGCAACTCATAGGTTGCCGGTGACAGCCGGGAGAGAGGTTGTGCCCCAAAATAGCCAGCCTTTCCCCTCGGTTGCCGTTATTATTGCGACCCGTAATCGCGGTTCTTCCGCGGTAACGACCGTTCAAAGCATTTTAGCCAATCCCTATCCCTCCTTCAAAGTCCTGGTCATAGACCAGAGCGATACTACCTCTACCGAAGAAGCGCTTGCCCCTTTCAAAACCGATACTCGTTTTATTTATATCCATACAAAGATAATTGGCCTGGCCCACGCCCATAACCTGGGCATTTCCCAATCCTCGAGTGAACTTATTGCCATAACCGACGATGACTGCGAAGTACCGGCCAACTGGCTAGACCGGATAGTGACCGCCTTCGGGCAGGATGAAACAATTGGCATGTTGTTTGGTAATACTCTGGCGATGCCTCACAATGCCGAGGAAGGGTTTGTACCGGAATACAAAATAACCACGGCCCGGCTAGTGCAGAGTTCGTGGCGGTTTAGCCGGGCCCGTGGTATGGGTGCTTGTATGGCTTTGCGGAGAAAAGCCTGGCTCGAAGTAGGCGGTTTCGATGGCTTGATGGGTTGCGGCGCGCCTATGCAGAGCGGCGAGGACGCCGATATGGCTTTGCGCCTCAACCTCAAAGGGTACAGGGTTTTAGAAACCCCGCAGGTCCAGGTCTTACATTATGGGTTTCGCACCTTTGCGGAAGGTCGCCAGACCGTATATCGAGACGCCTTCGGAGTAGGCGTCAGCCTGACAAAGCCTTTACGCCTGGGCCACCTATCGTTACTACCGTTGTTTCTCTATGAATTCTTCTGGCTGACTTTGCGACCGGTGATTTGGAATGTTGTGCGGTGGCGCCGTCCCTTTCGGTTTACGATGGTACGTGGTTTTATGGCGGGGGTGAAAGCTGCCCTTGCCAGTCCACTAGGGGCGGTCTTTTGTCGTTTTCGTGACTTCTAAATCTAAAAGGAAACCCTGACTGATTTTCACCCTGTAATTCAATAATTTAATATGGTTTATTTTAGTCTTTGTGAGGCTTGAAATGGATAGCGGGATTGATAACGTTGAAATTCGCGATTTTGCCCTGGGCCAGGGTCTAGATAATTCCCCGGAGTTGATAGGTTCCCCCGAACAACCGCTTTTGACCGTAGTGGTTTTTCCGTGGGAGCGTTTTAGTGTGAGCCCGTTGGCCCTCGATTCCCTGCTTGAGAACACGACTATTCCCTATAAGCTGGTTTACGTGGATGGTAATTCCCCCGCCCACATCCGGGACCAGATTAAGCAGAAGTTGGCTGGCCGGCCTCAGACTACTCTGCTTCGCTACGAGCATTACCTCCGGCCTATCCAGGCCCGCAATATCGGGGTGCAACGGGTCGATACCCCTTATGTAGCCCTGGTAGCTAACGATGTCTATCTCTATCCGGGGGCTTTGCAGGCGATGTTGCGCTGCGCGGTCGAAGAAAAGGCCGATGCTGTTACACCGGTAGTGCTAATCGGTAGTCCCGATACTACGACCATTCATTCTGCGGGCGGCTCGGTGACACTTTTTAAGAAGGACGGCCAGACCTGGCTTAAGAATGACCAGAAACACGAATGGCAGAGCCTGACCACGCTTACCGGTGAATTAAAGCGGGAACCGGCAGCCCTAGCCGAGCTTCACTGCTGGCTGGCTAAGACCGATTCGCTCCGGCGGACCGGTGATGCCGAAGGCAATTCGGATATTCTTACCCATACCTTTAGCCAGTGGGATTTTGGCCTGATTCATCAAAAGCTGGGTATGCGGATGTTTTTTGAGCCTTCAGCGGTAACGGTCTACATGTCCCCGTTTGGCTTGGGCACCAAAGCCTATGACCTGCCTTATTTTTTCACGGTCTGGAGTGAAAAATTAGCCGGGGGTGCCCTTTATGCCCTGGCGGAGAAGCACGGTATCAGCCCCAGTTGGCCCCACAAGAGTTATATCCTGCATTGGGTAGGCGCGCATCGCCGTATCCCGCTGGACCCTGTCATGGATGGCACAAAAGCTTTCTTTAAAGCGCTTGGCGTCCCCAAAGCGGGGGTAGCTGCTCAGAAACTGGTTTACCAACCCTCGGAAATATTATTCAACAACCTTTTCATGGCTACCGTTAATCCCCTCGCCCGTAGTATCTCAAAAGCGGAAAAGCGAGATCAATTTCTACAACCGGTTCAATCCTTATAATCGGACTTATTCGACCGGTTTAAGGTTTGCATTAAATCTTTAGGGCACACCTCTATTCTTTTTATTTGTTATTAATAATAGTTTTAAGGGTTAAGACAGCGTGATCAACCTCCTGGTTGGGCACTTACCTCTCATGGATATATATGGAACAATCTCCTGACTTTCAAGAACAGCTTTTGTTGTCGAAAATTCCTGCTCTAAAGCCGGTTGTTAGTGTGGTGGTAGCGACCCGGAACCGGAGCGAATTATTATCAAAAACCGTGGCTTCTATCCTGGCGAATTCTTTAGAAAATTTCGAGTTGCTAATTGTAGACCAGAGTACGGATGAACTTTCGCGGGAAAGTCTCCAACAATTTAGCCAGGATAGACGCTTGCGCTATATTCATAGCGACCGGGCCGGGCTTTCGCGCAGCCGTAACCTCGGTATTGGGCTGGCCCAGGCCCCCCTTATCGCTATTACCGATGATGACTGCGTGGTGCCGCCGGAGTGGTTGAGCGAGTTAATTCATATTTGTAACCGCTATCCCTCGGTCGGGCTGGTCTTCGGCCAGGTCCTGGCTATCACCCACGATACCACCCAGGGTTTTGTGCCGGATCATGTGCTTAAAGAAGAATTCTGGGGGCGGCGTCCCCTCGATAAAATAAAAATAAGGGGTATCGGGGCCTGTATGGCCGTGCGGAAGGAGGCCTGGAGACAGATAGGCGGTTTCGATGTTTTGCTGGGGGCAGGTAGTCTGTTGCGTTCCTGTGAGGATGGCGATATAGCCTTGCGCATGCTCCTGGCGGGATGGCAAGTCCTGGTAACTCCGGCCTTTAGCGTTAGTCATGCCGGGTTTCGGACCTATCGCGAAGGGCGTCTACTGACAAAACGGGACTGGTACGGGATTGCGGCGGCCTATACCAAGTATATCCGAGGCCGGAATTTAAGTGGGATTATCATTCTCCTTTACGAATTTTTTGGAGTGGCTGTTTTCCAGTTTTTGATCCACGTGTTTTTATGGAGAAGACCCTTTGGTCTGCTGCGAATTACCAGTTTTGTGCAGGGTTTTTTTGCCAGCCTGAAACTCCCGGTAGACCGCCGATATTACACTTACAAGACCTCGGAACAAATCGAACAGGCCGCCAAATAAACAAAATCCCTCTTTCCGGCATTTATCAGCCGGAAAGAGAGGTTTGTTTGGGGCTGCCGGAAATCCGAAAGGCTCCCCACTTTTGTGAATTTAAGGTGTCAGGATTTATGGGCCACCATCGTCAGATAGACCGCAATTTTAGGGTTTTTTGAGGCCAGCCGGTCGATAGCTTTGATAAGCCGGGTTTTGAGGCCACCCTGTAAGGCGTGAAAGTAAGAGCCTCCGTAAACCCCGGTTACTTCAAAACCATGCTTTTTTAAGAAATAGGTCCACTCGCTCAGGATATTTACCCGGATGTGAGCGGTGTCTATATACTCGTCCTTTTTGATGGTGGCCGATGTTCCGGGAAACGAGCGGGGCGCTTTACCCCGGAGCAGACGCAGCCGGTTGTACCACGAGGCTAAATTCGGGGTCGAGATGATCAGGGTGCCCTCCGGTTTTAAGGTGCGATAGAGTTCGCGAGCAAATTTATCGGTATCAAAAAGGTGTTCGACCACTTCCCCGGCAATAATCACGTCGTAGGTGTTATCCGGCACCGGGCAGTCGCCACCGTCCACGTCCCAGAAGGTTTCGAGGTATTTTCGCCCGGCGGTGTTTATGGAAGCGTCCTGGCGCAGGTTATCCCCGTGTGTCCGGCTGACATCGTAGGCGTGAAGGGTGCCTACTCCCTGCTTGAGATAGAGGTCGGCGGCAGTGCTCGAACAGCCCAGGTAAGCCACACACTCTTTTCTGGCGATACTTTGGAGTAGCTGGCAATTTCTTTTTACGCGGTCACTTTGCAGGCTAAAATAGATTGCTTCATTTGCGTTGATAAAGCTTTTTGGCTGTTCCCCGGTCGAACCTGGCTCGGTCATGGTTGTAATCCTTATCTGGGGTGAAATTTTGCTCTTTCTCTTAAATTTTCCGGTTTCTGGCGGTCTCAGGAGGCTTAAAGCTTCCCGCAATGACTTACGACTTGTTTAACGGGCGATTTAATTTTACACACGGGTAGAAAAAGTAAAACCCTTGATTGGCAGGAATTATATGCTTAATTTGGTCCGCGGTAAAGCCGCCAGGGGGTATCTTCCGGGTTTATTCAGCAGGGGTAATTTACTTCCAAATTGTCTTCAGTTACCAATGGAAAATGGAAAACTGTTAGAGTATTTTATCTTAAATACTTCCTCCTGCTATTATTAAGCAAATTTTATACTTTGCTCGTGAAAAAATTAAAAACAGACACATTAAGCCTCTATAGATGGAAGGTTCAACACTTGCTATTTGTATATAAAATTTTACTTAGATTTTACATTAGCTACACTAATTGGAATTGTGTTTGGCATAATTTTGTGGTTAACTAAGTAAAGAATATAACGGCTTATATAAAAAATTTTATGGGAAAATTGTAGTTTCCTGGGTAAATACTATAAATAAATATGAAACTGGCAATTACTGCGGAAAAAATCCGGCAGACTTTTATTGGACCCGTTGTAAAGATTGTAGAAAAGCCTTTTGTAGCACTTGCGGCATATAAGGGCCCTAAGACTATCTCGGCAATGTTGCGGGTGAAAAACGAAGAGGAGTTTCTTCGAGAGGCGGTTTTATCCATCGTCCAACTTGTGGAAGAAGTCGTAATTATTGATAACAATAGTACGGACGCCACTCCCCAGATTATTGCTGACCTGGCCGCCCAATTTCCCCAAAAGATTCGCTGTTTTAATTATCCCTATCAGGTCGCCCGGTACGGTGAGGAGAACCAGCGGCTAGCTTCAACTCGCGAAGGACGAAATTCCCCCACCCTCCTGAAGAATTTCTATAATTGGTGTGTTAACAGGTGCCGGCATCCCTTTATCTTGAAATGGGACGGCGATACCATTGCTACAAAAGCTTTCGCGGAAGCTTTGCAGACCTTTAGGAATTCTCCGAAACAGGCCCTCTGGATAACCGGGTCTAATTTACATCCCAACCGGACCCACCTGATTGAGGGTAAGCCCTACGAAGAAATAGAACCCCGTCTTTTCTTCCGCCGCCTGGCCTTTTATGATAATTCGCTGGGATATTGCGAGACACTACGGTCTCCCTATATCGGTAAGTTTATAGAATACTCCGAGTTTGTCAGGGAACCAGCCTATATCCATATGAAGTTCTGTAAACGTGACCGTTATCTGCATATGTCCCAGAATCTCCAGGACAAAATGAAACAGATTGATAATGAAGGTGACCTGGTGGATGCTGCTCTCCTGAACGACCTTCATAACTGGTGTTTGTCCGTGTAAAAGACAGGGTCTATCTGAAGTTACCCTGAACCGGTGACCTGGTCAGGGATAACTCCCCTTTCATTTGAAAAAATGCGGCCTCTCCTAATTTAATAAACACTCGGCATATAGCCGTCAGATTCAGGGGTTAATCCGGTGCTACTCCTGGTTATAAGCCAGGGGGTTGCCGGGTTATTTGTTTTGGTTCTGGCATGTAGGTTTTGATATTTAGGGGTTGATACTTAAAGGATTTTTATGTTATCTTTAGGTTATCAGAGAATGCTATCCAGCGATTTGAATATTTGGTCGCGCAATAGATAGCCTGATCTCAACCCGGGTTTAGAGCCAATACTTTTCGGAGCAGAAATATGCCAGTTGGGGTGCTTGGTGCCAGGAAGCGTTATTTCCTGAAAAGATTTTCCGGTCTGCTTTTAGCTTTTATATCTGTAAACCTTTTGCTGCTTTCAGTCGAAATTACCCCGCTGCCCGCGGCGGTAGCGGCTACCCTCCCGACCGGTTTCAAAGATGACCTTATCACCGACGCGGTAACCAACCCGACTTCGGTCCGGTTTGCTTCCGATGGCAGGATGTTTGTGGCCGAGAAAAGCGGTATTATCCGGGTTTTTAACAGTGTAAGCGATGTGGGAAATCCCACCGTTTTCGCGGACCTCAGCACCGAAGTCTATAACTACTGGGACCGCGGTCTCCTGGGGATGGCCCTTGACCCCAATTTCCCGACCAATCCCTATATATATGTCCTTTATACCCTTGATGCTCTGCCGGGGGAGAATGGTGCCCCCGGCACGACCATCCCTTATTGGAATGATAGCTGCCCGACCCCACCGGGGGCCAATACCGATGGCTGCGCCGCTACCGCCCGCCTTTCTCGCCTGACCGCCCAGGGCAACACGATGGTGCCCGATTCCGAAAAAGTGCTTATCAGTGGCTGGTGCGTCCAGTTCCCCAGCCATACCATCGGCGAACTGGCTTTTGCCTCCGATGGATCTTTGTATGTCAGTGGCGGTGACGGTGCCAGTTATATAAACGTGGATTACGGCCAGTATGGGGCCAGTCTCTCCGGTGACACCCGTAACCCCTGCGGTGACCCGCCAGGTGGGAAGGGTGGTGCAATGACACCGCCGACGGCGCGGGGTGGCGCGTTGCGCAGCCAGAGTCCGCTGCGTCCGTCAGGCGACCCGGTCATCCTGAACGGCACTATCCTGCGGGTTGACCCGGCCACCGGCGATGCCAAATCGGACAATCCGGGAGCTTCCAGCAGTGACGCGAATGCCCGCCGGATTATAGCCTTTGGGTTGCGCAATCCTTTCCGGTTTACGACCCGTGCTAATGGCGAAATCTGGGTAGGTGACGTGGGTTACAATACCTGGGAGGAAATGGACCGGATTACCGACCCGACCGGGAGCGTCAAGAATTTTGGCTGGCCCTGCTATGAGGGTAACGCTGTCCAACCCGGCTACCAGGCCGCCGGTCTGACCATGTGCCAGAACCTTTACGATAATCCCGGCTCGGTTGTATCTCCCTATTACAGTTATTATCACTCCGTCGCAATTCAGGGGCAGAACTGTTCTATCAGTACCCAACCGGGCACCGGTATCAGTTCTTCCATAACGGGGATGGCTTTTTACAACAAGGACCTTGGCAATTACCCGGCAGCCTACGACGAAGCTTTATTCTTTGCCGATTATTCCAGGGCCTGTATCTGGGTAATGTATAAGGGTACGGATGGCAATCCTGATCCCAGTACCATAATTCCGTTTGTCAATGGAATTTATACGCCCATTCAACTGGTAATCGGGCCGGGCGGTAACCTCTTTATCGTGGGTCTGCTCGATAACAGTATCCGCCGGGTCCAGTACCAGGCCCCGATTGCCGATGCGCGGGCAACTACTTACAGCGGGAATGCACCCCTGGCGGTTCACTTTGACAGTTCTCACTCTATATCACCGCTGGGTAAAGATCTGACTTATTCCTGGGACTTAAATGGGGATGGGGTTTTTGGAGATTCGACCCAGGCTAACCCTGATTTTACCTATACCCAACCCGGCTCATACAAGGTTTGGTTACGTGTAACTGACTCGGATGGGAAATGGAGTAATAGCGCCCCTATCACAATTACCGTGAGTAATACTGCACCTACCCCGGTTATCAATTCACCATCTTCCTCCTTAACCTGGAAGGTGGGCGACACGATTAGTTTTTCAGGTTCGGCTACCGATGCCCAGGACGGCACTCTTCCAGCCTCGGCCCTGTCCTGGTCGCTTATTATTAACCATTGCCCTTCGACCTGTCACCAACATGTAGTAGATACCGTCAATGGTGTTACTAGCGGTTCTTTTATCGCTCCCGATCATGAGTATCCTTCTACTCTTCAGTTACAGCTAACTGCTACCGATACCGGGGGCTTGAGTACGACTGTCAATGTAGTATTGAATCCGCAAACCGTGGAGTTGAGTTTTAATAGCAATCCACCCGGTTTATTGGTGGCATTGAACTCCGAAGAAGTTACGACACCTTTTTCGCGAACTGTGATCGCCGGGTCGATAGTCTCGGTAAGCGCGCCTTGGCCGCAAAGTCTTAATGCTACTAACTATACATTTGATAGTTGGTCGGATAACAATCTATTCCAGAATGATACTTTCAAGGCAAACACCACAGCTACCTATACTGCTAACTTTTTGCCATGCAGCTCTTTACTGGTAAATAATGCTGGGGATGATGCCACGCCAGGCGGAACCTGTCAGGTAACTTTGCGAAGCGCCATAGCCATGGCTCCGTCTAACGCTACCATTAGTTTTATCAAGAAACTCTATCCAATTACACTTACTACTCCTCTTTCAATCCCGCCCGGAATAAATCTTACCGGCGATTGTACGAGCAGGCAGCAAATTATTGCTTCTTCTACCTATAAATTATCCTTGCAGGGTGAGAATATTTTGAAGGGGCTTGATCTACTGCTAAATATGCCACCTGGTCAGGCACATGCCCTTGACCTGGCGGGAAAGCAAATCCGCTTTGAGGACTGTGGCTCAATCCAGGTTGTAAACAGTTAAGTTTCAGGTGGACAGGGTTGCCGGGGCAGTGGTAAACAGACAGTTAAAAGAGCTAAACTGGTTTCGAATTAGAACCCGGTTTAGCTCTTTTAATTCAGGTTTGTATATCCAGGGTAGAGTGGGACCGCCCGAAGGGCGATTAACCCGGCAACTTACTCTTTTTCAGGTGAGTAATCCGGCGCGGCCTCGTCTTTGGGGGAAATCACCGTTACAGGCAGCGGCCATTCAATTTTGAGAGCCGGGTCGTTGTAGCGAAGCCCTCGCGCGTATTGCGGGGCATAGCTCTGGCTGACCATGTAGAAGACCTCGGCGTCATCGGTCAGGGTCTGGTAGCCGTGCGCGAACATTTCGGGGACATAAAGCACCCGGTGATTTTCGGCGCTCAGTTCGACCCCGACATGTTGCAAGAAGGTCGGTGAGCCGGGCCGCATGTCTATAATGACATCATAGATAGCGCCCTGGGTGCAGCGGACCTGTTTGACTTCGGTAGCGGGGGCTACCTGGTAGTGCATCCCGCGTAAGGTCCCTTTTTGGTTATTGTAGGAAATGTTGCATTGCTCAATATGCGGATTGAGCTTCATTTCGGCTAGATCCTGGTCGAAAAAAGTCCGGGCAAAAAACCCTCTATTATCCTTAATTAATTCAAGCTCGTAGACATAGGCTCCTTTTAAAGCCAGTTCTATCCAGGGCATGTCAAACTTACCTCTTTCATACGATTTTCGATTTACGGTTTACTTATATCCGTTATACTACACAACTTGCTCAAGCCTGCCAAATTTTTATATCTGAGATTATTACTTTTTATTAAGAAAGGGAGCTTTTGCAAAAGCTCTCCTGCTAACTGCCGGAGCGGTTAAACAGCGGCCAGGTTTAAACCGGCTCTGCCAGAGTATACCGGAAATAACCGGCTCTGCCTAATTGACCCTTTACGACAGAATATTTACCCGGTTTAGAGTATAACACAGGCTTTTAAGGGGGTAATTATTACTTATACTCCTCCGAAATATTACGGCAGTATTAAGATATTACGGAAGTTTAACAATTTCTAGTATTAATCGATATACCCTGTTCGAGCTTATTGCTTTCTAGTCAAAATGTACTATAATGCACTTAGTACTTTTAATTGATGAAGTACTGGGTTAGATAAACAAATATTAATAAAAAGAATGCGCTGTTTACGGCTATAGGGTTCTGCCTTTATTAAAGAATTCATTAAAACATAGTACTTTTGGAATAGCCGTTTAGCATTCTCTGCCATAGTAGTACCGGGACCGGTGTCTGGTTTAAGAATTTTAATAGCACCAAGCAATGAGCTAAGGATCGGCCTTTCAATCAGACAGTTTCGGACCAGTATGTGTAGTTCCCCAGTTTTCCGGAATTTATTGGGAGCTCGTCAATAGGCACCCGTCAAGCCTCCAAGTAGCAGTTCAGGCTCGTCGAGTAAGCTTGCAGGCAAATTCCACTGTACCAAACCTTAAAAATTTAAAAGTTAGCTGTTATTAGTAACTTTGGCAAGTTTGTGGTTTGCGTTTCAGTTCGCCAGTAAGTTGTACTGACAGTTACTTATGCTTTTTAAAATTTTTGCAGTTCGGTCGAAACAGGTTGTAGGAGTTGTTAAAGTGTTTGGCCTATAGCTTGCAGAATGCATTGGTAGGCTCTGAGGTGAAAGAAAAATAAATGAAGATGAGTAAAATTAAGTTTGTATCAGTCGTTATAACAGCCTGCATGGTTTTAATGCTTGCGGTTGTGGTGGTTAGCCCTACCTATGCTGCCACTACTACCGGGGGCAATCAAACTGCTATTAAAGCTAATTCGGTTGTTCTTCAGACAGTGCCTACGGAACCGGCCACCACTGAGCCAGCCACGACCGAACCGGCTACGACCGCTCCGGCCACTACGGAACCGGCGACTACCGAGCCCGCGACCACTGAGCCAGCCACAACTGAGCCAGCCACAACCGAGCCAGCAACTACGGAACCGGCGACTACCGAGCCAGCCACAACCGAACCGGCCACAACCGAACCGGCCACAACCGAACCGGCCACAACCGAACCCGCGACAACTGCTCCGGCGACGACCGTCCCGGCAACCACTGCGCCCGCGACGACTGCTCCGGCGACGACTGCTCCGGCGACGACCGTCCCGGCGGGTTGTACCGGTGGCACCTGGATGGACGCTACCATCCACGGTGGTACCACCACCTTCCATAATTACACCGACCAACCGGTATCGGTTGGGGTGGCCTCTTATATGGCCTATGATGATGTAATTGATCACCAGACGCTTTTTGATAGCAAAACCGGTGTGGTCCCGGCCTGTGGTACTCTCAGCCTCACCATTGCAATTCCGTCCTGCAACTTCCAGTACGATGCCTTTATCGGTGATGTCCTGACCAGCCTGGACGGCCAGAGATATGGCTGGCGGATTTTAGCCTACATCCCGATTGGCAATAGCAACTATTGTGGCACTACCCCGACTACGGCGCCTTCGACGACTGCCCCGGCTACGACTGAACCGGCCACAACCGCCCCGGTGACCACGCCGCCTGCGACGACTGAGCCAGCCACGACGCCTCCGGTAACTACTGCCCCGGCGACCACGGAACCGGCCACGACCGCTCCCGCGACAACTGAGCCAGTAACTACTGCCCCGGCTACGACTGAACCGGTGACGACCGCTCCGGCGACCACGGCTCCGGTGACAACCCCGCCCGTGACCACGGAACCGGCTACTACGCCGCCTTCCACTACGGAACCGGTGACGACCCCGCCGGTCACGACCGTTCCTAGCACGACTGCTCCCAGCACAACCGAACCGTCGACCACGGTGCCCAGCACCACAGTCCCGTCAACGACCGTTCCGTCAACGACTGTTCCGTCGACCACGGTGCCAAATACGACTGTACCGTCAACCACGGCTCCGAGTACTACCGCTCCCAGCACGACTGTACCTTCGACAACTGTACCTTCGACAACTGCGCCTTCGACCACGGCTCCCAGCACTACAGTTCCGTCGACGACTGCGCCCAGCACCACGGCTCCTAGCACGACCGTGCCCGGCTCGACTACTCCTGCGGCGACCACCGTACCGCCCACCAGCGTATTAGCCGAGACTACCGAGCCCGGTACGACCCAGGCTTCTACGACCGTCCCGGCCACTACTGCCTATCCGACCGCGGTCCTCGACATCGAGAAGACCCCGGCTAACGGCGGTGGTAAGACGGTGGTTGATAATGCCGGTCAAGGCCAGCCGACCCCGCCCGAAGCGGTTGACGATGCCTCTCAGATACCGTCCGGGATGCCCCAGACCGGCCAGGGCAGCAACTCCGATAACAGCGCCTGGCAGGTTATCCTGGTCAGCCTGATAGGGCTTGCTATCTTCGCGGTCAACGGTTTGTTCATCTTTCGCCGCAAGACGAAGGCGGGCAAATAGGTAAAACTCACTTCACCGGTCGGGTTGCCCGGAAACTTCCCTGGGGGAAGACCAGGCAATCCACACCGGACCGCCCCCAGGTGGGGCTACAGAACCTCCTGCGCTATACCAGGTCTGGTGCAGACCGGCCAAAGCCAGGAGGTTTTTTAGTGGGCCTGGATTAGCCCGGTGGCGCGCTCTTTTGTAATTTTGGAGCGTGGTAAAAGATTAGTTTCGGGGTTTGAACCGGTACTATTGTCTCCCTAAAGTAACCAGCTTCATAATATTGTAATGGGATATTCTTGGTTCTTTAAAATAGTTGTATTGACGATATAAAAATTTATATATATAATAAGTGTGTTATCTATTAACACCGTACAAAATAAGTTTTTCTTAATCTATATTAAGCTTTTGCCGAGCGTATCTTATTTCTTACCGTTTGATTCTCAGCGACGAGCAAGCAAATAATTTTCTGCAAAATTGGTTCGAATTCTTTATTTGGACCGACCAGGGTTTGATTGTGAATTAAACAGGTTCGAATTGCTAAGCTACAACATAGCGCAGAGTTAATAAGTGTTCTCTTGCATGTTTTCTGGTACATTTTATAAAGATAACTCGATTTAAGCGGTCTGACTATCAGATTTTACCGGATTAACCGTTAATTCTCCCGGTATTTACCTGGAACGATTGGCTTTCGGATGAGCCCTTGTTTACCAGCCTCAGGTCGGGCAGGCTATATCGCTTTTGTTTGTTCTTCGTAGGGAGGTTTTAATTATTTAATGAGTAGTATTTGTGTAATCGGAACAGGCTATGTGGGCCTGGTGACCGGGACATGTTTTGCCGATCTGGGCAACGAAGTTACTTGCCTTGATATTGATGCCGCAAAAATTGAAGGACTTAAAAAAGGAATATTACCCATCTATGAGCCGGGCCTGGAAGAAATCGTCCGGCGTAACTACGAGGCCGGTCGCCTTTGCTTTACCACCTCCTACACCGAAGCCGTTCCAAACGCCGAATTTATCTTTATTGCGGTCGGTACGCCCCAGGGAGAAGATGGCAGCGCCGATTTAACCTACGTCGAACAGGCCGCCTCCCAGATTGCCAAGCACCTGGCCGGGCATACCATTATTATTAACAAGAGCACCGTCCCCATCGGTACGGGCGACCTGGTGGCCGGGATTGTCGACCGCAGCCTGAATGGAAACCGCTCTACCGCGACTTTTTCGGTTGTTTCCAACCCTGAATTTCTTAAAGAAGGTTCGGCGATCCAGGATTTTCAGCACCCCGACCGGGTCGTGCTCGGCTCGACCAATCGCCAGGCTGCCGAGCAGGTAGCCGAGCTTTATGCCCCGCTCAGCGCCCCGGTCATCATCACCGACCTGCGCACCGCCGAAATGATTAAATACGCCTCTAACGCCATCCTGGCGACCCGTATCAGCTTTATTAACGAGATTGCCCAGATGTGTGAAGCCCTTTCCGCCGATGTTAAAGTGGTCGCGGAGGGTATGGGCTACGATAAACGGATTGGACCCCAGTTCTTACAGGCCGGTATCGGCTACGGCGGCTCCTGCTTTCCTAAAGATGTCAAAGCGCTGGCCCATATGGCCGAGCAGAGCAATCTCCATCCACAACTCTTGCTGGCGGTTATGGACATCAACTATGACGCCCGGCGGTTTTTCGTCCAGAAAATCGAGCGGACCCTCGGTTCGGTCGCCAACCGGGTAATCGGGGTCTGGGGCCTCGCCTTCAAGCCCAACACCGACGATATGCGGGAAGCCGCTTCGGTCGATATTATCAGCCTATTGGTCCGTAAGGGCGCAATCGTCCAGGTCTATGACCCGGTGGCGATGAAGACAGCCCAGCGCGTCTTACCGGGGGCGGTTACCTTCTGCAAAGACCCTTACGAATGCGCCGATAACGCCGACGCGGTTTTGCTCCTGACCGAGTGGAACGAGTTCAAACAACTGGACATGGAACGGGTTAAAGGGTTGATGAAAAAGCCCGTGCTGCTGGATGGCCGCAACCTGTATGAACCGGCTGAAATGGGTAAACTTAACTTTAACTACCATTCGGTAGGACGCCCGGCTGTAAAGTAACAAATATAAGCTCGCCCAACGAGCCTTTCTAAGAATAAGGATTAAGAGCAATGCGAATTTTAATTGCCGGTGGCGCCGGGTTTATCGGTTCTCATTTGTCCGAAGCTTTGTTAGCGCAGGGTCACCAGGTTGTCGTACTCGATAACTTTATTACCGGTAACATGCAAAACGTGGAAAGCTTCCGGCTGGATCCCAACTTTAAAATCTTCGAGTTCGATATAACGCAGTCTTTAGACTGGCTTGAAGGGCCGTTCGACGCTATTTATCATCTTGCCAGCCCCGCCAGCCCGGTCGGTTACAGCGCCCACTCGATTGAAACCCACCTGGTAAACTCGGTCGGGACTTACAATTTGCTCAACCTGGCCCGCAAATACGGGGCCCGGTATCTTATAACCTCGACCTCGGAAGCCTATGGCGACCCGCTCCAGCACCCCCAGCGCGAGGATTACTGGGGGAACGTCAACCCGGTTGGCCCCCGCAGTTGCTACGACGAAAGCAAACGCTTTGCCGAGAGCCTGACTATGGAGTATTTCCGCCAGTTCCAGCTTAACGCCCGGATTGTGCGCCTGTTTAATACCTATGGGCCGCGTAACGACCCTCAGGATGGCCGGGTGGTGCCGAATTTTATCAACCAGGCCCTGCGGGGAGAACCCATCACTATCTACGGTGACGGCAGCCAGACCCGCTCCTTTTGCTACGTTTCGGATTTGGTGCGGGGTCTGCAACTGGCTATGTTTACCGAGGGAACCCAGGGCGAGGTTATAAACCTGGGTAACCCGGACGAAAGGACGGTCCGTGAGTTCGCCCAGATTGTCCGTGAGATTTGTGGTTCGGCGGCTCCGATAATTTTCCAGCCGGGCCGGGTTGACGACCCTGGACGGCGCTGTCCTGATATTTCGAAAGCGCGCATGCTCCTTGGCTGGGAACCGGTTGTAAGTCTGCACGAGGGGCTGAGCAAAACGATTGAATATTTCCGGCTTTACAACGATCAAGGGCTACCCGTTTAGGTTTGGCCTGAAACAGTTAACCTGGCTTTCTACCCAGCCTGACTAACTTACCAGGTCTGAAAATTAACCTGATAATATTATGCCCAAAATTTCGGTAATTATTCCTGCCTATAATATAGAAGACCATCTTGCCCAGGCGATTGAAAGTGTTCTAAGTCAAACCTTTAGTAATGTTGAACTGATTGTTGTAGATGACGGCTCGGTTGACGCTACTTTTAGCATAGCTAAGAACTACGAGGCTAAAGACTCCAGGGTCAGGGCGTACAGTTTTCCCAATGCCGGGGCGGCTACAGCCCGTAACCGGGGTATCGAAAAGCTTGATTACAAGACCGATTTCGTCATGTTTCTCGATGCCGACGATTACCTGGAACCCGATGCCCTGGCCGTCCTGTTTGAAACCCTGGCCCAGAACCCAGGTGCCGTAGCCGCCTACGGTATAGTGGTCCAGTTTGAGGATGGCACCGAACCCAAACTGGAAGATATTACCAGGACTTTTGGATACTACCGGCCCCAGATAGCCGGTTGGCGAATGGTCTCACTTCCCCACGACAGCCCCACCACCTTCTCCACAATGATTATCTGGGATTATATTTGCACGCCAGGCCAGCTTTTGATGCGGAAATCAGCCCTGGACCAGGTCGGGAGCTTCGACCCGGAGATTGCAGTCAGTGAGGACTGGGATTTTATGATAAGGTTAGCCACCAGAGGCCCCTTAATCTATGTGCGGAAACACCTCCTTAATAAACGGGAACTTCCTAACAGCTATTCCAGAAATAATAAACTTCTCGGACGGGCCGAACCTAAGATCCGCAAAAAATTTGCCCGCTCCTGCTATTACAGCAAAGCCGAGAAGAAGAAAGCAGTACTGGGCCATTTGTATTCATGCTTTGTAAAGTTTGGGTGGGTGCTGGACGACCTGAAGGAACGGCAGTACGGGAGGGCACTCCGAGATTTTTACCAGGTATTGAAGAGTGTGGGTAATTTTGTAATCATCCAAATCGGCAATCTAAAATATTACAGATAAATATTAATTTTATTTAATAATCCCATTGCTATTTTTAACTGGAAACATCTCTAGCTATTTATATTATTTTAATTTGCTAGCCAAAAAGTACTATAATATCTAGTACTTGCTTGAAAAAAAATTAATATGATGCTACAATTTAGCAGCCCTTGGTTATATACGGTAGTATGGCAAGTTCTCAGTCGCATCTCATCTACGCCATAAATTTTGTGAAAGCTTAACTTTAAATTAATGTTAGGATAAATTATTTTATGCCTCAAACTTTTGATGAACAATATGTAAATTTAGCCGAAGCCATCCACGCTACCTGTCTAGCCAACCTTGAAAAACGCGCTTTCACTTTCGTTTCGGACGGCGAATTGGCTGAAACCCATATGAGTTATGGCGAGTTGGACGAAAAAGGTCGCGCCGTAGCCGCCTATCTTCAGCAATTTACCCGGCCCGGCGACCGCGCCATTTTGCTATATCCGCCGGGATTGGATGCCTTGCCGGGTTTTATCGGCTGTCTTTACGCCGGGGTGATAGTTGTTCCGGCAATACCGCCCCGCCCTAACCAGGCCGCTACCGACTTTTTTAGAATTATAGAAGAAGTTACCCCCGCCGCCATCCTGACCAATTCCGCGTTCCTGCCCTTTGCCCAGATGCTAAGCGCCGAAACCCCGGATTTGCGGGTACTGGCTACCGACCAGGTAGATACCGGGCTGGCCGCAAACTGGCACTTGCCGGAATTATCCGGCGAAGACGTGGCGATTTTGCATTTTACTTCCGGTTCTACCAAGAGACCACGGGGTATCAAGTTCTCTCACAAAAACATTTTGACCTTTATCGGCACGTTTGTGAAGGAAGCGCCGGCCAGGGGTATGGAATTGCCGCCGTCCTGGACCGTCGTTTCCTGGTTGCCCTATTACACCGGGTTGGGCCTGGCGGCCGGGGCCCTGGCCCCGCTGCTCCTGGGGCAATATTCGGTCCTGATGTCGCCGGTCGAATTTACAGCCAGGCCGGTCCGCTGGCTCCGGTTGATGACCCGTTACAAGGCCAGTTACAGCGGCGGCCCCAACTTTGGTTACCAGTTTGCGCTCGACCGGATTACCCCGGAGGAGTGCGATGGGCTCGACCTCTCGAACTGGCGGATGGCTTATGCCGGGTCCGAACCGATTCGGCCAGGGTTGCTGCGCGCTTTTATCGAGAAGTTCGCCCCCTACGGGTTTAAAGCGCAGTTTTCGACCGGGTACGGCCTTTCCGAATCAATGTTGTCCGGGGCCGTCCACATCGGTGATGTAATTTCCCTGACGGTGGACCGCCTGGCCTTGCAGCAGGGCAATATAGTCGAGGTAGACCCCGGCCAACCGGAAGCCCTGACCTTGTGCAGTAACGGCCAGTTTGCCAAGAATATTACCGGGCGGATTATCAATCCCGATACCCTGGAAGAATGTTCGACCGACGAGATAGGCGAAATCTGGCTGAAAGGCTCCAATTTCCCCAGCGGCTACTGGAACCACCCCGATGAAACCAAAACGGTTTTTGAGAACTACCTGCCCGACGGCTCCGGGCCGTACCTGCGGACAGGTGACCTGGGCTTTTTCAGGGGCGGGGAGCTTTATATTGCCGGGCGCCTCAAAGACCTGATTATCCTGAATGGCCGGAACTACTGGGCCCAGGATATCGAGCAGGTAGCCGAGAAGGCCCACGCGGACTTGCAGGCCGGGAGTAGTGCCGCCTTTGGTATTACGGTCGGGGAGGAAGAAAAGCTCGTCCTGGCTCTCGAACTGAAACCTACCGCTACTGACCCTGATGTCGAGGCTATTTCGCAAAAGGTTCGCCTGGCGGTCGGGGAAGAATTTCAGATTCCGGTTTATAGCGTGGTGCTGGTAGCCCCGAACAGTATTCCCAGGACCACTTCCGGCAAAGTCCAGCGCTACCAGGCCAAGTTGAGCTATCTTGAGCAGCTCTAAGCTTTTTCTTTTGGATTAATTACGACTTTCGCTTTGGGCCTGAAAAACCAGGGGTATAAGCGCTAGACTACCGCAAAAAAAGTGTTTCAAGCGAAAGTCCTTTTAATGAGTGGGATGTTGTTTAATTAATGAAAATAATCAGTGTCAGCAGTCTTGACCGGGCAGAAGCAAGCGTCAATAAACAGGGCCTGGCCCAGCCCGCTACCGCCTTTACGGTAACACAAGCGCGCCTGGCTGAAATTTGGCGCGAGGTACTTGGTATCGCGCCAAGAAGTCCTCAAATCAACTTTTTTGAGTTAGGGGGTAACTCCCTGACCGCTACTCAGATGGTGTCGCGTATCCGCAACCAGTTTGGCGTAAATTTTCCTCTCCAGGATTTCTTTCTGGGGCCTACCCTGGCCGAGATGGCCGTTAACCTGGAGCTACTAACCGAACGGCATAACGCTTTATTTACTACACCCACGATAACCCCAGTTTCGCGCGACCAGAATTTACCTCTCTCTTTCTCCCAGGAGCGCATGTGGTTTGTCCATCAGTTAGACCCGGATAATACCGCTTATAGCGTGGTGGGGGCCATGCGCCTGAAAGGGGAATTTGACCAGGCCCTCATGCAGCGAAGTTTGAACGAGCTGGTTAAAAGGCACGAGTCTCTGCGCACGACCTTTCCCGCAATAAAAGGTCAGCCGGTCCAGCGGATTGCGCCTGCCCTGGAAATTACCTTCGACCGGTTCGACCTGAGTAACTGGCCTGAAGCCGGGCGCGAGGCCGAGACCATGCGGCGGCTGGAAGCCGAGGCGGCCAAACCTTTTGATATAGAGAAGGGTCCGCTGGTGCGGGTAGCCGTGCTCAAGATTTCGGTGCAAGAGCATGTCTTGCTTTTGAATATGCACCACCTGATTACCGACGGCTGGTCAATGTCCGTTTTCGGCCAGGAATTGCTGGCAGTATATAAAGCCCTGGTGGCCGGTAAGGCGCCGGAATTACCCGACTTACCGATCCAGTTTGCCGATTATGCCTATTGGCAGCGGCAATGGTTCCAGGGTGAGGTACACGAAACCCATTTAAATTACTGGCGGCGCCAACTGGAAGGGGTTACCCCGCTTAATTTGCCGACCGACCACCCGCGCCCGGCCATTCAAACCTATAACGGCTCTTTTATCGTAACCGAGTTCGATGATGAGTTGCTGGAAGGGGTGCGGCGCCTGGCGACCGCGGCCGGGGCCACCCCCTTTATGGTGGAACTGGCGGCCTTCCAGGTGCTGCTTTACCGCTATTCCGGCCAGTCCGATATAGTGGTGGGCACGCCTCTAGCCAACCGTGACTGGGTCCAGAGTGAATCTTTAATCGGGTCGCTGGTTACAACTCTGCCGATGCGGGTCAAGCTGGAAGGGCGACCCACTTTCCGGGAATTCTTGCAGCAGGTCCGCCAGGTGGCCCTCGACGCCTATACCTATCAGAATATCCCGTTTGCCACCCTGGTGACCCAGTTAAACCCCCACCGCGACACCTCTTACTCCCCCCTGGCCCAGGTCATGTTTAATGTTATCAATGTGCCCATGCCTTCGATGGAGCTGGAAGACCTGGAAATCGAGCAGATTGAGGTGGACCGCCTGGGCACCCAGTTCGACCTGAGTTTCTACCTGGTAGATACGCCCAGGCTGCATAATCTTCGGGTTGAATTTAACATCGATTTGTTCGAACGCGCCACCATCGAGCGGCTACTCGCGCATTACCTGGAACTTTTGCGGGCGATTGTCGCTAGCCCAGACCAGTTTATTGATGAACTGTCTATGCTGACCGCCGCCGAGAAAAAGCTCCTGTTGCAGGATAGGAATGAGACTTACCAGCCTTTCGACCACTCGCGGACCCTGGTGCAGGCTTTTGAAAGCCAGGTCGAGCGGACACCGGAGGCGGTAGCCTTCTATTTCGACGATACGAGTATTAACTACGCTCGGCTTAATGACCAGGTCAACCGGTTGGCTCACTACCTGATCGAAAAAGGGATAAAACCGGCGGACCGGGTGGGTATTTGTCTGCCGCGCAGTTGTGATTCGGTGGTGGCGATCCTGGCAACCCTGAAAGCCGGGGGCACTTACGTGCCGCTTGACCCTTCCTATCCTTTGAGCCGGCTGGAATTCATGGCCGAGGATGCCGGGCTGGCTTTGATAATCACGAAGGGTGAGACTGCCGGAATAGTCGGCCAGATTTCCAGGGGGGATGTCCCGGTAATAGACCTCGAAGCCGAGCTTACCGGGCTGATAGACCGGCAGAGCTCTGAAAACCTGGTGGGGCTGAGCAAGTCTGCTATCCCGGCTTACCTGGCTTATACCTCTGGCTCGACCGGGCAGCCAAAAGGGGTTATGGGCACCCATTACGGGACCTTAAACCGGGCCGAGTGGATGTGGCGGGCCTATCCTTTTGAGGCGGGCGAGGTGCTGTGCCACAAGACTTCGCTAAATTTTGTCGATTCGGTCTGGGAAATTTTTGGACCCCTGCTCCAGGGTGTGCCTTCGGTTATTTTGCCCGATGCAGCCGTTAAAGACCCCGACCTCATGGTAAAGACCATGGGTCAGCACCGGGTTTCCCGCCTGACCATCGTGCCGTCCCTTTTGAAGGTGCTGTTGGATACGCATGCCGACCTTGGCAAGGAGTTACCGGCCCTGCGCGTGGTAGTATCGAGCGGGGAAGCTCTCCCGGCCCCGCTGGCGCACCGGTTCCGCAACCAGTTCCCCAACACCCGCCTTTTGAACCTGTATGGTTCCTCGGAAGCCAGCGCCGACTCGACCTATTACGAGGTCGGACCGGAAACCCCGGCTGACTTTGTCCCGATTGGCAAGCCGCTGGATAACGTCAAGCTTTACGTCTTGGACGCCCATCGCCAGCTTATGCCCGAAGGTATTCCGGGTGAGCTTTATATCGGTGGTACCGGGCTGGCCCTGGGTTACTGGAACCGCCCAGATCTGACCGCGACCCGTTTTGTGGTCAACCCGTTTAATAGTAAAGAGAAGTTGTATTACACCGGGGACTGGGTCCGTTATCTGCCCGACGGTAACCTGCAATACCTGGGACGGCAGGACGACCAGGTTAAAGTCCGGGGTATGCGGATAGCCCTGGGCGAAGTTGAGGCCGGGCTAAAACGGCACCCAGCGGTCGCTGAGGCGGCGGTAATCGTCCGGGAGGACCAGAGTGGCAATAACCAACTGGTGGGCTTTGTAAGCCTTAAACAGGGCAGTACAGCAGAGGCACGGGAAATTCAGACCTTCCTGGCTACCCACCTGCCCGGCCATATGGTCCCGGCGCGCCTGGAAATTTTGGAAGAATTCCCCCTAAATCCCAATGGTAAACTGGACAAACGGGCGCTGATCGCCCTGGTAAGCTCCTTGAAGGCCGGGGCTGAAAAACATACCGAACCGCAAGGCGAACTGGAAAACCGCCTTTTGGAAATCTGGCGCAACCTGCTAGAGCGTCCTGATAGTGGCATGGAAGACGATTTCTTTGCCCTGGGCGGCCATTCGCTTTTAGCGGTGAGGTTGTTTGCGGAAATAGAAAAGGAGTTTGAGGTAAAACTGCCCCTGGCTATCCTGTTCCAGACCCCGACACCCGCCGGTCTGGCCCAGAATATCCGGGAGTGGTCTGCAAAAGTAGCGCTAGGAACCCACCTCAAGAATAGCCCCCTGGTGCCATTTCAGACCAGGGGCGCCAGGAAGCCATTCTACTGTATCCACGCGGTGGGGGGTGGGGCCCTCTATTACTCGGCTATAGCCAGTTATATGCGGGAGGACCAACCCTTTTATGGGATACAGGCCCTGGAGAGCGAATACCTGTCCGAGCGTTACGCCAGTATCGAAACGATTGCCCGTTATTATATTGAGGTCATCCGGGAAGTCCAGCCGGAAGGCCCTTATTACCTGGGCGGGTATTCTCTTGGGGGCAGTATCGCCTATGAGATGGCCTGCCAGCTAACCGCGATGGGGGAGAAGATAGGGTTATTGGTCTCTTTCGACCACCCGGCGCCCGGCCAGGGCTATGAGATTCCCCGCTTTAACCTGGCTTTCTTCCGGGGCCTGGTTAAGAACTTTCCGCACTGGTGGAAAGATTTTTTCAATCCCCAGGCTACCGGGCGGTTAAACCGGGTCTGGCGAAAGGCTTCCGCCTTTGTCTTCAGGCGGCGTGGGAAAAATAGCACAGCTATCTTTAATCACGTGGCGAAAGATATAATTATGGCCCCGGAGGATTTACACGACCTGATGCGGGTGTTATTTGAGGCCGGTATAAATTATAAGCCACAGCCCTACAACGGTAAAATAACCGTCTTCCGGGCTATTCGCCAGCCCCTGGTCTGTTCTTACGACCCGCATATGTCCTGGGATAGTCTGGTGAAAAGTGTCGAGGTTTATCACGTACCGGGCGACCATCATAAGTTAATGGTCGAGCCGTGGGTCAAAGGGACGGCTGCCGCCCTCAGGCTGGCCCTGGAAGCCAACCAGCCCTGACCCGGGCCGCTCGGTTAAGAGAAAGGGCAAGGAGTAAAAGTTGAGCCTGAAGGACCGGCTTTTACTCCTTGTCAAAAGATTTGAGGTAGACCGGTTGGCGGGCCGAGACGCGTTTGTCTGAGGATTTATAACTGGCGGTCTCCCACCAGTGATTTTTATATTTAATTTCGTGTCTGGTATTTCTGGTATTGAGGTCTTGCCGGAGATTTCTGACCCGGTAGGACAGCGGTTTCCTGGCCCAGCGGTCGTACCTGTTTCGCTTTTTATTTAACTTTCTGATTTCCTCGGTAAGCTCCCGGGTATCTCGTTCCCCTTTACCATACCCGACCCAGTGCCCGGCGCTATAAGCGATGTAAATAGCTAGAAGAATAAGGAAAATCAACCACCATTCCATTAACAACCTCCGACCTTAACCTGTCTTCTTCCCGTGTAAGTTTACATTTATATCCTTACTAACCAGGTACCTTTTATTACTACCTGTTATAACACTATTTCCAGGTTTGCTCAACCAGCCCTGGTGGCGCCCCTGCGTAACCTTATTATGTTTATGTAGAGGTTATTTCTTAAGTAAAAATACCTGGTTATAAAAATAAGTAGGAAATAGCCCCGCGTTCAGGGCATGAGTTCGAAACCGTGCCGGTAAGGTGAAAAGACATTAATTGTCTGCTCCCGGACAATTAACGTTGCTTTGTTAATAAGCATAAACCAGGCCCTTTACCTGGATGAAGTGAACCGGAAATTAAGCCAGGTGTGGATAAAGAGACCGAATCAATTTAAACTGTTAAATATAAATCAGCTCCCCATTGTTTATAACACTATTAAATTAAATAGCAACCGGTTTTTCAGGCTAAAGTAGTGTCAAAATGTTAATGGGGAGTTTCGTAAGCGCCGAGGTTAAGCAGGTTAACCCGCTGGGCCTCGGTTAACCCTCTTACACCCTCAATATTTAACCTGTCATAGGGGGCCGGGGCGCTTAGTGTCGCCAGCAACCTGGCTTCTTCCAGGCTCCAGACCTTGATTTTACCGCTGTCGCCGCCACTCCATAAAAGGTTACCTTCCAGGTTAAAAGCTACCGTAATCGCTTTGTTATCGTGTTTGAAACTATTAATTAGTTCCATCCGGTCAGCCTGGTCCACTTTCCACACTCGAACCAGGCCAACCTCGTCGGTGGTTGCCAGGGTTTGTAAGTTGGGGTTGTAGTCAATAGACCAGATTAAACTATTATGGGCTTGCACACTACCGATACATTCCCCGGTCAAAACATCCCACGAGCGCACCATCCCGTCGGCACCTCCACTAAAGAGTTGCTTTCCGGTCCGGTCGAAAGCTAACGACATTACCAGTTCGGTCTGGCTGTGCCACTCTCTTATCGGCTCGATTGTGGCGGTTTCGGCCTCAAACTTCCATAATTTGATAAGGCCGTCCTCCCCGCCACTGGCAAGGGTTTTGTAATCGAGGCTGAAAATCAAATTTCGTATCCGCCCCTGGTGGGCTGGCAGACTGCTAAGGTTTTTGCCGTTTATGAGCGACCATAAATTTAGATTACCTTCTTCTTCCCCACTAATTAGAAAGCGGCTATCTGCACTGAATACTACGCTGATTATGGATTTTTTGTGCCCGAAGAGGGTCCGCCAGCATTTATGGGTTGCCAGGTCCCATAGTTTTATGGTGTTGTCACTACTACTGCTGGCAATGGTCTTTCCATCCTGGCTAAAAGTAATTCCCGTAACGTACCCGCTATGGCCTTTTAAGTTGATAGGCGGGGTTTGGGGTGGTTTTGTTAAATCCCATAGTAAAACGGAACAATCTACCCCCCCTGCTCCCAACCAGTTACCTTGCGGGCTTACTTTTATAGTATAGATCAGGTTGCTGTAGCCCCGTAATATGTCCAGGGCTTCCAGGTCTTTGACTGACCAGAGGGTTATGTTGGACAATTCAGGACTGACGCTGACAAAAGTCTCGTTGTCGGGATTAAAAGCCATTTTGACTATGGCCCCATTTTTAGTTGAAACACTTTTATAGATGGCCGGGTTATTAACCGGCGCTACCCTGATATAGCCTTTGGAGTCGCCCCCGGCAATTAGTTTGCCATCCGGGCTGAAGGCTACTACCGTAGATACCCCGGTATTCCATTTGAGTATATTCTGGCAGGTTTGCTGGTCTACCGACCAGATACGTATGGCCTCATCGGTGCCTCCGCTGGCGAGCAGCTTGCTATCGGAGCTAAAGACGATAGAAAGCAGCGGCTGGATGTGCCCGAGTAAAGTTCCCAGAGGTTTAAGCTCAGTCTGGGGGTTGGAAAAGTCCCACAGTTTGATAGTGCCATCGAACCCGCCAGTAGCAAGGAACCGGCCATCCCGGCTAAGTGCTACTGAAAGTATCCAGCCCTGTCCGGCGGGTAAGGAGGCCACCAGGTGACCGGTGGCAACCTCCCAGACATGGATTTGCTGGTCGGATCCCCCGCTTACGAGCCAGTTGCTATCGGAGCTAAAGGCTATCGAGTAAATAGTCTGGGTATTCTTTTGGAGGGTTGCCATGCAAAAGCCACTCTGCGGCTCCCATAACCGGATGCTACCGTCCATGCTGCCGGAAGCTAAAACCTTTCCGTCCGGGCTAAAGGCCATGGTGCCTACCAGTTTGTCGTGGGCCTGGAATTCCAACAACTGGCTGCCAAAAACCTTGCCGACCTGCCATAGTTTTATAGAACCGTTGAAGTAGCCGGTCGCCAGGGTCTGCCCGTCCGGACTGTAGGCCAGGCTATAGGCGCTTAAATGGGCTTCCGTGAAAGTCACCCCTTCCAGGTCGGACCCACTCATATCCACATTATGCAGTTCTATTCCGGCCAGGTGGGTCTGACGCAAAGCCAGCCCGGACAGGTTCCACCCGCTTAAATCTGCGCCAAGCTGCACCAGCAGGTTTAGAAGGTTTCCCCCGGCATACAATTGTTCGCTTTGGGGTTTGCTTTGCAAATTTACCAGGAGACGCCGCAGGTATTCTATTACCGTTTCATCTTTTTTCAGCGTGGTCCTGAGTCGAGCCAGCAGCGGGGTTACGATAAGCCGTATCTGGTTCTGGCGAATATACTCGCGGGTCCGGGTCTGAAGCAGCAGATAGCGGTAAAGGAGGTCGGGGGTCTGGCCGGTTATTTCCTGGTGGAACCTGTTTATGAGCCGCTCGGTCACGTATTCCACCACGACCCCCTGCAACGTAAAGCCGGGCCGGTCCTTATCTTCGGTCTGCTCTATCAGGAAGCGTTTGATTAAGGCTCTTATACCCTCACTAAAGGTCTGGTTGCCCGGTTGTAAAAGGCTGAGTTCTTGCAGGGTATCCACGTCGAGGGGTTCACGGCTAAGCGCCAGCCAGTACAAAATATCCTGCTCTACCGCCGATAGACGGTCGAAATGCTGGTCCAGGATATAGTTTATTTCGCCATAACGATAACTTTCGCTGGTCAGGAAGGTTTTGGTGTTACCGCCAAAGATTACCCGGATCGGTTCGGCAATCAATTTAAGGGCCAGCGGGTTGCCACCATAGCGTTCCGCCAGGATTGCGCCGTCTTCCTCCTCGCTTTTGATATTCATGCTGTTAAGAATAGCCTGGCACGATTTCTTGTCCAGCCCTTTGAGTGCCAGTGAGCGGGTGGACCCATTCTTTTCTTCGGATGGGACAAGCTGGCGAAGTTTCTCCCGGCTGGTAATCAAAAGGCAACTCTGGTGGCTGGTCAGGCTCAGACTGTGGACCAGCCTGGCGTAATCGGAAAAGCCTTCCCGGTATTCCCCCGCTTCGAGCCCGTCCCGCATGATGGATTCAAAGTTATCCAGGACCAGCAGGCAGCGGTACTGCCGAAAGTATTCCATCAGCAGGGCCAGTTTTTCATTCTGGGAAACCGGCAATTCGGCCAACCGGTTGTCCAGCAAAAATTTGAGAAGGCTATCCAATAGCTCGGTCAGCGAGGGCGCATTTTGTAGCGTCCGAAAGATGACATAGTCGAAATGGGAGGCGACCTGGTGAGTCAGGGTGACGGCCAGGCTGGTCTTGCCGATACCGCCGATGCCGAGCAGGCAAACTACGCGCACTTTGTCCTTAATAATCCACTGTTCGAGTTCGTGCAGTTCGCGCTCCCGGCCATATAAAGACCGTGTTTCGATTATTTCGCTCAAATCGAGCCGGTTTAGATTCTGATAGAGGTTTACCGGCACCGGGTGGAGCAGCCCGGGCCGTTTGTGGAACAGGCTGTTGAACCATTCGGCTGGAAAGGCATCTTTAACGTCATCTTTGGACCTGGTTGCTTTTTCCCAGAAATGTTCGGCTTCGCTCTGCTCCTGGTTGGGGGTAAAACTACCCTTTTCTACAAAGACTTCGAGCAGGGTTCGCAGGTGCCGCGTATGCGGGTAACTTATCCCGGCTTCCCAGTTGAGGACGGCTTTTTTAGAGACCCCAATCAGGACGGCAAGCTCGGTCTGAGTCAGGGCGGCTTTGAGGCGAAGGTTTTGAATTAAGATGCCAAATTCGTAATCTCTGGCTTTGTATTTAAGTGAAGTTTTCATAAATCCAGCTTCAGGTGAAGTAGTCTGCCTAAAAAGGTGAAGTTTAAAATGAATTAAGTGAAGTTTTTTTATTGAGCTTTTATTATCTTAATAATAGCATAAAACAGGCTGGCATTTGCTCCTAACCACGGGTTTTCTTATAAAAGCGATAGGTCGTGCGGGTAAAACTCCAAACATTTAAGCGATAATTGGGCATATTTTGCCAATCGGAAAGACCTTTCCAACTTTTCTAATTTAGCTTCCTAACATAGGCAGGGCCAGTAATAGCTCGCTATTTCGGCAACCATCCCTGATTTATAACAGGCAAGGGAAATTTTATGACAATCGATCCAGATATGCATGAGTTAGACTTAATGAACGCTCATGTCACGGTTGAGACCCACCAACCAATAAAGTCCTTGCGTTTCCTCGGCAGAATTGACCAGGACCGGCTAAACCCCGGTCTGCTGGGCGTCTATTTCAGCATCAAGGGCCAGGCTAAAATCCTTCTCAAAGAATATACTGCCGGGATAACTTATCTGCGCCAGTCAATCGAGGAATACGAAAAAGATTTGCCAAACACTTTTTTGCAAATCGCCTGGAACCGCCTCAGGCTTGGCACGGCCTTTTACGAACAGGGCAATATCACCCAGGCTATCGAGGAACACAAGGTATGCCTTAAAGCCGTCCTCGAAAAGAATATCGAGGACAGGCGCTTTTGCCTCAAGACATTTCTCAAGATGGGGGATAATTATTTTTTGCTGGGACGTAAAGAAAATGCCCTGGAATGTTACCGGCAGGCCTTAAATCTCGCCAACCTGGCTGAAGACCACGAAGACCTGGCCGACCTGTTTCTGGGTATCGGGCTGGTTTATCGCGACCACGCTAACCTGGCCCGGGCCAAACTCTATCTCGGCAAGAGTCTGCAAAAATATATCGAGCTGGGAGATATGCTGCAAGCCGGTAAAGCCTGTAGTTTACTGGGTTTGATATTGAGCGAAAGGGAGGAGTTTGAAGCCGCCGAGCAGGTGTTAAAGAAAGCTTTTAACAGGGGTGAGGCCCTGGAGAACCGGGGTTTGATTGTCCAGACCAGCGCCAGCACCTACCTGGCGGCCCTCTACAACCGGCAGGGGAAATGGGTGGAAGCGGAAAAGTGGGGTATGCTAAGCCTCGAATATGCCACCCGGCTGGAAGGCCGGTTGCTTTTAAGTCAGGCCCAGGCTCAGCTGGCTGAAATCAAGTTGAACCTCGGTAAGGAGGCGGAAGCTTTTGAGCTATTCAACCTGGCCGTAACCAACATCGAGCAGACCACTATCCTGAAGGTTAGCAGCCAGATTTATTACCGCTATGGTACCGCCCTGAAACAGGTGGGACGTTTGCAAGAGGCTTTTGTAATGCTTAAAAAGGCTTGCCTGGTAAGGCTCTATCACATAGAACCCTGAAAGGCTTAAGCAGGCAGGTTCCTAAGGGGCAGCCAGAGGTTAGCCGGGAGGACGAGAGTAACAAAATGGCTTGTTACTATGGGAGAAAGACGGTAACTGGCAAAAGGTTAAGGTTAATGAAGCGGGCAGGCCATAACACCGCCTTACTCCATGGAGTGGGTCGCCGGGGACTTGATTTCGAGCGCGTTTTTATTGCTCAAATTTTTTAGTTCGCTGGTAAGGTCTTTGGTATCCTGTTCGCCCTTGCCGTAGCCGGTCCAATGGCCGAGACAATAAGCTGCGTACATACCAACCAGGACCAGGATAAGCTGAAACCATTCCATGATGTTGCCTCCTAACTATATCTACCTTTGCCAGGAAAGCGGGTGTTCCCGTTAATTTGCTTAGCTTAGCACTATAATTTTTCGAGGACAATAACCTAAAAGTACTTATTTTTTTAGAAAAGTGAGTTGTAAATTAAACTTAAATGCCCTGGACATGAGGCGTGGTTCAACCCGCATGTCCAGGGCATTTTTTACGACATATCCCTGAAAGGTTACTATTCAAAAAGCTCTTTCAAAACAGAAACTTCAAAACAGAAACCGGCAGACTATAAAAAGCGACTAACGGGAACGAAGACGGAAAGCCTTATCCAGGTATTCCAGGGCTTTAACCGAACTGTCCTGCCGTTTTAAGAGCTGGCTGTAATTGTAATAGACATCGGCCAACAAGGTGCGGTCGGCCAGGTCAGAACTCCTGGCCACAACAGGTTCCAGGATGGTGAGGGCGCGCTGGTAATGATTACCGGCGGTACCCAGGTTACCTAAGAGGCTATAGGCATTACCGGCTACCTGGCAATAGCGGGCTTCTTCCAGGGGTTCTTTTTCTTCCAGTTCCTCAAAAATCTCACCGGCCTGCTCAATATAGGTTTTCACCGCTCCCGTGTCATCCGTGCCCAGGCCAATCTGGACCAGCAACAGCAGCGCTTTTAGTTCGGCAGGTTTGGCGAATTTGTCTTCGGGGTAGGCAGTTAGCAGACGGTAGGCCAACCGGGCGGCTTTGAGGGCTTCGGGATACTTTTTAGTCTGCAAGTAGACCTGGGCATTTTCCAGCGATAATTCCTGCAAGGCGATAGCTTCTTTGCGTTCCTGCCATATCTGGACACTGCGGCCCAGGTAGAAGCTGGATTGCTGGTAGTCGCCCAGTCCGGCCAGGCGCAAACCTTCTTTGAAAAGGGAGGTAGCCTTTTCGTTGAGGGTTTCTTCCGGCAGGTCGAGCAACTGCTGGGCGAATTCAAGGGCCCTTTCCTGGTCGCCTATAGCCAGGTAGCTGCGGCTAATTTCTCCCAACAATCTCCGGTAAATATTATTTTTCTCGGAGTTTTTTCCCAGGTTCCGGGTGTTAGCCAGCCCGTTGTGGAAGTGTTCGAGAGCCTTTAGCGGCTGGCCCTGCCTGGCTAGGGCGGTGCCTTTTTCCAGTTCCAGTAAGGCGCGTAAGGAATTTTGCGTTTCCGCAACGTTCACGCCATCCACCAGGGTTTGGGCGGTATCGAGGGCGGTCAGGGCAGAAGCCGGTTCATTCAGGGCGTTGTAGAAACCGCCTTCGAGCAGGTAAAAACCGACCTGGTCGGTGCGGGGCAGCCGGGTTAGAAAAGGCCGGACCCCGGAGAGGATAGTTTCAACCTGGCTGAAGTCGTTACCGAAAAGCGCCACCTGACCCTGGGTTAACTGGTTTTGTAGCTCGAGATTGCGAATTTGCTCTCTTTCCAGGCCGTTCTGATTTTTAGCGTTCTGGAGCAGACTGGAAGGGCGCAAGAAATAATCCACCGGCTTGTGGAGCCGTTCGGCCAGTTTTTCCAGGTTGGCGAGGGTCGGGCGGGTTTTTCCCAGTTCAACGTACGACAGGTAAGCAGAAGTAAAAAGTCCTTTACATAAATCGCGCTGGGAAATTTTCTGGTCAGTGCGGGCCTGCCGAATACGTTCTCCCAGTAATTCCAGGTCTATATTTTTGAGCAGTTGTTGGCGTGTAGCGCTTTCTCTACCTTGAGAAAGGGTGGCTTGCTGTAGCGACATTCTCCATCTCCATCTCTATAAATAGTTTTATAAGATATATTATAGGTTATTAGGTTATAAAGTTCAATATACCTGACATTCATAATTATTCTATTATAAAACTTTTAATACTTAACTAAGTTTATTCTTTTTCGTGGGACTAACAATTAATACTAAACTCAGTTTAGTTCAAGGGGTTATCTTAAATAATGAAACAAAAAGAGGTCAACCCAAGTTCTAATAAATTCAAACCAATACGATAATTTATGATAAAGGAAATAATCAAAAATTACAACCCAGATCTATTAGAGGTTTGTAAGAGTGAAATTTTCTAATCGTTTTCGAATTTATAATAAAAGTGGAAAATTTTACTAAATTAGCCAGGCATTATAGGCCGGTAGTTTTAGTGCTACATATCCCTAGAATTAAGTAAAAACTTAATATCAAAGACCAGGAAAAACCAACTCAACTCAAAGATGGCCTTGTTTTGGGAGTTTGCAAGAATTTTAAAAAAGGCTTTTCAAAAATCAGGTAAAAAAAGTAGGAACAGATTAAAGAAACTGGTACTCCTAAAAATAGAATGAGACACCAGGCAAAAAAGGCGGGAACCGGTAATTTAGTCAATAATGTAGAACACAAAAACAAAATAGGAGCATGAATTAAGTAAATACTATAAGAAAATGACCCTAAAAAGGTCAGTAAACGGGAGGAAAGTAGCCGGAATAAAATATTCCTGGCTGAGTCCCCTTTAGCGCCTGTTTGAATGTTGGTTAAATAAACCAGGAGACAACAGAAAACGATCCCGGCTACTATGTCTTTATACCAGTTTATATCCTGTTCAAAGTTGTTGGTTTTACTTGCAAATCGAATTATGCCCCAAACAACGATAAAGAATAAAGTTAAGCCGCCCCACGGGATAATTTTTTTCCAGCTTGATTCTCTTGCCGTTTTTGTAAACCCTACACTTGCCGCTAGCATGCCAAGCGCAAATAACCCGATAAACCAGGCAAAAATATAACTCTGGTCGCTATCAAAGATAAATTGGATTATTACCCCTGAAGTAATCCCAATAACGACCGTTACCAGGCTACCAAACCTCTTCCAGATTGGGATGAGCAGAAAGGGAAAAAGGAAGTATATCTGCCACTCTACCGCCAGGCTCCACATAGGGCCGTCAATAGAATAAATTGAGGCAGGAAACCAGTTTTGGACCAGGAAGATGTGCGTAATGATGTTTTCAACGGTAGGTACATTCGGGGATAATAAAAGCAGGAGAACAACCGAAATAAAAAAGGCCGCATAATAGGTAGGCAATAATCTTATCGCTCGTCTTTTTAAAAATACCAGGGTCCCGTTTGATAGCTTTTCGTCTTTTGCCCTTACCACACCCAGCATCAAACTATAACCGGAAATAACAATAAACAAAACCACGGCGTAGTGCCCAAAGCTTTGTAAAAATAAGAGAAAAATATCCAGTATCCGGTCAATAATAGTGCCTGTAATTTTAGCTCCACCAAATAAATCTGGTACAAAAATAGCATTGGAAGCGTGGGCTATTAAAACGTATACGGCAGCTATACCGCGTAAACCGTCTACAAAATTAATCCTGCTTTTCTCTTTGTTATAATTTACAGCACTTGACCGGTCTAAAACACGAGTATTTACCTGGGTGGTTGTCATTAAATCACCTTTGTTTATTTTGAGGGGGAAAAGTTTAACAGGGAAAGGGCTATTAATTTATTTTAACTTTAAAGATTCTGGAAGTCAATAGCAAAGTTGATAATCAATAACTGGGGTAGGCTGTGATAGAGTTTACCCTGTAAAAATTGGGTTAATAAATTAATTCAAAAAATCAATCGGCCAGGGAACGGCCAGGCTGAGTTTAGTGAGAGCTGGCATGATAAAATACCCCTGCGAGATTTTTAACAACGACGCCAGCTATCAATTTCAGCGGGAAACCGGAAGCGAGGAGTTAATTTGACTATTTCACTGGTAACAGGCGGGGCCGGGTTTGTCGGCTCACACCTGGCGGAGCGGTTGCTGGAACGCGGCGATGAGGTTTACGTCCTCGACGACCTCTCAACCGGCGCGATAAATAATATTGCCCACCTTAAAACCAATCCTCGCTTCCATTACACCGTAGACACCATAATGAACGAAAGACTGCTGGCGGAACTGGTCGATAGCAGCGACAACGTCTATCACCTGGCTGCCGCCGTAGGGGTCTTTTTGGTAGTCGAGTCGCCGGTCTATACTATCGAAAACACGGTCAGGGGCACCGAACTGGTCCTAAAATGGGCTAACAAGAAAAAGAAAAAGGTAATTATTACTTCGACCTCGGAAGTCTATGGTAAAAGCACCAAATTCCCTTTCAACGAGGCGGACGACCTGGTTATCGGTCCCAGTTCGATGGGACGGTGGAGTTATGCTTCTTCAAAATTACTGGATGAGTTTTTGGGACTGGCTTACTTCCGCGAGCATCACCTGCCGGTGACCATCGCCCGGCTGTTTAATACGGTGGGACCGCGCCAGACCGGTCGTTACGGGATGGTTATTCCCCGCTTTGTGGGGCAGGCCCTGGCTGACGAACCCTTAACGGTCTTTGGCACCGGCCAGCAGTCGCGCTGTTTTACCTATGTCCGGGATGCCGTGGATGCTCTTATCGGCCTGATGGATAGCCCGACCACTCCCGGCCAGATTTACAATATAGGCAACCCCGAAGAAGTCACTATCGAGAAACTGGCCCAGACCATTATCGCCAAGACAGGGAGCCGGTCCACCCTCACCTACGTGCCCTATTCCGAGGCTTACCAGGAAGGGTTTGAGGATATGCCCAGGCGGGTGCCGGACATCCGTAAAATCGGTGAGGCTATCGGATACCGGCCAAAGTTCGGGTTGGAAGAAATCCTGGACCGGGTTATCGAATACCAGCGGCATCCCAACCCGGCCCGCGCCGCTTTTTAGCTAAACCCCAGCCTGGTCGGGCCGGTAACAGGTCAGGACAATGCCCGAACCCTGCCAGGTGCGGGTACTCAGCAGTTTAAGGGAGACCGGTGGTCGGCCTGCGAAAATAGGGGTACCTTCCCCGGCAATTAAGGGGAAGAACACCAGTTGTAACTCGTCCACCAGCCCGTGCAGCAACAATTCGTACCAGAGTTGCCGGGCGGCGGAGACAAAGATTTCCCGGCCCGGTCCTTCTTTGAGGGCGGTAATCGCCTCGATGGTATCGGCCCGCCTGATGATACGAGTGTTATCCCAGTCGCCCAGTTCGGCGGCGGTCAAATTGTCCGAGATAACAAGCTTTTCTCGTGACCTCATGAGCCCGGCCAGTTCCCGCCGGATAGGGGTAGCTTTAGGGTCACCCGGTACGCCCGACCAGTAGCCTTTGTTATCCAGGAACGATTTTCGACCGCTTATCAGTAGCGTATCGGCCATTTGATAGCGTTCGGCCATATAATAATCAAAAGTCTCGTCCCCCTGGTAATCCTGGTGGAAATAATCGAATAAAGCCTCCAGGCTTCTACCCTTGCCCTCGTAATAGCCGTCCAGGGTAACGAGGTTGGTCACAATCAATTTACGCAAAAGATACCTCCCGGCTAAGCGCGCCTCTTAACTGGCCCACTATATGAGTTAATAAACTTCCAAGTTTAAGTTTTTAAGCGATAGCTGGATTCTAATCGGGGAAAAGGCCCAATTGGAGCCACTCGGACTCATTAAGTTGAGAAAAGTTTAAAAACCCGCCCCTGAAAGACTGGGCGAGGCCTCTGACTTCTCCCGGCAGAAGACCGGCACTTTCGGCGGAGATAATAAGATTATTACTTATCAAGAACTATCTCGCGCTGTTTCATCCATTAATAGAACCTCGATGTAATTTTTGGAAGGAAATAAGAAAGAAGGCTAAAATTATGCGAAAAATTATCACGACAACTTTTGTAACCCTGGATGGCGTTATGCAGGGACAGGGTGGGCCGGAAGAGGATACAGAGGGCGGTTTTACACAGGGTGGGTGGTCGGCGGACTATGGCGATGATATGGAGGCGCAGATAATAGACGATTTCATGAAAATACCGTTTGAACTGCTCCTGGGAAGAAAGACCTACGATATTTGGGCTGCCTACTGGCCCTACACCAAGGATGCACCCCATATCGCCACCCCCTTTAATGCCACTAAAAAGTATGTGGTCTCCCACGCCAGCGCCGAGCCGTCCTGGCCCAATTCATTTCTCGTAACGGGTGACGTGGTCTCCAAAATCAAAGAACTCAAGGAAATGGACGCGCCGGATTTGTGGGTGTGGGGCAGCGGCAATCTGATTCAGACTTTGCTCAACCATGACCTGGTTGACGAGATGTATATCTGGACTTACCCGGTTACGCTTGGAGCCGGCAAGCGTCTCTTTAAGGAGGGTACGCAGCCAGCAGCTTTCCGGTTAGCGAGTAGCCAGGTAACGTCGAAGGGGGCGATTATTGCCCGGTATGAGCGGGCAGGCAAGTAAGGTTCGGACCAGCCAGAAAGGGGGCTATTCCAACATGGTGCTTAGCGTCATACTTACCCGGTAGGAAATAGTCGCCATTTCCCCGGCAGAACAGGGCATATCGTGGTCGAGCCACCACATTACCGCCCCAAATGAAGCGCTGGAACTGTAGCTCAGGTACAGGTCAACAGCGCTGTTTTCTTTTTGCAGTCCGGCAGGTAGCGAACGCCAGATTCGCTGCTTGACGCACTGCCGGATTCTTTCCGCAAACACCTGGTCACCCTTTGGCCCCAGCATCACCCTGTAAAACCGAGCGTTGGCCCGGATATGTTCAAAAATCGCGACCAGACCTGGCGGCGCCTGTCCGGTAGAAACA
This sequence comes from Chloroflexi bacterium 54-19, assembly GCA_001898225.1. Classification (GTDB taxonomy): domain Bacteria; phylum Chloroflexota; class Chloroflexia; order Chloroheliales; family Chloroheliaceae; genus 54-19. The sequence continues at coordinate 51,113 of MKTJ01000068.1, forward strand.
TCCCCCGGCCCCGGCAACCCGGTATCTGGCAGTGTGTCGAGCAGTTCATAGACGGTCCCGGTGTAGCGGTTTAACAGGTCGAATTTATCTTCATAGTGGCGGTAGAAAGTCGCCCGGTTAATCCCGGCGTATTTTGTAAGGTCGCTGACGGTTACAGCAGCAAAACCTTTCTGGACGGTCAGTTCAAGGAGCGCTTCCAGAAGCAGCTTACCGGTGCGCTTCACCCGCAAATCTTCGACAATCCCCTCGCGCAGCATCACTTTCTCCTCTCCTGTTGCATATGCGACGCTTCCCTCACAGATGATGCTTGCCTCCCCACTCATTAGAACTTATATTCTTATCAATGATACCACAGTATCCGTTTACCGACACACCGGGAATCGGATAAGTAGGACAGGCTTTATTTGTTTAATAAGATGAAAAAGGAGTTCGGATATGCCTGATATTTTGATTGAGGCTACTATAGCTGTTGCGCCGGATAAAGTTTTTGAGGCTATTTCCACACAAAAGGGCCTGGCTTCCTGGTGGACCACCCACATAACCGCTCAACCGAAGGTTGGTTCGACTGTCCGGGCCAGTTTCCGCAACGATGAGCGTGCCCACGTCTTCGAGGTCACAGCCCTGGAACCCACCAGCCACATTGCCTGGCGCTCCACCCAAAGTTTTCTCCCGGATTGGCCCGGCACCAGGTTGACCTGGGATTTAATGGTGGTGGACGAGGGCACCAAACTCCTGTTCAGCCAGCGCGGCTATGCCACGGAGAACGGCTCCCTACCCCTGGCGACCTTTAGCTGGGTGACCGTTATCACCAGGATGAAGGAATATCTGGAGAGGGGTCAGACCACCCCGCATTCGTATTAAATTTGAAAGGTTAGATTGTTTAAGAAAAATGAATTCGGAAATGGCCTCATGGCCGCTTCTAACGCGGTTTTCACTGCTTGTAGCGAAGTAGTCAATCAGTTAGCGGATAAATTTGCCCCGCAAGGAGCCAAGAGTAGTTACGCGGCCAAGCAATACAGGGGAATTAATATTACAACTTACGTCCCGGACAAGGTTGCCATTTATCCCCCGCTGATGAAGAAGCATTTGGAGGAACTGTTTAGACAAATTTTCGATCTTGGAAATCTGTTTGCTAAAATGGAGCAGACCTTTGTCAATACCAAGAAATTTTGGGTGGGTGAATCAGCCGAGCGGAGCCGGACTAACTTTATGACCAAAGTTGATCCTAAATTTACCGAGCTTTCGCAAGTGTTGTATCAAATTCAAAAGAATGGTATCGAATGGGTCGAGGAGACAATCAAGTACGAGGCTTCCCTCAGTACGCCTTAATTCCCGGCCTGTTAAGTAGAGGCAGCGCTTCATAACAAACCCCCAATCTCTGGTTACTAAAGCGGGTTTTTTAAAAGGCAGACTTGATGCTAAAAGTGCCAGTTCTGTCTTATGACTCTTCAAATTTAATAAAAAAGCCGCTCTTAAGAGCGGCCCTGGCCCCTGCCGGTGGAGAGGCGATAAGCCCGCTCCATCAGTTCTAAGGACTTCTGGGTATCGTTCCAATCCTTTAGCCGCCTGCCGTAGCTGTAGTAGACCTCGGC
>MKTJ01000069.1 GCA_001898225.1 Chloroflexi bacterium 54-19
TAAGAAAAACAGGTGTAGTTTACCACCTAATGATGACCTTCTCTTCTTTTAATTAATTTCTGTCCGGTAGCAAAAAATCCATTTAATAATTTCTGAACTAAAAGTCGGTGTTTTTCACTACCCAAATACCATAACCTTCTAATGCTACCCAATTGGGTACACTATGTTTTATTAGTTGTAGTATAAAACCCAGTAATAATATTTGGAAAGTTGGCGAGAACCAAAGCCAGCACTAACACATGTCTAATATTATTTCCTTGACTTTCATTCATTATCCTGATAATATGCTTAGGAAGCTAATTTTTAGAAAGCGAAGTATGTTTTGTGGCAACAGATGATTTTCCAAATAAAGTATATGTAGATGATTGGGAGCTTCTCTCCCAGGTCAGCCAGGTGTACCGTAGTTTGTCTGATGAGTTCATGGACCAAATCGGTATGCATCGGGCCCAGGCTACTTTACTGTGCCGTCTGTATTTACGAGATGGTCTGACCCAATCTGAAATTGGTGAGCAACTCGCTGTTCAGGGAGCCACGGTCACAAATATTATTCAACGTGTCGAAGAAGCTGGTCTGGTGACCCGCCGTCGGGATGTAAATGATAATCGTCTGGTCCGCGTATATTTGACACCCCTCGGCCGGGAAAAAGAGCACGCTATAACCGAGCAGTTTATGAATCTGCAAGGCACCATCTTTGAGGGAATTGATGACAATAAGCGGACCCTCCTCAGACAACTTCTCAAGCAAATGTTGCAAAACATGACTTCTTAACTTAACGTCAAATTTTTTTTGGGATAACACTTAGCTTCCTGATGATTAGATATAATATCATTAAATAGCTAAATAATTCAGAAGCTAGCACAGTCATATTTTAGTTTTAGGTTTAATTTTACTTTTTAGGGAAGGAGAAGAAAGGATCCAAAATGGAAGCAGCCTGAATTAAACAAGGTGGCAGCCGCCCCAGATAAAGAGGTTCCAGTGCCTATCCCACATGCGACGAATTGCTGGTTGGGTGCACGCCTCCACGATCAACGGAGCAGATAATTCGATTATATAAGAGTTTTGGGCCATGATTTCTATTTTAGACCGCTAACCAACTTAAATTTTTATATTATGTATGGAGGAAATATCTATATGAGTTCCGAACAGTCAGGAAAAGTTATAGCTATTATTGGGGCTGGGCCTGGAATGGGCCTTGCCATCGCCAGGACTTTTGGCAACCAGGGCTTCAAAGTGGCGCTGCTCTCCCGTAACCCTGGCAAGCTTGCGCCGGTTTTGGCCGAACTTAACAGCCAGGGGATAGAAGCGGCCGGATTTGCCGCCAATGTACTTGAGCGCCAAACAGTCGTTTCCGGTCTTGAAGCGGTCAGACAGCATTTCGGCCGGATTGATGTGCTTGAGTATTCACCGGCAGACCCGACCGTTGCCAGGGTAGCTTCCACTGAAGTCACTCACGACAACGCCCAAGAGGTGTTCGACTTTTATGCCCACGGTGCTATTGCGGCTGTCAGGGAAGTGTTACCCGAGATGGTCGAGCGCGGCTCTGGCACGATCCTTTTTACTACCGGTGCTTCATCCATCTATCCCCAGCTCGGCCATAACATGTTTGCCAATACCGCCGCTGCGACCGCCTGGCTGCGAAACTGGTCCCATGCTTTGCACGCCGGTTTAGCCCCACAAGGAGTACAGGTTGGTCATGTGGCAATTGCCGCCTGGATCGGACAGCCCGGTGCCACTGCCGAGGATATTGCGCCCCTATATTGGGAACTCCACACCAATCGTGACGAGGTCGAGAAGGAATTCTTTCCCGAACAAACTGACAATTAAGCTCATGTGGACGGCATGACCGTGCCCGATGCTGCCGCATATGCTGGCAGCGCCGATCCTCACTACCCCCAGCAGCCCCGCCCGAACAGGATGGGCAGCGGCATCTACTCGGCGGTGTGAGCACGTTTGATATGTGCCCACAGCGAAGAAAGGTGAATTTCATGTCATCCAGATCTGGATTTACGGAGGCCGATGTGCCCGACCAGTCGGGCAAATGCTTCATCGTTACCGGGGCCAATACTGGCATTGGCTTTGAAGTGTCGCGCGTACTAGCGGCGCGGGGCGCACGGGTGGTGCTCGCCTGCCGCGACAAAGCGAAGGCGGAAGCGGCGATGACCCGCATCCGGCAGGAGACACCGCATGCCAGCCTCGTGTTCCTACCGCTCGACCTGGCCGATCTGAAGAGTGTGCGAAACGCCGCCGCTCTTGCCGCTAAGGAGCCGCAAATCGATGTGCTCATTAACAATGCTGGCGTACAGGGTCCACCGCGAAGGCTCACGGCGCAAGGCTTCGAACTGACATTCGGTGTCAATCAGCTCGGAACCTTCGCCTTCACCAGCTTCTTGTTGCCCAAGCTCATGGAGACGCCCGGCTCACGCGTGGTCGCCACCAGCAGCGGGCTGCATCGCAACGCAAAGATCGAATGGGACGATCTGAACGCGGAGAAGAGCTTTAAATGGCTCCCGCGCTATTCTGCGAGCAAGCTTATGAATCTGCTGTTCGTATTCGAACTGGACCGGCGCCTGCGGGCAGCGGGAGCGCCGACAGTAGCCGTCGCCTGCCATCCTGGTCTCGCAAAAACAGAGCTCGGACGCGATAGCTGGTTTGGGACGATAATGATGCCGTTGATCGGCTTGTTCCTAAATACACCCGCCATGGGCGCCTGGGGCGCGCTTCAAGCGGCGACCGGTAATGTGAAATCGGGCGGATACTATGGCGCTACCAGCGTTCATGAACTGCGCGGGCCTTCGGGCGAGTGCATCCCTAGCAAGCAGGCGCAAGATCCGCAGCTTGCCAGGCGGCTATGGGCTGTATCCATCGCCATGACAGGGATCGACCCCGGCTTGCAGCCTGTAAGATGAAACAGCACCCAGCTTTTGGCTGGGGATCCATGGCCGATGATGTGCGGGTGATGCGTGTTTATGTTGCTGAAGCAGAGAACAATTTTGTTGTCCTGAGGGTTGATGAGAGCCTGTTTAAGGACCAGGCTAATTTTCGAAGAGGTTTTTATGCGAGTGGTGTTACTTACGCTACCACCCTGCAAAAGCGCAACCTCTACTACCATTCCTAAATTTTGGGTTTGCAAATAATTTGTTATTTCTTCAGGGATGGTTTGCTCTGCACCTGCTATACCTGCGCCTGGTGTCATATTTTACCCTCTAGATTAGAATAGATTATTCCTCTGTAAGCAGAAGCGGATTTACCAAATGATCTAAAGTTTATTATTATTTTACTGTTCAATAACGACTTTACCCGTTTCGCCCTTATAAAAAGTTTCGAAAGCGCCCTGGATTTCGTCCACGCCAAAGCGGTGCGTGATAATCTGGCCGACATAATCGCGGTTGGCCCGGAGCAGTTCCAGGTTCCCGGCGAATTCCTCGTAGGCAAAGTATTCGCTCCCCATTACCGCCCGCTCAGTCGCGATTAAATCCCGCGATACATCGAGCCGGACCTCCTCGCCGTGTCCCACACAGACCAGGATACCGCGCTGGTTCAGGACCTGTACCGCCGACTGCCGGGCGGTAGATTTGCCGCTGCCGTCAATTGCCAGGTCTATTTTGGAGTGGCCGAAACCTTTGAGACCCTGTTCGAGGTCACCCTGCGCGACGTTAATCGGGCTGCCGCCTAGCCGTTCCACCAGGCCCAACCGCCAGGTCGAAATATCGGTTACAAAGACCGGCATATCTTTACCAAAGCGCAGTTTGCACATAACGAGCGCGCCCAGGCCCACCGGCCCGGCCCCCGTAACCAGGATGGATTGAATATCGGGATGAAGCATTTTAGCCCGCCGGATGGCGTGTGAACTGGTGCCCATCACGTCGAGCAGCATGGTCATTTCGGCGAAAGAGAGGTCGTCGCCCACCTCGAAAAAGATATTCTCGTTAATCAGTTCGTAAGGGCCATAACCGCCGTCCCGGTTAAAACCCATATCGGCCCGTTTTTGTAGACACTGGTTGGTCAGACCCAGCTTGCAACTGCGGCATTCCCCGCAGAAATCCATCAGAAAGATAACGCCCCGCGACCCCACGGTGGTTTTGGTCCCTGGCCCGGCTTTCACCACGATACCGGCGGCCTCGTGGCCGGGGGTCGCTTCGGAGCCGCCAAAGAATTGGCCTCGTTCCGAACCGCACAGCGCGTTAGCCTTGACCTGGATGAGCAACTGGCCTGGTCCCGGTTCGGGGATGGGTTTCTCAGCCCAGCCGATTTTGCCACCACCGATAAAACTGGGTACCCGCATCGGTTTATTAGCTACATTATTAGCTGCAATGGTAGTCATTCAACTTTCCTTTTCTAAATTTAAGCTTCTTTGGCTTACCCTTGCCGGGGAATGGGGAAAAGATTTTGGTGCGCTTGAGCCGGAACTTCTTTCCCGGCCAGGCCGGGAAGGCAGAATCTGCCTGACAGTAACAGTTGCCTTAAACTATAAAGCAGTTAAGGTCAATTTCCTATATTTAAATCCGCAACAATTGTGTGCTATTCCGACCTGTTAAACCGCTACCGGTTATAAGCCAGGTTTAGCCCCAGGGCTGGCCCCGGTCTTCAACTTACGGTTACCGGTGAGGTGGTCCTGGCCGGGGCCGACCGGGCGTTACGCAGGAGCCGTTCGCCCATACGCTGCATTTCCTCGCGCAGTTGAGGCGGTTCGAGGACCGTAAACGGCAGGTGGATGCTCGCCAGGTAACGGGCCATACTTTCCAGGTTATCGTGTTTTTCCACCATCACTACCCCTTCGGGCGTTTCCATGAGTTTACCGTAAATCACCGGGATACTCTGCCGGATGGTCTGCTCGTCGTCTTCGAATAATATACGGGCCACAAACCCGCCCTCGCTTTCCTTCCCCTCCATAAACAACCGGTAATCGAAAGTAGGGTCTTTCTCGAAAGTCTCAGCCAGGACCTGTAAATTCTCGATGCGATCGAGCCGGAAAGTCCGGTAGTCCCGCCGCAGCCAGCAGTAACCAATCAGGTACCAGTGCCCCTGGAAGCCGCCGATGCCGTAGGGGTCAACTTTGCGCCGGGTACCTGCCCGGTTGAACGACTTGTATTCGATAGAAATCCGCCGCGAGTCGTGAATGGCCCCGCTCAGTTCGAGCAGCCGTGAGGCGTCGGGCGGAGGCTGGCGCGTCGGTTCCAGGATAGTCGTGTGGGCGGTAACGGTCTGTAACTTCTGGCGGACCGCCACCGGCAGGACGCGGGAGATTTTCGCCAGGGCTCCTTCGATGGCGGCGGCATCGTGCCCGGCGTTAAGCCAGGTGCTGGCGACCAGCCCCAGGATGATGGCAGTTGCTTCTTCCTCCGTAAACATCAGGGGCGGCAATTTGAACCCGGCCCGCAGGCTGTAACCGCCGCCGGGACCGTGGGTTGCCTCGATAGGCATTCCGATGTCCTGGAGCATCATGATATAGCGCCGCACCGTCCTGGGCTCTACCTCAAGCCGCCGGGAAATCTCCGCCCCGCTAATGAGAGGGTGGGTTTGCAACAGCTCCAGGATTGTTAGAAGACGGGTCGTAGGGTTGTACATTCGTAAAAAACCTCAAAATCCGGCCGGAATATAGGACTGTTTCTTTCCTCTACTCAAATTATAATTCATTTAGAAAGATAAATACAGCCCTTCCTGAAAAGGTAATTTGAAAAGAAGTAAAGAACAAAAAGGAGAGGAACAAGTGACTATTCAACCTTTTTCCATCAAAATCGAAGACGCGGTCCTATCCGACCTGAAAGAGCGGTTGGCCCGCACTCGCTGGCCGAAAGTGGCCGTCGACGCCGGGTGGACCTACGGCCTTGAGATCGGTTATTTGCAGGAACTGGTCGCTTACTGGCAGGACGGCTACGACTGGCGCAAACAGGAAGCCGCCCTGAACCGTTTTGCCCAGTTCCGGGCCGAAGTAGACGGGGTCGGTATCCACTTCATTCACGAAAAAGGCAAAGGCCCCAACCCCACTCCCTTGCTTTTGTTACACGGTTTCCCCGACTCTTTTTACCGCTATCACAAAGTGATCGAGCGTTTGACCGACCCGGCCCGGGTCGGTGGCGACCCCAACCAATCTTTTGACGTGGTAGTGCCGTCCATTCCCGGCACCGGTTTTTCCGATCCGGTCGCGCTGCCGGACAGCGCCAACGCCGACCTCTTTGCAAAACTGATGAAAGATGAACTCGGTTACGCCAGGTTTATCGCGGCAGGGGGCGACCACGGCGCGATTATCGTCCAGGCCCTGGTCCGCCAGCACCCCGACCAGCTATTGGGAATTCACCTGACGGATGTGGGTTATCCCGACCAGACCACCGATTTTTCGACTCTCTCCCCGGCTGAACAGCAGATGGCCGGATGGGTCCAGGATTGGTTCATGAAAGAAGGTATCGGCGTCAACACCATTATGGCGACCAAGCCGCAAACCCTGGCCTATGGTCTCAACGATTCGCCGGTCGGCCTGGCGGCCTGGCTGGTCAGCTACGGCAGCAGTGGCGGTCACGGTAATGCTGAATTCAAGACCCGTTTTAGCCCCGACGAGGTTTTGACCAACGTCATGATTTACTGGGTCACCCAGACGATTTACTCCGCCGCCCAGGGTTATTTTGTGGCGGGCCAGGCCGCGCCCGGTTCGCTTTACGCCAGGACTTCCGGCGTGCCTGCCGCGGTCGCCCATTGCCCTTACGACCCGCCGCTGCCGCGAGAATGGGCCGCCCGTTTCGTTGACCTGGTCCATTTCACCGAGTTTCCGCGCGGCGGTCACTTTGTGGCCTGGGAAGAACCGGCCCTTTACGCTGACGACCTGGCCGATTTCGCCGGGCAATTGCGGCAGGTTTAGGCCCGGTCGTTAAAAGGCGGGGCGCCCAACTTGAACCGTCCCGCCGGTACTTAGAAAGGGTATTTAACTAAATATAAATAAGCAAAATCTAAAAAGGAGCCAGGAAAATGAGTGAAAAAGCAGTTTTGCGAGGTGTCTCGACCGTCCGGTTCCAGGCCAGCGACCACGCCGCCGCCAGGGCCTGGTACACCGGATTGCTCGGTATCGAGCCTTACTTTAACCGGCCCGGTTACTGCGAATTCCGGCTCGGCGATTACCAGCAGGAGCTTGGTATCGTGGACAGCGGTTTTATGGCCCGGCTTGGTCGGGAAGAAGTTAACCCGCCTCTCCAGGCACCCGGTGGGGCGGTGGTCTACTGGCACGTCGATGACCTGCCCGCTACCCTCGACCATTTGCTCTCGCTGGGCGCGAAACAACACGAACCCGTCAAAGACTTTGGAGGTTTTATCGTTACCACAGTGATTGACCCGTTTGGCAACCTGCTCGGTATAATGTATAACCCCCATTACCTGGAAATGCTCGGTGCGAACTCGCAGTCCTGACCTTAACTATCCCCGGTCCCGGCTATATTCCGGGCCGGGGTCACCAATTTTAAGCCTTTTGTTAAATATCCCTAAAACCAGCCTGTTTTATAGCCCTTTTTGACCTTTGGATTGGCCTAATCTCCTATTTTAAAAATCTATTTTTTTAAGCTATAATAAATCAATTGGCCAGGTACTTATTAGTGTAGTGACAATTGAGAAAAGAAGGGATAAAGATTCCACGAGATTATCTGAGCTTAATCTCCGAATCGACTGAATAAATATGCGGGTTAAACGAAATAAAGATGCAGCAACCGAGGCACGCCGGGTAACAGGGGAAAATCTTTCACATTTTCAACAATTAAAAAATATCAACCTGGAAGTGCTGGGGGAAAGATTGCGCCGGGCGCGCATCGAAAAGAAAATCTCCCAGCGCGACCTCAGTTCCGGCCTCTTTACCTCGGCTTATTTATCGTCCCTCGAACTTGGCAAGACCCGTCCCACCCTCTCCACTCTCGAACAACTCGCCTCCACTCTTGGTAAATCTCTCGATTACTTCTTGCGGCCTACTTCAGGCCATAATTTCGACGAGACCCTCGACGAAGAACAGTCTCGCGTGCTCGAACTGCGCCAGCGCCTCCTTTCCGCCCAGGTCTATCTCGAACATTCCGCCAGCGACCAACTGGCCCAGATCCTTCAACAGGTCGGCCCGGCCCTCTTACGCCTTGTAGTGACCGACCGGGCGCGCTACCATTATTTAAATGGGCGGTATCACTACCGGTCAGGCCATTACCAGGAAGCGCTAAGCTCATTGCAACAGGCCCAGCAGTTAGCCGGACAGGGTCAGAACGACCCCTCCTTTAACTACGCCAACGCCGAACCGGAATTGGAAGCCCAAATCGAATACGCGCTGGGAGAAGCTAACCTGGCAACCCGGCAGAATATGGCGGCGCTCAACCACTTCACGGCAGGGTTGGAAGCCTTGACGCCGCACAGCGACCCGGCATTGCGCTGGAAGTTGCTAGCGGGAGCGGCAGGGTGCTACCGGTTGCTCAACGACCCGGAGCAGGCCCAGGCCTACTACCAGAAGGCGTTGGAGCAAGCATCGAGCAACACCTCGGCGCAGCAGGCGGACTACTACTACAAGCGAGCGGGGCAGTTGAGCGAGCAAGGGGATTTCCAGCGGGCAGCGTTGTTCTACGGGCGAAGCATCCAGCTATACGAGATAGGGAGCGAGCAGGAGATACTGGAGCGGACGTGTCTGAACCTGGCGCAGTTGCAGGTGCAGGCCAAGGAGTACGGGGCAGCGCGGGAAGTAGCCG
>MKTJ01000070.1 GCA_001898225.1 Chloroflexi bacterium 54-19
AAAAGCTGCAAAATCGTTATCCTACTTATCAATCAATTCTAGACTAACTACTAGCCGGGCCGGTTGAGCCAGTAAACTTTGAGCATTTCGTAAGGTGAGCCAATCAGGTAAATCAGGTCGCCCCGGTTGAGCGGGGTTTCCGGCCCTGGGTAAAGCCGCAAGTTTCCGGTCTGCCCCTGGCCCTGGTATGCGGTCGTGTAGGCCACTACACGCATGCGAGAAGTCTTGTAGAACTGGGCGACGGTCTGGCCGCCAAGCTGACCGGTCGGGCTTATTTCCAGGCGGGCCACGATAAAAGGCCGCCGTCGCAGGTAAAAGGTGCTGATAACCTCATAATTAAGGGCCGAACCCACGAAGTAAGGCGCGGCCAGGCCGGAAGCGCTATAACTGGTCTGGATATTAAAGGTCTCGGCCACCCGGTCGGCCAAATCGAGGTCAAACAGGCGCAGGACCACGTGTAGAGGGTGCTGGTTGGTCGTCACACTGGCGAATTCAGCCCTGGCGCTGAGAGCCGCCTTCAGGTTTGCCAGGTCGTCGCCGGTTAAGAGGGCCAGGCTGCTGGCATGTTTGACGTTAGCCGCCCTCAAAGTCTGGGGCTGGCTAATATCGCCATAAATGACCGGCACGCCCAACCGCAACACGTCCAGGTTATGGGCACATTGTTCGTTCTTGTCTACCGCCACCACCGGTTGCCCCTGGCGATGCAGGTTCTGGACCACCTCGAAACCGAGCGCGCCCATACCGCAGACAATCACGTGGTCTTCCAGTTCGGTGGCTTGCTCTCGCCCCAGGGTCTGGGCCAGGCGGCGAGTAATGATAAAGTTGGCGACAAATGCGTATAGCACTGAGGTTGAAGCCACCCCGACCAGGATTAGAAAAATACCAAAGAGTTTAAGCGGCCATTCCTGGGTGGCAAAGTTATGGTCGCCAAACCCGACCGAAGTCACGACCGTAATCGTAAAGTAGGCCGCGTCCAGGATGGTAAAAGGCAACGGGTTACCCTGGGCGTCGGTTATATCGTTACGGTAGAAATACCAGAGCAAAAACGTGCTGATAACCACAATCAGGCTGACAGCGGCCATAGCATATCGGAAGGGGCCCTTGAATTCACTAATAAGCTGGCGCAGGACTGCCTTGGCCTGGACCGTAAACCGGGGATTTTCGGGTTTGGTCCGGGTGGTATGGCGGGCAGCCTCCTGTTTGTAGCGGGCCAGGGTTTCGAGGACCGTTTTCTCGTCCAGTTCGATGCCCGGCAGTTGCACCAGGTCCTCGATGCGCCCGGCCATGGTGACATGATTGCCCGGTTGGACCTGGCGGCGGTCGAGCGGATCAATCTCGATCCAGGCCGCGTTATTGTCGTGTCTACTCGAAGGTACGGGGATATTTTCGGTCTGCCAGACAAAAAGAGGAAGCGCCCTGGCCGATATCTGTTCGAGCGAGGTCGGGCGCATAATCCGGGCCTTTACCACCGCCATATCATTCGCGCCCAGGGTGAAGAAGTCGAGGATACTGGACGACAGGCAAGCGTCGGTAAAGGTCGGCCCGGCCATGCGCGGTAGGCTCAATACGCTCAGGTTTTTAACGGTCCGGCCCAACTCCGCGCCAAGCTGCGAATCGGCGAAATTCACCACAATCCGCACTTCGGGGCACAACCGCCGGGCTTCCAGCAGGATTTGCATGTTGACCAGGTCGTTTTTGCCGCAAATTATCAGGGCGGCGGCCTCAAGCAAACCGGCCTGGAGCAAAATCGAGGGTTCCCTGGCGTCGCCTTCGGTCAACTCGATTTTCAAGTCCTGGGCCTGCCGGGCCAGGCTGTGGTTGGCGTCGGCCTCAATTGCCATCACTTCCAGGCCAACCGCTTTTAGCTGCTCCGCCACACTGAAACCGAGCGATTGCAGTTCGCACACTATCATATGGTTGCGCTGGCCCGGCTTTTTAAGCTGTTCGACCGGGTGGGCCAGGCTCATGGCTTCGTAGTCGGTATAAACCTTTGGCGCTGCCTGTTGATTTAGGGGATTATCCATCTTGTTAAAAACCGTTCTAGTCGGGGTGCTCTAAACCTCTTTTTCGCGGTCGCGCCGGGCTACCGATTGCCCGGCAATCCCCCAGTGGGCCTTTGGCAGTTCATAAATCAGAACCCGGACCTGCTCCGGCCTGACTTCCAGAATTTCGACCGCGTCGGCAGTGAGGGCCGCTATCAACCGCTCTTTGGCTTCCGGGGAACGTCCTTCCTGGATTTCTACCCTGATAATCGGCATAAGATTCCTTTCCGTTCCTTTTTATTTATGAAAACCCCTACCAGGGGTTAAAAGTGAATTTTGGGAAAATTGGTTTTACGAAACCTGGTTGACATAAACCCTTTAACTTCCGGCGACATCCAATTGAAACGAAGTGGTTACATCGCTCTGGCCGGACCGCTCTACCAGGACCGCAAGGTTAAATTTGCCCACCATACTCAACATTTGCAATTTGTTGTCGATACCGGTATACAGGCCCGGTTGGTCCGGTCCGGCAGGTTGCAAATCGAGGGTAGCGACACCCATATCCATGTCGAGCGAGGTTACCAAAAGGCGGACCAGGCTGACCCCGGCCACGGCCTGGTTGCCGTTTTCAGTGAGAAGCACAAAGTAGTTATTGTTACCGATATGGCCCGGACTGACCAGTAAATCGAATTTTATCCCACCTTCGGTATTAGTCAACCGGATACCTTTTCCTTCAGGCGTACCCGGCTTGACAGTCCGGTTTGCCGTTGTCGGGGTAGTAGCTGCCACCGTTGTGACCGGGTCCGGGCTGGCTGGTGGCGTGGTCCGGGCGCTGACAGTAGGGGCGGCAGTGGTAGCGGTGGGAGATGGAGTAGGGTTAGCAGCCAGGGTGGTAGGGACGACCGTTGAAACGGCTACCGGAGTAAGAGTGACTGCAGCGACGACCGGGGCGGGTTTCCCTGAGGCCGGTTTGTTATTCAAAAGCACGACCACCAGGAATAACCCCAGGCAGACCAGGGGCAGGCAAAGAATGATTAGTACCGGTTTTTCGATTTGTTGGGCCCTGGTCTGGCCCCTGGCAGGGTTCTGTTTTTTCCTGGTGGGCATTGCCTGTTTCCGTTTTGGTTTAATTTTTTCACGCGCCCTAATTTTAGCCCAAAAAGCCGCCCTTACCAATACCACATTGAAAGCTGCTAAATAATAAATTGTGTTTGTCCGGTTCCGCTATTATAATAACGGAACTTTAGAGGGTATATTCTATAAGTGTTCGTTAGAAAATTACATCCGGCCAACTTCTTCTAAATAAACAACCTATTCCACTCTTACAATGTTGTAAACTCTGAAGAACTGGAACGATTTAATAAACCGGGAGAGCCTGGAAGAGAGTTATCTTCAGTAGAGTAGAATGGAGTCAGGGCAATGCCCAAATCAAGCGTAAACCCACCCATATTTATATTGCTGCTCTTCGTTTTTTGTTTTAACTCATTGCCCATCCCCGCCCAGGCCCAGAACTATCTCCCGGCAACTCCCAACCAACCTGCCCCCGCCCCGGCAGGTCTGCCAGCGGCTCAGACGACCATACCGCCTGGTCTGAATTTCGCGCCAGGCTATAACAAGGTCACCATTGATGCTACGGATAAAGCCGCCCTGACCGCTGCCGCTAAGAATGGTGGTTACCAGTTGGCCGATTACGGCTCTTTTAGCCTCTGGAAAATCCCGGCGGCCCCTGCCATGGCCGCGATTACTAGAAATAACGCCGTGGAGGCCCACCCCGAATTCGACCAGATTGAGTTGCGTTCCGGCAAGGTCGGCACCACCCAGCCCAATGTTAAGGAGGCCCGGACCGGCGGCGCTCAGTTGTGGTTAGTCCAGTTTGTCGGGCCTATCAAAACTGAATGGCTGGAGACCTTAAGAAAGGCCGGGATTACCCCGGTCACCTATATGCCAAATAACGCTTACGCGGTCTGGGCTGACGGCAGCCAGCTAGACCAGGTGAACAGCCTGGTGGCGACCGGAAATAGCGTGATCCAATGGGCCGGGAATTATAAGCCGGAGTACCGCCTGGCCCCGTCCCTCCAAAACCTGAAAAGTGCTATTGCCGCTAAACCCGTGACGGTCACGGTCCAGTTCTATACCACCCCATCTGTCCAGGATTCGCTCAACCGCCTGACCGCCCTGGGAGGTAAAGTAATCGAAGCCCCTTCGCAAGTCCTGGATTTTACCGATATTACCCTGGAAATGCCGTCCTCGGCAGTAGCCGGGCTGAGCGCCTGGCCCGATGTTTTTAACGTCGAGCCCTGGGTAGCGCCTCACTTGCGCGATGAAGCCCAGGGGCAGATTGTGGCCGGGAACATCACGACCACGGTTACCAACACGGTTGTACCTGCCTCGCCGGGCTATCTTAGCTGGTTGACCTCCAAAGGTTTTTCGAGCACCCCCACCGATTACCCCCTGGTGGACGTAACCGATGACGGGATAGATAACGGCACAAATCAGCCGCTCCATCCCGATTTTTACGAGCTTGGTAGTAAAAACAACCCTGACCGCTTAATTTACAACCAGAACTGTACCGCCGACCCCATGGCGGACGGTCAAGCCGGGCATGGCAATCTTAACGCGGGGATTGTCGGCGGCTATAACAATACCAGCGGCAGCCCCTACGAGGACGCTAACGGTTACCAGTATGGGCTCGGTATTTCCCCCTTTGGACGGCTTGGCGGGACTAAAATCTTTAACAACGCCGGATATTACGACCTTTCGGGCTGCGGAAACTCCATAAATGGGATTGTAGCGGCCAGTTACAACGCCGGGGCCAGGATTACCTCGAATAGCTGGGGTGCGGACGTGGCGGGGGCTTACAACGCCGACGCGCAGGCTTATGACGCCCGCACCCGTGACGCTTCCACCACCCTGGCCGGTAACCAGCAAATGTTCCATATCTTCTCGGCGGGGAATGCCGGGAGCGGGTCGGCTACGGTCGGTTCACCCGGCACGGCCAAGAATGTCCTGACGGTTGGCGCGACCGAGAACGTCCGGGACGATGGAATCCTGGATGGTTGCAATTATACTGGGGCCAATAACGCCGATGACATGGCAACTTTTTCTTCGCGCGGTCCGACCAGCGACAGCCGGACCAAACCGGACATCGTCGCGCCCGGCACGCACATCCAGGGCCCGGCCTCTCAAGACCCCACATTTGACGGCACCGGAGTCTGCGGCGGACGAAACAACGGGGCTGACCTGAAAGCCCGTTATTACCCCAACTTTGCCCAGAACGGGATTACTCAGACCCTTTACACCTGGTCGAGCGGCACCAGCCATTCCGCCCCGGCCCTGGCAGGAGCGGCCTCGCTGGTCTATAACTATTACCAGCGAGTGCTGGACCCCGGCCAGGCCCCCAGCCCGGCCATGCTAAAGGGTTTGTTAATCAATGGCACGCGCTACCTCAACGGCAGCGATACCGGCGACACTCTCCCCAGCAATAATCAGGGCTGGGGCGGGGTTGACCTGAAAAATAGCTTTGACAGTTCGAACCATTACTGCCAGCTTATAAATCAAAGTGTAGTCCTGACCGGGACCGGCCAGGCTTATTCGACCACCTGCCAGGTGACTGACCCCTCCAAACCGGTCCGGGTGACGTTGGTCTGGACCGACGCGCCGGGACCCACGACTGGCAGTTCCTACGTCAACAACCTGGACTTGCAGGTCAGTCTTAACGGTCAGACCTACAAAGGGAATGTTTTTAACGGGGCTTACTCGACCACGGGCGGCTCTTTCGATACCCGCAATAACGTTGAAAATATCTTTTTGCCGCCTGGGACTAGCGGCTTGATGGGCGTGAAGGTGACCGCCGCAAACCTGGCTGCCGACGCTATCAACGGCGGTCCCGGACCTCAGCAGGATTTTGCCCTGGTTATTTCCAACGCCGACCCCGGCCCGGCGGGGGGAAGCGCCGTCCTGGCTGTGACCGGGACCGCTATTTCTGATTTGCCGCCGGGCGGGAATGCTAACGGCGTCCTGGAACCGGGCGAGACCATTAAATTGACACCTCAACTTGCCAATAACGGCAACGGTCCGGCCAGTGGGGTAACGGCCAACCTCACCACCGTCAGCCCGGATATCACGATTATTACCGGAACGACCACTTACCCGACCGTTCCAGCCAACGGGACCGCCGCGCCCGACAGTCCCTTTAGTTTTAGTGTCAGTCCTTCGTTGGCCTGCGGCCAGCCCGTTACTTTTACTTTGCAGATTAATTATGGCAGCAGCAGCCTGACCTCGGTTTTGACCTACATGGCCGGGATACCGACCCTGGGGGCTTCTACGACCTACACCTCGACCGATGTGAACCTCCCCATGACCATCCCCGACAACAACCCGGTCGGTATAACTTCGACCCTGCCGATTACCACGAGCGGCACGGTCGGGAAGGTCGTAGCGAAAGTTAGCGTCAATCATACCTGGGACGGCGATGTTACCTTGCAATTAACCTCACCGCAGGGCACCCCGGTAACGCTCGTGGCAAGGCGGGGCGGTTCGGGTGATAATTTCTTCGGGACACTCTTTGACGATGACGCGACTACCCCGATTTCGCAGGGGTTTGCCCCATTTACGGGGTCTTATCGTCCCGAAACACCCCTGAGCGCGGTTAACGACCAGCCGATTTCGGGCACCTGGACCCTGCTTGCGACCGACTCAGCCCTGCTTGACACGGGCACCCTGACGGGGTGGTCTTTAGCTATCTCGCCCAGGATATATGTGTGCGGCGCCCCTACACCCCAACCGGCGGCCAGCCTCCAGGTGAACGGCTACCCTTCTCCGGTTACACTCGGTAGTTCCAACCCGTTTACGGTCACGGCTAAGGACAGTAACGGCAATCTCGCGGCCAACTACACCGGCACCGTAACCTTTGCCACCAACGCGGCCTCGGCCTCGCTGCCATCGAGCTATACCTTCCAGCCGGGAGATTACGGGCAGCACGTCTTTTCGGCTTCCTTTAACGTAACCGGCACCTATTCAATTACGGCTACCGACTCGGTAAACTCGTCCATTACCGGCGCACAGGGCGGCATTATGGTCCAGGGCCTCCCGGCGGTCATCTCGGCTACAAATAGCACAGGCCAGTCTGCCGAACTTAACCAGCCTTTCTCGTCCCACCTGACCGCCCTGGTGACGGATAGCGGAAGTGACCCTTTGAGCGGGATTGTGGTCACCTTTACGGCGCCTGCCAGCGGTCCAAGCGCGGTTTTCTTTAATAGCAGTAACACCATAACGGCTACCACCAACAGCAGCGGTATTGCCGATTCCGGCCCGGTATACGCCAATGGGGTGGCCGGTAGTTATACCGTGACGGCTACAGTCGCAGGGGTAGGTTCTCCGGCCTCCTACAGTCTCACCAACACCAATACCTGTAACACCTATGTTGTCACCTCCCCAACCGACGACGGCCAGGGTACTACCTGCGGCACCTTATCCAGAGCGATTACCAGCGCTAACAGCCTTTATAAGCTAAACAGTGTCAGTCTTATCGTTATCACGTTTAATCTATCCGGCAGCAGCACCATCTCGGTTACAGGCCAGTTACCGGCCATCCAGACCGGGGTAAGGCTGGACGGGGGAAATTGCACCAACGGCCCGGTCATTACCATAGATGGCACCGGCAACGGTGGAGACGGCATCACCCTGGCAGGCGGCAATCTATATAATTTGCGAGTCGCTAACTTTGGCGGGAGACAAATCGTTGCAGGCAGCGGTGGGGGAGAGTTGCGCTGTGTCAGGGCTGAAAAATCCTATAGCCCTTAACCGGAATAGTACCTCAGGGTTTAACTCAAATAGCCCTCTAGTGTTAGATTTACATTAGATTTTTCAAAACACCCGTTCGCATAGGTTTCATCTATCGAAACTAGTGGTAAAATGAATGGTAGCGGCTGCGATTTTTAATCGAGCCGAAATCATTTAAGAAAGGAGGAAAAGGCGATGCCCAACAGGAAGCAGACAATATATAAAAAGGCCAATGATGGGACGATAACCACGAAAACTTATGCGGAAACTCATCCCAAAACGACTTACGCCACCACGGTTAAAATCCCTGTGCCGCCCAAGAAAAAGGGCTAGTCCCCGGTAATCCCGACAGCCGGAGGGGACTATTCGCGGCCCCCTCCCTTAGTTATACTCGGTTCAGAAAATGATCCGGCATCACGAAACCAACCTGCCGCAATTTATCTATTGTTCCTTCAATCACCATCAGATTGTCCCGTTTTTTGAAGAATCCCCTTTGATTCTTAATTTGGTCAGCGCGTAGTTCCTGAAGGCCTATAGTCAAAAGGAAAAATACTGATTGATTGATTTCTAATTGTGAATCACCGTATTTATTTGGGCTCTGTATAGCCAAAGCTATAGAGTCACTTAGTTCTTGGATTGTTTGAGCGATAGCCCATTCCCTGCTTCTCGCAGCACCTTCTTGAACTAACTGTAATCCACCCAAAAGACACACACCTTCGGCATAATTAACTTTTAGCTGCCTATTTGTGGTTTTATCGGAAATCTGAAGCTCTTTAACTTCCTGGGTGAAGCGCTTATGGAGCGTTTGGCCTCTATTCTGCTCCAACAAAGGCCATATAATGGCTACTTCGAAAAGGGTAAAGGGTACAGGCAAATAACCTTCCGGTGTAACTTTGGTATTTTTCTTCTGAATAGCGTCAAGGGAGAATCCCATCTTAAAGGTAACGGCCATGGCATCAAGACTTGTCCGTTCTCGTTCCTTTTGATTCTTGATAGAGCTTATTGAAACTTTCACTGCATCTAGTATCCATTGGCACTCCTCAGCATTTAATAAAACCACGAATTGAACTCCTATAAAAAAAATAAGTTTTTACTTTATTTTATACGAATTTCAGCGTTTTACAATAAGGGGTTGCACTTGAAATAGAGCGGGAAAACCACCCTTTTACAATTCTAAGCAATATAAATAGTCCCAAAGAATTTCAAGTTTGGCGTTTGTTTGCTTAATAAATCTCTTGGCGTATGACAATCGGCGTTATCGATAAATATTTAGCCCCATAATAAAAAATGATGAGTAGGATAAGGAATGTTATCCTACTCATCATATTATGCTGCTTAACAATTTCTGAGCTTAAACCTGACTTTCTTTAATTCCCTTCAGTAATTCATTGAGATTATGGCAGGTACCAACCAGACCGCCGCAAACCAGTAATTTGTAATGCCATCATGGAGAGGACTTAATTTAATTCCAGCTAGATTACCCCTTCCTTCAAAAATATTAAAGGTAATCAAACTGGCAGGTCAACCCCGGCAAAATGTTAAAGCCAGTTCGACAAGCCTAACTAGAGTTAGCCCTTTGGCTTCTTCACTTAACTGAGAATACACACTCTCGCCAAGCGCCCGCCGGGCAGATTCTAAAGATTGGTCAAGCGGATTAAGGTAAAGGTGTTCGATAACAAATCCGTGTTCGGAGGCAAGGTGTAGGGCTCCCTCTCCTAAAAGGACTGCTTCAGAATGATGTCCAGAAGAACCAACAAGAAAACTCATTTCAGCCAGACCATAGATAGAAAGGTAGATATTATCCATCCTGGTGGCGATTTTAAAAGCAGTTTCCAGGAATTGAAGCCCGGCAGCGATCTGACCAAGATGGTAGGCGGCCAAAGCCCGGTCAATCAGAATATTACACTGGCCGTAAAGATGCCCTATTTCTTCAAAGACTTGTTGTGCCTGTTTGTAATACTGGTCAGCCTGGGCATAATCCTCTTCCGAAACCGCCAGCAAGCCAAGATTGTTAAATGTAATTGCTCTTTCAAGGGGACGATTCAATTTCTCCAGTAAAAGTAGGCTCTCCTGATAGTAAGACCGGGCCAGAGCAAATTTTTGCTGGCGACTGGCAATCGTGCCCAGATTGGTCAGAGCGGTGATAGTGCCACTTTCATCATCCAACTTGCGGTAGATTTCGAGACATTTGTTATGGTAGAAAAAGGCTTTTTCAAATTGTCCTTTTTCTGAGGCCAGGGCTGCTAAACCGTTATAGCATTTTGCCAACCCCAATTGGTTGCCTAACCGGCTAAAGATTGCCAGGCTTTCCTCGACCAGCTTTTCGCCCAGGCTCATTTCTCCCTTTTGAAAAACCAAGACTGAAAATCTAAATTTTATCTCGGCAATACCTTCCTGGTCGTTTTGAGCCTCTTTGTAATCTAGTAGCTGCTGGTAAAATTTTAAGGTAGTCTGATAATCCCCCTGTTTCCAGGTAATGGAAGTAAGCAAATCCAGGATTTGCATACTCTGGTCAATTTCCCAGTCCTTTGACCGTTTCAGGAGATCTTCCAGGTAATGGTGTGCTTGCTGATGATAACCCTGGATTTCCCAGTAAGCGGTCAGAGACTTTGCCAGCCGGATGGTAATATCCAGGTCGTTTTCTTCGGCCCAATGAAGGGCATTTAGAATTTCGGCATAATTCTGACCTAGCCTTTTGACCGCATTCTGGGCCTCACTTCCACTGAGATTGGTAGAGGCGCTCTCGGCTAACCCGGCAAAATAAGTGGCATGGCGTTTTTGCAACTCAAAAGCTTCGCCATTAATTAATAATTGTTCAAAACCATATTCGGCCAGGGTCTTGAGGATTCCAAACCGCTTTTGACCATCCGGGTTCCTCTGAAGCATCAACAGATTTTTTGTAACCAGCAAGTTTAACCACTCAACAATTTTCCCACTTGAAACAGTGCCGGTGAAAGCATCGTTTTGACCCGGCTTATTTTCCGAAAATTCCGGTGAAATATCGAGGTTAAAGATGACACAGGCCGCCTTTTCGTCAAGACTGTCGGCCACCACGCTCATAAAGCGGAAAACCTGCTGCAATTCAGGTTTTAAGGGCTGGTAACTCCAGGTGATTGTAGATTTAATAGCCTGTTGCCGTTCGTCGGCGTCAACCGGGCCACCCACCAGGACTTTCATCCGGCGGTCTAACCGGGTCATCAAATCTTCCAACGAAGTCGTCCGGCTGGCTGCCGCTGCCAGTTCAATTGCCAGGGGCAGCCCTTCTAATCTGATACAAATCTGAATTATGGTCGGAGCATTTTCCACCGTAAGCTCGAAGTCCGGATCAAGCGCCTTTATCCGGTCGGTCAAAAGTTGGATTGAAGGGTTCTTCAAGAGCTGAGGTGGCAGGATTTGCTCATCTTTTTTGGGCAGAGCCAGAGGTTTGACCGGATAAAGTTGCTCCCCATAGAGGTTGAGGTGTTCCCGGCTTGTAACCAGGATTTTAAGGCCGGGTGAGCTTTTTAAAAGATCCGCTACAATAGGTGCCGCTACCAGTATTTGCTCAAAGTTATCCAGAATTAATAATTGATAGCGATTTCTGAGGTAGTCTTTCAGATTTTCCAAAAGGGAAAGTTGTGGATCGATATTGAGGCTCAGGGCTTGTACCATACACAAAATTAACTCGTCCGGCGAATGGAAGGAGGCCAGGGGTACAAAAATAATCCCGTCTTTGAACTGGCTATCGCGGGACAGTTCCATGGCCAGTTCCGTCGCCAGCCGGGTTTTGCCGCTACCACCCACCCCGGTTAAAGTTAAAAGGCGCACGGACGGTTGGCTTAAAAGCTCCCTTATTCGCTCCATTTCGATCTTCCGGCCCACCATCGAAGTCAACGGATAGGGGAAATTGGTACTTAAGGGGGTGTTTGGAGAATTTTTTGGAATTTGGACCGGTTCTTCTACTTCGCGGGACAGACCGGTCGCAGGAGCTTTACCAGGCAGACTTTTGCCATCCCTGATTTGGTGATACAAAACTTTTGTAGCCTGGCTGGGCTCAACCTGCAATTCTTCTTGTAGAAGTTTTTTGCACCACCTATAAAAATCGAGGGCATTTTGTCGCTGGCCACTAATATACAACAGGCGCATGTACTGGCGGTGAGCTTCCTCGTTAAATGGGTCCAGGTCGAGCCAGCGCCGGGCATATTTTAGAGCCGGGACATAGTTACCAAGTTCAAGGTAGCTTTCGACCAATTCCTGCAATGCTCCAAAAATCATTTGCTCAAACAATTGTTGCTGGGCAAACTGCCATTGTTCAAACCTGGGGCAATTTCGTAAATACCAACCGGCAAAAAATGGCCCCTTATAAAGTTCGACCGCCGCTGCCAGTTCGGCTAGCGCTTCAGTCTGAGCGTGGTTGCGGGGAAGACTGCGTGATTTTTCCAGGTGCTCTTGCATCAGTTGGATGTCCAGGGAAATAGAAGCGCTCGGCCTGATGCCTATTTGATGGTGGGTGGCAATCAAATGATCTTTGAGCATGGGGCGCAGTTGTGTCAAGGCCACCCGCAAGCTGTTTAACGCTGCACCCGGCTCGTCGTTTTCCCAGAATAAATCTGCCAGGACTTCCCGTGAATAAGCCTGCTTGTTACAGATAAGATAAATAAGGAGAGCTTCAGCTTTGCGAGTTATGGAGGGTGGCTTAACCTGGCCGGACAGGTTAAGGCTGACCTCACCGAGGGTTGTAATCTGAATATCAGGTGTCATAGGCAATTTTGACCGGCTGTGATGTCCAACTCATTCTAAAGGCAGAATTTTCTAAAAACCAGGGTTTAGTCTGAACCAAACTACCTTTCACTTTTCCAATTATACAGGATTTGTTTATAAAGGTTAGTTGGAATCTATTACCAATTTATTTTGGATGTTTTTAATGCCGATTTTAAGGCTTTATTTAATGATCATTTAATGCTCGGAAAATATAATTTCTTTAACCTGTATTTAGTCTGGGCCAAGCAAGTCAAGTGAGTGCAAAAGGGCCCAAGCCATAAGTAGACAGGAAACTGCCACCTTCCCAGATTGTTGCCTGGTATTGAGCGCCCCAACGGGTGAAAAAGAAGTTTTTTGAACTGCCTGACTGAACCAAATTACCTGAAAATCGACCGGCCCGCGCCGGACTAAAGGAGCCACTGGATTATGCCTTCCCCACAGAAAACCAACCGGCAAACTCGCCCACATGACCTAGATGACCAGTACCCGGCGGCCCAGGCTGAAAACGAAAACCAGGAGACCTACCACCAATCTGCAAATGGGGGGGTGACCGGCGAAACTCATCCTTCAGTTTTGCGAAGGGTCATACTCAATCCTGCCACCGCCACACCGGCCACGATTCTTGGTTTACAGGCCCAGTTCGGCAACCAGGCAGTCCAGCGACTGCTGGCAAATCGGACGACGACCACCACGGTGCAAAGGGGTTTTCTGGGAGATTTGAAGAAAAATCTCAAAATTGCTTTCGCTACCAAAAAGAAAAAGGACGTTCTAAAAGACATGGATGATGAAGGCAGACTCAACGCTCTGTTTGCCGACACAGCCGGTCGTAAATTTTTCTCCGATTATTGTAAAGCGGAGTTTTCCATAGAAAACTTTAATGCTTACGATTTTATCCTGAAATATAAGGCAGCCGGGCAACCTTTTGAAATGGCCCAGCAGTTTCAAAACCGTTTTATCGGAAGGAACGCCGAAGAAGAATTAAATATTCCCTCCAATGTTAATGTAACTTTCAACAAGGTTATGGCGGAATCTAATCCTGGCAATTACCTGGTCAAAGAAGTGAAGGATGCTGTAATAACTAATCTGCTGGACACCTTATCACGTTTCAAAACAACGCCCCTTTACGGACAATGGCTGAACTCTGCTTATACCGGTTGATTGGCTAGCTGGAAAGAAATTATGGAAAAGAACCGGAAGTGGTTACGGGTATTTTGCGCAGGCCCTACAAGATATTCCAACCCGGTTGGGATTAAAGGAGTCCACGGTTTTGTCAGATAATTTTGCAAGTGCCTTTTCACATGAGTCTTCTAATAGCGGGGCGGAAGTTTCGATGGGGTTTGTGGCGGCTTTCAAGGACTATCGTCAGGATAAATACGGCCATTTCACCTTACCAGACTGCAAACAGACCTACCTTGAAATTTTCCGCCGGATAATTGAAATCGAACCGACCATTTGTCACGCCGGTTATATCCTGGTAAATATTCGGCAACCTCGCCAGAATATTGGCCTTGAGTCGGTTGAATATCATAAAGAAGAAATTCAAGCGCTTCTGGCAATGCTACGCAAGCCCGGAATCCTCCGCCACATTTGAGCTATGCATATGCATCAGGCTACAGAAAAACCGGGTTTAGCTAATTAATCCGGTCGAAATGGGGCTGGTTACAATCGAAAACTGACTGGCGCAAACCAGGTTTGCACCAGTTTTGTAGTTTCCTTTTGTTCCTGTTTTACCCCTACTCCAACCGTGGTAAGGTTAGAACCGGGTGGTCCCGACTCAGCGTGTGGGAAAAGGATTGCGTTCGGAAAAATTCCGCTGATGCCAGTACGGATAAATCGGCGTGACGGCGCTTGCAGAGTCGAGTGCCGCCATTTGGTCAGCCGTAAGCGACCAGGTGAGAGCATCCAGGTTATCACGTAACTGCGTTTCGTTGCGCGCCCCTATAACAAGCGAAGATACAGTAGGACGCTGCAAAAGCCAGTTGAGGCCGATCTGCGAGAGAGTTTTGCCGGTCTGGGCCGCGATTTCATCCATCACATCGACAATTCCGAATAGTGTTTCGTCGCTGACCGATTGGCTGGTTTCCGAAGTCACCCGGACCCGACTGTCCTGGGGTACAGGCTGGTTGCGGCGCACTTTGCCGGTCAACCGCCCCTGCGCCAATGGACTCCAGACAAGGGCACTTACCCGCTGATTGATTGCCAGCGGCATCAACTCCCACTCGTATTCTCGCCCGGCCAACGAATAGTAAACTTGATGGGCTACGTAGCGTTCGAGGCCATATTTTTCGGAGACTGCAAGCGATTTCATCAGATGCCAACCGGAGAAGTTAGAGCAGGCAATATAGCGCACCTTGCCACTGTGCACAAGGTCGTCGAGGGTGCGTAAAGTTTCTTCCACCGGCGTGAGCGCATCGAAACCATGCATGTGGTAAACGTCAATATAATCGGTGCCCAGGCGGCGCAAGCTGGCTTCGCAGGCCCGCAGCAGGTGGTGCCGCGAGGAGCCAAGCCCGTTGGGGCCGGGTTCACTTCGAAAAGTCGCCTTGGTGGAAAGCAAGACCTGGTCGCGTCGCCCCTTTATGGCCTGCCCCAGGATTTCCTCGGCCATTCCATTAGAATACCCATCGGCAGTATCAAAAAAATTAAGGCCTGCTTCAAGAGCGATGTCAACGAGGCGGGTGGCCTCTTCCACCTGGGTATTGCCCCAGTTGCTAAAGAATTTACCAGCCCCTCCAAAGGTAGCTGTACCAAAGGTTAGTACCGGCACTTTCAAGCCTGAACCACCAAGCTGGCGGTATTCCATTCTTTTTCTCCTTTGTTGGTATTCTTGTTTCTTAACAGATCTACCGGTAATTCTACTAATGATGCTTCGACTTATCTAATCTTACCGCCATTCCATTTGACTACTGGCGCATTCGCAACAGGCCGTGACACAACGAGTTTCATAAGTTGCCACTCTTGCCTTCCTGAGTACGGGGTGCCAGGTCTAAATTATTTGGTTTCAATTTGGTTCTAAAAGTTATTTTTATAGATAAATAGATAGATTGGTTATAAAATACGGCTTAACAACGGAGATATGCAAAAATTATCCGTGCTCTAAAAGTGAGTAGGGTTAATTTGGCTTCTTTCCAGGTAATAACGGTGAGTTGAGTCTGCAATCAGGAGGGTATATGCCGACACCGAAAGAACTTATGATTCTGCCTTTTGCTTCAGCTTTTTTATGGAAACAATGGTTAGCCGAACATTTTTCACAGGCGGATGGAGTCTGGTTAAAAATTGCCAAGAAAGAGTCGAAAATTGCCTCAGTGACCTACGATGAAGCCCTCGATGAAGCGCTCTGTTATGGCTGGATTGATGGGCAACGCAAAAGCTTTGATAATAATTATTTTCTTCAAAAATTTACTCCTCGACGACCAGGAAGTTTGTGGTCAAAGCGTAACATTAATAAAGTCGCCGAGCTAACCGCCGCGAACAGGATGCATTCTTCCGGCCTGGCTGAGGTTGAAACAGCCAGGGCTGATGGCCGGTGGGAAGCAGCTTATGATTCGGCCAGGAATATGGTAATTCCGGAAGATTTTCTGGTGGCTTTGGAAGAAAACAATCAAGCTAAGGTCACTTTTGAGACCCTCAACCAGACCAATCTTTACACAATTGTCTGGCGTTTACAAACAGCCAGGAACCCGGAGACCAGGAGGCGGCGCCTTGAAACAATCCTGGCTACATTAGAAAAAGGCGAAAAATTTCATTAGGTAAACCTGCTTCCCCCAAAAGGGGGTCTTTTTTGCAAATGAAGTTTTATGTAAAGTGGAGTTTTGGTGTGATCACAAGTTTGTGTTGTAACTCGCCATAAACGGGTGCAACATCAACCGCTCAAGAGTGTTTTCTTCGGACATAGAATAAACTTTGAATGCCAATAAAAAGCAGCGTGAGAATACCTACTCCAATCCTGGTCCACCATGAGCTCAAGGTGCCATTATATTGAAGGATTGATATGATCGTGCCCTCTATTAGTACGCCGAACAGGGTGCCTACGACATTGCCAACCCCACCGGTTAACAACGTGCCGCCCATCACCACTGAAGCGATAGCATCAAGTTCCAAACCCGTAGCGAACTGGCCGTAGCCCGCAAGAAGCGAGATACTGAAGACGATACCTGCCAGAGCTGAGCAGAAGCCACTGATAGAATAAACAATTATTTTCGTCTGGCCGACCGGTAAACCCATCAGCCTGGCAGATTGCTCATTATTTCCAATGGCGTAGATAGTGCGTCCAAAGCGAGTGAAGTACATTATAAAGACCGCAATAATCAGTAGCAGCGGACCCACCAGCGAAGGTATATACACATAGGCTTTTTCGATAAACGGAATTGGAATCTGGGTGAGCGCGAGGTCTTTGTAAAAGCTATCTTTGATAGTCACGGAGGTAAGGCTGATAATGTAGGCTAAACCACGCGCCAAAAAGAGCCCCATTAGAGTTGCGATAAACGGCTGGACCTTGAAGAAATGAATAATGCTACCCATTATGCAACCAAGGGCAGTTCCCATGATCAACATCAAGGGCATCACTATGGCCGGACTCACACCAATCTTTAGAAGGGCCGCCGAAGCAGCCGTAGTCAGGGCCAGCACTCCACCTACTGAAAGGTCTATACCTCCCGTGAGCATCACCAAGGTCATTCCAATACCTACTATCAACAGAGCGCCATTGTTGATAAACAGGTTAAAGAACGCCTGGGGCTTCTGCATGGCGGGATACAACTGCGCACCAATTATGTAGGCGAGGATGAATACAGTGATAGTCGTCAGTAATGGACCGTGACTAAAGAAATAGAGCTTAACCCGTTGTGTCATTTCGAGTGCCTTTCCGTTCGAACAGTCTGTTCAGTATTTGACGAAACTGTTGTGAGTACAGGAGAATGACAATCAGAACTAGCACTGCCCGCCCGGCGAGCAAGGCATTTGCCGGTACTCCAATGGCATACATGGAGAGCGTGAAGGTCCAGATCACCAGGGCGCCGATAATGCTCGCCAGCAAAGAGAAGCGCCCGCCCGCCATCAATGTGCCACCCATTACGACAGCCAGGATGGCATCCAGTTCGTAGTTGAGACCATTGTTGTTGCCGTCGGCACTATGGACGTAGGAGCTAAGAATCAGGCCGGCGATGGCACTGCAAAAGCCGCAGAAGGTATACGCCAGCAGCTTGATATTTCTCTCACTTATACCGCTGTAGAAGGTCGCTTTCGAATTGATACCCACCGATTCGACGAACAGACCGATTGAGGTTTTGCGCACACCCACCCAGGCCAAAATGAAGACAACAGCCACGATATAGATTGACACAGGCAGGCCTAAAATATAGCCATTCCCAAACCAGAAATAGGGGCTGTAATAAATCGTCATAATCTGGCCGTTCGTAATCAACTGGGCAATACCGCGCCCGGCCACCATCAGGATAAGAGTGGCTATCATCGGCTGGATCCTTGCCCTTGAGACCAGCAAGCCGTTCCACAGACCACACAGTGTACCTGCCGCCAGGTCGGCCAGGATTATGATACCAAGGGGGGTATTTGTTGCATCTTTCGTTAGAATGTCGTTCGAAATCAGGTTATTCCCCAGGGCCGGGTTAATAAGCACAGCGCCCATAGCCGCCGAGATTGCAATCACGGCCCCTACTGAGAGGTCAACACCTCCGGTGGCGATCACCATTGTCATCCCGATTGCCACCAGCGCTAAAGGAGCCCCATTGTTGAGAACATCAACAAGGTTTCCATATAAATGGCCGTCCTGGATCCCGATTTTGAAGAATCCAGGGATAAAGATTGCATCGAACAGGAGAATAAAGGCCCAGGCTACCAACGGCCAGAAGAGCCGGCTCTCGCGAAAACGCCTCAGGGGTGAGTTGCCTTTGACGTCTCCCTTACCCGGAATTGCGTAAGTCTCATCTTTCATAGATCACCTGCCATGGTGTGCATGATAGTCTGGTCGCCCACCTCGCTGGAATATTCGGCAGCCTTCTTATGGTCGCGCAGCACCACAACCCGGTGGCTGATACGCAGCACCTCCTCCAACTCCGAAGAAATAAACATCACCGACATCCCTTCTTTGGCCAGGTCCAACACCAGCTTTTGAATTTCGGTCTTGGCTCCTACATCTATCCCGCGCGTGGGCTCGTCGAGTATCAAAATTTGCGGCTGAGTGACCAGCCAGCGGGCCAGAATGACCTTTTGCTGATTTCCGCCGCTGAGGTTTTTTACGAGTTGGTCCGGCGAAGGTGTACGGATGCCCAGGAGTTCGATGTACTTCTGGGCAATCTCATATTGCTTTTTTGCACCCAGGAACTTGAACCAGCCGTAGCGGGCTTGCAACGCAAGGATAATATTCTCGCGAATAGTCAGGTCTCCCAAAACCCCTTCGGCTTTGCGATCTTCAGGACATAGGGCGATTCCCCGCTTGAGAGATTCCAGGGGCGAGAAACGTTCAACCTTTTGCCCCTTTATTAGAAGCGTCCCCGTGTCGGGAGTATCAATGCCAAAAATCAGGCTGGCTAACTCAGTACGCCCAGAGCCGAGGAGCCCGGCAATTCCAATTACCTCGCCTGCATTGAGTTCCAGGTCAATGGGCTCAAGTGAACCCTTCAGACCCAGGCCCCTGGCTGAAGCCAGGGATTGGCCCGACTCTTCTTGCTCTATACTGGATTTGGCTTTCGACATTGCCTCCAGGTCGGTTACAGTGCGTCCGAGCATCCTGGCGATAAGTTCGATACGCGGCAGGGAAGCGATGTCGTAAGTGCCAACCAGTTTTCCATTGCGTAGCACCGTGATCCGATCCGCAATCTGGTATACCTGGTCGAGGAAATGGGTGACAAAAATAATACCGATACCCTCACCCTTAAGTTTTCGCAACACCTCGAAGAGCACGTTCGTTTCGTGAATATCGAGGCTTGAGGTCGGTTCATCCAGGATAAGTACTTTGGCTGACAGAATTTCAAGGGAACGTGTAATCGCCACCATTTGCTGGATTGCAATCGAGTAATTCCCCAATGGTTGAGTTACGTCCAGGGTAATACCCAGGCGGGCCATTGCCCGCCTGGCTTGTTCGTTCAACTTCTTCCAGTGAATACTGATACCGCCGAACCGTCGTGGCTCACGTCCCAGCATAATATTTTCGGCCACCGAAATATTGGTACACAGGTTAACCTCCTGGTAAACCGTGCTAATGCCAAGCTCCTGCGAATGCTGAGGTGATCGTACTTGAAGGTTTTTTCCTTCCAGTTGGATGGACCCGCTATCAGGATGCTCAACACCGGTAAGGACTTTGATTAACGTGGATTTGCCAGCCCCATTCTCTCCCATCAACGCGTGTATCTCTCCCTTTCTCAACGAGAAATCGACGTCCTCAAGGGCGACGACGCCTGGGAAAAACTTGGAGATGCCTGTCACGGAAAGAACATTTGGAGTATCGGTCATAGGGTCTCCTCAAATAAATGCTCCTGAACTTCCAGGAAGCTGTTGGCAGCTCTTTAATTGCCACGCAGCCTCCTGGAAGTCACGAAGTTTAGAGCAGAAAATCGAGTTTAGTACTTGCGAGTCGGCAACAGTTCCTTGGCTTTGTCAGGGTAATATACGGTCTCATTCGTGAGGACCTCCTTATCAATCTGCTGGCCGTTCATGAGCTTCAAGGCCATGTCGAACACCTGCGGGCCAAGTAAGGGGTTACACTCAACGTCTGCCTGGAACCAGCCATCGACCATCGCCTGGAACCCACCCCGCGTACCGTCTACCGACACGATCTTGAGATCACCGGGTTTGACACCGGCCCCTTTCAAAGCTTCGATAGCGCCGATACCCATATCGTCGTTGTGCATGAAGATACCCTGGAAATCTGTACCCGGCTTGTATTTCTTCAAAAAGGCTTGCATCACGGGTACAGCCTCGGCACGGGTGAAGTTACCGGTCTGAGAATCGAGGATTTTGATGTTGGAGTTGAGCTTATTGCGAAGACCTTTCGCGCGACCAACCGCTGCGCCGGAACCGGTGGTGCCGGACAGTTCGAGGATTGCGCCACCATTAGGCAACTGCTTGTTGAATTCGGCGGCGGCCCGCTCACCTTCCAATACCATATCGGAACCAATATGGGCGGCATAAAGGGATTTGTCGGCGCTCACACTGCGGTCCACGACAATCACCGGTATGTTAGCATTCTTGGCCTCAGTCAAAACGGCGTCCCAGCCATCCTCAACCACCGGAGGAAGCGCAATCACGTTCACGCCCTGCTGGATACAGGCCCGCATGGCCGAGATCTGATTCTCCTGCTTCTGCTGAGCGTCAGAGAATACCAACTGTTTGATACCTAACGTTGACGCCGTTTCTTTCATTGACGCGGTATTGGCCGTGCGCCAGTCGCTCTCTGCGCCAAGTTGAGGGAAGCAGAGTGTCAAATCTTTGTACGTTTTAGCCCCGGTTGCGCCGGACGCGCTCGCCGTCGTGGCCGGGGGATTGGTTGCCGCAGCCGGTGCTGCCGTGGGGGATGCGGCATCTCCGCAGGCACTGAGCATGCCGAGGACCAGCACCGTCAGTATAATTGTTGAAAATAGCCTGGTGACTTTCATCGACTAATCCTTTCTTGGTCTGATTTTGGATTGAGGCTTGCCCATTGGTAGCTCTAAGGCACCTGCTCCTGTTTTGCACACCTCCTCCCCGCTTCTTGCTCACGCCCAAATATACACAGTGCTGTTTTTCACCCACTTTTACAGGGGGAAAGTAATGAACAACACTAACCTGGGTTAGCCCATTGTTTTCAACCCTTGAATAGATGGGCTGGTATATAGCCCTTTATTCAGCTCCGAGGAGCAATTTTTTTGGAAAAGAAGATTTGTTGAGATGCGACCTATTTTGACCGGCAGGCAATTCGCCTGCTTTAGCGCTGGCTTCAGGTATGTCATAGCTGGATAACACACCGGTTCTGGTTTTATTGTATCGATTCGGGTGACTGGCACAATCGTATTTTTTTTGAAAAATATCTCTTTTTTTACGTTCTATTCCGCAGGAGGATGTTTGTTTTTTTTGGCCGTTTGTCAGCTTTTTAACGATTCCCGATTGCGAGAAGGAAAAGTGATTCTCACGCTGCCGTCAAAAGCCAACCCAGGCTACAGGCTGGCAGAGGCACGCCAAAAAGTGTTGGAAGTTCGCAAAACTTCACAGCATTCTTGCTCAACCGACCGGCATGGTCGCTGGATTGAACCTGGTAGGGTAAAGGAGGAAGGGCCTGGTTAGGTTGAATGATTTCAAAAATAAATGGGGATGAATAGAAAGAAGTTAATATTGTCGCTTAGGCAGTTCCAGGGTAGCGTTATCCTGGCGAAAGATACTCTCGTTAGACTTGACCCATTTTTCGATTGGTTCGCCATTGGCAAGCTTCAAGGCGGTCTCGAAAAACTGCGGTCCGAGTAGCGGGCTACACTCAATAGTCACATTTAACTTACCGGCAATCATCGCTTCAAAGGCAGCGCGCTCTGCATCAATAGAGACAATTTTGATGTCTACGCCGGGTTTGAGCCCTTCCTCTTCAAGGGCTTCAATTGCCCCAAGTGCCATATCATCGTTCTGAGCGAATAGAGCGTTAAATTGCCGTCCGTACTCGCGCAGGATAGTCTTCATTACTTCCTTGCCACGTGCCCGGATAAAATCGCCGGATTGCCGGACGGTCACATGCATGCCCGGGTAATCCTTCAAACATTGCTCAAAGCCGGCGCGGCGGTCGATCTGAGGGGTGGAACCCACTGTGCCCTCCAGTTCAATGATATTGCCTTGACCATTTAGCAATCGTGCCATCTCCGCACAGGCGCGCTGACCCTCCTGGACGAAGTCCGAGCCGATGAACGCACTAAAAAGGTCGTCTGGTACAGAGGCCCCACGGTCTACCAGGATTAACGGTATACCCGCCTTCTTAGCTTCGGCGAAGACCGTGTCCCAACCGGTTTCAAGGACCGGCGAGACACCAATTACATCTACCCGCTGGGCAATGAAAGAGCGGATAGCCTTGATCTGGTTCTCCTGCTGTTGCTGGGCGTCGGCGAACTTCAACTCAACCCCCAGGCGCTGGGCTGTTTCCTGAATTGAGCGGGTATTGGCGGTGCGCCACTCGCTCTCGGCCCCAATTTGTGAAAATCCTACGACCAGGTCCTGGTAAGTTTTCTTTTGGGCAGTGGCTACACCGGCAGACGTTTGGGGTGCATCAGGCGCGGCATCACAGGACACAAGTAAAGGTAGTACAACCAACAATATACCGCACCAGCGTAAAGCTCGGATATTCATTGAGGGGTAGCTCCTTTACAGTCTGTACGAATTCACCTTATACATTTTGGCCGCAATTCAGTTCCAATAAGAGCGGTTAACAACGACCTACGACCTGGTATCCCGGTAGCTTTGCATTAATTCTTTTTTTAGGGCAATTCCTTAACCGGCGTTCAACACCTCACGAAAGGCCAGCGCACGTTGCAGCGGAATGATGACCGAGACGCAGGCACCACGCATATATTCGCTTTCAATCGTCAGCCCATAGGCTTTCCCATAATAAAGTTTAATCCTTTGATTGACATTATTGACCCCGTAGCCGCTCTCGCTAATCACCTCTTCATCAGAGTCGCCCTCCAACAGCGCCCGAATCTCCGACAAACGTTCCTGCGTCATACCGATACCGTTGTCCTCAATCTGAATCTGTAAAAGAGCATCGTCAAACTGCTGAGCGCGCACAATGATCGTCCCACCGTTACGTTTGTTCTTGATCCCGTGGTACAGCGCATTCTCAACGAGCGGTTGCAGGGTTAGCTTGAGTATCTCACCATTCAGCAAATTGTCCGGCACCTCGATCCGGTAATCGAGAATATCGCGGTAGCGTACTTTCTGTATAGCGAGGTAGCTTTCAACATGCTCGATCTCCTCGCGTACAGTGATCCAATCCTTGCCTTTGCTGAGGGTGATTCGGAAGAATCGCGACAACACACTCACGAGTTCGACAACCTGTTCGATTTTTTTAGCCTCGGCCATCCAGATAATTGCGTCAAGGGTATTGTAAAGGAAGTGCGGGTTAATCTGTGCCTGAAGGGCGCGCAGTTCGGCCTTTTTAAGATTTTCATGTTCTTTGAGTTTGGCGTCCAGCAACTCCTTGATCTTTCCGACCATTATGTTGAAGCTCATTCCCAGTTCGGCGATCTCGTCGGTGTTATCGGTTCTTACAAGCATCTCCAGGTCCTGGCGCGCGATAGTGGTGGTAACATCGTGAAGTTTCTTGATCGGCTTATATATGCTCTTTGTGATCCTCCAGGTGGCTACGAGCGAGAACACAATTGCGGCAAAGAGAATCCCGACCCCACCGAACGCCAGGGTCGCAAATCCGGCCTGCATGGCCTGGTACTGCTGCTGGGTCCGATTGACCTCAAATAGCGCATACTCCTGAACAGCGTCTTCGATCAGTTGTGTCACAGTCCGAATTTGTTCAACCAGCGCCAGATTCTCTTCGAACATTTTGTGCGCTGCGATCTGGATTCCGACTTGATCGATTTCCTCGCGCAGGGTGCCCAGGGTATTTTTGATAACATTGAGCTTGACCCGGCCTTTTTCCGAGTCAGTATTGACGATCATCTGCTCTACGCGTTGATCGACGTCATCCAGGACTGCATACTGGCTGCCCTGGCTGAAAAGCTTTTTCCCCGCGATAATCTCCCACATTTCAGCGTCAATCGTGGGTTTTATATAACCGTTGATACTATTTGCGGTTGTGATATTCTGAATGATCGTGTCGTACTTGGCCTTGAATTGCATGCCTGGGACGATCAGAAAGACGTACGGCACACTCATGAGCAACACCACCATCAGAAGGGCCAGCAAGATTTTGCCGCGAATCGACAGTTTGAGGCGAAGGAACAACTTTCCGGCGGGATGGCGAAAAATAGCGCCCGTGCCTGCCCCCGCTTTGTAAGCTCGGCCCACGATGCGCTCAAGAATAGGTAAATGCTCGTCCATACAGTCTCCGGTTCTGAGGTAGAGTACCCAGGAGCGCTCGATTTCAGGAATAAATTGAGAGTACAAAAAACTCGAAAGGTTGCAAGTCAGCCAGGTGGCATCACCCGGCAAACCGCGAAAGGTTGGGCAATTCTGAATGTAAGCTATGTGCCCCTGCGAAATTCGGTTGGCGGTTGCCCAACAACCTTACGAAAGATCGAATAAAAATAGCGCGGGTTCTGGTAACCAATCTGGTAACCGATCTCGCTGGATGTCAGTGAAGTAGAGCGCAGTAGTTCAATTGCTTTGCGGATACGTACGCGGGTGAGGTATTCGACAAATGTCTCACCTGCCTCACGTCCGAATACTACGCTAAAATACGCCGGACTGAGTAGAACCTGGGCGGCCACCTGGCTCAACGAAATATCAGGATCAGCGTAGTGAGCGTCAATATAGGAACGCGCTTTCGCTATCAATGCAGCGCCAGGGCGTTGTTCCAACCGGTTGTACTCGATGGGAGCCTGGATTTCCGGCAACCCATGGCCTTCACCGGCGCTGAGATGGGTCAGGGCCTGGGTAAACGACAGCGAAATCGTGCTCAGCCGGGCGGTCACCTCGCCAGACCCAACCATAACCAGGCAACCGGTTCGCTCGGTTACCTGCCGCCTGATCAGATCCCCCATAGTTTGGGCTTTTTGTGTCAGCGCGTCGGAGGTTGTCCCCTTAAGAATCAAAATAGTCTCATTTAACCCCTGCTTGAAGGGTATGATTGAGTTCGTTTGGCCGATGATTTCGGTCAGGACGGCATCAACCTGCCTGCCCATTTCCTTCAGAGGCATCTCCGGCCCACCGGTCGGTAACACGGCCCGAACAACCATCACCTGGTACCAGGGTGCGAGCAGGTCGATCCCCAGGTCGCGGGCTTGCTCAATGAAATCAGCAGAACAGCTATTACCTGCAACCAGGTCGAGCAGGCAGCGTTCCCGAAGCAAAGGTTGGTGGCTAGCCATCTCCGCCTGCAATGCCTCTATGTGGGCATTCATTTGCTGCTCTTCGTCGATCTGCCGGGCGACTTTGCGTAAGGCAGCGACCAAATCCTGCGGAGACACAGGCTTCAGGAGATACTCGGTTACCCCGATCTGGATCGCTTCCTGGGCGTACTTGAATTCATCGTGGCCACTGAGGATAATAATCTTGGTGAACGGTAACGTCTCCCGTAAGATGCGGCAGAGCTGCAACCCATCCATGAAGGGCATCTTGATGTCGGTGATAACCGTTTCTGGGCACCGCTCACGGATCAATGGGAGAGCCATTTCGCCGTCGGGCGCTTCGCCACAGAACTGATACCCTGCTGCTGCCCAATCAACTGCATCGCGGATACCCTCGCGGGTCGCGATTTCATCTTCGACCAGAAATAGTTTGTAGGTCATACGCAGCCCCCTTGTTGCGTTCTTGTGTCTTGTTGGCCTCATAACGTCGCAGTTATTTCGGACACGGACCAGGGCCACTCGTCAACGCGCCATCAGCCCTGGTGTACTTAAAACCACTCTAATGGACCGCTGATCAGGTCGATCGTATGCCTGCCGAGTGATAACTAATACTCAGCCGCAGCATTTATGCTGCTGTATTTGGCGATGTTGATTGTCGTATGTTTGGGGTAAGTTGACACTTCAAGAAGACGATAAGTAGGTACGTACTGGCAGCGTTGATTACACAAGAAGCTGTCTGCTTCGAGATTTTGCACATTCGCAAAATTTCTCGAATCTAGATTTCCTGTACGAGTTTAGTTGTAATAGCGCTCCATTGGTATCGCGTCGCTGGGGTCTTCCGCGTCTCCCCTTTTCAGGGTCTATTGAAGCGGATCGTCCTCTTTAAGAATCTTATTATACATAGTGAGTCGTCGCTGTCAACGGCTGCTTAAAGGATAATAACCCTGAGTCATAGGCATAGGACCGCCCTTTTAGCTGGGGTTTTGTGCGAGGTGATACCGTTAAGCCGCACCAAGCAAACTCAAATAAAGAGCCACGATAGTTTAAATACTGGATTTCAGCCTTGTTAATTGACTAATTCAAGAATCTTTTAGGGTAGGTTTTCTTTACCTTTTCCAAAAAATAAACCTTTTATGTAATAGAAAACCCAGAAGAATGAACGTTCAAAAAAAATCATATCCTTTCTTTTGTAAATCAAAATATACCTAAGACTGAAACTCGACTTTCCACATTTTTTGGCAGGAGAAAGGTACGTCAAGGGCGATTCAATATTCAATAATGTGCTGGCTGTAGTTCTTTACCTTTACCTTTCTTTTGGCCGCAACCCCAGCACAAAATTCAGGGGTAGGACGAACAGGATGCCTTTACTCTGCTCAAAAAGGTCTCCGGTGATTTGTTCGGTGACATCTATAATCCGGTCCACCGTTGGCCCATCTTCTACAATTGAAAAGATAAATTTTTGGGCTACCTGCTCATCCTGTAAAATATTTGCCAGGGAGGGAAAAAGGGGCACATCATCGCGCTGTAAGGCTTCTTTGACCTGTCTCTTCCCGGCGCAGTCCAGGACAGTCGCCCCGGTGGCACCCGCTTCTTCCCAGCCATCAATAATTCCTTCTAAATTATTTATGTCATTGAGCACCAGCCCTACCAGCAATGGTCTGCTACGCTGACTCATAATCTCACCTCAACCTTTGTTTTGTTTCTTTTCCATTCAGTATGTTGCATAAATCCTGTTAACCCGGTTGTTTCTAGTTCTTTTTGATTTGCCTGTTATATAGATTTTTATCTTCCGCCAGGTAGAGCCCGCTTTCCATTGCTGCCGTATAGCGCCGCCCGGTCGTATTCTGGGTCCCCTGGACCTGGACAGGCAAGTTCTCAACCTGTGCAATTGACGACTCAGGTGCAATCTCAAGGCCAGGGGAACTTTCTTTTTTATAGACCAGCTTGAGGATGGGCGGGGTCAGGAGGGTCGTAACCAGCACCATCAATACCATCACGCCATAAATATTCTCACCAATCAAACCCTGGGTAAGACCTAATGAGGCTACAATCAGACCCACCTCCCCCCGGCTAATCATTCCCAGCCCTAACCGGAAACTGAGGCGATTATCGAAACCGCCAAGCCGGGCTCCCAAACTACAGCCGACCACTTTACCCACGACTGCTCCCAGGATGATAACCCCGGCAAACAGGAAATCGGAGGCCGAGAGAACGGCCAGGTTAGCCGCGAGTCCGATACTCACGAAGAAAATCGGCACAAAGAAGCCGTAGGTAAGGGTATGGAATTTCTCCTCGATTTCGTGCTTCAGGTTTGTCCTGGAAAGAGCCACCCCGGCAATAAAGGCCCCGGTAATAAGGGCTACCCCACCCAGGTATTCGGCGCTCCAGGAGTAAACCAGTATGACCACCACCGTAAAGGCGACCAGCCCTTCGCTTATGGGCAGTTTATTTACTTTAGACATCAGCCAGGGTAAAACCTTCCAACCAACCAGTCCGGCGAAAAGGAAGTAAAGGAGCATTTTGCCCAACACCAGGCCAATATCCAGAAGACCACCTCCACCGGAAGTCAGGGCGATAAACAGGGACACCACGATAATTACCAGCACATCATCTATCACCGCCGCCGCCAGCAGGGCAATCCCTTCTTTACGTTTAAGGACGCCCAGTTCAAGCATGGTCTGGGCTGAAATTGAAACGCTGGTGGCAGTCAGGATAATACCGATAAAAAGGGCCTGTTGGGCAGTAAATCCGAAGGGCAGCGCACTACCGGCACCAATCAAGAGGGGTACGACTACTCCCAGGACTCCTGCCAGGACCGCCACTTTACCGACCCGCCCCAGGGCTTTCAGGTCTGTTTCGAGGCCAGCCATAAACATCAGAAGAATAACCCCCACTTCCGCAAGATGTTTGAAACCCTCCAGTAAATGAGTATCGGTGACAAAGGGCAAGCCAAACAAATTGAGCAGGGTCGGACCCAGAATAACCCCGGCCAGGAGTTCTCCCAGGACAGCAGGCATCCCTACTTTCACGCTTATAAAACCGGAGATTTTAGCGGCCACAATAATGATTGCCAGGATAATTACGAACTGGAGAATGGAGGACATCTGGGAACCCTCTGTGGAGTTGGCTGCATTATTTGAAGTTTGTATAGATAAAACGGGCAAGTTAAGCATCTTATCTCTTTCTTGGGGTCTTTAGCACACCAGGGTGGAATAGGGCGAGCCAGACACTCTAATCTTGAATGCAAAAACAAAACCCGTGCTAAATTAGCTTAAAGTAAGAACAATAAATATCATACCTGAAATAAATTTCACCTTTAGGATAATAGGCCAGTTCTATGAAAGTGAAATGATTTTAACATTAAAAGGAGATTAACCCGGAAGGGCGGAAAAAATTAACTTAACGCATCGGAAAAGCCTCATAAAAGGTTGACCGCACCTAACCACAACATAGAAATATTTAACCTTTTGAAAGCCTATTGCGGTCAATTTGGATTTCTTGCGGCGGGTCGTAAAATCCAGGGCAAATTTAGCCCTGAGTTTTCTGGTTGCCTGTTGAATTTGAAGACTTTTCTGGGCCGATGTGGATCGGTGAGCGTGTTTTCCAGTAAAAAATTACCAGGCCCAGGAGCGCGAATCCCGCGAACCAAACCAGGGAAAACATAAGGTATTGCCAGAGGATGGTGTCGTTAAATTCCCCGGATACGGTCAGTTGCATGGAACTATAAGAGGGGAAAAATTTTAAAAATTCTTTGTTTGCCGCCGGGTTGCCTACCGGGTTTTGCAACAAAGTATCCATCAAACTGATCATCATTACCAGGAAAAATCCTTCCAGTTCTCCTTTCAGCAATACCCCCAGTAGCAGACCCAGACCGCCATAGATAAGACCCTCACTGAAAAACCCCAGCCAGATTATCAGCGGGTGGGTGGGTTGCCAGAACAGGTAAAGGATAATGGTTGCGTATAATGAAACGAGTCCTGCAACAAGTACCACGCTGGTTAGCTTTGCCAGGATTAAGACAGGCTGGGGATACCCACTCAGGATTAGCCGCCGGTCAAAAGAGGTAGAACGCCGGGTGGAGGTGAAGAGGATAAACCCGATAACCATAGTAAGGGCATTCAGGCCACTGGATAAGACGACCAGGTTATGCCCGTTGACCTGTAAAAAGTCGCCAGAAGACCAAAGTTTGAAGGCCACAGGGTCAGGTGGGGTAATGTCCCCGATAATAAAATACCAGATTGGCACAAAGACCACCAGCAAGATAATTGCCATCCGGTTGTGGGCCTGTTCGATGAGAGTATAACGACTGGCCGTGATATAGCGCGTCCCCCACGAAACAGGAGAGGGTTGGGTCAGGTTAAGCTGTGTCATGGCTTTTTAACCTCCTTTGATTGGGCTGGTTTTTCTTCTAAGGGAACATCTATTTTCTTGATCAAACCATCCTGGAGTTGGTATAGTTCATCAAACCTTTTTTGTTCGAAAAACATATGGGAAATAATCAGTACTGCACAACCCTGGGCCTTCAGATTTTGAGTCAGTTCCCAGAAACGTAAATAGGTTTCCCAATCAAAGCCCTGGTAGGGTTCGTCCAGTAATAAAAGTTGGGGTTTATGCATCAATGCCAGGGTCAGGTTGAGTTTCTGGCGGGTGCCGCCGCTAAGGTTAGCGACCAGGCTCTGGCGGCACTGTTTATAACCCAGTTCTTCCAGCAGTTCCTCGGCCCGTTCG
Organism: Chloroflexi bacterium 54-19; assembly: GCA_001898225.1. GTDB lineage: Bacteria > Chloroflexota > Chloroflexia > Chloroheliales > Chloroheliaceae > 54-19. The sequence continues at coordinate 30,221 of MKTJ01000070.1, forward strand.
ATATTATCCAGTCTATAGGCGGCCCTGAAATAATCCAGGTGTTGCTTTACGGTAAGGGCCTCGTTCAGGATTACCACCTGGGGACAATAACCGAAGGTGCCCTGGCGGATAATTCTACCGTGATTGGGCCGGGCTTCCCCGGCCAGAATACGCAGTAACGTCGATTTCCCCGACCCATTTTCACCAACAATGCCAACCAGTGAGCCCGGATAAACCTCCAGGTTAATATCGCGTAAAACCACGTGACGGCTATAAGCTTTACTCAAATTTTGGGTACACAAAATCGGCTGAGACATCTTCCATCTCACTTTCAGTAGTTTATTCGGTTAAAAAAATCAGGTCTAAGTTTGGTAGGGACAGCGCTCAATACCCCGGATAAACTGGGTGATCGAATTTTTGGCGTTGTCAAGCCAATCGAATTTGCCCTTTTCCAATATCCATAAAAGCGTCATTCCTTCAAAGATAGAGATTATTGTCCTCGCGGTCTGGGTGGTATCAAGGTCGCTTCGAAGCTCTCCTCTTGTAATACCCTGCTCAATCAATTTGCCCAGACTATTTATCAATTCGCGGTAATAGTTGCCTACGAACTCATTTACCGTTTTATTCCGCCCGGCTAATGAATAAAATTCAAAGGCAACCGGCAAAAGGAGTTTCATCATTTGAACTTCGTGGCCGAAGGTATCGGTTAGGTCTAGCAGGTGGTCTCGGACAGAACCTTCGGTTTGCAATAATTCTTGTATATGGAGCGACCTGGAAAAGATTTGTTTTAACAGGGCTTCAATGATGGCGTCTTTGCTTTTGAAATAAAAATAAAGGACCCCTTTGCTGACACTGGCTTCCTGGGCAATATCATCCATCCGGGCTTTGTGAAATCCCATGCGGGCGAATACTTTTATCGCCGCCTCTAAAACTTCCTGGGTGCGTTGCACACTTACATCAGGTCGGGGAGCCAAAAATATTACCTCACCTTTTCTATTTATACTGACCGGTCAGTCATTTATAGATTAGCACTATCCTGAAATTTGTCAAGTCCTTCTTGGGGAAACAAACCGGGGCCATAAAAAAACTCACTGTGAAACATCTTACATTTGAGTTAGTAGAGTATATTCCTGGCTAAATACCCGCTAGAAATGTTCTATAAAACCATTTTAATTTTTAGCTAATTTTTAATTAATTTTACCTTCACTTTCTTCAGTTAGGCTTTGCTTACTCCCGATTAATGAAAAATATTTCTTAATTTCAATTTTAAGAATGAAAATTATTACAAATTTGGATAAAACCTGAATTCTACTGGAGAAGTAAATTGAGCCAAGCCTTAAATAAATATGCTAAAAGTCTTAATGGACCGGATATAGGGGACAACTCGCCGGATCCGACCATAATGGCACCTGTTTCAATCCCTCAATCGAAGGAACCATTTGAAGGAGAAAGCAACGGAGAAACCAGGCATGTGACTTTCAGCGCCGGTAAGCCCCGGAATGACTGGCAAATCTTTACTTCTCATGGCCTCGTGTTAATTTCGGTTTTAAATAATCCAGGCCGGACCGTTCGTGAAATCGGCCTTGAGCTGAACCTGACTGACCGGGCGGTAGCAATTGCCCTGGCGGACCTAGTAGCGGAGGGTTATATGACCCGCGAACGGGTAGGACGGCGTACCTTTTACCATGTAAATGAAGAACATCTCTTGCGTTACCCGGTAAGCCCCTTTGGCATAAAAATTAAACCTATCCTGACCGTAAAAGCCTTACGGGCGGAAAACCTGGCAACCCATGCCCCGGCTTTGAACCAATAAAACCCCAGGAAATAATTAAAAAACGGTCTTGAAAACAATGTTTGTATGCTTTAAGTGTCATTTTTTCTTATTGGAGTAAGGTACAGGTTTATATCAGGAGAAACTGCCTTGTCTGAAAGGCATGCTCACTTTATGTTAACTCACTATACAACCGTCGAGAAACGCGACCGCCTATAGGTGATTGGACCAAACCATGTCGGACCTGATTTTTCTCTGGTCCAGGTAATTGAAGGTATCGAAAATTCACCCCGGCCCTGATTATTGCCGTGGTAGATGAAATAAGCGGCTACTGGGAATTATCTCTATTAACCAGATTATAGTTGACATTTTCCTCGGAATTTGCCCTGAGGAATTTATAAGTGACATCAATGACCTTGAAGCCGCCGAGGATTACGGTCTCAACATTCGCCTGAGCCAGGCCCCTACCGAGCGGGAAATGATGTTAACGCCGGTTTTCGTCCGGCCCAACGACACGATTGTCCAGGCTTTTCGCCAGATGCACAAATATGGGCTCAGGGGTCTGCCAATCGTGGATACCGGTATGCCGGTGATTGGTTATCTTGACTGGTTCGAGATTATTGCGACCTGGTTAAAGGCCAACTGGGATAAGGCTGGTGAACAATAACCGCGACCATAATCAGAACCTCGGCCAACGTTATTGTCACAAGTCTGGGCGAACAAGCCGGTTACAAAATAAGGTTTTTTAGCTTACTCAAATTCGGTATTTTTATTACAATCCAATCCTTGCTCATTTCCAGCCTTTACCTGTAGCTGCGTTATCTTTAAGGGGTTGGCCTGGACGAATTTGCATGGGAGCTATGCTTATAAAAAGAAAGGGCGGTACAGGTAAAAGTAAACTTTTATAATAAATACAACCTTCAGATAAATTCCAGGGGTTGTGTCAGGGTATAAAGTTCCAGGAACTTACCGAATAAGCTGACTTCCAATCTGGTCCGGTTTCGGTGAAATAACCCTGCCGCTCCCCTTGAAGACCGGTTTCGACTTTTAGGGTGCGCCAGCGATACTCACCCCGTTCATAGTCATAGGTTTTACCATCATCGTCAAAAAGTTCAAATTCACCCGCTACATTCCCATAATGTCTTATTTCTAAAGGTATTGTTTGTAAATTTGAGGAGTCGGGCACATAATCATAGTCCGGCATCAGCGGGATAATACTACCTTTTCGGACAAAAACCGGGATGCGTTCAAGGCCAGTTTCTATTTTAATTGTTTGACCACCTTGGTAGAGTTCATGGGTTTCAAAGTCATACCACTCTCCTGCCGGAAGTGTTACCGGGCGCGATTTCTGTCCGGCAAACACAGGGGCCACCAATAATGTCTCACCAATCATAAATTGGTCGTCTAATTCTAACTCGCCAGGACCACCATAAACAGTTTCTAAGTCGGTAAGTTCACGGGTCTGGTTGGCTGGTGTCTCTCTCTTCAGGTTTTGATCTACCAGCACCATCGCTTTCCAGGGGGGAATTCCCTCGAAATGGTAGCGCGCAAACAGGCTGTAAAAATATGGGATTAAACGCATTCTCAGTTTAAGATACTTGCGAATTATAGGGGTAACTTCCGGGAATGACCAGAGATGAATCTTATCAAACCAGGCATTAAGCATAGCCAGGGGCGAAAAACAGACTGTTTGAACCCGCCTCACCAACTCCTCACCGGTTTTTGCACCCCGTACTTCGGGAGTCCACAATAAACCGCAAAGACTGGCGTTGCATAAAGCCCGCACAAATTGCCGGTGGTCGTAAAGATCGGAATAAAGCACAAAAGGCAAACTCGAAGCGCCCGCATTTGAAGCTCTTACCAGCCCGTAAGTACGCCGGTTGTGCTGGCGAAACATTTCAAAATTCATTTTCTGTAACAAAATCCCATAAACCTGCCGCATTTGCTCGCCGTCATGACCGGAAGGGAACTGCGCCTGGGCCGGGAACATCCAGGCTCCGATGGTCAGTTCACTCCCATCGCATTCATCAATTTTATAACCGCTCACACCATGGGCCAGGTGTTCGGTGGTGTGTTGATTTTGCACAATGGCCTGAACTTCAGCCAGCGAATAATCGGGAGCGAGACCTCCCCAGACGGTATGGGTACCGGATAAGGGGGCTAACAAAGGATGGATTTTAGCCTGGGGTGAAACATAGGGGTGTTCCCACAAATTTACCTGGAACCCGGCCTGGTTTAATTGCCTGATAAAATTGGGGGGTTCCGGGAACCTTGCGGAATTCCATTCATACGTAACCGGGTAAGCCGTCGTATGCCAGCCCGGCTCGAGGCCGATCACATCACAGGGCATGTCATTCTGGCGGTAGCTGGTTGCTTCCGCCAGGACTTCCTGGGCGGTATATTCGGATTGAGTCCGGTGCCAGAAACCCAGCCCCCAGCGCGGCGGTAAGGCCCCACCTCCACAAAACAGGTTATAACGCTGGACTACCTCATTTATGGCCAGTCCGGCAAAAAGGAAAACTTCCATGGTGCTGTCGGTAATTGTAAATTCCAGCCGTTCCTCACCTTCCAGGGCACTTGTCGAATTTCTAACCCTTGAACCACCACAATGGACTGTAACTATCCGGGCTGTGTTTATCAAGAGACCGTAGCCTCGACTGGAAATAGCAAATGGCACCGGCGCATGCGTTTCGCCGGTATCCAGGATGGGATCACTATTTACCCGCAAATAACGAGTGTGGTTGCGATGGTTAAGCCGTAAAAACTGGAGGCCCAGACCATAAATATTTTCTTCCGACATGAGAGGCAGCGAAAAAGTAAGATAGTGAGAGCTCTGGGAGAGTTTTACCTGTTCCCACTCTACCGGTAGGTCCGGGGAACTCATTTTCTCGAGGGCCGCCAGGCGCGGTGCGGTCTTAATTAAAGACAAAGGATTAAAACTATCATGTTGACCAATCTGGACCCGCCAGACTCCGTTAGCCACCTGCTCCCACATTTAGAAAATTCTCCTTCAAAATTTTGGTCTGGTTATTTCTATTCGCTAAAAGGCGTGAAACTACAACCTCCTGGATAGTCTTCAATGGGACCAAAGCTACCCAGGAGGGTTTTTGCTGACTTCGTTTGAAAACCTTAATTAAGCCTACGACTCAGACCAGATATTTTCCATAGTCCAGACATCGAGGTTCAGAAGTTTGGCGTTTTCCCCGGCTGAGAACAGCTTAACCTCAAGGCTGTCAGGGCGGGTGGGATAGACCCGGCTCGTGATAGCGGTGCGGTCGTTGGCAAAAATTTCGATGACCGAATGATCAAGGAATAGATGCAGTTTCAGTTTTCCGTCTCCGGTTGGGTCCAACCTTGCCCGGCTGATGTCCCGGTGGGCATCGTTGCTGAGGCTAGCCTGGGAGCCGTCTACCTCAAGGATGCCGGTGGCGCTGTTATAGCTGATACGCGTCTTTTCGGTGCCGTCCGGTGAGCAGCGGACTTCCAGGCCAAATTCAGCATTTTCACCTGGGGCAAACTCGGCCAGGATTTCCAGCGAGTCACCTTCAATTTCCAGGTCAACAGACCCGGTTAAATCCATGGCGGGCCAGTTTCGGTGCGCCCCACGCAGCGCTTGCACTTCAGGGGCGGGTTCAATCCGCAAGGAATTATCCTCGTTAAGATTTAGCACCCAGGGGAGTGTCATCACACCTGACCAACCGGCGGCTTGCTGGGCGTCGTCACTGCGGCGCTCACGCAGCCAGCCCCACATAATCCGCCGCCCCTGCTCGTCCTTGAACGATTGTGGCGCATAAAAAGACTCACCGAAATCAAGTTTTGTGCTGTATAACGGCGTGAACTGCTGGTCGACATACTCTCCGGTGACATAGGAGGAATAAACGCCATCTTTGGCCCATACCGAAATACACAGGACATGCTTGCCATCCAGGGCAAAGAAGTCGGGGCATTCGCACATCGAACTGGCGGCGTAGGGCAGGGCCGGGTCTTCCCTGGCAGTGTAGATAGGGTGCAGATATTCCCAGTTCAACAGGTCGACCGAACGAAAGAGCAGGACCTGCCCGACCATACCCTCTTCTTTTCTCGCTCCAACTACCTGGTACCAGGTAGCGCCCTCTTTCCAGACGGCATGGTCACGGAAATTCCTTACATCAATGCCTGGCGGCGGGGCGGCAATAATCGGATTGCCGGGGTACTTTTCCCAGGTGACAAGGTCGGCGCTACCACGCGCCAGGCAGGGTGTCTGGATACCATCGCGAAAACCGGAATAAATAAAGGTAGGTATGCCGTTGTCGTCGACGGTGCACCCTGACCAGCACCCACCCTCGTCAGGGGTGCCAGGCGTGGGAGCCAGGGCAATTGGCAGGTTTTGCCAGTGGGTCAAGTCGCTGCTGACCGCGTGACCCCAGTACTTAAAATCTTTAGGTAGGGGTTCGGGATAATACTGGTAAAAAAGATGGTACTGGCCCTGCCACTGAATTACACCGTTTGGGTCGTTCAGCCAGTTGGCCGGTGGCAGGAAATGGTACTGCGGGCGTTGGGTATCGACAATGGTTTCCACAGAAAATTTTCTCCCTCTTTGAGAAAATGCCTTTTTTATGAACGAAGGCTTTAGGTAAAACAGGTTTGGTGCGTTTGATTGAACTATGATAACAGGCTCAAAAGGAAGGAGCAAACCGGAGGGATTTAGCCGCCAGGACTGTGCCGCTATTAGGACCACCCCGCAGTAAATAAAGATTTGCCGGATTTCCAATACTTCTCTATTGATAATAAGCTCTTTCCGGGAGGCTTCACCAGCCTGGATCCAACTGACCAAAATTGTTATACAAAAACAAATTGTAAACTCAGCATCGCCACTTTCTGAGAATTGGAACCTGACACAATCAAATAGGTTGGCCTAAACCGGCCAACCTGTTCGATTTAATTACGCTTTTGGAGTGGTGACAAACCGGCCAGGGGCTTTTACCTCCAACCCCTTTTCTTCCTCCTCTTCGATTGTCTGAGCCTTAACATAGCCGGGACTTACCATGCTGCGCAAGACCGGCACAAAATGCCGGACTTTGATTACCGCCAGCCCAGCGCTTATAGCCAGGTAAATACCAGCGAAAAGATATTCGCTATCGAGAGTTCCGATTCTTTCCGGGACGATAAACTGCGCAATCAGCAGACCAAAAAGTAAGAAAGCGCCACCCAGGGTCATTCGCAAACTGAGAATAACCATTACCGCCAGCAAAGTCTGGGCAGAAGTTACCAGCATCGGCCCGGCCAGGTTAAACGCCTGAGTCTGGCCGTTCTCAAGATAAGTACCGGAAAGAGGTAGTGCTCGCATTGTTCCCGACCCCAGACTGAAGACCAGCGGAAGAGTGCCCACCAGCAAGGTCCACTGGTTGACTTTGCTGGCAACCAGTGCACCCAGACCTTCTGCCGCCATGAAACGCAGCGTAAAGATAATACAGATTACAATTTCCGGGGCTTCCGAGGCCAACGGTGCGAACCACTGTAACAAGAAAACCTGGTCTACTCCCAAGCGAGTGCCGGTTTCAATCAGCGAAACCGCAAAGGGGTGAGCTACAAGGAAGATTACTGTCCCTGCAAAAAGAATTAAGGCCGCTACTGCCCCGATCCTTTTTGGACGCGCTAAATCCCCAAGCAATTTGGCCGGGCCAACCAGTTCCGGTTCGTGGACTTCGGCTTTCATCAGGCGAAGCGAATAGAGCACGAAAAGTCCTAAAAAGACTCCGAAATCTATGAAGTCAATCTGCCCTTTGATAGGAATAATAAGCGAATAAAGACCCGCGAATAAAAGAAACCCGATTTCAACCCGCTGGCCTTTCCCCAGCCGAATGGCCCTTTGCCGGAATTTGAGAGCAAAGATAAAAACCAGCAACGGCCAGGCAAACCCGACAATCATCCGGTTCGCCCCGATCATGTTAGCAACGGCGAATTGCTGGTATGCCGGGTCCGAACCGGCCTGGAAAGTCAGGGCGAAATCTACCGCGTATTCTGGCAAAACGGCAATCAAGGCCATAACCGAAATTGCCAGGGCTTTTGGCACATCTGCCTGGGCCGCTTCGGTCGCCCAGGCCAACAAAAAGGCCGCTCCAATAACGCTCAGGCCAAACAAAAATGAACCCCATAGCGGTGTATCGTATTCGACCTGTTTGAGGGCAAAAAACCGCACGAACAGACCTGGCACCGTGACCAGAACCGCCAGGCAAATCCACAACCAACCCCTTCCTGTTTTGCTTTGAATTTCCATACTTTCTTCCTTTTTCCTGCTTTTACTCTTCTTATTTCTTATTGTTCTTTGCTATCGGAGACTTAATGGCCGTTGAATTCGAACAACTGGCGAATAATTTCGCCTTCGTGTTTTTCCAGCACCCCTTCTTCGTTGCCGGTTTCGATTATCTCTTTTTACTATTCCAGTTCCCAGTCTCTTTTAGAGCCGGTAAGATATTCTTTTAACAAACATCCTTCGGTCTGTGGTCAGGGTTCAACCGGCTCAACCATCAAGGACTGTTTAATTCTAGGAGGGTTGGGTGAAACAGATCTGAATTGACCATTAAAACTAGTTAAGAAATATGGCGTTGCTGGGAAATTGGTAGAATTTCGGGTTCTTTCGGGATTTTAGTGAATTTTTTTATTGAAGGTTTTAGTTTTGTTTATTTATTCTGTCAAAGATTAAATCCACTTTTAGGTCGAGAGTTTCAACGGAACCTTGAAACGAAAATGTGTTGACCGGTACAGTTTTGACACCCGCCCTCAAGACAGGAATTGTGTTTTTGAATATCTGGAATTGTTTTACAAACGGCATAGGCTACATTCATCTTCAAGGTATTCTGCTCCAGAGGTCTTTGAAAACATACCGTAGCTAGTCCTTTCTGACTCCCTCGCTAAACCGTGGTAAGGTTTACTTTTTATAATGGTTACTTTTCTTATACAGGGACCGGTAATTAAAGGAACAAACCGTACCGGGGTCTCAAAATAAAAATACCGGGGTATTTTTGATACACGGCCCCCTTCTACAGCCAAAACCAGGGGTGTTTTTCAAATTAACTTTTCAGGTGACCTTCTTCAGTAAAACCTAACCCCTCTCTCAGCAAGTATTAATGCTTGAGCTTTATCCTTAAAACATCAGCAAACGAATACGGCTGGTTATTGCAAGCAAGACTTTCACATTTTAGGCAATGACCTTACCCCATCAGTGAAGGCTGAAACTTTTTGAGGATTCTGAAATGGCTTTTTGAAAGGACATGGGATTTGAAAGATAAACCAAGAACCGAGGATATTTTGAACTTGCAGGAAAAACCAGGTGCAAGAAATAGCAAAAAGAAACTGCTCAACCTGTTTGGTGGCGCGGCTCTCACGGCAGCGATAGCCTTTAGCGCGCCCAGCATGGTCGGCCAGGGTGCATTAACCTATGCCCAGACCGCTACAGCCACGACCACTGCTGCGCCGAGCACTTCTTCCACGACCCCTACGGCACAGCCCAGTCAGTCAACTACTGGCAGCAGCACCCCAACTACTGGAATGCCGGTTGGCCCCGCGGGTGCGCCTGGTCCGGCGGGCGGCCCGCCTGCTGGCCCTGATGGTGGACCGGGTGGCTTGAGTGGCTTTATCACGACAATCAATGGCAGCACCATCACCCTCAAACAAAACAGTGTTATCACTATCCAGGCTACCGTCAATGACAATACGGTCTATAACGAAGCCGGTACCTCTATTAAACTGAGCGACCTGGCGGTAGGTGAAAAGGTCCGTATCCGCACAGCTGTTTCCAGTGATGGCACCGTGTCGGTGGCCGGGGTGGAAGTGGTGCTCGACCGCACCGATGGCACTATCAGCGCAATTGACTCCGGCAGCCTGACCCTGACCCGGCCGGACGGCTCAACTACCAAAGTGGCCCTGGGCAGTTCGGTAAGCGTCCAGGACCTGGGTAAGTCAAGCGCGGTTAGTAACCTGAAAACCGGTCAGAAGGTCGAAGTAGCCGGGCAACTTGGCAGTGACGGCACTCTCACCGCCCAGGTCATCAATGTCCAGTACGAACATCTTGGCGGCCAGGTGAAGGCAATCAGTGGCAACACTATAACGGTGGAAGTTGGGGTTGGGCCTGACGGTTTAGCCGGTCCTGCCGTTCCCCCTGCGCCACCTTCCGGCAGCAGCCAGAGTACCGCCACCGCAACTCCTTCAAGTACTTCGGCGGCCTCGACCAGCACCACGACGACCAAGACTATCACAGTTAGCGATAGTACGGCTTATATGACCGCCGACCAGAGCGGCAAGCTTTCGGACATTGCCGTAGGCGACCGCATTGATGCGCAGGGGACCGCCAGCAGCGACGGCAGCAGCTTTACCGCCCTTTCAGTAACGGTCCACCTACCCCATTATCACGGCCAGGTAACCACAGTAGATGGGTCCACCATTACGCTTAAAGATGGCGACACCACCCGCACGATTTTGATTAATGGGGATACCAAATATCTCAACGGCACCTCAAGTGCGGCCTTGAGTGACGTGAAATCGGGTGAGGATATTAGCGCGGAAGGCAAAGTTGACACCAACGGCCAGATGACCGCGATGGTAATCCAGGTCGGACACCCGGCCGGACCACCCGTTCCCGGAATGTAACCGGTTTGAGAGCGGGGTTAGAAATCCATTGATTGGGAACAAAAAAATTCGAAAACTCCTCGCTTTCCTCGCTCTCTACCTCGCACAACCTTCCTTACAAAGCATCGCTACAAAAGGCTGTCTGTCAGAAGACAGCCTTTATTTTGCTTTCTATAAGCCAGGCGCCTGACCACAGCAAGTTGGATAAATTACCACCTCACTAGCAGGTGAGGTTTTCTCAGAATTCGTTAAGTAGTTTCTCATTAAATTCTCAGTTTGTGGCACTAAAATAGCTAATAGAAACAAAATTGTTCGCAAGCCAACTAGCATCTGGCTAATTACCCGGACGGAAAACCAAAATAAGAAAAAGAGAAAAACCCTAGATGATGCAAAACACAACCAATAAAACTGATAACCCTGCTAGTAATAAGGCGTTACAAATACTTGTTGTAGATGACGAACAGGGTATTTTAGATTTTATCTCGCTGGGGTTGGAATACGAGGGTTTTGAGGTAAAAACCGCTACAGACGGCAACAGGGGTCTTGAAATAGCCCTTCATGAAAATCCAGATTTGATTATCCTGGACCTAATGCTCCCAGGCATTGATGGTCTGGAACTATGCCGTCGTCTGCGGGCCTTTTACGATGTGCCGATTATCATGCTTACTGCCAGGGATGAAATAGATGACCGGGTCCAGGGGTTAAACATGGGCGCCGATGATTACCTTACCAAACCTTTTAGTTTTAAGGAACTCCTGGCGCGGGTGCGAGCGGTCCTAAGGCGGAAAATTGGCGGAGCGGATACTACGACAACCCAGCCAAAAGCCGAAGGATTGGGGCAACCGGTTGACCGTAAACTAACTTATGGCGATATAATTCTCGACCCGGCTAGCCACGAAGTGCTCCGAAATGGGGTGCCAATAGAATTAACTTTGCGCGAGTATGAATTACTATTGCTCTTCATGCGTCACCCGCGGCTTGTTTTGAACCGTGATAAAATCCTGGAAAATGTCTGGGGCTATGAATATTTAGGTGATAGCAACATTATCGAGGTTTATGTACGCTATCTGCGCCACAAACTTGGGGAACCGAATCCGATCCAGACCATTCGGGGTGTTGGTTATATTTTTAGATAACCGGTTACGGTTAAAACCAAAATTAATCTGATGGAAATAGATAAATAGGCCGAATATGTGGCTTGTACGAAGTTTGAGATGGCGTTTAACTCTTTTTTATGCTGGTTTGATGCTGGTGCTGGTGTCAGGGTTAGGTATTTTTGTATATAGCCAGTTAGATGGCTTCTTAATCGATAGTTCAGCCAACCGCCTGAGCTATGAAACGGCTCCAAAACTTTCTCTCGGTCCGGCAGTAAAAACAGAAACCAACACCGATACCAGGGCCCTGCTACAGCGACTAAACACCCAGATCCAGACTTTGAATTCTCAAACTATTTACGCTACCACTTATGATGCTAACGGTCAGGTCGTTTCTGCTGATGCTGGAGCCGCACTTCCGCAGGACCAGGATACCACTACTGAGACCAGTTCTAACCAGTTTGTTTCAATGAAATCACCTCCGGCAGCCAGCCAGTTTGAAGCGGCCAGGCTTGCCAATAATTATCATTATGTGGAAGAAAGTAACAATTCCAACCGGTTGGTGGTTCTGATAATCCCGGTTACAATTCGACAATTAGTGGTGCCTGCCCCGGCGCCACCACCCATTGATAAAAAAGCACAGACAGGTGGGCCAGACGTGGGAGCCACCACCGTGGGAGTTTCGAGTAATAACCCCTCCTCTTCCAATGTGGCTCAACCTTCATCGCCGGACGAAGTTGCCGGATTTGTGGTGGTGGCCCAACCGTTGTTCGAAGCTGATCAGATTTTAGGCCAGTTGCGGCTCATTCTGCTATTAGGCGCAACCGGAACAGTCATAATTATACTTTTACTTGGCCTGCCGGTGGCGCGGTTTGGCCTGGCGCCGCTCAAGAAAATGACCCTGACGGCACAGCGCATTGCCGGGGGCGACCTGACCCAACGAGTGGCCTTGAAGCCTTTGAACGCCAGAAAAAGCGATAAAGAAGCCGGGGGCGGGATCAAAGGTACTGACGATGAGGTTCGCCAGCTAACAGTAGCCTTTAACCAGATGCTTGACCGGATTGAAGCCGCTTTCTCGGCCCAGCGCCGGAGTGAGGCCCGTACTCGGCGGTTTGTAGCAGATGCCAGCCACGAGTTGCGCACACCTCTTACCACCCTGGGCGGCTCACTTGATGTTTTAATGATGCAGGCTAAAAATCTGCCTCCCCAGACCCAGAAATTCTTAAATACCATGCAACGCGAGATAGACCGGCTCACCCGCCTGGTGGTGAATTTGCTCCAGTTAACCCGGCTGGATGCAGGTGGTACCCAGGTAGTCCACCCGGAACCGGTGCGGCTGGATACCCTGATTGACCAAACTTTCGAGGGATTGAGTGTTTTAGCCGGAGAGCGTCATTTAAACCTTGAAAATAATAAAATAACCGGCGAGGGGAATACTGCCGCCCTGACTGAAGAAGTCTGGGTCCAGGCCGATAGTGACCGGTTACGCCAGGTGCTGACCAACCTGATTGATAATGCTATCCGCTATACCGCCCCGGACGGCACCATCACCCTTAGAGCCGAATACGTTTCGTTACCTCTAACGACAACTACAAATGCAGTTGAAAAGAACTGGGTAAAACTGGAAGTAGCTGACAACGGGGCCGGAATACCCCAAAACCATCTCAGCCATATTTTTGACCGGTTCTACCGGGCGGACGGAGCGCGAGTTGGGACAGGGACAAACAGCAATGCCGGACTGGGTCTTTCGATTGTCCAGGCAATTATTGAAGCACATGGGGGACAAATAACTGTGGCAAGTGAGGTTGGTAAGGGGACAATTTTTACTATCTACCTACCGGCAGCAACCACCAGTTACCGCGGTCTTATGGAGCGATACTAGGTTATGGATCTGTCTTTTGCACTATACTGACTGGGACCAGCCAGTATTCCAACCGGTCGCACTAGGGAGTTCTAACCCTTTATGGGATTAAACTTTCGATGGGCCGAAAAGGAAATTGTTGGGACAAAACGGCGATGGAGAATTTCTTCAGAACTTTAAAAGTCGAAATATGGTTAAAGAATACGGGGCAATTGCCCGGTATTCGAAACCAAAATACCTTTAATTGGGAGGTATTTTGGTTTCGATGCTAAATAAATTAAGAGAGTGCCTGAAAACCCTTGAGAGTTGCATTCATCGGTGACGAAACCGGTATTAGTTGAAGTGCCAAAAATGCGAACCCTTTCAGATTTCTCCGGTTGATCTTTAATGGTTTTAGGGAAACGTTATAATTTGCCGCCTTATCAAGATGAATCCGACCTGCCTTTATTGTTATCGGTTGATCAGGTTTGACGGTTTCATCATCTTCTATATGGCATACCAGGCGCTGACCATTTATTAGGATTTCCACTTCATGACCATAGTCTTTTTTCAGGAAGTTTGGATAGGTGCTCACTTGCAACCGTACATCATATTCCCCGGCCTGAGTAGCGATATACTCCCAGCTTAACCAGTCTTCAGGAAAAATCCAGTTTTGTATGGCCCCTGAACGCCCTAGCTTTACGCGACTGCCTTCTGCTTCTTTATGAAGGGAGGCCTGAATGGCAGAAAGCTGAATTACGCCTGAGTCATTTTGGATGATAGATTGATCAACATCTGGTTCTCCATCAAACTCAACCACTACAACTGTGCAATATGGATCTGGAGTTATTGGCGGGAGTTCGATCTCAAGCCGGTTATATCCCAATAATTTTTCCTGGGACTGATTATAGCCAAAAATGCAACCAGGGTCTGAAAGAAGATAACATCCTTTAACCTTGTTTTTCAAACCTATCAGGGAGATGGCCTTTTGCCAGTCATAGACATGAAGGTAGAGTTTGTTTTCCTTACTTGTAACCCTGCCCCATTGAGGCGTATTTTTAAAAGGGGTGCCTTTGGTCCCGTATATAGCTTCACTATTAACACTCATCCATTCCCCTATTGCTCCCAAACGCTCCTGTTGCTCCTCAGTGATCACTCCTTCAGCGGTAGGCCCTACATTTAACAGGTAATTCCCCCCTAAACTCACGATATCCACGAGCTGGTGGATAAGCTCCTCTGGCGAACGATAGGTGTTATCTGGCTGTGAATAATATCCCCACATATTACACATGGTCATCGGTGTTTCCCAATCTACCCCCGCAGGAATTCCTGGTATCTCACAATCACCCAAACTCAGATAATCGTATTCTACCGTTTCATCGTCCGATACACGGCTGTTTACAAGGCAGTCAGGTTGCAGCTCTCTCACCAGGTCTACCAATTCTTGGGCCTGGTCAGGCCGTATCAAGGAAGGAGTGTCAAACCAGATAATCCCGATAGGTCCGTATTGAGTCAGGAGTTCTTTTATCTGTGGTTTGTCAAACTCATCTATATAAGTTTGAAGATTTTTGCGATTCTCTTCAGGATAGTCCCAGAAGTTACCGTAATTTCCAAGCCGGTTTGGATCATGTACTTCAAGGCTCTGGGCTTGAGGGTGACGCCATTCCCTTACATGGGAATAGTAGAAACAAAGTTTTAACCCTTCACGTTTACAGGCCTTCGCAAGTTCTGTCATGACCTCACGTCCATAAGGGGTTCCGTCAACAATGTTGAAGGGGCTTACCTCAGATTTGAACATAGAAAAACCGTCGTGATGTTTGGCGGTGATAACAATATATTTCGTACCTGCATTCTTAGCTATTCTTACCCATTCGTCAGCATTAAATTTGACTGGGTTAAAATCCCTGGCCAGTTTCTCATACTCTTTAACGGGAATTCTTTCTTGATACATCACCCATTCCCCACGGGCTAGCTGGCTATAAATTCCCCAATGAATAAACAAACCAAAGCGGCTTTCCCGCCACCAGGAAATTCTTTCATCTGTTTTCTTACTTACTTCTGTTTCCATACTTACACCTCGCTTACTTACTTTTGTGTTAAAGAGTTAAACTAAATTGGAATTTGGTTTCCTATTCTTCAAAATACCGGTCATAGGACGCCACATATTTGTTGGAAGTGCTTCAGGCAATACCATCAGGCTTGCTTGCCGGTTGAATTCCCCTTCAAAAGGATAGCGGACAAAGGTAATTTTTGGGCGTGAGGTAATTGCCTAATTTTACCGGCGGTAGTTGGTGCAGCAAACCATCCGGTTCGCTAAGTTGTTTGGTAAGTGGCAAAACAATCCTTGATTTCTTAAATGGACGGCTTTCACCAATATTGGTGAAAGCCGTTGTATTTGCTGAGTTAGTAATCTATTTTTGACTGCCCCTGAAGTCGGAACCGACAAAATGAAACGTTGAGCAAATAGTTAGACCACAAGGACGGGCAAAATCGTTTGCAATATCCCGGCTGAAATTGGGCTCAAACCTTGCTGGTCCGGCCATAAACCTGATAACTGAATAACCGGATACTACCATTATGATAAAGAGCCCCTGGAAAAGCCGGTTACAACCCGTTAAAACTCTTGCCCAGACTCCTTTATGTAGAGTTACGGGAGAGCCAGCCTACAATAATACTTAAATAAACTGGCCCTCGTTAATTAAAGTAAGCGGGTACTTACTTCTTGTAGGTTGACTTGTCGTAAGCTTCCTGATTGATTTGCAGGTAGCGTGGCAGCCCTAATGCGTCCAGACCTTTGACATACGAGTCCCAATCCTTGTCCAGGCTTTTCGACCCGGTGATGAATTGTAGTGAGTTCTGGCTCACATAACTGTCAATATTGGTCTGCAAAGTAGCTACTTCACTGCCCAAAGACGGGTCAATCCAAACGCCCCAGAAAGGAAAAATTTTAGATTTATCTTCTTTCCCGGCATAAAGATCTGTCGCTTCCTGCAACCGGCGTTCGTAACCATCCGGCGCATAAATATCGGTGGTCTGGACCCATGCATCCCGGAAAGCCCGCGTGTTGTTAAATTGCGCCAGTGCGCTAATGTCAGTATTGTAAGGCGCAACCCCGGCAGGTCGAGTTATCGTTTTGTAGAGCGGCGTTACCCCTTTTGCAATCGCCACATCATTTGGTCCTGGTTTTACCACTGTCCGCTCATCTGTGCCGAACGTTCCCTTAATTTGGCCTTCGTCGGTGAAGATATAGTCAAGCATTTTGATTGCCGCAATCTGGGCATCTTTGCTGGCCTTGCTGGTCAGAACAAAGGATGCTCCCGACAAACTGGGAAAGTTGTAGCCGGTGTAAGCCTGCCCGCCTGGGCCTTTGAGCGGTGGGACGGCGTCATACTGCTTGTCGCGGCCATCCGGTGAACCAAGGGTGAAGAAAATGGCGGGGTGCAAGACGGTAGCCGAGCCGAGTATAACCGTTCCGGCATTATCGCCAATCTGCTTGAGGGCATCCGGGTTCTGGGTGAAAGCACCTTTATCAATCAGACCGGCGTCGTAGAGCGACTTGATGTAAGCCAAACCCTGCTTCCAGCCGTCTTTGTTAACCTGGATGTCTACTTTGCCACCGTTGAGAACGAGGGTCGAGTAGTTGTCACCAGTGTGGGGGTCATAGATGAACGCATTCATGAAGTAAGGTATCAATTGGTCGCGGACATCGGCGCTCAACGGCACTTCATCAGCTTTACCGTTCCCGTTGGGGTCTTTGGTCTTAAATGCAGTCAGGACAGCCTTCATCTCATCGGTAGTGGTTGGCTGTTTGAGGTTGAGTTTCTTGAGCCAGTCGCTGTTCATCCACAGTTTGTCCGCGTAGGAGCAGTGATAGCAGTCCACCCACTGGGGTAAGCCGTAGATTTTGCCATCCGGCGCGGTTGCCATAGCCTTGTAGTCAGGATTGGAGTCGAGGGCCTTCTGGATGTTAGGGCCGTACTGCTTGATCAGGTCGTTGAGCGGAATGATGACACCCTGCTGGGAGTATTTAAGCAATTCGGCCTGGGTAAAACGATCTACCCACGGGATTAGCCAGTATAGGTCCGGAAAATCTCCACTGGCAAGAGAAATCTGGCGTTTTTCCTTGGCTGGAGCGCCGTCCCAGGTGGTGGTCTGCCAGGTAAACTGAATGTTAAACTTCTGCTCCAATAACTTCATGAAAGCGTTGTTAGCCAGGTCATAATCTGGACCTTGTGGAGCAAAAACAGTCATTTTGACAGCCGGGCCAGTAGCAGCGGTAGTTGCGGCTCCTGTAGCCGCCGCCGTTGTGGCGGCGGCAGTGGTTGTGGTAGCAGCGTTAGTTGCTGTTGCGGTAGGAGCAACTGTGGGGGTGCTATCTCCGCAGGCTGCGAGAAGTGTAGTGAGTAAAATCAGCAAAGCTGTTAAAGCCATCTGCGGCTTTATTAATGACATAATCTTTGTCATACTAAACTTCCTCCTCCTGGTCGAGGCCAGGTTGTAACCCATCAAATTAAATCAATATCGGTAACGTAATGCGTGTAACCTAACGAAATGTAGAGTACAGGATTGAGTTATGGTTAAACAAAAAACTCACCACTCTAGCTCACATAAGGTTCAGGGAAAGGTCAAGTAAAGCTTTAGGGCTGACAGTTACAGGAGTGAACCTGATCAGTGCTCTATTCAGGCTGGTGATTTGCCCTTTAAGCGGCAATAAATAGCCCGGTTATTTCATCCCAACTCTTATGGTTGCTGCGAATTCTCGGCTCGATTATTTAATCTGTTGTGCTGAAGATGCTCTACCCTTGGCAACACCTCCTTTTTTAACTGCGCCATAACTTCGAAGTTTACCTGTGATACGTTTGTTTACCGGTGGGGGCAGCCCCATCAAAAAGCGCGCAACAACTGTCCTACATTCCAGGCTTGAATATGCCAGGTGCAGGATAAGGATTTGTTGCCGCGGTGTAGTGAAAAAAAAATTTCCCGGAAAGTCGCTAGATTTATATGTTATTCTAAGGGTAATATAAACGCCGACCTGTTTTTAAGATAGATATAAATCTAAATAGTTTGTGTCTTTTTCTGCTATTGAGGGAGAAATAAAAATGCTGGATAATGTGCATCTGCGGGTTTTCATGGCTAGATGGCGCAAAATAAATCCGTCCCACTGGGTTCATCACGACTTGCAGGATTTTTTCTGGCGGCTTTATTTAAACAAGACCGATGGCGCTTTTATCAAAATTACCAACCCGAATCAGGATTCAACCCCTTCTGAGTTTGAGACCTATCACCTCGAAGCCGGTAAGGCTTATTTTATTCCGGCGGGGGTGCGCTTTAGCACCGGGACCGATCGAGAAATAGACCATTTTCATGTCCATTTTGATGTGATGGGTATGCCTGACCTGGCGATGCGGACGCTGTTCAATAGCCCGATTTGCTTACCAAGCTACGATTGGATGCAACAAATCATTCTTAATTTAACCGGGGAGGTTGGCACAGACCAGGAACTGGTGAACAAAGTTGATCTTAAACTCGAAATGCAGGTCAAAGCTTTGCTTTACCAGGGGTTGACCTTATATATAAACACTCTACCAGCCGAACAACTGGCACAACCCTTACAAATTGCAATTGATCAAAAGCCAATTTTACCTGCCGTGACTTTTATAAATAATAACCTGGCGCTCCCCCTCCAGAATTCCGAACTGGCTCAACTTTGCCAGATGAGCGAAGGCTATTTTCTCCATCGTTTCAAGGAATGTATGGGTCAGACCCCAGGCGAGTTTATCCGTGAAAAACGAGTGAAACTAGCCGCTCAGAAATTACTTCTGACGACCGAGAGCATCGAGCAAATCGCTGTAAGCACCGGGTTTGGCAGTCGTTTTTATCTGACCCGTATCTTTACCCGGAGCATTGGCCTTTCTCCGGCTGCATATCGCAAAATTAAAATGGCCTGACCAATTAATTTTTGGGCAACCGGAAGCTTCTTATAGCCTTTCGATTATTTTTCTCTTTTCGGCAAAATCGAGTCACATAGGCTTAAAAGGTTGGCACCATTATTATTTCCTGGCAACTGCGGGGGGGATTCTGGATAGGCAAAAAGGGCTGTTGGGCAGTGGTTCTCCCTGGCTTATAGAAAAGTTGCTTAACTGTTGTGATAGAGGTTGAACTCAAGATTGACCATTCAGGTTCGTCATAGGCCATTTGAGACTATTGATTTGTACCTTCTCCCATCCGGCTTATTCTACCCAACCTGAAAGAAATAGGTAATTAGCCGGTTACTCTAAATATTCAATGTCCGGTCGATTCTCATAAAAGTAGCTGGGTTACAGCAAACTTGCTATAACCCAGGTAATTTAACAAACTAACTTCTTTTCTTAAATGTCAGCAGTGACAGACAGGTTCTTTATCGCGACGGCGCGAGCGGCAAAACCGTTTTCCAGGTCGGCAATCAGGTCTTCGTAACTTTCCAGGCCAATGCTCAACCGGTACATTTCTTCGTCGTAGCCCATACTCTCGCGAACTTCCGGGTTACTGCGGTGGTTATCCCCTGTGGGAAGGAGTAGACTTTCATAACCGCCCCAGCTAACGCCCTTGCCATAAAGTTTAAGGGCATCCACGAAAGCATATTGGGCTTCAACCGGGGTCGGGTCTTTCATGGAGAAACTGAACAGACCTGTATAGCCGCTAAGCTGGGTCCTGGCAAGTTCGTACCCCTCGAATTCCGGCAGACCGGGGTGCAATACCCGCAAAACT
>MKTJ01000071.1 GCA_001898225.1 Chloroflexi bacterium 54-19
CTTTCCGGTCTGCTAAAAAACATACCGGGGGATGACCGGCTTTTCTGGCTTTATCCGGTTGTAAACTACTTCGGTGACCACAACCGGATATTTAATCTTCTTGACCAAACGCTTTCTACTTTTCAGTCGGAGCCGGAATATTTGCAGTCTTTAGAGGGCCTGGATTACCTGGCAGACCAGTTTAAGAAGACATTAGCAGGGCGTATATTTGAATTGTACGCACCTTATTTAAAGGGAGCGCTTGCCAGGAAATATCTTAAATTGGGGCAGCAAATTCTAGGTAAGTTACTACTTTCAAAAAACAGGGAGCTGATTAATAGCGGGTTTACCTTTTTAAAGCAAGCCGGCAATAAAGAAACCGTTGAAAAACTCCTTGAAGAAACTTTGCAATATTTGGAAAATAAAAAGCTACTAGACGCAGCAAATTTAGTAGCGTGGGAGCTTTTAGATTATATTACTAAAAAGCAAAAACGTTATGCCCTTTTCCAAAAACTTTATAACTGGGGAGATCTGTCCGAACCTCTAGTAGATAAGTTGTACTATCTTGCCCTGGAACTTGGTGATACCTCTACAGTCCATCGTATTTGCCAGGAACACCTGGCCCGTGAAGGTAAAGGGGTGACTGTAGAAACTATAGTTTGGATGCTGGATAGCGCCATTGGTTACTGCAAATCACATAAACAAACCGGCGAAACCCATTATCCGCTTTACTTATTAGAACTTGTCCGCCTTTACCCGGCAACCCTTTCTAAAACTTCTAAAACTAAATCCAATTGCCTGGTTGAATTAGTCCAAGGATTAATTGATGAGCGGTTCGCTTTGCCACCCGGTAAATATGCCGTATTGGGACAAATGGTGAAGGCAAATCCAGGTTTAATTACACCTCAAATCGAGCCTTTTCTCCAGCATCTTGAAAAAAGAGGGCAATTTGAGGTAATAAAAATCCTCAGACCTGCTCTACCGTCACAACCGGTTAGGTCTACTCCTGTTCCAAAACCTTTTGCCCCAGCCCCAACTTCGAAACAGAGCGTAACTGATTCTTCAAGGCCGGATAAGCAGATTTCTGCTTCTAAAGCACAAACTTCCGGTGCAAAAAATGATGAAAAAGCTAAACCGGCAATACCTGAGAAGAATTTGGCGGAAGCACAAACTCCAAAGACTCCCGCCCCGATTACCAAACCGGCAAAACTGGCTGATCAAGCGCCCCAGGTGCACCAGCCAAGAGGACGAAAAAAAAGCACTTATTCTTCTTTTGCAGATTTATGGGCTCAGCTTGAGCAAGAGAATAATTTACGCAAAAAGTAAAATAAATATAGTAAATAGAACTGTAATTTTGTAATTATTTTAAAATAGGCTTATAATATTTTTGTTAGAATTAACATTAAGTTTCAGCGCTTTCCAAATAAAAATTAACACCATTTAATACCTGGTTAACTAACCCTACGGCTATTTTCCATCCCTGGTGAAAATGGTTCGGTTTTGGCTTTTCTTGGCCTTAAAGGAGTAAGCATGTCGTCGGTAGCTCGCCAGCACGCTGAGTGGTTATCTTTGATTGAGGTTTCCGGGCCCTTTTTAAGCATGCCGGTCCTCTTACGAGCCTTCCCACAGGGTCTCGAGCCGCACGACCCCGACCTGAACCGGACCTTGCGCCTGGCCTACGAGGAATGGGCCGATAACCAGGCCGGGCTGCGCCCCGACCCCGCCATTCACACCCAGTGGATTTATTTCGTGCTGAGTCAGGCGCTGGAAATCCCGCTCGAAGTCCTCGACCAGGGGCCGAAAATCCCGGCCAGTTTGGCCCTGACGATCCCGGAAGCGGGCGAAACCGTCCGGCCTGACCTGGTCCTGGCCGGTATGGAAAACCCTAAACCGCGCCTGCTTATCCAGACTTACCCTCATGGCCAGGACCTGGAGAAACCCGTACCGGGCCACCCCTGGAAAGCGACCCCCGCCACCCGAATGCTCGAACTCTTGCGCCAAAACGACGTGCGGCTCGGCCTCGTTACCAATGGCGAACGCTGGATGCTGGTAGACGCGCCCCGTCACGAAACCGCCGCCTTTGCTTCCTGGTACGCTGCCCTCTGGCTAGAAGAAAAAATTACCCTCCAGGCTTTTCGCAGCTTGCTCAGCCTGAAACGCTTTTTTAACGTGGCCGACGCCGATACCCTGGAAGCCCTTTTCCGCGAGAGCGTCACCAACCAGCAGGAAGTAACCGACCAGCTTGGCTACCAGGTGCGCCGGGCCGTCGAAATGCTGGTGCAATCGCTCGACCGGATTGATAAAGACCTGGGCCGGGCTCTGCTGGCAAACGTCCCCGAAACCCGGCTCTACGAAGCGGCCCTGACGGTCATGATGCGGCTGGTCTTTTTGCTTTCGGCGGAAGAACGCGGCCTACTACTGCTCGGCAGCGAGCTTTACGACGAGTATTACGCCGCCTCGACCCTGCAAGCCCAACTACGCGCCCAGGCCGACCAGTCCGGCGAGGAAGTGCTGGAACGCCGCCACGATGCCTGGAGCCGCCTGTTGTCGCTTTTCCGGCTGGTCTACGCCGGGTCGGACCATCCCGACCTGCCCCTCCCGGCTTATGGCGGCAACCTATTTTACCCGGATGCCTACCCCTTTTTGGAAGGCCGTTTGCCCGGCTCGAACTGGCAAGAGACCGAGGCCCACCCGCTCCCGGTTAATAACCGGGTGGTGCTGCACCTGCTCGATGCCCTTCAAATCTTGCAGGTGAAAGTGCCGGGTGGTTCCGCCGAGGCCCGCCGCCTCTCTTTCCGCGCCCTCGACGTGGAGCAAATCGGCCACGTCTACGAGGGCTTGCTCGACCACTCGGCTTTCCGAGCCGCCGAGCCGGTCCTGGGCTTGACCGGGCCGCGCGACCAGGAGCCGGAAGTAGCCCTGGCCCGCCTGGAAGAACTGGCCGCAAAAGGTGAAACCGCTCTGCTCGACTTTCTAAAAGAGGAAACGGGCCGTTCGGTCAAAGCCTTGCAAAAGGAACTGAATACTCCACTCGACCTGCACCGGCAGACCCGCCTGCGCGCCGCCTGCGACAACGACGAAGCCCTTTTCAAACGGGTGCTGCCTTTCGCCGGGATTGTCCGCAACGATACCTTCGAGTACCCGGTGGTGATCACGGCCGGGTCGGTCTTCGTGACCCAGGGGAGCGACCGCCGCTCGACCGGCACCCACTACACCCCGCGCAGCCTGACCGAGCCGATTGTCCAGCACGCTCTCGACCCGCTGGTCTATCACGGCCCCGCCGAAGGCTTGCCGCCCGAAGAATGGAAGCTTCGCACCGCCGCCGAAATCCTCGACCTGAAGGTTTGCGATATGGCGATGGGTTCGGGCGCATTCCTGGTCCAGGCTTGCCGCTATCTCTCGGAAAAGCTGGTCAAAGCCTGGGAACTCGAAAGCGGTTCGCCCGACTTTGCCAGGCTGGTGGCCGAATATCCCTTCCTTGCCAATTTAGCGGGAGCCTCTCAGGATGTCAGCGGGGAAGCCCTGGCCCTGGCCCGCCGCCTGGTCAGTGAACGCTGCCTCTACGGGGTGGACAAAAACCCGATGGCGGTCGAGATGGCGAAGCTGTCTCTGTGGCTCTACACCATGGCGAAGGGCCGCCCCTTCACCTTCCTCGACCACTCGCTGCGCGGCGGCGACTCCCTCTTGGGCGTGAATTTGCGCCAGTTGCGGAATTTCTCGATGGACGAAGAAACCATCAGCGCGGGCGGGCAGGGCCTTTTCATCCAGGAACCGTTGCGCCAGGCCCTCGGTATTGCCATCGAATACCGCTACCGGATTACCCACCACCTGGCCCGCGACGCCCGCGAGAACGAGGAAAAGGAAAAGCTGCTGGCCGAGGCCAACGAAATTATGGCTGCGATCAAGCTGGGGGCGGATATGCTGGTGGCCTATGCTCTAAGAGGCCAGGATGTACCCGCCGACCTCCAAATGCATTACAGTGTGCTGGTTTCCGGCTATGTGGACGCCTTCCGCCAGAATTTCTCCCCGGCCGCCCGTACCCTCAACCGCAAAGCCTACCGCCACCTGCGCTCCCAGGTTGAGCCGCTATTGAGCGACCCACGCTTCCCCTCCGACCCGGCCAAAGCCCGCAACCCCTTCCACTGGCCGCTCGAATTCCCCGAAGTTTTTGCTGGGATCCGCCCGGAACCCGGCTTCGACGCTTTGATAGGTAACCCACCTTTCCAGGGAGGCCAAAAGATAACAGGCGCTTTAGGTACTGATTATCGTGATTACCTTGTTGAAAAGATTGCTAATAGCAAACGTGGTAGCGCCGATTTAGTATCCTATTTCTTTTTGAGGTTAGATGATGTTGTACGGTTAGGTGGTACATCAGCTTTAATTGCTACAAATACAATTGCTCAAGGGGATACGCGAGAGGTGGGACTTGATCAATTGTTAAGTAAGAATTGGTTAATATTTAGGGCAGTTCCAAGCCAAAAATGGCCGGGTGAAGCAACAATTGAAGTATCTATAATTTGGTCTATTAAGAGTATCTGGAATAGTTATTATTTATTAGACAATAAAATTGTAAAACAAATCACTAGCTCTTTAACTGATGCAGATGTACAAACTGGCAAACCCTTTACTCTGATGAGCAATTTAGAAAAGGGTTACATGGGATCGATTATTTTAGGTTTAGGTTTTACCCTTGACCCTGAAGAAGCTAAATTTTTGTTGGAGAGAAACCCCAAAAACAAAGAAGTCATTTTCCCTTATCTAAATGGAGAAGATCTTAATTCACAACCAGAACAAATTCCAAGTAGATGGGTTATCAACTTCTTTGATTGGCCTATCGAACAAGCAGATAGATTTAATGAATGCTTACAAATCATAAGAGATCGTGTTAAACCAGAACGAGATGAAATTAAATATAGTAAAAGTGCTAAAGAAAAATGGTGGCAATATGAACGAAGCCGTCCTGAACTATATAGTGCAATTAAAAAATTAGACAGGGTATTAGTCTCCTGCAGAGTAACTAAATATATTGTACATACTTTTACACCTTCAAATTATGTTTATGATGTAGGAATGAATATTTTTGCTACAAATAAGCAAACAGATTTTGCTATCCTAAATTCTACGATATATGAAGTATGGGTCAGACAAAATGCTTCTTCCTTAAGAATGGATAGTAGATATACACTTACTGATTGTTATGAAAATTTCCCTTTCCCATTTATCTTCTCCAATCTAGCAGATATAGGGAGCAAATATGATGAATGCCGAAATAATACAATGTTGGCTCGGCAGGAAGGGCTAACCAAGACCTATAACCGCTTCCACAACCCCGCCGAAACGAGCGAAGATATTGTAAAGTTGCGGGAGTTGCATCAGGAGATGGACGAAAAAGTGGCGGTGGCTTACGGCTGGGACGACCTCGACCTGGGCCATGGCTTCCACCAGACCAAACAGGGCTTGCGCTACACCATCTCGGAAGCAGCACGGCGTGAGGTCTTGGGCCGCCTGCTCAAACTCAACCACGAACGCCACGCCGAGGAAGTCGCCCAGGGTCTTTTCGACAAAGGCAAGAAAGCCGCCAAAGGAGCCAAAAAGAGCGCGACCCCGGCAGTGGCAGCCCCGGCCTCACCTGCGACACCCCGCCCGGCGGCCCTGAAAGAAACCCCTCCACTCCCCAGCAAGGTCGTCCAGGCCAGCAAGAACGGCCAGCAACGGATGTTCGAGATCGAGCCGCCCGGCAGCCTGTGGTCGCAACAAGCCAGCCCGGACCTGGGGTTAGCCGCCGACCAGCCCAACCCTTTCCAGCAGTTCAAAGCCGCGCCCGCCGCGAACCCGGCCCCGCCAACCTACAACAGCCGGGTTATCGAGAGCGACCCTGACGCGGTCCAGATTATCCCGCCTGTAAAGAGAACAGCGGCCTCGCCCGCTGCCCCGGCCAGCTCCGAAAAGCCGCCCACCGGAGCCGGAACAAGTACGAACGCTAACGACGAGGTACGGGCCTGGACCGGCTCGATCGTCACGGTGCGCGAGGACACGCCGGGCGCGGAGGACGAGCAATTCATTCTCATCACTGAACGCGAGTCGAAAGAGGGTGTCAGGACCAAACGCGGCTATCCGGCCCTCTCGGTCATGACCCCGCTCGGCATGAAGCTGCTAGATAGAAAAGCCGGAGATACCGTCAGCTACAAAACGCCGGGCGGCCAGGTCGTCCGGTTCAAAGTTATAGCAATAAGTTAGTTCCAATGGTGTTATTTTGCTTTACTAACGATTAATTTTAGACTTAACACAACCAGGAAACCTGACAATGGACAAATGGCAAATTTTTGCTTGGCTTATGGATGACGCGGCAGTTTACGGGGATGAATTATTAATACCTGACCCTGAAGAAAAGTTGGAGGATTTACTTTTCGAACTAAATACTCGCAAGGAGATAGCGCTACCTGCGAACTTACCTCAAGACCAGGAAAAATTAATCAAGATTTTGCGCAAACACTTTAACGATAACGTAACCTTTATTTCGCTGGTTCTTAACCGGGTTTTCCCTGATGAATTTCTTTTCTACCGGGTATCGAAGTTAGAAGACGAAATTTTTGAAGGATTCCATTTCTTATCCGAAATAATTCCAGGCTTTAATTTTTATTTCAATCGTGTAGGAAGAAACGGGTTCGATAAGTACCTAATTTTGAACAACGCCCTATTAGACTTAGCCGATATACATTGGCCGGAAGCGGATAGTTTCCAGATTCAAGGTCGAATTGGCTATTTTCTATACCAGGGACTGGGCAAATTATTTCTTAACCGTCCGGTTGACCCCACCGATAGGCGTTACTGGATTATGGCAACTCGCGAAGAATACTTCCAGGAGCTTGATAATGAGAAGGAAGTTACCTGGTCGGGACGAAAAAATATGCAAGAAGGCGACCTTGTTTTTATGTATAGAACTTCGCCGAAAAAAGCAATAACCGGGTTATACATTGTAAAGGAAGACCCTAATTTTGACCCCTGGGCGGCCTGGGATGGTTTCTGGGTAAACCTTGAATTATTGACTCTTTTGCCTGATATATCTTTTCCTACCTTGAAAAATGACCCGGTCATTGGACGCTGGGGAACCGTGCTTAAACAATTCCAGGGTACAGTTACGGATCCTGTACCCCCGGCGGTATATAACCGGTTGTTAGATTTTGTACCAGCAACAGTAAAAGAGGAACACGAACTAGCACCTGAAGCAATTTCACCCGAAAGCAAAGCAGAACTTTTTATTGATGAGGCTGATTTTAACGAAAAACAGGTTATTCCTTTGCTAAAACTCTGGGGCTTAGAATACCAGCAAGAATACCCCTGCAATTTCCGGTTTGGCAGCCAGTATTATCGTGGCAGGTTGGATTTTTTGGTTAAAGACCAAAAGGGGCCATTATGCGTTGTGGAGTCAAAATTCAAAATCCGCAATGAAACAGAATTAATTCCGGCAATCGATCAGGCCAAATCCTATGCATTAATGTTAGGTCTTTCTAGTTTTATAGTTGCTTCTCCTGAAGCTTTTTGGTTGTATTCTCTGGAAAGAAATACTGAAAACCTTGTGAAAAAGGTTGAAACCGAAAATCTGTCCGGTCAGCACGAAGAATTAAAGAAGCAACTAATGCAAGTTAGTGGAAGACTAAGGCCAGCGGGTGTCAGTTAAACCTTTGAATCTAAGCACTATAGAAATAGACACGAGGCTAAGTTACAGGCTTTAAACAGGATATGTTGGCAACTTATCCATTGATCGAAATCAGATTTTCACAATAAGTTACAGGTAAGTAACAATTATAGGAGCAGAGGGATGATTAAAGCACTTGACCAGGAAATACAGTCGTTAGTAGCCGATATCCGGGACGGTAAACTTTTATTACCAGAAATTCAACGGGGTTATGTCTGGAAATCCACTCAAGTAAGAAGTCTTTTTGACTCTCTGTATCACCAGTATCCCAGTGGACAATTGTTGGTTTGGGAAACCGATGATATACCTTCGGCCAAAGTTGCCAGTGTCGATGGCTTACTAAAATCCAATATGCATCCTCAATTGTTACTCGATGGGCAACAAAGATTAACGTCTTTAACGGCGGTTATGCTGGGGCGCGACCTGAAAGTCAAAGATCTGCGAAGAAAAATGGAGGTCGTTTTTAACGTATACACTGAAAAATTCGAGATTAAAGGGCCTCGCCAGGCTGGTCAATCCGGTTGGATAGAATTAGCGAAATTCTTTACTGAAGGCGCAATGAAAACTTTTTGGGAGCTTAAACTCGATAATACCTCCCCTGAGTCGCAACAAGTTTTTGAAAGATTAAACCGGCTGGAAAACATAAAAAAATACACTTATCGAGTTATTTTGCTGGAAAAGTTAAGTTACGAAGAAGTTACCGATATTTTTATCAGGATCAATTCGGGCGGCACTATTTTAGGCAACGCCGACTTAGCCCTTGCTCAAGTTTCAAGCAGGTGGACCGGCGTAACCCAGTTATTTGAGGATTATCAACAGTATATTAAAAAACAGTTTACAGGATTGGAGGTGGATAACGGCCTTTTACTAAGGGCTATCGTAGTTTCATTAACAAATCAAAGTTTGTTCAATGTTTTCTTAAAACCGGACCACCAACAGATAACAGTAAACGACCTTGAAGCTGCGTGGAAAAGAGTTCAACAAGCCTTTACGCAAGCTGTTAATTTTTTGGTCCACAACTGTCAGATTGACCGGCTGGATTTGCTGCCAACACGCAATATTTTGATACCATTAACAGCATTTTTCGAAAAATTTAACGATCACATTACGGCCGAGCAAACGCGGGATTTACAACGTTGGGTTTACATGGCTTTGATTTGGACCCGGTATAGTACCGCGACCGAATCCAAATTAAACGAAGATTTGGCAGAACTTACCAAGGAGAAGCCAGTCAAGGAAATGATTCAGAACATTGAGGATGTAGTAGGGCATAACCGATTAATTACCGAACGCGATTTGCAAGATCAACGTAAAAACTCACCTTATATGGTTATGTCCTATGTTTTAGCCCGGCGGGCCGGAGCGCAGGACTGGTTTAACGGGGTAGTTATAGGTGGATCTCAGAATTTAGAATTCCATCATATATTTCCTAAATCGTTGCTAGAAGAAACCTATAAACTCAAGGAAGACAGCCGAATTGTTGATCAAGTGGCAAACCTGGCCTTTTTATCTGCCAAAGCTAATAAGAAAATATCTAATAGCAACCCGGCGGACTATTTGCCCGGTATAGAGCAAAACCGCTTAATTGCCCAACATGTAACTATGGATTTATCGTTGTGGAAGATTGAGAAGTTTGAAGATTTTGTCCGGCAACGCCGCACTATGTTGGCGGATGCAATTAACAGTTTATTGGCTTCTTTATCTGGTGAAGGCACTACTTTGCCTACAGGGTCCACACAGATAATGGCGGCCAGAGTGGACGCTATCGAACATAACATGCGAGATTTGTTGGCTGGTAGGTTAGAGGAAGCCAGGGGTCCATCCGCCTGGAAACAACTTGTGCCGGACCCTATTAAACAACAGGTGCAAGATAGGATAGGCCAACGCATCAAAAATAATCCTTTTGAGGCGGGGAAGCACGATACACTCGAAGCAAAGTTAGTCCAGTGCCAATTTAGTGACTATTTCAATATTATCCAGGTTAAATCTAACTGGCCGTTTTTCGAGGATGTCTTTGGCGGATACGAAACCTTTAAGAAATATAGCGTCCCCGTCATAGGTATTCGCAACTCTTTGAAACATAATAAACCTTTAGGCCATATTGAACTTCACGAGGCTGAAGCGGCTATAAGTTGGTTTGAGGATTGTTTTCACCAATTAAGTGTTGTTGAACAAGCCGAAACTGAAGCAGAAGAACAGCCAGACCTTGAGTCTGTGGAAGTTTAAAAGAAGTTAATGGTTTTCGGAAGAAGTCAACCAAATTCATGGGAAGCAGGTTAGGTTAAATTGACCCAAGCGATAAAATTACCTGAACAGGGGCAGTTGGTGCAGGTCCGGCAGCGGCGTTATCTGGTGGTGGAAGTGGCCCAGAACCCCCTCCCGGCAAATGTTCTCAAACCCGGCAAACAGGCCCGGTCCGAAGCCCTCGGCCAGCACCTTGTCACCCTTTCTTCGGTTGAGGATGATGCCCTGGGCGAAGAACTGGCCGTCATCTGGGAACTTGAACCGGGCGCAACGTCTCTAAATACAGGTACGCTGCCCAAACCTACAGGCTTTGACGAGCCTCACCGGCTGGACGCTTTCCTGAACGCGGTGCGGTGGGGCGCAGCCAGCAGCGCCGACTCGCGGGCTTTACAGGCCCCCTTTAGAAGCGGGGTGGACCTGGAAGATTACCAGCTTGACCCGGTAGCCAGGGCTATCGGGATGCCCCGCGCCAACTTGCTGATCGCCGATGACGTGGGCCTGGGAAAGACCATCGAGGCCGGGCTAGTCGCCCAGGAACTGATTATCCGCCACCGTGCCCGCAAAATTATGATCGTCTGCCCCGCCTCGCTGCAAATCCAGTGGCGCGACCAGATGCGCGACAAGTTTGGCCTGGAATTCCGGATTGTCGATAGTGAACTGCTAAAAATCTTACGGCGAGAGCGCGGCTTACGGGTCAACCCCTGGACCCACTTTCCGCGCCTGATTACCTCGATAGACTTCCTCAAACGCGAGCGCCCTTTGCGCCTGCTGACCGAGGCGCTACCCGCCGAAGGTGAACCGGCCTACCCGCGCCGTTTCGACCTGCTTATCGTGGACGAGGCCCACAATATCGCGCCATCGGGCCGGGGCAAATATGCCACCGATTCACAGCGCACCCAGGCCTTGCGGCGGCTGGCCCCTCATTTCGAGCATAAACTCTTTCTTTCGGCCACGCCCCATAACGGCTATTCCGAGAGCTTTACCGCCCTGCTGGAACTCCTGGATAACCAGCGCTTTGCCCGCGGTATGGAGCCGGACCGCGAACAACTGGCCCGCGTCATGGTCCGGCGGCTGAAGTCCGAGATGAAAAGCTGGGACGGCACCGCCCGCTTTCCCGAACGCCGCCTGGAAGCCCTGGAAGTGCAGTACACGGAGGCGGAACGGGAAGCGCACCGCCTGCTGAACGAATACGCTCAGCTTCGGATAAAAGGGGCGACCACCGAAACCGAACGCTACGCTACCGAATTTGTCCTTAAGCTTTTGAAAAAGCGGCTCTTTTCCTCGCCCGAAGCCTTTGCCCTGACCCTCGAAAAGCACGAGGAAACCCTGGCGAATGCCCGCAAACGGACGGTAAGTGTGCGGCCCAGCGCCGGGATTTTGCGCCGCCAGCTTGAGGCGCTGGACGAGGATGCCGATAACGACGAAGACCTGGAAGAAGCCGCCGCCAGCGCCCTGGAAGCCGCCGCGCCGCTCTTTCACCCGCCAACCCCCCGCGAACGAGAACTGCTCGACCGCCTGGGAGCCTGGGCCAACAAAACACGCCTGCGCCAGGATAGCAAAGCTACCCGGCTGCTAGCATGGCTCAAAGAAATCGTTCGCCCTGGCGGCAACTGGTCGAACGAGCGGGTGATTATCTTTACCGAGTACCGGGCTACCCAGAAATGGCTGCTGGGCCTACTCGCTGCCGAAAACATGGTGGCGAACGACCGGGTAATGACCCTCTACGGCGGCATGACCACTGAGGACCGCGAACGGGTCAAGGCCGCCTTCCAGGCCCATCCTAGCGAAGCCCCGGTTCGTATTTTGCTGGCGACCGACGCTGCCTCGGAAGGCATCGACCTGCAAAACCACTGCTCCCGGCTGATTCATTACGAAATACCTTGGAACCCTAACCGCCTCGAACAACGCAACGGGCGCATCGACCGGCACGGCCAGAAAGCCGGGTGGGTCAACATTTTTCATTTTGTCGGCTCGAATTACCACAAATCGGCCAAAAGCGACCTCGAAATTTCGGCGGGAGATTTGGAAGGCGACCTCGAATTCTTGATGCGGGCGGTCCAGAAGGTCAACCGTATCCGGGAAGACCTGGGCAAGGTCGGCCCTGTTATCGCCGAGCAGGTCGAAGAAGCCATGCTGGGCCAGCGCCGCCGCCTGGATACCTTCGCCGCCGAGGATAAGGCCGCCGGGGTGCGCCGTTTGCTTGCCTTCGAGCGTAAATTGCAGGACCAGGTGGCCCGCCTGCACGAACAGCTACAGGAAAGCCGCCGCACCCTCCAACTCTCGCCTGAAAATGTCCAGTCCGTGGTAGAAATTGCCCTGGAACTGGCCGGGCAGCCGCCCCTCCGCCGCGAGATTCTGCACGACCCTAACGGCGAAAAGCCGCCCATTGAAGTCTTTCACCTGCCATCTTTAAAAGGAAGCTGGGCCGCTTGCGCTAACGGCCTCGAACACCCACATAGCCGCCACGTCAGGCCGGTTGTCTTTGACCACGCCAAAGCCAAAGGGCGGGACGACGTGGTGCTGGCGCACCTCAATCACCGGCTGGTTTCGATGTCGCTCCGGTTGTTGCGGGCCGAGGTCTGGACGCCGGATGGACAGCGCAAACTCCACCGGGTCACGGCCCGTGTAGTTCCGGATAGTGTCCTGAGTAGCCCGGCCGTTATCGCCCACGCCCGCTTGATGTTGACCGGCGGCGACAGCCAGCGCCTGCACGAAGAAATTATCTTCGCGGGAGGCCAGATTAAAGAGGGCCGCTTCAACCGCCTGAATGTTACCGAGGCCCAGCGTATCCTAGCCGCTGCGACCGTTCAGAGTGTACCGGAAAAAGTCCAGCAACAGCTAACTGCCCTGTGGGAGAGTAACCAGGCGTCGTTGCAGCAAGCTCTTGAAGTGCGTTCGAAAGAACGGAGCGGAGGATTGCAAAAATTGCTGGCCGAACGAGCCGAAAAAGAAATCAAAGACATTACTTTCGTGTTAAGTGAACTTCACAAAAGCATCCTGGAGGGTTTGAAGCAGCCCGAAATGGTCCAGCTACAAATGTTCAACAACGAAGAAAAGGAACAATTCGAGCGGAATATCTCGGCCCTGCAAGCTCGTGCCGAGCAGATACCGGAAGAAATTGAGCAGGAGACCGAGGCGATCCGTCACCGTTTTGCCGATCCGCAGCTTCGCCTTTTTCCGGTCGCGGTAACTTACCTGGTTCCCGAAAAATTCTTATAAACCTTACCGGCTCAATTGAGGTTCAAGCAAGAGTGCCAACCTTGATGACCACCGTGAAGCTGACCTTATTCCGATCTCTTAATTGGTTTTGATGGGAACTTCTAATATTTCGGAAAACCTATGAAAGTAAACAACCTATAGTTTGGATAATTCATGAAAACTTTTAACCTGCCCGAAACCCTTAATCTGGACCTTGACCTCACAACCTTAAATCGCCAGCTTAAATCGGGCGAAATCCAGCTTGATTGGAAAGCGGTGAAATATGTCGAGCCAGAAGCGCTCGATAAACTGCTGGTCGGAATTAAATCTGAGGAATTTGCGGGAATAGAAACGGTGCCGGACGAGCTGGCGATGCCCGTCTTTCAGGCTTTCAACCGCGCTAATCAACCCCCGGTCCCCTCACCTGTGTCCGGTCTCGCCGAAAATCCGATTAAGCAACCGGAAGTGTCGGATTCACCAAAACATGCCGAATTAGTGGAAGAAGTTGACCAACCTACCGAAAAGACAGCCGGACAAATTGAAATTACAGTTTCGGATGAAAGCGAGGACGAAAAACAGCCTAAAAAAGCCGGACGCCCGTTCAAGCCGTTGCTAACGGCTCCCTCGGATTACGCTTTACGAGAGGAGTTGCAGCAGTTAGTCTTACAGGATTTGCTGGGGCCTGCTGCAGGACCAGAAGAAGAATTGGACGAACCAAGTGTTAGGGACCGCTACCTGGTAGGAATGTTGGCTCCCAACAGCCAACAAATTGAGCCGGAAGAACAGGATGAATTAGCCGTGGCTGAATCCGGCGGAGTGGAAGAGGGTAGCACTGATAAGGCCGCTACCCAAACTCCTACTTTTTTCCCTTCATCGTTTGGGCTCAGTTTCTGCGTGGATCGTTCCACTCCCAGATTGAAAATAACCGCCAGGTGGGGTCACTATACCCGCCAGTACAGCGAATATCTCACCACTCCTACCGGTAACCCGAAGATGATCTGGAAACGCCAGCCAAGAGGCGGAGCGGCTACCGAAATTTTGTTGAAACCAGGACAGGTTAAACCATGGCAGCCTGAGCCGGACGAACAGCCCGGTGTCTATGTTAAAGGGTTAATCCGCTCGGTCGGCAACGAGTATGTTATTACCCTCTTTCTGGTTAATGGGCAGGCCGAACCAAAGAAAAACCGGGATAGCGCCTGGCTTTTTCAACCGGAATTAACTGTAGAAGACCCTGCCGGTAGGCCGGTATTCCAGCGCCGTTCCAGCGGACAGCTTGAGCGGCTTTCCGGCGTCGAGCAGTTCGCGACCGAAGATAAAGCCATGGAGATGCTTTACCGCAAAAAGGTAAATTTTGCCGCCGGACACGGCGTAAGCATGCAGGTTGATACCTTGCCGGACGACTCGACAAAAGCCGTCCGGCTTAAAACCTGTGTTACCCCTACCTATGAGGTGCCAAAAACCGAAACGCCAAACGCCGCCGAAATCCCGGCTCTGGCTGACCTGACCCTCGATATGCACGAGCTTGCCCAACTTCCAGCCGACCAACTGGTCGGAAGGTTAAGCCCGTTAATTGATGCTTACCGCGAATGGATTGGCGAACAACGCACTCGCCTGACCGAACCGGACCTCGCACTCTACCAAGCCAACGCTCGACAGACCCTCGATAATTGCGCCGAAACCCTGGGACGTATCCGGGAAGGCATCGTTTTGCTTGGCCGGAACCCTCAGGCTGCCAGGGCTTTCGCTTTCATGAACGAGGCGATGGCCCGCCAGCGGGTCCGCACCTTATATACTGAAGCGGTACGCCGGGGCGCGAAAGTAACTCTTGAAGATTTTGACATTCCTAAAAACCGGAGCTGGCGGGCCTTTCAACTGGCTTTTATTCTCCTGAATATTCCGGCTCTGGTAGATTTGCACCATCCCGACCGCCATCCTGACCAGGATGCCGTGGCGGACTTACTCTGGTTTCCAACCGGCGGCGGTAAAACCGAGGCTTATCTCGGCCTGACCGCCTTTACCCTGGCTATTCGCCGGTTACAGGGAGTTGTCGAGGGTCGCCGGGGTGACGAAGGAGTGGCGGTCCTGATGCGCTATACCTTGAGGTTGCTGACCCTCCAACAGTTCCAACGCGCTACCGCCCTCATTTGCGCTTGCGAGGTCATTCGGAAAGAGGCCTTCGCTGCAGGTGATACTACCTGGGGAAAGACCCCTTTTCGCCTGGGGCTATGGGTGGGGCAACGCACCACTCCCAATACCACCGAGCAGAGTGAAGAATCAATCAAGCAGGACCGGGGCATTTACCAGCAGGGTAGTGCCATTGGCGGAGTCGGTACCCCTAAACAGTTAAACAACTGTCCCTGGTGTGGGCAGAAAGTGGACCTCAAAATTGACCCGACCAATAAAGGTCAGGGCCGCACCTTAATCTATTGCGCCGAGCCTTTCGGCCGCTGCCCGTTTACACCTCGTAACTCGCCGAACGAAGGGATTCCAGCCCTGGTAGTTGACGAGGAAATCTATAGCCGGTTGCCTTCTTTACTCATAGCTACCGTGGATAAATTTGCTCAATTGCCCTGGAATGGCGCAACCCAGATGCTTTTCGGCCAGGTTGACCAGTACTGCCAGCGTCACGGCTTTCGCGCCCCGGATTTGCCGGACACGGCCACAAAGCACCCGGCCACCAACGGTTGGCAACCCATTACGGTAGAGTCGCATGCGCCTTTGCGCCCGCCTGACCTGATAATCCAGGACGAACTGCATCTTATTTCAGGGCCGCTTGGTTCATTAGTAGGCCTTTACGAAAGCGTGGTGGATCGCCTTTGCACCTGGACCGTCGGCGGGAAGGAAGT
Organism: Chloroflexi bacterium 54-19; assembly: GCA_001898225.1. GTDB lineage: Bacteria > Chloroflexota > Chloroflexia > Chloroheliales > Chloroheliaceae > 54-19. The sequence goes on from MKTJ01000071.1 coordinate 15,964, forward strand.
ACGTCCGAAAGTTATCGCCGCCAGCGCCACAGTGCGCCGCTCGACCGAACAGGTTAAAGCCCTTTTCCTGCGCCAAGTTAAAGTTTTTCCGCCGCAAGGCCTTGACCCTGAAGATAACTTCTTTGCCCGGCAGCGGACACCTTCCGAGGAAAATGCAGGCCGCCGCTACCTGGGCATTTGCGCCAGCGGGCGGCGTTTGAAAGCGGTTTTAATCCGGGTTTACGTGGCCCAATTGGCCGCCGCCCAATTCCTCTTTGAGAAATATGGTGAAAATGTAGACCCCTGGATGACCCTGGTCGGCTACTTTAACTCGATTAACGAATTGGCCGGGATGCGCCGTCTGGTGGAAGACGAGGTGCGGTCGCGGCTTTTAAAGATGGACGAACGCGGTTTGGCCCGCCGCCAGCCCCCCAAACTTGAAGAAATGACTTCTCGTAAGAGTTCAACCGATATTCCCCAGATTCTCGATTTGCTGGAAAAGCGGTTTAACCCGAACCCACCTGAAAATTCAGCCCGGCCACTTGATGTCTTACTGGCAACTAACATGATTTCGGTAGGGGTAGATGTTTCCCGGTTGGGTTTGATGGTGGTGGCGGGTCAACCCAAAACGACCGCCGAATATATCCAGGCTACCAGCCGGGTCGGGCGGAAAAACCCCGGCCTGGTGACAGTGGTTTACAACTGGGCGCGGCCGCGCGACCTTTCTCATTACGAGCAGTTCCAGCAGTATCACGCCACTTTTTACCAGCATGTCGAAGCCCTGTCGGTAACACCTTTTGCGCCCAGGGCACTCGACCGGGGCCTGGCTGCCCTTCTCGTCAGTTTTGTCCGTTTGATGGGGGCGGAGTTTGCCGAAAATAGCCGGGCCGGGGCTATCAAAGCGGATCACCCCTATTTGAAAATGGCGGTTGAAGAACTGGTAAAAAGAGCAACCCTGGTAAAAGATGCCGAAACAGGCCAGGACGTTAGAGATAAGCTGGAAGATTTAACCCGCTATTGGCTAACCAAAACGGCCAATTCGGCCGGGGCCGTCCTGGGTTATAAGACCCGTAATGATGGCAGGACCCTCGGCTTACTGGAGGCGCCCGGCGTAAATAAAGGCTGGCAACCTTTTACCTGCCTTAATTCACTACGTGATGTTGAACCTTCAATCAATTTAGTTTTGGATGAACGCGGTATAGGTGAAAATCCTTATCTCAAAAACGATTTTTCTTCAGGTGATATCAATTAATGACCATACAGCTAAAAAATAAAAAGTACAAAGTAGGCGAGTTGCGCCCCAGTCAGCTACTTTATACCTATGGAATTGGGTCGGTGGTAGATTTGCCGAATCTTTCGGCGATGGTAATGGGTCTTGACGATTGGGATATTACCCACGCGCTGGAAATAGGCGAACCCCGCTTGTTAGAGGCGGTCCAGTATCAGCTAGGGTCAAATGTAACTCGGTTGTTAGCACCACCCGCCTTGCAACCCCTTCCCGGCACGATACCTTCCCCCTTTGACGACAGCCTTACGACCGGGGTGCCGGTGGCGCCTTTTCCCCGGTGGCTGGTCTGTCCGCGCTGCCGCCTTCTCGCTCCTTTAGAAAACGGGCTTTTTCAAATCAAGGCCGACGCTTTCAGGCCTGACCGTGTTCGCTACGTACATATAAACTGCTCAAAAGGGAATATGCCGGCTGTGTTACCGGCCCGGTTCCTGGTAGCCTGCGAGGCGGGACACCTGGACGATTTTCCCTGGGTACAGTTCGTTCATAAAGGAGAAAATGCCTGTTCAGGTGGGGTACTAGCTTTGCGCGAAATCGGGGTAACGGGTGAAGCAGCCGGGATTCAGGTCGAATGTACTTGCGGCAAAACCCGGCGCATGTCAGACGCTATTGGCCCGGAAGGTCGCCAGAACTTGCCGCCGTGCCTGGGCCGCCACCCCCATTTACGGGAGTATGCCGAACAGGGGTGTGAGTTCCAATTGCGCACCATTACTCTGGGTGCCTCGAATAGCTGGTTCCCGATGGTGCTTTCGACCCTTTCGATACCCAAAGCCACCGATAAATTGGGGCAATTGGTAGATTCTCACTGGCATATCCTGCAGAACGCGATGAGTGAGCAAAATATCGCCTTACTCAGGATAACCGGGTTGCTCAATCACTTTTCGGCTTTCACCGACAAAGAAATCTGGGAAAAACTCGAAAAGAAGAAGGCCGGGCTGGCCGATGAGCCTAGCGCCACTCCTACTTCCCTAAAAACTCCCGAATGGCAGGTTTTTACCAACCCGGTGTCAGCGGGGCAAGACCCCGATTTTAAGGTGAAGCTGGTAAACCCGCCGGTCGGCTACGAACACCGGATTAAAAAAGTAGTCCTGGCCGAACGGATACGAGAGGTGCGGGTCGTCACCGGCTTTACCCGCATCGAGTCCCCCGGCGATTTAACCGAAGAAGGCGAAATCCCGGAAGAGCGCATCGCCCCTTTAACTCGCAAACAACCGAAATGGGTTCCCGCCTCGGAGGTGCGCGGCGAAGGGTTATTCATCGAATTTGATGAAGAAGCCCTGGTGGACTGGCTGGATAACCCTGAAGTCAAAAGACACAACCAGGCTTTCCTGGAAGCGCATAAAGGCTGGCGCCTAGCCCGTAGCCTAGCAGTGCCGGAAGCGGGGTATCCTGGGGACCGCTTTGTACTCCTTCACTCTTTCTCGCATGCCCTAATGCGCGAACTAGCCCTAGCTTGCGGTTACGCCGCAGCCAGCATCCGGGAGCGAATTTATTCGCTGCCCCCTGAAGCGGATGATGGACCGATGGCCGGGATTCTTCTTTATACGGCGGCACCTGATAGCGAGGGAACACTTGGCGGCCTGGTTGGTCTGGGGAACCCTGAAGAACTTGGTATTCATATTGAAAATGCGCTTAACGCCATGCGTTTATGCGCTTCAGATCCACTTTGCGCCGAGCACACCGGGCAAGGCGATTTGTCGTTGCATTGGGCGGCCTGCCACGCTTGCCTGTTTGCCCCTGAAACATCCTGTGAAAGAGGTAATAAATACCTGGACCGTTCGGTGCTAGTGCCAACAGTTGAAAGTGATATAGTAGCTTATTTTGACTGATACCTTAATTTCTACCAATAACCCAGCTGAAAAACTACAATTAACGTGGGGGAATTTTAGAAACAATGGAAAACATCACTTCAGACAAGATTGAAAATAAAAACTCCGATTCAGCAGAGAATGTTACAGGGGCAGAAGGTGGTATCAGCACCGCCGAGCAATTATTGGTAGCGCTGGAAGTAATGGCCGCTAATGGTGGTGAGGCGACTATGCCCCAGTTGTACGAGGCGATTGAGGGAAAGTTGGATGGACCAAAACTTTCCGAGCAAGGCAAAGCAACTCTCCGCAGCTTGATAAATCGAGACGCGGTTGAAAAAGGTCTGGTTTACAGGCATGACCCTAACGCACCAGGTTGGTGGATTACCACCGCTGGCAAAGATTTGCTGGCTAGTGCAGAAGCTCAAAAGAAATTCATATTAAGTCAGGATTTTAAGGCTGAGGGGGCTCAAAATTTACCGGAGATAGCCGAGGGATTTGGAGTAGATGTAACCGCTCTTGCAAATTTTCAAAAAGCCATCCAAACTAAATTGCCCATCGTCAAAAGTATCCTTAATACTTATCCTGGCTGGCTAATCTCTAACTTTCCAAACCAGGTTCAAATTGTAACCACCCCTAATACTACTCGGCTGGATGTATATTTTTACGGGGTATGGGTGCAATCCGGGTGGTTTAATAAAACACGCGGGTTTTTTATCCATTATCGAGACCAGGGATTGAAAATCTATAACTGGCTGGAAAGCAATTTAAATCCAAAATCCGAGTTAGGTCGCGGCAATTATTATGATGCTCCGACTGTACGTTTTTTTATAAAAATTGATAAAGATTACGAACGCTTGAAGGAGTTGATGGTCACAACCGTAAAACGCTACGAAGTAGAACTGGCCTCGTTAGCGCAAACCACGGCGGAAACCGTTAACCTGCAAACTGATAACCGGCATAAAGCGTTATTCCTTACCGGGTGGTGGCAACGTTTGAACGAAATTGAAGAAAACAGTTCGTCCAGTCCGGCTATACTGGCGAAGGATAACTTCATGAAAGCTGGCTATCAGGCCGCCCAAGATTATTACTCTAAAAATCGAGAAAACAAAGAAGAAAATCCGGCAAAAATGGCCTATTACAAGGCTTATATCGCTTACCGCAAGGCTGGAAGTGTTGGAGATTGGCTGACTATAATTGATTTCACCCCACCAAAAGCACTTTATAACGGTGAAGCGGTAGAGAACTTGATAAAAGCTTTTAAGGTTGAATATAGCGATTTTAAATCTGAGAAATATCTGAAGGAAGAACGCACCTACAAAGACGTTGCCGCCGAAAAAGCCCGTAAGTTATTGGAGAGAGAAATTTTACAAACTTTGCTTGACCAGCAAAATTATGATGCTATTAAACTCCGGATAAAACAGGCTTGTCAGGGAAACAATCTGCTCAACCAATGGGACTACCTTGTAATTTTTAATGCTCTTGCCGAACCATTATCTCACGCTTTATTTGACCTTCTTTACGGGGAGGAACCCTTAGAAATCCGGTTTGAAAATTGGGTAACATTCTTACAACCAACCAAACCACGGTCTTGGCCTGCCGTAACTTATTTTTTGATGCTTTTCCAGCCTAGCAATTATCTATTCGTAAAACCAACGCCTTTCCGGGAATTCCTTGACATTGTAGATAGTTCTATCGTTTGGGAAACCCGTCCCAACTTCCCTTTTTACCAGAAATTACTGGAAATGGCCCAACAACTCCTGAAATTGCTCGAACCCTTGGGGGCTAAAGATCTTTTAGACGTACAATCTTTTATATGGGTGGCAAAGGATTTGGAAAACGTTGTGGACTTACAGGGTGGAGATGACATTACGGGTGGTGGGTCATCTGGGGGCGACGATGAAAACAAGAAACCATCCCCGGTTGATTACAAAGAGCCCACTTTTGATGAAATCCGCCACCGGATTGCAGAAAATAAGATTTATTTACAAGATGGTATTTTGCGGCGCTACCACATAAGCCTTAAAACACGCGGGTTTGTCATTCTTTCAGGGCTGTCGGGCAGCGGCAAGACTTGGCTGGCCGAAGCTTACGCAAAGGCAGTAGGAGGTGAAGTATGCCTCGTATCGGTCGCACCAAACTGGACAACCAACGAAGACCTGTTAGGTTATTTCAGCCCTTTAACGGGGAAATATCACGATACCACCGTTAGCCGCTTCATCCGAGAAGCTGCCCAGGCTTATTCTAACGCCAAAGAGGCCGGAGTTACTCCTGTCCCCTACTTCTTAATCCTGGATGAAATGAACCTGGCCCGCGTGGAGTATTACTTTGCCCGGTTTCTTTCTGCGATGGAAATCCGGGCCCGGCAGAACCAAGCCTATATTGATTTAAGCCCGGAAGACCGCGTTTTATTGCCGCCGAACTTCTATTTCACCGGAACAGTTAATGTAGACGAAACAACCCATGGTTTTGCCGATAAGGTCTACGACCGGGCGCAGTTGATTGAAATGGGAGTAGATTTAGCTGACCTCAAATCCTACCTGGGAGAGGCCGAATTTAGCGAAACTGTGTTAAAAATTTGGGAGATTGTCCAACCTTTAGCACCTTTCGCATTCCGGGTACTTAACGAAATAATGGTTTATATCAAGCAAGGGGAGCAGATCGGGCTGGCCTGGAAAGATGCTCTTGACGAACAAATCCTTCAAAAAGTGCTGCCCAAGCTTAAAGGTACCGATCCGCGCCTGGGAAATATCCTTGATGAGCTTGAGAAACAGACCAAAGATGAACTTCCTTTGACCTATAGCAAAGTTCACCGGATGGCAGGAGATTACCGGACGCATGGATTCACCTCTTATTTCTGAGAAAAACATTCAATTTTTCGATATGGGGGGAGCTCTTCTGGCTGGTCCGGCCGAGTGGCTACCGGCCCTAATGGTTATTCCTGTCCCGCTGGGCCTGTGGGAGCAAGTGGAGGTTCGCCTACAAGACCGCCCGGTAACACTATCAATTAGAAAGATAAATGGAGTTAGCCGGATTTTAGCGGAGTGGCCGCGATCCGGTCCGGGTAATTACCTGGTAACTTATCGGCAGGGCATGACCATACATGAACAGTTAGTTACCATTTTCCCGCAAAAAATTAGCCAGGAGGCCTTCCGGATAATGCTGGATGACCTTCAGAATAAACTCCCCGGTGCTATAGCTTTGGCCCTCAAAGCATTGGGTGGATTGAGTGGTGTTAAATTATTACCTGCTGGTGAATCGAGTTTTGCTCAAGAATTACAAAGACTCAAACGTGCCATCCTTGGCACCCCTGATAATTTAGGTTTGGTACAAATTCTTCCGTCACTGGCAAAAAATCCGCACAAAAATCTGATTAACCGCGAGGTTTGGGCTAAAAGTGAAATGGCGAGGGCTCCTCACCCCGTTCGATTATTCCAGGCCATCCAGAATGACAAAAATCTAGATAACTTGAAACGCCCAATGCAAGTTTTGGATACACGCCACGAGCATACTTATGATGTCTACGAAAATCAATTACTAAAGACATATTACCAGGAAGTTTTCCAACGGTTGTATCGGCTAAAAACTGCCTTGCTTAAGGCTAATATATCTGACTTATACACGGAAGCTAATAAACTTCTAGCTCATCTGGTTAGAGCAAAACAAACAGCCGTTTTTCTGGATGAAGTAAGCCTTCCAGATTTTGTACCTTCAAAAATAACTATGGTGCTTTTAAAAACCCCAATCTACCAGGCAATTTTGAAAGGCTATTTAGAATTACACCGCAATGCTGCCATTCGGTTAGAAAGTCAGTTGCTTGAAGCACCTCTTGAAAACTTTCCCTATCTTTATCAGATGTGGGGAACATTACAGGTTATCTTAGTGCTTTTAGAAGAAGCGGCGCTGGAAGGTTTCACCCTGGAAGAACAACGGTTATTCAAACGGGACGTTACAGGCTACTATTTACAGGTTTTGCCTGATAATTATCCCGTTATTACCCTTGTACATCCCGTTTCTAATAATCGCATAAAGGTTACTCCTGAAAGAACATTCTCAGTTAGCGGATCAATTGTTAGTTTTACTTTTCCTCAAAGACCTGACATTACAATTGAGGTGAATCGTCCTGGAGCAGTTCCAAAAATATACATTTTTGATCCTAAGTATAAATTAGATACCGAAAATACAAACTTTAGCCAACCAGTTATTAAACCTAAAAAAGAAGATATAGATAAAATGCATGCTTACCGAGATGCAATTCGAACATCAAGTGGGGAGCGAGTAGTTGAATATGCAGCAATTCTCTATCCAGGCCCATCTGTGTCTTACAAGAGCGGAGTTAACTTACAAAGACAAGTTGAGGCTATACAAGCTCTCCCAGGTCAAGAAGATACATTCATTACAAATATAAAATATATCATTTCCGAGATTTTGATTTATGCTGAATAAAACTTCAAAATTATACCAGTTTGCAAATTTAATCCGAAAAAAACCAGCACACTTACGTGAATACACAAACTAAAAGGTTTGAAAGTTCTGGCTATTACCAAGTTCCTTGAGTATCACTCCCGGCCAACTCCAAGGCCAGGTAAGCATAGACTTTTAACGACGGTTGGACGACCTGGCTGAGCGTGAAGGCTTGAAGGTCACGCACTACGACTTGCTGGGCGAGGCCGAACAGGATCCTTCGTATAATGATGTTGCACCACTTTCATGGAGTATACAAAGCTGAGAAAAAAGATTGTATACTTATCAAGAAAGGGAAATTTATGGGCAGCAAATATCCACAGAAATTGTATACGGCTGAGTTTAAGCGGGAGGCCGTTCGACCCCTGGAAACCAGTGGCAAGAGCGGTGCTCTTATTGCCCAGGAATTAGGCATCTCGGATGGCAGCCTTTATACCTGGCGTAAACAGCTTGCTGAACAAGGAGAAGAAGCTTTCCCAGGTAAGGGTCATCAGACCCCGGTTGAGGAAGAACTTCGTCAGCTCCGCGCTGAGAGGGTGTACATTAGTCTGTGTAAATGGAAAAGCTGTTAAAATGCTGGATTAGAACCAGCTATTAAGGAGAAAACCATTTATGCCAGACCACGACCCTAACTCGAATGCCAAAAAGAAGCAGACCCAGGAGATTATTCAGGCTTCCCTGCCACCCATGGATTTGATCCAACAGCAGTTGGGTAGTGCCAAAAGTATGAACGATTTCTTCGGCAAAGAAGGCATCCTTTCTAAGGTTTTCGGCCATACTCTCGAAAAGTTGTTAGAAGCCGAACTCACTGACCACCTCGGCTACGACAAATACGAGGCGAGTGGGCGCAACTCTGGCAACTCTCGCAACGGCAAAACCAGCCGGAAAATCCGCTCAAGCGCCGGTGAAACCGAAATAGCTGTGCCCAGAGACCGCAACGGTGACTTCGAACCCAAGCTCCTTAAAAAGTACGCTCACAACACCAACGAGCTTGAAGAAAAGATTTTGGGCTTTTACGCTCGCGGTCTTTCCACCAGGGACATTCAGGACAGCCTGACCGAGATGTACGGCATGGATGTCAGTGCGGCGACCATCAGCACCATCACCGACAAAGTTTTACCTTTAGTTGAAGAATGGCAGAACCGACCTTTAGCCTCAACTTATGCCATCATCTACCTGGATGCCATCTTCATCAAGCTGAGGCGAGAAGGTAAAGTCGAAAATGTGGCGGTCTACAATGCGCTGGGAGTAGATCTGGAAGGACGGCGAGATATTCTGGACCACTGGATTGGGGAAGGGGCAGGAGAAGGCTCCAAATTCTGGCTGAGTATATTAGGTGAGCTGAAGGTGCGAGGGGTAAGAGAGATTTTCATTGCCTGTGTGGACGGTCTGGTCGGTTTTAGCGAGGCAATTGCGGCGGTCTTTCCCTACACCGAGGTGCAGCGCTGTATCATTCACCAGATCCGGGCCAGCTTGCGGTATGTGGTCAGCAAGGACCAGAAACCGTTTATGGCTGACCTCAAGCTAGTCTACAAGGCCGCTACCCGAGAAGAAGCTGAGGCTAATCTCTTGGCTCTCGGTGAGAAATGGGACAAGAAATATGCGGTGGCGGTGCGCAGTTGGGTCAGTAGTTGGGCAGAGTTGTCGACTTATTTCGACTACACGCCGGAAATCCGGCGGCTAATCTACACAACGAACAGCGTAGAAGGGTACCACCGGCAGTTGCGCAAGGTGATAAAAACGAAGGGGGCTTTCCCGACCAAGGAAGCAACCAAAAAGCTGATGTACCTGGCCTACCGCAACATCACGGCGGACTGGTCGGCCCCGATGCAAAACTGGGCGAGTATTCTCAACCAGCTAGCCATAAAATTCGAACCCAGGATGAGATTTTGATGTTTGAAGCTAAATTCAGTTACACACGATTATTGACATACCCCGCGCTGAGAATGAACGGCTTCGTCAAGAGCGAGATATTTTAAAAAAAGCTATAGCGATCTTCAGTCACCCGCCCGGCCAAAGATAAAATACCAGTTTATTGAACAGCACCGGTCACAATTTTCGGTACGAGTGCTGTGTCAGGTGCTAAAGGTGAGCGAGAACGGTTATTACGCCTGGCGAAAACGTCCGCCAAGCCGTCGTCAGAAGGAAGATGAAGAGCTAACCAGCGAGCTTGAAACAGTGTTTGAACAGTCCCGCCAGACCTATGGCAGCCCCAGAATTCACGCAGCTTTACGCTCTAAAGGCGTAAGCTGCTCGCGGCGTAGGATCGCCCGGTTGATGCTTAAAAAGGAACTGGTGTCGTGCTGGAGACGTAAGAAACGCAAGGTGATTACGACCGACAGCAATCACAACCAGCCTGTAGCGCCTAACAAACTTGCCCGAGATTTCACGACCCTGGCCGCCAACCAGAAATGGGTTGGTGACATTACAGGTGTCTGGACTGATGAAGGCTGGCTTTACCTGGCAGCCCTTGTAGACTTATATTCGCGTAAGGTGGTAGGCTGGGCCATGAGCGAATTCAGAGATGAACGACTGGTCGAAGATGCTTTATGGATGGCCTTGATCCGCCGGCAACCGGCAGTGGGGAGTGGTCTTTTGCACCATACTGACCGTGGTTCGCAATACACCAGTCGGTCGTATCGAGGGGTTCTATCTCATTACGGCATAGACCTTTCTATGAGTCGGAAGGGAAATTGCTGGGATAACGCCTGCATCGAAAGTTTCTTCGGAACCTTAAAGGCCGAACTTTGTGACCGTAAGAAATTTAAGAGCAGGCAGGAAGCCAAAACAGAAATCTTCGAATATATGGAAGTGTTCTACAACCGTCAGCGCCTTCATTCATCGTTAGGTTATGTTTCGCCGGTAACCTTTGAAAAACGGTCGGATTTACTCGTCTTATGACACTCTATAAAAGTGGTGCAAGCTCAAAGCTTATGAGTCAGGATTTAGTTGAGATACTTAAGAAAATGTATCCTTCTGGTGCCAATGGGTTTGAAGGTTTAATTGCCCAATTGTTGAGTTCGATGACAGGACAAAATTTTTTGTTAGCTCAATCTGGAAGCCAGCAAGGTCGGGATATAAGTTCACACGATAGATTTTCTAATATTACTGCAATTGAATGCAAAAGATATGATCAAAAAACTCCATTAAACGAGCGCGAACTTTTAGGGGAACTAACACAGGTAGCACAAGATATTCCTGATTTAGATCTATGGGTTTTGGTTACTACTCGAGAAATATCCTCTCAACTCGATGAGAGTTTACGAAAGACTGCTACTATTTATGGGATTGACTATGTCTCAATTTCAACTAATGATGGGTCACCAAGCTCATTAGAAGTTTTATGCGCTTTTTCACCAGAAATCGTAATTAACCATTCTGGGGTTAAGAACCAGGAAGATCGAGATAGGTTAAAGATAAGTTTGGATGAGATTAAAACGGTTTCCGATTTCAGTCAAAAAGTTGCAAAATTAAAAAAGGGTTTGCTATCCCCTCTGATTGGTTATGAAAACTGGCGAACTGCGCAAAATAATTGGCTAATCAATTGTCTTAAATCAGAAAGTGAAACTCGTGGTGCGTTTGGTCAACCGATCAATGTGGACGATAGCAACGTTACTTTGATCCAACGTGGCGACGCTATGACCTCATTAGATAATTGGTTTGCGAACTGGAAAACTACAAATTCTGTTTTCACTGTGCTAGGAGAAGAGGGAGACGGTAAAACATGGGGAGTAGGGGCTTGGTTATCACAAAATCTTAAGAATACAAAAGAATTTCCCGCAATCTTATTCTGTTCATCTACAGATCTAACTGAAAATGATCCAGTATCTCTTATAACAAATTCTATTTCAGCTCGACTCCCTGAATTTTCAATAGATCAGGCTCGAAAAAGGCTTTCTAGATGGTTAACTCGGCCTAGTGGAGAATTACCTTTATTTCTCCTTGTTCTAGATGGTATTAACGAACGGCATTCCCGCGAATGGTGGAGAACTTTATTTGAACGATTAAGGTCATCAATTGATAATAGTCAGGTAGAAGATAAACCCTGGTACAAGGAAATTGCAATTATAGTAACAAGCCGCACATCCTTCTGGAAATCATATTTTGAAGACCTAAAATTTCTTTCTTTTTCCACCTTTACTATTCAGCCTTATAACGAGGCCGAATTAGAAACTGCTTTAGGAAAGTTCAATCGTAGTCCTGAAAGTATTCCAAATTCTTTACTGCCTCTCATCAAAAAACCAAGATTCCTTGATTTAATGGTAAAGTTTGGTGACCGCCTGGCTGACAGTGGTGATATTACTGTTGCACGATTAATTTATGAAGATTGGCGAGATAGGATTCAAAGGAAGCGAAATATTACACTTACCGATACTGAGTTTCAAGACTTTATCGCAACACTAGCTGCGGAACACCTGGAAAGAAATCAACAATTTTCAAGGCAAGTTATTGACAATACTCTAGTAGGGATTTCTGACCAATCTGAGATTTTTGAAGAACTTCGTACTGGTGGGATCATAATTCCACTAAATAGAGGTTCTTTCAAAGTAAACGAACACTTACTTAAATATGGGCTTGGTCTTTTATTGGTTGACCAACTTGAAGCAATTACTGATAACAATCCAGATTATAAGGAAATAATAGCAAATTGGCTTGAACCACATGCGGAAATCGATCTTAAAGCGGCTATTTGCGAATTTGCAGCTTTACACGCCCTCAACTTGAGCAATTTGCCCGTGGCAGCAAAAGTAGCCTTACTATTAGCCTGGGTAAACAGTCGTAATTTAGAAGACGGGGTTGAAAGGGGTTTCGTCGCGTATCTAACTTTAGATCCTCTAGCCTATATAGGTTTGGCAGAAGAATTATTTTCAAACCTTACTTATAATCCCTGGGCGAACGATTTACTTATTCATGCATTTATCGAGAAATACCAAAACCAAAAGGTAAAACCGTTACTCAAAACAGCCATAGAAAGGTGGTTGGGTTATATATATCTTTACGGATCCTCGTTTGCTAAGAAAACCGAAGAACATATACAAGCTCAAAGAGAAATAGAACAACGTGTAGGTAGGCAGCTTCAGCCTGGAAGGTTTTCTTATGTCGGCTATCAATTCACGGCAACCATAAACGATAGGGAGTTATTACTTGGACATCGTGCATTAGGGATCATTTCCCATCTACCAAGGCGGGATTTTTTTCAGGCAATTTCAATCGGGTGTTTGGCTGAAGCCATAATGAATAAACCTGAAATGTACAATTTATTCGCCTGGGTGATTCTCTCCTCACCTATACCAGTATGGCCTGAAATAAAAACCGAAGTAGAAAAGTTGTTTAGCTTAAACACAGTAGTTACAAAACAAGCAGCATACCGTATTCTCTCTTTTGTTGGTAATGAAGAGGCTTTTGAACTACAAGAGAAATTTCCTGAGGATTTATTTCCGCCTAATGAATTAGTTGAATACCACAAAAAAGACCCGTGTACTTCTTTCTTTAGTTGGAGTGAGGAAGATTGTGTTACATGTCTTGAAAGGGAAGATTTAGATATAACGAATATTGTCCGAAAAATTAGGCAATACTGTATTGAGCCGGGTTTTGAAATTCCAGACCGTGTAAAGATACAACTCAGAGTCATTCCTGAGGCAATTGATTATAATTCTCTTTGGCTTTCAACTGCTCAAACCACAACAGATGCAACGCTTGAAACATATGAACCAGCCCTTGCAGTTTTTGCTCCCCATGAATTAGCAAACCTAATCCGTTTAGCAACTCGAGAGATAAAGGAACGTCAAGGCCTCCCACTCAGGCAACAAAGCTATCATCTTATTAAGCATCACCTTATTTTCACAGATAAAGAAAAACTAGCAGTCATACAAGCCTGGGAAAAATTACTTGAAGCTCGTAAAGCCGGGGAACACATAGATGAAGCTACAGACTGGTTCTTATTCAAATTAGTTTTGAGGGCTGTTGAACCTAGAGAACAACTTTCTTATTTACTTGGTCGTCCTATGAATGTAGAGATGGACTCACAAGATTATGAAGAATGTTTTTTGCAAATAGATGATTGGGAAATAATTGAACAACAATTTCAAGAAGCATTTTCCCGGGATGCTAGACTCAGATGCTTGTGGTATATATCTGCAAACCCTGAAAATATACCTCAGAGTTTTCTAGAAAACTGGGTTTTACCATTCATACATAACTCTGATAGCCTAATAAGGGCATTTGCATTAGAAATTATTTACAAATCTAAAGATTTAAATGCTAATAAAAGAGTTGTTTTGAACAACTGGCGATTTTCTTACGAGAACCACGAATTTGAAAACCATTGGGGTAGTTTAATTCTAGCTGAATATGGAAACCAGGAAGCATTTAGTGATCTACACTCAAGATTAGATCCTGGTTATATAGGGTATGCAGTTAAGTCCAGGGGATTGCATGCAGAAGAGGTTCAAATTTTACTGGGAAATATGCAGAATCATTTTGAGCAGGCAATTTATGAAAATTCTTTATTAGATAATGGAACCTATTCTACGGATGATTTTGAAATTATCCTGGTTGCAAAACCAACTATTATTTCTGAATGGTTAGGTAATGCTTTTGCAACCAATCCTCAAGTAAAACATTCTGTTTATATCAGAAAATTCTTTTATACATATCTTTGCCTCTGCCTTCTTGAAAAGGATGCGGACAGTGGTATTAAATTATATTTGCGGCTAGACGAATTAGGGGCAATTGTAAATATTAAAAATCGTGACAGCGGGATCTTAGAAATTGAAGAAGTGCTTTTTAAGGCTGAGCCTTTGGATACTGTGAAGGAAGTTTGGCGGCAGACACTTGAAGAATGTAATACAGATTCTGATTTGATGAGGATTGTAATTTTGGCGGAGGCTGGCAAGGGAAAAGGGTGGCTTTGGATGTATATAAATGATCACCTTAACTCGTCAGTTCTTATTGACCGTGCTCGCTCAATTTGCCTCCTTGCTTTTTCTGAAAGTGAAGATGCTAGAGATCTCCTTCTTAGCTTATTACAAGGCGTTCCAGACACCTGGCTGAAAGAATTAGTCAAAAGGTCACTAAGAATATGGAAAAAGAATAATTGGGCAAAATATTGGTATAAGCGTTTCTTGTCTGTTGAAGACAATGTGGTTGCTTGGGGTTCCTTTCGGATATTTTTGCAATGTGTCGATAGCCGTTTGTGGTTTTGGCATGAAGCAATTACGAAAGAATTTGATAAAAATGAATTTTATCAATTAAGAAGAGCGTTTATGCTAGATAATATAGATGCCATTAAAAAAGGGATTCAAAATAATGAAAAGGACCTAAAGGAAAGTTACGTAGGTCACAAGGTCATAAAAAGTGATGTATGGCCTTGGCAAAATTAGTTAAATAATATCTAAAAGAGATTGTTACCTGGAGAAATGAGATATGGCTTCCATTTTAGATTTCTTAGATCCATTTGGTATTGAAGGAAATGTTGTATGGGATTTGCTGAAAATTGTTTATCACAAAATAACAAGAAAACCTTTGAAGGAAATATTTTATGAGGCTTTTAAAAAATCCTTACAAAACTCTCCTGAACTCATAAAGTATTCCCCTGATAAAAGCATTGAATTCAATTTCAAAGATTTTAAGAGGTTAATGGATTTTGATTTTAATCTTTCAGATAGCAACTTTTCCCCAACGAAGCTTAATCAGGATCAAATTATTAATGCTCTCGCTGAGTTAATTTTTCAAAATAATTTAATTCTTATAGGTGGCAACACTTTATCAAAAGATGACTATATTCAACTGCTAAGAAATGTTCTTAGACAAGCTAATGTTATTTTTGTTCAGGATATTACTAACAATGAGGAAGCATTTAGAGTTCTCTTGTTACAAGAAGCTATGAATGCGAAAGTAGCAATTGAAGAAGTTTCAGAATTTTTAAGTAACCAGTTTAGTATAACTTGGGTAAAACTGGATGAAATTAGTGGGAAACTCGATAGGATCCTCGCTTTACTCGAACGTCTAACCCCAACAATTCCACAAATCTTTGAGGAGACCTGGAACTTCACTCACAATGTTGTTGATTCTCTAATTCAGAGTCGTAAGCTTTCCTCACGACCCGATCTAAATGATAACTTGTTAAGTTTTCTTTCCACTTCCTTACGTTTTGGGTTCCTTCGAGGTTCTTCTGGCACTGGTAAGTCAATGTTATTAGCTTCAAATGCTGAAAGTTTTTTTCAAGAGAATTGGGCCACAATTTTAGTAACCGCTGACCAGTTTGAAGTAAGATCACTACTTCCAAGAATTGGCGAAAATTATTTACCGGCAGGTAACATTCCACCCTGGGATAATTTGTTAAAGCCCTGGCTAGATTATTCTTCCGATTATTATAAAGGACTACTATTTCTTATAGATGCTCCAGAAGAGTCTGATTTTACTTCTCTAGTAAAGGAAATAAAAAGTTTGATCCGCCGCGCCACAGATCTTAATTTCCCTTCAAATAATCTGAAAATAGTAATTACTTGTCACGAGTTATTTTGGGATATTCTAACTACTCAGTTGGAAATCTCTCCAACGCGTTCGCAATTCCTTGTTATTGAAGTGATTGATTTTAGTGATATGGAACTTGATGAAGCACTAAAGATTGTAGGGGCAAATCATCTTTTGAAAGCTCAATTTCAGGGGGGACCACCAGACCCTTACTCGGAAAGCTTCCGTGAACAACTTAAACATCCGGCAACTTTTGAATATTATGCCGAGTTATTAGCTGCAGGAGCAAATCCTGATTTACACAATTTAACTTGGAGTAGGCTTGCAGAACTATATTTAAATGATCGTATTAATAAGGCTTTTTCCTCTTTACAAAAAAGACCCAGACAATCTTTACTTATAGAGTTGCTTATTAGTTTCGCGGATCTATCCCGTCGTTCAAATACCCGTAATTTTTTCTTGCCACGTGATTTGATCCAACAGAACCTTCCCGATTTAGAAGTAGAGGAGCTAAATCCACTCTTCTCCAAATATGCTGCCTTAAGAAAAGTTGGTCTTCTAATTGAAATAAGCGTTAATATATCCCAACAGAATATTGGTTTTTACGCTTCTGATATGGGTAGTTATTTATTATCTTTTACTCTTAGAGAGGAATTTAGTCGAAGCGAAAACAAGCATATTACTGTTAAGAAATGGTTGGATGAGTCACGTACTTTCATCCCAATAATAGATGCTTTTCTAGTTTTAATTGATCGTTTAGTTACTGAAGATCCTCTGCATCCCACCCTGATAAGTCTACTGAAAACCTTTGCAGAACTGCGCGATTTTTACTCTCCAAATTTCATACAATTTTACCGCTTGTTAAACCCTAATATTCTCATTACCCTATTTGAACTTAGAAATATAGAAGTAATAAGTTTTGCAGCCCCTCTAGATTTTTTCAATGCTGCTAGAGCTGTTCGGTTTACTCCTCAAAATAGTGCTTTGGTTCGTCAGAAATTAAGGGAGTCAGACCCCTATACAATAAGATTGGCTATCGAATTAGCAGGTAAGTACCGTGACCCTGAAGCCGCTTCAGCTCTAATTGGGTATCTAGATCACACTGATATTGTTATAGTTCAAGAAGCTAGATCTGCCTTGAGAAAAATTGGTTTACCTGCGACACCAGCATTATTACAGATAATCCAGGATAGGTCTCAACTTGCATCTAAAAGAATTCTTTGTCTGGAAGCATTAAGTATCGTTGGTTATCGCTCTTTAGATATAACAACCCAACTCGAAGCTTGTCTTCAAGAAGGTCAAGAAGGCAACCTTGAATTGCTTTCTGCCGCTGTAGAAGCGGCTGCAAATCTTAGGGATTTATCAAATTCCATTTATGCCCGTGAAACACTTGTATCCTCTGCTTATAAAGATGCGAAACTTCTAAATTCGGCAGCAGTCCTATTAGCAATAGAACCCTCCAGTTCAGATTTTCCTGCAATTTCTCATGGATTTGAGACACTCTCTACACTTTGGAAATCAGACAATACCCAATTTCCTCATTTACTACTTTCAAATATTCTAAAAACGTTAAGTAGGATAGATCAAGCAGATGCCAAAGAGTTTCTTCATCAAATACTTACTCAGTGCTTAAATCAATCTAATAACTTACATCCTTATGATGCTATACAATTTATTGCTTTCTCTAGATACGAATATGGTTTTGAGCTGCTATTAGACGATTTATCCAATCAATTTAAAACCCAGCTATTTACTAATTCCGGTAGATTATTTGAAGTCCTCAGCCAGATATGGGAACCTAATATTCTAGGAAAACTTAAGCTCAAATTAGATCAAATTAAACACGAGGGTTTTGATTTACTTGAAGCTTTATTACAGAATATCCTTCAAGCTCTTACAAAAGAACCTAGCACCGGGGAAACCTACTATAATTTTTGGCGTAATTTAGATACTGAAGCTTGCACTAATCTTCTTCATTTTTTAGCCAAGTGCAGAATCCCTGACCTTGTTTCTTTTGCGGGTCAAATACTTAGAAATGGTAGGTGGTCATTAAATCTAGAAATTTATGATTTGTTTTGGCTTTCCTTTAATCAACGCGCAGAATCCTTCCTCTTAGAAAAGCTAAATAATTTAGCTCCTCTAGATGAAGATCCCTCAAATAGTGATGCCTGGAACGAAAAAATAAAAATAGTAAATGCACTTGGTACTTGTGCGAGTACTGAAGGAGGTAAAGCGGTGCTTACCTTTCTTCAAAGTGAAAATAATGTTCCCGAAACAATACCTTTTAATGTTTTAATTCCACTTTTAAAGAGTGATATTTTAACTGCTAGTCAGTTAGTTGCAATAACCAAGGACGTTACCATACCAGTGGTGGGCAGGTGTGCTTGTATTATAGCACTTGGAATTATTGACCCGTCTAGTTACCAGGGGCTTTATATTGATATTATTTCTAAAGAAACTGATCCAATTATTATTGGTTACGCAGTTCGGATGTTGGGTAGAACTTCGGACTTATCAAATCTGCCACTTTTGCAAGACCTGGTTAAATCCCATAAAGCATCATTCGTAGTCGGTAGTGCTGCCATTGCTCTAGCCCAGCTTAACTCAATTGAATCATTTCCCATAATTGAGCAAGCCTTACTGAAATTGGAAAATCAAAATAATATTTTTCTTTTTATTGAAGCCCTAAGAATGTTAGCACAACCTTCTTCTGGCACGTTCTTGATTAAGGCTTTAGAAGATGAACGCCTATCTTCACTTCAATATAATCCAAAGTTTGTTTGGGCGCTGGAAGCATTCTGTGAAAATGAAGAAGTTCAGACTTTTTTATTAAGCTATTTGAAAATCTGGCGGGGTCCACATATTAGTTTCGGAGATCAAATACCAGCTCTCGAAGCTTTAGCTAAGGGTGCGCCGGCAATACTAATTGAAAATGTGCTCCAACTTTATAGAAAAGGAAAGCTTTATCCAGCTACCAGACAAGCTCTTGCAAAGTTCATTCCCCATTTTGCTAGTCAAGATTTTAAAACTTTAACCGAGCAAGAATTTAGTGATCTTCTAAATATCATGCTTTGTGATAGAGGTTCTTTAGAAACAAGATTATTAACTCAACAATATATTACTTTAATTAAACCTGAATTACAGGAAAACCTCCATAGCAAGTTAAGTAACAGCCAGGATGTATGGGAACGTGCATGTGGTATTTCAATGCTAGGTTACCGGGCTAATACAGACGATAAAATAAAACTGAGCCAAATTAACGAGAATCCAATAATTCGGCATTATGCTGATTTAGCTATTAAAACACTCAGCAAACAAAAAGAATTAAATTTTCTTATTGAAGAGTTTATGTCTGAAGATATGACTGTACATCTTGCCTCTTTTCTAAGTTTAGCTGAGCAAGGTGAAGAATTACATCTAAGAAAGTTATCAACATTAATTGAACCTAATACCATTTTGTATGCACAATACATACTTTTGCACCAAAAAATTACCAGCAGGTTAAATAAAGAGCGTGATGAAATAAGAGTTCAAGAACGAGATTTTTTACAATCTTATGGACTTGAATATGTAGATTGAAACCACCACAACGCTTTATTTGAGAATAATTGTAATTGGTATGTTTTTACAAATGATACTCTTTATTGAGAATAAGGATTTCAATAGATGAATTTTAATCAGAAATATCCGTGGCAGCGGTTTTGGTTTCCTGTCGTTAAAAAAGAGGATACTTCCTTGGGTGTCACTGGTTTAAGGCCCCTTGAGGAGATATTCACATATTGGGATCCGGAACTTCGCAAGGACGAGGTTACTTTTGAAGCAATTGCAAATACTAATTGTCTTCTTTTAACCGGCGACCCAGGTATGGGTAAATCTCATGCACTTGAAGCAACATATATAACAACCGACCAGAATTTAAAAGAGCACGGCCATCAGACACTTTGGCTTAACCTTAATTCCTATGAAGCAGGAGAGAGTAAACGCCTTCTGCAGGATCTTTTTGAAAACCCAACGTATAAAAGTTGGCAAGAAAATCAATATCAATTGCATGTTTTTTTAGATAGTTTTGACGAATGCTTATTAAGCATACCAAAATTAGTACAATTACTTATAAACGAGTTTCAAAAACACCCTCTCGAAAGGCTTTATATACGGATCGCTTGCCGTCCAGGAGAAAGGTTATCGTGGATTGTTGACGAATTTGCCAAGCTTTACGGTAATGATAAAGTTGAAATTTATCAACTCGCTCCACTGAAATCGAGTGATGTAATTAGAGCAGCTGAAATTGAGAAAATAAATTCCCAAGCTTTCTGGTCGGAAGTCACTTTACGCCAGGTTACTCCACTTGCAATAAGACCAATTACACTTAAGATGCTCCTTGCTTTATATAAAAAGGATAAAACCCTTCCCAATAGTCAATTTGAAATATATGAGAAAGGATGTTTACTACTGGCTGATGAAACAAATACTGGCCGTAATTTAGCTAGTCGGACAGACAAACTTTCTGTACAACAACGGTTAGTAGTAGCAGGACGAATTGCAGTTATTACTCTCTTTACGAATCAGCGAACCATTTCGTGGGCTGCAACCGATTGGCAAAGTACAGATGTCGGAAGCTTAAATTTATATCAGTTAGCAGGCTCAAGTGAAATAATAAATGGTTTTGAATTAAAAGTTACAGAAGCTGAAATCAAAGAAGTTTTATCCAGTGCGCTTTTTACCAATAATGAAACAACTAGATTACAGTGGGCTCATCAAACTTACGGCGAGTTTTTAGCTGCTTGGTATCTGTTAGTACATAAACAATTAGGACCAGAACGAATCATGCAGTTAATTACTTCTTACAGCTTTGATGGCACTTTTCAGGGACTGGTTCCAGTCCTACATGAAACCACCGCCTGGTTGGCTAGTAAATCTCCTAGAATTTTTTCGGAGGTTGTCAAAATAGAACCGGATATTCTACTAAAAAGTAACGTAGCAACCGATAACCTTCAAGATCGCTCTAATTTAATTGATAAGCTTTTGGAGTCGTATGATCGGGAAGAAATATTAGATTATGACCATAAGGTACGTCAAAGTTATTACAAGTTGGCTCACCCAGGACTTGCAAATCAATTAAGACCTTATATCCAGGATTCTTCTAAAGGTTTTGTCGCACGTCGAGTTGCTACAGATATTGCTGAAGCGTGTTCTGTAAGAGAACTCCAAGATGTTATATTAGCATTAACTCTTAATTCTACAGAACTTTATCCTCTTCGAACCAATGCTGCCTATGCTCTTACACGTATCGCAGATCAATCGACAAAAGCAGCACTCAAACCTTTGGTCTTTAACCATGCAGGAGATGACCTTGATGATGAGTTGAAAGGCTGTGCCTTAAAGGTTACCTGGCCGGTGTATTTAAATGGTGAAGAGTTATTCGAGGCATTAACGCCGCCTCAAAACGAAAGTTTATTTGGTTCATATAATGCCTTTTTTACACCTACACCTCGTTACAATTTTCTTGATTATTTGCAGCCAAATGATTACTCATTTGCGTTACAGTGGCTAATCAAACTAATACCGGATGAGAATTTACCTATTAGATTTTACGAAATAATGTATGAGGTGTTGCAGCGATCCTGGCAGTATATTGAAAAAACCGAGATACAAGTACCTTTTGGTAGAGCAGTCTTACTTTGGCTACTGCATTACCACCATTTCCGTGGCTATCTTTCAACTAGCCTACGATTTGCAAATTTTGTAAAAAGCGAAGATAACAAAAAAAAGCAAATCCTATTCCATACAATTATTCCTATTCTGGCTAATCCCGACAACGATCTCCTCTTACAGTATTATGCCTTTTCTGGTTTCCTTGATAGTGAAGATATTCCCTGGTTATTAGACTTTATAGAAACAATTCCTGAGCAAAATACTGAATTACGAAAAACCCTTGCTTTTTTGGTAAAACAAATACAAAAACCTAAATCTGAGCAATCTAAACAAGAAATTGGACAGTTGGAGTCCACTTTTGAAGGAGACCTTCCAGAAATCAGGAATCAAGTTTATTCACTTTTAGATGAATGTGAAGCAGGTAATTCGTCAGCTTGGTGGCGCATCAATACTGAATTGCTTTTTGAGGATGCAAGTAGCAGTAGTTTTAATCCTATGCTTGAACTTGAATCAGATTTAAGATATCTACCGGGTTGGAAAGCTGCAGATGATGATACTAGGGATCGAATTACTACCACAGCAAAAAGATACTTGTTAGATCAAGATCCAGAACCATCTAAATGGTTTGGTACAACTACCCTATTTCGTCCAGCTTATGCTGGCTATCGTGCCTTGTTACTAGTCCTGCATCAGGATCCAGATCATTTGAACTATTTGCCTGCGACAGTATGGGAAAAATGGGCACCGATTATTTTATTCTATCGGATAAGTACTTATGGTCCAGAGTCGAGCACTAGCCGAGAAGGCGAAAAATCCCATTATATCCTTGTTGGGTTAGCTTACAGATTTGCTCCAAAAGCAATTGTAAGTAACCTACTGAAATTGATAGAACTTTTAAATCGCCCTAATGGTCATCTTTTTATTTTACAAAAACTCAAGTATTGTTGGGATGCGCAATTACTTCATGAATTATCTACAAGATTGTCAGCCAACGATTTATATCCAATTTGTACAGGTGAATTACTTAAAGAACTTATCTTACAAAAAAGCCAGGAAGCATATGATTATGCTGTTGGAATGATTGGCAGATGGTCTGAAGCTAGTAACGAAGCTGAACAAGAAAAAATTCTTATAATTGCCGCTACCCTATTGGCAACTGCAGATGACGCTGGCTGGAAGGTTATTTGGCCTATCTTAAACAGTGATGCCAGTTTTGGAAAGCAACTCATTCTTAAAATTAATAGTGCTTCTGAAGGTGCAATCGGCAATATTTGCACTAATGTAGCAGAAAGTGAATTGGGTGAATTTTATTTATGGCTTACTAAACATTACCCCCAAGCAGGTCATCCGACCAATAAAATAGTTTATCATCAGGGTTTATTAGAGGTAATTGCTGATTGGAAAGAAGCCATTATCAAAACCCTTCGATATAAAGGTACGGGTGAAGCCTGCTTGACTCTACAAAGACTTGTTGATAATATTCCTGATTCCTATGAGTTAAAAATAGCTTTTATAGAAGCTCGAAAACTTTCCCTCAGTTTGGGTTGGCAGCCCCTCAAACCCGACCAGATTCTAAAATTTATTGATGATATAAGTAGGGAAAAAGAAGTAGATAATTCGACAGTTCAATCAAAAAATAATAAAGGACTAACCCTAAATTTGCAAAATCCTTTAAGAAATGAAAGTCAATATCGTTTGGCAGTAGTTACCGCCTTACCAGAAGAATTTGCAGCAGTTGAAGCAATGTTAGATAAAACTTTTGATTTTCAAATTCCTGGTGATCCCCTTCATTATACAGGGGGACTAATAAATAACCACCCTGTAGTAATTGCTGTCTTACCTAAAATGGGAAATAATATTTCGACCTCTGTTTCTAGTAATTTATTGCGTAGTTTCCCTAACGTTACAAATATACTAATGGTGGGTATAGCTGGTGGCATTCCCTATCCTACAAAGATTGATAAGCATATTCGGTTAGGGGATATTGTAATTTCGGCGGACAAAGGAGTAATCCAGTTCGATTATGGTAAGCTTGAACAATCCGAGTCATCGAGTTCAGAAAATCATTTTATCATTCGAGATTGGGCACCACCACCATCTGCAAATCTGCAACAGGCTGTGCGACGTTTGCAAGCTCGTAGCCTTCGGGGGGAACGACCTTGGGAGCAGTACATTGAGCGAGCAAATACAATGGAAAATTTTGCGAAACCTAATGTCACCGAGGACATTTTATACGACTCTTATGATCAAGACAAAATTTTAGAGCACCCTTCTGATCCTTCACGTATGAAGGGTCAACCAAAGGTTCATTATGGATTAATAGGTTCTTCAAATACCCTTTTAAAGGATCCCATTAAACGCGACAAATTGCGTGATGAACAAAAAATACAAGCAGTTGAAATGGAAGGTTCAGGAATTGCTGATGCTACTTGGATAGCAGGTCGAGCTGGATATTTACTTATTCGTGGTATCTGTGATTATTGTGATAGTCACAAAAATGATGATTGGCATGGGTATGCAGCTGTTGTAGCTGCTGCTTATATGCGTGCGTTAATTGAGTCTTTACCAGATGAGTAATGAATCAACAAAAATTCATATTGACTCATTAATACTTCGCCACCATTTATGCCGGATCGAATGCAAATTGGGAGCAAGGTTGGTGAGTAGTTTTAGCGGTTCGAACGAGCAGGGGAAAAGGCGGCCAGGCAGGGTAAGGAAGGTTAGTTAAGATAATAGGGGTTATCTTTACTAACAAAGGGAACAACTTGTTTTATCCCAAACGAACCTGACCTAATCCTGCTGTAGTCTTATAACCTACACCGGAAAAGAAACTCAACTCACCTAATGAATGTAGAGTTTGCAAATAAAACCGTTCATACTTCTGAGCATAAAAACGAACATAACCCGTAAAACCGACTCGATTTTTTGCATCCACCATGAGTTGTCTGGTTTCTATCCGGCAGCGTTCCAACCTCAGATTTTCACCGGCGAACATTCGAATATCTTCAGGTAGGGGCCCAGGTGAAAAGGCATTCCAACGCTGGAGCAGTGAGCTAAAGACTAAATCTGGCACTGGTAGAGGCAATTCCTGGTGATCAGTTTT
This sequence comes from Chloroflexi bacterium 54-19, assembly GCA_001898225.1. Classification (GTDB taxonomy): domain Bacteria; phylum Chloroflexota; class Chloroflexia; order Chloroheliales; family Chloroheliaceae; genus 54-19. The sequence continues at coordinate 40,727 of MKTJ01000071.1, forward strand.
AAACAGAGTCGGACTTAGAAACCACATTGATAACCCGGCGCTCGGTCGCTTCACATCATAAAAATTGCGCTCAAGCAGGGTTTTATAGCTGGAAAAGCCCGTCCGTGCAGCCAAATCATCACCTACTTTATAATCTTTGATGGTGAATGGATAATCTGCTATTTCAATTGTTGGGGGTAATTTTTCAGTTAATTGCCTCAATATGGCAACGACTGACCTGTTGAGACCTGTAAATCGAATAAAACAAGAAGTGCCCGCCTCCAGGAAGAAATTATTACCGCGTCTCTCACCTCCTGTAAAAAGTAGTTGACTGACTGTGAAAGGCCGCATTTTGATAGCGGGATTTACCAAATCCGAATAGAGATTTATGTCAAGTTCTTTTACAAAATTAATAAATAGGTTATAGGTGACGCGGGGCATATCTACCGGGAGTAAAATATCATCGGTGCAGATTAATTCTAACCTGGTGGCTGCCAGGTCTGGCGCTTCCTCACTCATTCTCTCTCCAGTTTTGTTAATAATTCCAAAAACAGTTTGTTTAGATTGGAAAAAGGGGAAGTTGCTAGCGAACCTGACACTTGACGGGGAGCTGTTTCAAATAATTCGTTCCAGCAATTTAATTTCTCTAAAGCTTCACCAAGCGTCACGTGAGGAGGGTTTTGATTATCCCAGGCTGCAATTATCAACTCTCTACTAATCCCGCCAAATGCATGTGCCGGGGGAATGGAATTACGGAGACGGGTTAAATTATACATTTTTTGACCAGAGAAAGCACCAGTTAGATCAAGAATATCCAGAATTTGGGAAGCTAACTCATCTCTTTCAACCCCTCCCGCCATAAAATTGATAAACCTTTGGCTGGTGGTCTTTATTTGGTTATTTTTTACAATTTTACCGTCCCTTAAAATATCTAAAATAATCGGGAAAGGAAAAATCTTCTTAATACTGGGATTATTTGTTTCCAAAATATCTTTGATTACCATGCGAGCAGTATCGGCTTCTTTACCAAAGGGACAATTTCTAATATAAGAGTTAAAAGGCACCTTCAAGCCATCTAGGTTCATTTCTTTGGCAGGCTGTCCATTATGGACCTTTTCCAAATAACCTTTTAGTGTGGTGGTATTTGTAACAGCCTCCATATAGGAAAGAGGCACTCCAGTAATTAACTCAAGCAGAAAAATGTTCAGGCGGTCGGTAAGAGTTTTGAGGCGGCTGAGATAATCAGCGTAACGGTCAGCTTCCCATTGGAGAGTAATATTCCAAAAAAGCTCAGCAATTGCACCGGCCCCGTACGCCAAGGCACATAACTGACCTTCTTCCCCATTGTTTGGTTGGATATCCCACTCAATTGGATAATAAGCCCGGAAATCAGGTAATGTACTGCCACAAGAAATCAAATGAAGTTTGGATGTTTCTTTAAAGAATTTTTCAGCTTCATCAAAATTAAAATGAAGACGAGCTTCCACATGCCCTAACAAAACTTTAACTGTAGCGGCTATTTTTGAGGACGCGACCAATTCAGGATCCTCGTTTAGCAACGCAAGTGCTCCAGAATAATTATATTTACCAATCAAGTCGCCCATTGCATGACAAACCCGGTGAAGATACAATTGACGGCCTGTAGCAAGTGGAAATAATTGGTCAGATGTGCCTTTGTCTATAGAAGGGGATTTGCGGGTGTATAGCACATAAAACCGATTAGTAAGAGTCTCCGCGCCGACAAGCAAGAGAGCTGCGCTCATGGCAGGAGTACCACCAGTAGGCAGACCATACACCCTGTCGAAACTTACTAATTTGCTTTTCAATTTGAGCAAATCAAATTTTTCTTGTAGCTCCCGGTACATCTGGTCATAACGGTCGGCATCGCCGGTAAGAATTATTGGTTCTTCAATCACACAATCATTTAAACCATTAAATTGAGCGGAGGCGGCATCTTTTAAATAACGCTGAACAATTAGGGCATATTTAATGGTATCATTGTCATGGGGGTCATCTTTATGCTCGGTAGCAATTAAATAGATAGATTTAATATCCTGGTAAATATGATTTCCATTATCTTTATCCAGGGCATCGAAAAAAGGATTGAGCAAGGGAAAGGCTTTTAATTTTTCCTTTTTAAAATGTTCCAGGCGCTCTGCTTCGCTAAATTGCATTTCATCAAAAAAAATACTACCATTTCGATAGCTCCGGCGGGCTAGTTTTTCTAATTCCTTTAATGTATCAGTTAACCCAATATAATCATTGTTTTTTAGGGCTATTTTTTTGTGACCTTCTATATTCGGATCATATCTGATGCTCTTTTTTAATTCTTGAAATGCGTCCTGCCCAATCCAGTTCTTAAACTTTTGGGGCAGTTTAAAATCATTGTAACCGAGGGTCATAATCAAGGCGCTGCGGGTCATGGATTATGCTTCTTCCAATTTTAACCAGCCAAGCGGGGCAAAAAAACCATTAGCACGTTTAACCAGTTTGCGAGACTTGGGGAAGAAAGCGCCTTTTGGCTGGTTTTTCCAGAACGTTTTGAATCCAATCCAGTAAAATAAATCTTTCTCAACTTCATTTCCATTTATAAATTGTTTCAAGGCTAGCAGCGACATTTCTTCTTCATCAAAAGCGCCTTCCAGACTCAATCGTAAGCCAGGCGAAAGACTATGCACCCCCGAACCGCTTCCCAGGCGCAATAGCCAGACTTTTTTACCATTTTCTTGTTCAGGTGGCGGCGTATTATAAAAGTTAGTGATTCCACTGAACTCTTTTGGAGCCACCTCGAAGAACTTCTGCTCATATTGCCAGACTTGCCGGTAGAAATTATCAGTTTGATCCAGTAAAGTTTCCAGGTTAGAAAAAGCGTGTTGCTTATCTCTATAATTATCAAATAATTTCCGGTTCAGCCGAAGGGAAATGCTAAAGGTGGCACCTCGTTGAATACATTCGGCGGCTAAACTCGTCTTATAAGAAAAATTTACCTTTTTATTTTGATCCAGGCCTTTTTTTTGGACCTCGATATTTTCGGCCTCTATACCTTGATTATCAAAGGGTGTGGTGTCATTCACCGAGAGTATTCTGAACAAGTCAGCATGACTGGCATCAGTTTCACCTTGACTAAAGCCTTTTTGAAAAGGGTCTCGGTAAGCGGCATTTAACGCTTTGTCTTGTGGGTTATTCCCTAATACATCACGCACTTTTTTAATTAAAGCTAATTGCTCTTCTCTGGCATCATCCCGGCGTAAATAATGATTGAGCCAGCCGTTGCGTAAAGCCCCTTTTATAGAGCTGCCGGGGAGATAGGCCTGATAAAATTTATTACGGATAAAAGGGCGGTACTCCATATTTCCTTTTAAGCCACCTCTATTTTCAACACTATAATGAGAAAGCTTTCCAGGCTTAATTATCTTCCGCCACACTTCGTTTAGGCTTTGAAAATAATCGGTAAGACTTTTATCATCACTTCCGCCAGCCCATTTTTCGAGTTGCTCATTTCCCAGGAAACCATTCTCACCTGAAACTTTATCAGTATCAACTATATAAACCCTGCCATTATTTACCAGATATTCGATTTTAGTTAAGGTTCCTTCAAAACTACCTACGTGCAAAGGGCTGAGGGTGGTCGCATTCAGGTTTAATGCCTGTACAATATCAGAGGGTTTGGGTAAGTCCTTCATAGTTCTAGACTCCTGTGCTACTCAAGGTTGGCAAAACACGGCAGGGGAAAAGCCAACCCGTAACGATAGATTTTAGTCGAAGCGGACCACCTTTGCGGGGTAACTTCCAACATTCGGCCCCTGGGCGCTTTACCCAAATAACTTGAACCTTCTGTGAATAAGAGTAAATTCTTTTTACGCCTTAGCATTTGGGGACTGATCTGGGGGGAAGTATAGCCACGCCGCCGCACCAGGGCATACCGCCAGTTTTCTAGTCCGTTTTCTCCAGGGATAAAATCCGGATAAGTCAGTGACAGAGTGATATAGCTGGTTGGAGGTCTCCCTTGGGTGTAATTGCCCAGCAGATTTTCGAGGGTTTGATGGTATCGTTCACTTTTGAAAAAACCGTACCCACTGGACCGCTCACCGCCGACACCTTCTTTTTCCAAGAAGGTAAGAACATTTTCAAATTGCTCTTGTAAACCTTCACGGCCAAAGCGTACGGCGAAAAAGAGGCCGCTTTCCTTGCCTTGGTCTGACATGTAATTTACGGACCGGCAGTAATAAGGGGTTGTGTCAGCCGCATATTGGGGAACGTAGTTGCGAGATTGCAACCCCAGCAAAAAAGTTTGCTTATAGGCTTGCAGTTGCTCAATTGTGGCAGCGTCATTAATAATTACGGGATTCCGGCTAACCCACTTGACCCACATCTCTTTTTCAACGAAGTTAGCGTCTTTAAACGCTTTCGCCAGGTCCGGATTATTGATTAGAACCTGGGGAGGGTCAGGTAGCTCGGCCAGCGGTTTTGGGAAATAAAATTTATCTTCGCTAAAAATAAAAGCCGACGAAAGCAGGAAGGGATAGCTATCCTTTAGGCCATCTCCATAGGCTTCCAGTTCGGTCAATAAATCTACCAAACTTTCCGAACCAAACAGAGCTAACCAGCCATTACAAATAGCACCGAAAAGAGTATCCGAATGTAAATATTCCAGGGAAAATTCCAGCCCGGTAGTATCTTCTCCAAAATGCGCCGGAGTATTAAATAGCAATTTATAAATAATCGCCTCTGAAAGATTTTCCAATTCCGCAGCTACTCCTGTATTTTCCCGGCCAAATCATTTTTAGCGTATTCAATTATGTCGCTAAACTCTATCCCCACCTCACCAGTAGCTGCAAAAGATTTTTCGAGAGTTAACTTACTGTTAGTTACACGCCAAACTTCAATTTTCCCCCATTTTATATCTACCTGACCGTAACCCCGGCTGACCATACCACCCAGACCATCCAAACCAAGCAACTGGTAGCCAAGTTGGAGTAACTCAAGTTGCTCTACAAATTTACTCTGGTTATCAGAATCCACGTTCAAAATCATGCTAAATTTAAAACTCGTGCCAGCCGGCACTCTCTCAATCTGGCGAGGGGTGGCAGTGAGTTTTATACGAGTAAGTACATTTTCGGCTTTACGCTCGGTAAATTTTAAGCCGTTTGAATAAAGCGCCAGACCCGGCCTTTCCACCAGAATTGCATCCCGGAATAGCACTTTGCTACCTGTTCCATGGGTATTTCCATTCGTTTGGGCTGAGTTAGGAATGGAGGCAGCAGTTCCTTGATTTGCGGCGCCTTCCGTTTCATTCTCCCGCTTGATAGCTTTGCCGAAAAGCCCCATTACTTGCGCATCTTCCGGCATTGTACCAATAATTCCACCCGCGCTTTCAATCAATTTACTCACCGGAATTGTCGCCAGTTCCAGTAAACTGCGGATTTTACCTTTGATTGAACTACCCGGTATATAGGGCTGGTCGTTCAGGGGATTGCGTATGACAAATTTGTCAATTCCGCCCACGTCCACGCCCATTTCCACCCCGCCAATATGCAAACCCGTTTCGCAGGTAACAGTGCCAATAAAAACAATTTTAGCCTTCAAATAGTTTTTACTTAAAACTTGTTGCTGACCGGACCCGCTGGTTTGTTCAGAATCCATTTAGCCGTCCTCCTACCTACATCAAGTCTTCTTTAGAAACGACTTTCTCTTTTCTGGCCTTGTGATAAATAATCACAGTCTCAACGTACTGTTGGAATCGCTTGAACCGGGCATAATTGAGGCTATTTTCCGCGTCTGCCTCAAAAAGCGATTTCACAATACCATCCACCTCCACATAAAATTTAGTTGCGGCTTTAGCCGACTCTCCTTTCATACGGGCGGCAGACCAGGCTAACTTACTGGGCAGCAAAATAACTCGATCCACCTGAGAATAGCTTTTCTCAATTTTGACAGAATCTTCGGTCAATGAAGGGTTTGCTTTGAGTTTAGTGCGTACAATTTCGCGCAGTTCCATACCCAATTGCACCAAAGCCTCGTAAAAGTTGCGTAACTGGTTGGTATCTACCAGCACTTCCAATTTTGTCTGGTTATTAGTGGTTCTCTCAACAAAGAATAAACCCGCCCTTTTTTTGGCCTGGTGGATTATTTCCGCCATATCGCGGTCTATCAAAGGGACCGTAGCGGGAGATAACCGGGCTGCCGGTTGAGCCGGAGAATTAGTCAATTAGGGTTCCTCCAATCTATCGAATTATGCCTGACGGACCAGTAAGTCGAGCCAGTTTAGAAAGAAAGAAAGGTCTGGTGGTTCGCTACTGAAGTGCAGCCAGCGCAGGTAGTCACGCAGGTGCTGGCTGGGACTACCGGTTTCAGGTGATTTAAGCTCGGAAGAGGTTGCCAAAAGGTACAGATAATCTACCTTCCCTTGAGGGGCGTGAGCAAAACGAAGACCAGGCTTCCATCTTCCACCATTTTCTATTAAAGGGTGCGTGGCAGCGTCCGCCTGGAGCATACGGCGTAGAAAAGAACGGGATAAACGGGCATTCTCCTCGTCCTGGCCCCCAGACGGTAACAGGTGATGGAGCGGTTGTACCAGTTCCTGCAAAGGTGGTTTTTCTCCATCAAAAACTTCTTCCCAGAAAAGCGGTCGGCGTGCAAATGCGGCTGACAAACTGTTCTTGGCACGGCCATCGACTTTGTTCGACTTAGCTCTTTCCAATTGTTCCCCTGAAATTTGTGCCATCGCCAGCACCGGAAACTTGGAGGGGTGCAGGCTCAACCCCATACTGATAGTGGCATCAGGATTCTGGGCGGTGTAGGTGCGCCAGCAACGCCCCAGGTCCAGGGCCACTTCAAGCGTGTCGCTCCAGGCTCCTACTACAAAGAGGTCGTCGCCACCGCCATAAATAAAGTGAAAGTTCCGAATTTTCGGATTCACAACCGTGTCAGAATTGGTTGTCAACGTACCTTGTTGCAACTGCATAAGATACTCTGAAAAAAAGCGATTGAGCAGCCGCGAGAGCGAAGCCAGGGAAATTACCGGGGCATATTTTGCGCTACCTTTTATCAAATTACCGAGGCTATCAACATCGGCACGTAAGGCCCCTAACCCCTTCCAACCTGTCGAAAGCTTGGCTAAATCATTAAAATCATCTTCAATACCGGCGGCAACAGGAAAATTGAGGTAAAAATTGCTTCCGGCCAAGTCCTCCACCTCACGGGGGTTCAATTTTACCCGCAAAGCGCCCGGCTCTTCCCATTCTCCCTTTTCTTCACCCAGCCTCAAAGTAAAGCTACCGGCTTTCCAGCAATAGTTTTTACCCTGTTGCTGCAAATCGATTTCTAGCGCCCCACGCTCGACACTCTGGCGGCCAAGCTCTATACAGAAACAGCACAGGTCACAAAATTCTTCACCTTCGACCAACCGGACCAGTTTGTTAACATCACGGCGGCATATCGGGCAGGTCAAAATAGCAGGAAAACTATTCAGGTCACCCGGTTCTAGCATCCCCACAAATTTCTGCCGTTTGCGCAAGGCCAGTTCCCTACCAATTGAGCTAATAGCATCGGAGTACCCATCACCAGGCTTATTAAGAAATTCCTGGACGGTAACAGGAGAAGCGCTCATGGCAAAAGCCAGGAATATCCGCCCTTCTTGAAGCAGTAAAAGTCGCCGGTTCCATAGATTGATTACCCTTTCCAGGTTTTTTCTTAATTCCTCGATTTTGTCACAGGGTAATAGGAAAAGGTAATAACCGCCGTTTTGCACCAGCAAGCAGTCTTCAGAACAACCGGCTACCTTGAGTAAATCACGCAGTACCACCTGGGAAAGCAATTCCAAAAAGAGGGAGCGACCTCGTAACGACCGGAGGGCTCGGTCTGAACTGATGTTATAAACAAAGTCCTGAATCCCACTGACATCAAGCGCACCTAAGAAATATTGGCCTTTATTAGTCCGGTCCGCTGAAAGGAGACCGCCCATCGTCCTTAAAATATCGTAAATCGGCAAAGGCTCCCGGTAAGTCAGCAAGTTAAGAGCATAGCCCACGTCGCTTAAATATTTTTCAGCAAGGAACTGAACAACTAACTCCTGATTATAACCAGGCGTGCCAAGTTTTTTCAGGTTGTCTGTCAAACTTTGTACAAGTTCAGGACTAATTTCATACTTCTGTGGGGCAGATTCGGTGGGCATCGGCAAGGAAGAAGGGTTGGAAACCCTTATATAGCAAGGTGCTTTGGTTCGAGTAGTGCCATCAGGAGAATAAGCGGCTAGCAGGGAGACAGGCAGTTGAGGTGAAACATCATCCCAATCCATTACTAGTTCTATCAAATCGAGGAATTGGGCCTCCCACTCAGATCTAGGAGGCTGAAAGTCTAGATTAACCGCTGCTTGAGGCAAAGAAAAAATGCGTGAGAAAGCTTCAACAAAGAGGGCCGGTGCGTAATGAAGGACGGTTTGCGGCATGGCGGGGCAACCTTTATAACTCATACGATATGGGAAAATTAAACCAACCTCACTCATCGAGGTCTTTAATAATTTGATTCTAAAAACAGCGGAAGATTACAATCTTGGTTTAATTATAACCTAAGGTATTTAGAAATCAAGATTCAATTTTAGAGATTAATACCGAGTTTGTAAATTGTCCTTTCAACATCTTATAAATCCTTAATAAAGTCACAAACCTCTTAAACACAACTCTCCACAACCCTTGAAAAACACAAAACCGAATTTATAACCCCCAACGGGGATTTTTCTCTTATTTGACCGTACGACTATTTCACTGAGGAAGGCGAAAACGTTTTTTAGTCCCCACTGGGGATCGCCACCTATTTAGCCTCTGTTTCTGGAAAAAAACTTACCTATATTATTGATACGTTTTAGTCCCCGCTGGGGATCGCCACCTATTTAGCCCACTATTACTCATTTTGGGTTCGAAGGATTTGGCTCCGTGTTTTAGTCCCCACTGGGGATCGCCACCTATTTAGCCCTATAAAACTATGAGATCTGCGATTTCATGTTAAGTGTTTTAGTCCCTGCTGGGGATCGCCACCTATTTAGCCTGGCAACAACGGCAATTCTGGCACTGGCAACGTCATGGGTTTTAGTCCCCGCTGGGGATCGCCACCTATTTAGCCCTGTATTTTTACGTTCTCAGTATGCCAAGCCTTGGAAAGTTTTAGTCCCCGCTGGGGATCGCCACCTATTTAGCCAGATTTAATGCAAGTCTTTTTCATTGAAAGTGCTAGAGAGTTTTAGTCCCCGCTGGGGATCGCCACCTATTTAGCCTTTTATACTTTTCTCTTGGTGGTCCTGTAAGGAAGACGTTTTAGTCCCCGCTGGGGATCGCCACTTATTTAGCCTCAGCAACCGATGCCGCAACAGCCGTACCCGCAGGTTTTAGTCCCCGCTGGGGATCGCCACCTATTTAGCCCAGAGATACACCGGTAGAGCTTGCGAAAGCATACTATGTTTTAGTCCCCGCTGGGGATCGCCACCTATTTAGCCACTTATGTCGTGTTTTTTTATATTTCATACATTCTCTAGTTTTAGTCCCCGCTGGGGATCGCCACCTATTTAGCCGAAGCGCGATGAGGCCCTGGAGTATGGCCTCCCTGGTTTTAGTCCCCGCTGGGGATCGCCACCTATTTAGCCCCGATTTCGAGTACAGGGACAAGGCCGCTTAATTGGGTTTTAGTCCCCGCTGGGGATCGCCACCTATTTAGCCTCTCCGTCTTCAGTAGACTATTACAAAGCCACAAAAGTAAGAAGTTTTGAAGGGCAACTTAATTTTAACATACTTTTAATATTTGAACCTATTTTTGATCACTTTTTTCACATAATTTTTGGATTATGTCTAGTCTTCTAATTTATTTTTAGTTTGGTCTAAAACCTGTGGCGATTGTACTGTTTGGTTTTAGTCCCCCTGAATATTTCCTATCTTTTAGACGAATGCACTCAGGAAGATCGGATGATGTTCTTGCTTTGGTTTTAGTCCCCACTGGGGATCGCCATCTTTTCTGACCTTATCTTGGCCTTGGAGATTGTTGCAGGCCTAGTGATGTTTTAGTCCCTGTTGGGGATCACCTCTCTTTCAGACGGCTCGTCATCTCAATAGTACGATTATTCAACAGGTAGGTTTTAGTCCCCGCTGGGGATTACCTCTCTTTCAGACAACTAAGACCAGAAAGGTATACCAATCGCAATAGCCCTACGTTTTAGTCCCCGTTGGGGATCGCCACCTTTTCAGCCCGGACTCATCACTGACGTCCCGCGGTTCGATGATGACTGGGTGTTTTAGTCCCCGTTGGGGATCGCCACCTATTTAGCCTCGTTCTAGTGTGTGTCTATCATAAGTTGCAGGTTAGGTTTTAGTCCCCGTTGGGGATCGCCACTTTTTCAGCCTATCCTGGAGAGATGTTTCTGGTAGCCAAGTTAAACGTTTTAGTCCCCGCGGGGATCGCCCCTCTTTCAGACCACCTATACCGCGACTCTTGCCTACGGCCCTAACTGGTTTTAGTCCCCGCTGGGGATCACCTCTCTTTCAGACGTATCCAAAATTATCCACCATTACAACATGAGTGGACGTTTTAGTCCCCGCTGGGGATCACCTCTCTTTCAGACTGTTTCTCCAACCAGCTTTGTTCAACGACCGGTTTCGTTTTAGTCCCCGCTGGGGATCACCTCTCTTTCAGACGCTTGAAAAAGCCATGCAAGAAAACTGGGCGTATATAGTTTTAGTCCCCGCTGGGGATCACCTCTCTTTCAGACTCCAGTACAATGGCGATTCTTACCGGAGCGCAAAGTTTTAGTCCCCGCTGGGGATCACCTCTCTTTCAGACGCTTAAAGCAGGTAGAGGAGAAAATAAAATGTTCGAAGTTTTAGTCCCCGCTGGGGATCACCTCTCTTTCAGACGTCCATTGCCGCAGTTGCCAAGAAAGGCGCCGTCAAGTTTTAGTCCCCGCTGGGGATCACCTCTCTTTCAGACCTTTTTGCCGCTTCAGTTTTAGCGCCTTGGGTGGTGTTTTAGTCCCCGCTGGGGATCACCTCTCTTTCAGACTTCCCGCGGATCACTGTGGATGGCAGTGCGTATCTAGTCATTGTTTTAGTCCCCGCTGGGGATCACCTCTCTTTCAGACCCAAGATCGGCCTGAAAAAATAGTTTCTAGGAAGGGTTTTAGTCCCCGCTGGGGATCACCTCTCTTTCAGACGGTTCAGGTCTTTGATCGACACGAGTTCGCAACTGGTTGGTTTTAGTCCCCGCTGGGGATCACCTCTCTTTCAGACGGAATGGTTCTTATCTTTACTGCCAACCTATTAAACGTTTTAGTCCCCGCTGGGGATCACCTCTCTTTCAGACCCGGTTCCCGGGTGCTTCCAAATCTTTCCAGGAGTACGTTTTAGTCCCCGCTGGGGATCACCTCTCTTTCAGACTACAGTTATTTTGCACACGATTATCCGCAAAACCTGTTTTAGTCCCCGCTGGGGATCACCTCTCTTTCAGACAACTTTCTGGTAAGAGACTCCAAATAACTTACAACCCGTTTTAGTCCCCGCTGGGGATCACCTCTCTTTCAGACCAGAGTTACGGTGACTTTCAAGGACGGAGTTAGGTATGGTTTTAGTCCCCGCTGGGGATCACCTCTCTTTCAGACTATGGTATGTACCATAATGGGGGACTGTACTATTTTGTTTTAGTCCCCGCTGGGGATCACCTCTCTTTCAGACGAGATTTCCATGCCGATTTAAATTTGGCACTGAAGGGTTTTAGTCCCCGCTGGGGATCACCTCTCTTTCAGACGTCGTGGCTCCTACTCCGAGCAACACCGGCAACCCAGTTTTAGTCCCCGCTGGGGATCACCTCTCTTTCAGACCTTGTTTGCCGAACGGAATCTATGACAGCTCGGGAAAGTTTTAGTCCCCGCTGGGGATCACCTCTCTTTCAGACTCTCCTGATTTAATAGGCTATTACAAAGCCCTATTTATAACTGCTTTTAAGTTAGCAGTTAATTTTAACATAGTTTTAATATAAAAGCCCATTTTCATCCTTTTTATTTTAAGAAATGGGCATTTATGTTAAATCAACTACCAATAAATTAAAAGCGTGGCAGTGATATTCCCATCGCGCGACTCTGACCGAATCCTCTTGGTGTCTTAAATCCAAGACCAGAATAAAAGGAAAAGCGAGCAAGTTTTTGAAGCACTGCCGCCAACGCCAGATCAGACGGCATCAATGTATATTCGCACCAACCCTGAAAACAGGGCCATTCCCAGGAATTTTTACCTTTCCCCTCCTTAATAGCGACTGTATGGAGAGCATAATCCGTGATAACTAAATTCTCTTTAAGTGCGGTAAGCAGTTCAGGGTCTAAAGGATCACCACTGAAACCATTCCAACGAGCGGCCAACTTACCAAAGACCTCACTCGGTAAAGGCAACCGCAGGATACGACCGGTTTTTTCCCCTGGACGGCGAGCCATTTTCAACATTGTAGGCGAAGCAAACTCTATTCGAACCGTATTTACCGGGGCATTGGTATCTAAATCTTGCCAGGTTATGGTTGCACCCCAGGGGTGCTGGCGGGGTGAAAAAGTTACATTTTCCACGCTAAAAGGAATTTCCTGTAAGGTTAACTCGGTTTTGTTACGGAAGAAACTCTCCTGTAAAACCCGATCTAACAAAGGGTGCATTGAGGTAATTCTAAACCAGTAAAGATGGGACGCAAGTAAAGGCAGACTTCCCTTAAAGTCTATCCTTTCAGAGGTTAAAGGTTGCAAACAAGAAATAGTAAAAGGCTTTTCTTTTTCGTCTTCTTCATGAAAAGCATTGCCAAGGGCCGATTCCTCTTGTTGCAACCAGTTAAAAAAAAGGCCATGAACCCATCTACCATTGGCGGCCAATATAGAACCTGCTATTTTCGGTTTCACCACAACAACTAGGCTGACAGGCATTACTTTTCCCCCGCTATTGGAATATCAGGCAGTTGTCCCCGGTCAGTCAGTAAACGCGCCCGTAAACTGTTAATCGCTTCAAGTAAATTGTTATCTTTTATCTGACGCGGGGCACTCCGGGTGCGATAAGTACCGGATGGCCCTCCTTGATCACCTCGCATGTTATATAGTAAGGAGAGCCGGATAACCGCATTTTTTAGGCACTCTCGGTAAGTCGTGGGCAAAGTCTCACTGGCCGCCCTGTTTGCCCCTTTCAAAACAAAATTACCCAGGCTCTCAATTTGAGTAGAGGTGAAAAAAAGATTGCGGTGATAGCAGGATAATGATTTCTTCCTACCACCAGCCAACGGGGTAAACCGCGAAGGAAACCAGATTACCCGGCCTCGTGGCCCTATATAAAGTGCGTCACCCAGGAAAAGCTGTCTGGCCCTGATTACAGAAGCAGGTAAACCTGGAAGTTGACCAATTTTGTCCCACCTTACTAATTGGTCTATAGCCGGTTGAATTGTTTTATCAACTCCAAATTTAACATTTGGATCAACTCTGTCGCCCTCTACTACGGTAGCGATTGTGAAAGGGGTATCGGAACTATTTTCCACCGGGAGGCTGCCAAAGGCATGAGCATGCATCTCTTGTCTGAACTGCTCGGCCAGTTCGTCCAGCGTTGCTGGATTTCCCACACTATCCACGTAACATTCTTGCCACCGCCAGGCCATTGCTTCCGTAACAAGTTTGTTCAGTTCAAAATCACCCTCCCAATTAAGAGTTATTACAATCGCCAGACCATGAGGATAAAAGAAAGCTTCCGCCTGAAAGCGGGGATATGGGGGTTGGTTTGGAGCAGGTGGTAAAAATTGTCTGGTAGGCAATTGTTTTCTGAAAGGCACCAGAGCCCGCCAGGCCTCTTTTTCTTTTACTAAATTAAGACTATCTGTTTTACTTTTTTCAAGATAATAAAGCCAAAAATGATGAGTTTCCTTAATCCAGGGCAAATTTAATTCTGTATTTCGCAAAGCCCGAATATCTGAAAACCACTTCTGGTAGTCAGAGGCACGTCCCAGGAAAGTGTAGGGAGCTGGATCCGGCCATTCTTCTAGCAAACCGGTAACTGTTTGGCTCCAGATAAAAGAAACCCGGAATTTTTTTATACGTGCCACTTGCTTGATACCCTCCACTTATATATAATAAACTGGACTACCGAAGAGGAGTACCCTGGTAAGGGTATGATGAAACTTTGGTCTGTTGCCCCTAAGAGGGGCATCTTTTTTTATTGTATAATTTCTACTATTGACTCATTACTTCCTACTAATTCCAGTTTGTCTTTTTTGACCCGACGGGGCCAGTTTCCTTGGTTACCTGGACCTTCCCACTTTACAGTTAGCTTTTTAATCCCGCTTAACCCCACCCAAAAACCTTTGCCTTTTCTTATTAGCCTTGCCAATTTGCCTGCAAAGAAAGCATCTTTATTATTTTCATCTTTAGTTTTGATTGCATTCTCAAGTTCCTTCTTGTAGTTCTTATCTGAGTTAGCGGCTTCAGTAAACTCAATCTGGATATGCGGTGCGATCCAAAACGAATCCTTTTCATAGTCTTCTGGCTCAAGTAATAAAACCCTAATTTGATTTTTATCCGAGTTAGTATACATAACCACGTCCCGGCAATGGCTAAAATGGCGGCGATTTAGCTTACGGAGTACTGTCGCTGGCGAATCACCCGTAAAAAATCTGGAAGTAAGTTTTTGACTATATAATTTACGCGAATATACAAATAGGAAAAAAATTAAAACCCCGGTAAAGACGGAAAAAAAATATATAATTACCAGGTCATTTAAACTATATGAAACCAGGTAATTTATGGTATATCCAAAAAAACCAGCTACCGGTGGGATTAAGAACATGGCTATACCTGAAATGAAAATTGCCAGTGCCCAGAATTTTGGGCCAGGAGGATTGAAAATAAAACTGGGTTTTGGTTGGGGGAAAGGCCATAAATCCCAGCTTATAGCAAAAGTTATAAGGAATAGAAATCCTGGCAGTAAAAGTAAAGATGGAAATGCCAGCACCTGTAAAATGTCCGATAAACCAGTTACTTCCAAATTAAATTCCTGAGTTGCAGTATAAGAGCCGGTAGCAGGAATCCCGCCATTTTCCCATGAAAGCGAAACTTCAAAAACAAGGCTCTGCTTGCCAGGCCGAACCCTGTCTTTAGCTGTAACATCCCCAACAAATACCTGATTAGTTTGAGCGGGGATTACATTATTGTTATTATCGATGGGTATATTACCTGTTTCTAAGAAGGGCTCACCATTCCACTCTATTGAGTCCAGTTTTATTGAAAAGTCAGATTTGTTCGTTAGAGTTAAATAAACTTTTGTTTTCTCCCCTTGAGAAAGAGAGTCTGTAGTTGTTTTTACCTGCAACTCCGCTACTTGTGATGCCTGAGGAAGTGTATGACTTTTAACTTCTAGTGGAGCGATTACCAAACGGCTGATTTCACTTGCCGTACCACTGGCAGGCCGTAAATACTCAACTTGTATGAAAACTGTACCGCTGATCGGCCACGCCCCGGTGGGTTTTACACTTAGAGTCCAGCTTTTTTGTCCTAAAGGAGAAATAGTATCTATAGAACTGTTTTCTATAGTTATGCCAACAGGTGTATTTGTAAAATATGAAAGTTTAATATCCCTAATTTCAAAATTTGAAACGTTGCGGACTACTACCAACACTTGAGCAGGCTTGTTAATTTTTCCAACTGGCTGTTCAAAAAGCTCCAGTAAACCGGGGTTAATTTCAACTGATAAATCCTCAGCCGAATTAGTGTCATTACCAGTTTGACCTAATGCTACGTGATCAGAATGGACTAGAAAAGCGATAAAAGCTAACAGAAAACTTAATAAGATGATATTAAAAGACTTCATTTTTACTTTATCTTTTCTATTGCTGCAAAGCTGTATGAACGATTTTAGGTTATAGTTGTGACTTATTAATAAACAATTATATCAGGATTATCATTTTCTGGAATAATAAAATAGCAACTACATAATGGAAAGTAGACCAATCTGGTCAGCTCTTGGAGCTGTAGTGAGGATAGTGACTCTGTGGCCTTTCAGGGTTAGCCACTCACAAACTTGCTCACACATAATATCGTAACCACCCTGACTGTCCGCAGTAGGAAAATCCAGGGTTACAACCAGCATGTTTAAGGGTTTACTTAGTGTTGTTTGAGGAAAAGTATTCGATAACCTTTGCCCTACTTCAGGAGTGTAACTTATCTCTGGTTGCCGGTTGTTAGACAGCTTTCAAGTAAACCCTGGAGTTAAACCGGAAACCGGGAGAATTTGGTGTGAAATCAATACTGGTGTTTATGAAGTTTACCAGCCCAATCCAAGGTTTATTAACCTATCTCCATTTTGTTCCAACCAATCCTCACACCTGAGTGTCCAGGCAACTCTGTCAAAAGCAACCTCTGGTTTTTCTAAACCTTGAAACCAACGTCCAAGCCGGTGTATTAAGCCCACCGCAAGCAGTAGCCGCAAAAGTTCGGGTAGCTTTTTTATTTCTCGCTCGTCTAATCCCATTTTAATAGAATAGCCTCGGCCGATTATATCCACAATCCCCCATTCATTTCCACTACCCCATAAATCTACCGAACTCCACAACAGCAAGGTTACGAGATCGATTCCACGTATATCGTAACAGGTGAATTCAAAGTCTATTACCCCACTCACTCGATTACCCACCATAAGTAGATTGTAAGCCCCAAAATCACTGTGAATAATTTGCTGAGGTAGCCTGGCGTAAAGGTCTGGAACGGTTTCCGCCACTTTTGCCACAAATTTCGTTATTCTTTCTAAATATTCTTCACCTAAAGCCAGTTGTTCAAGACTGGCTTGTATGTTTGGAACCAAGGGGTGAATTTGAGATAAATCGCCGAATTGTACCGGCAGCGAACAGTCAGGCGAAGAAGGAATTTCTAATCGGGATAGACCTTGATGAAGTTCTGCCAAGGTTTGTCCAGCGATAAACCAATTCTGAGGATTAGATTTATCAAACGGCTCACCTTGCACTTTACTCCAAAGGCAAACCTTGATTGGCTGGCCTTTTTCATCAATAGTTTCTAGAAACGTTTCCCCTGTTAAGGTTGGAATAGGAACCGGCACTTTGAAGGGTAGGTCGAGCTCTTGCAGTCCCAATACCACGGCATGTTCGAACCTGATACTACTTATATTCGGCTGGTTTTGGTAGGTCTTTAGGACAAATTCCTCACCACTGGCACTTTTTACCAGCCGTACGGCATTATTGGAGCCATTTGGCAGTCTGGTATAAATCCAGGGGCCTTTGTCAGGCCAGGCAAGCCATAAATCTTCCATTGATTGCTTATTTTATCCCTAAGAATTGAAACCAGAATAATTAGTGTTAAACGGTTTTAGTTTGTCCATTTTGGGAAAGGGTGGCTTTCGCCATCGTATATAATCTTGTTAGATTACTCAGTAATTTCTCAGACCTAAATTGGGGTTTCCATTCTAGTAGACAGTCTAAATTTGATTGATAAGTTAGCTATAATCTG
>MKTJ01000072.1 GCA_001898225.1 Chloroflexi bacterium 54-19
ATTGTTAGCTAGATTTTGATGATTCAAAACCGCTTAAAAATGTTCCAATGTGCGTGCAAGGCGACATTCAATTAACATAAATCCCATTTGTCCCATGGTAGAGTAAACCAGCTTGCCCTTAATGTCGTAACGGGTCAGCATAACCAGGGTGCCATAGAAAGCGGTAACGGCGCCGAATAGCAGTGCAAGCACCAATGTAAGGGGTGCCGCCACAAAAAGGAGGCTTAGCCGAATAAAGAGGAACCCACCCGCGTTGATAAGCCCGGCGTGCATCAGGGCTGAAACAGGGGTTGGCGCTTCAACCGACCCGGGCAGCCAGCCGTGAAGGGGGAATTGGGCTGATTTTGCCATTATAGCTATCAGTAGTAGCGCGGTAAGAAGGGTGGTCTGGACGACCGGCAAACTTTGCGGTGCCTCAGAAGCCCTTGTGCTGATTGTACTTAAATCAAAAGACTCAAAAATTTGCCAGGTTAGGACCATTGCGCCTAAAAAGGCGGCATCACCAACCAGGTCTATGCGCAGTTTCTTGATGGCGGCCCGCCAGGAAGCAGGACGCTCCGTGTAATGAGCTAACAGGAAGGTAAGGGTCAGGCCTTTTAGAACCCAGAAGACACTCAGCATAAGCAAATTATTGGTGAGAACGACCAGCAGTACTTCCAGGGTTATTAAACTCAGTAGCAAAAAATAGCGTGTGAAGTGCGGTTCCTCGACCATAGCCCGTAACGAGTAGAGATGGACAATTCCACTTACCGTAATAACCAGCAAGGCTACCACCAGGCTTAATCTGTCAGCCCGAAATCCAACAAGGGGTGTTTGTGTGAAATCCCAACTTAACGTCACTACAGAAAAGTCGACGGGTCCATTGAAAATAACCACTACAAAAGCCACAAGTGCGCAAACCCACAAAATTGTGAATGTTAGCAAAGTCACAGCAGCGAGGCGTCCTGGAAAGAACCGGGAGATAAGGGCATTCGCCACCGTGAATATAAACAAAAACCCCGGTATGAGCAGCACCAGGGTCTGTACCAGGCCAACCCACAAATTCATACTTCCTCTCTAATTGAGTTTTGCTATTTAGAACTGTATTTAATTACGTGACTTCGAGAACGCGACTTTTAATACATGATATTTACTTCGTACTTATTTTGCAACAGAAATTGGGTTGAGTCAAGAGGGAGAAGAATTAACAATTGGTTAAGAGGATTAAACCCATGCCAGCCCATTTAGACTAATGCAACCTGTTGGCGCCTGGTTTATAATAAGGTGACAAATAATACGCGCTAAATATAGGGTGAAATGAACATCACGTCTGGTATTTCGCAAAATAATTTTAGGGAGGGGGTAGAGAGATGGCACCTACAAACTGGACTTTTTTAACTAATCACGCGCAAGTTTTTCTTTGTATTGCCGAGAATACTCATTTAACCGCGCGGGAAATCGCTGTACAAGTAGGGATTACCGAGAGAGCGGTCCAGCGAATAGTGGGAGATTTGGAAAAAGAGGGTTATATCCAGCATGTCCGAGAAGGACGAACAAATCGTTATACGATAGACCTGGATAAACCACTCCGCCACCCGGCGCAGCGTGGTCAACCGGTAAGAGATTTACTTTCACACATTATGCGCGATACAACCGAATTACCTTGAAATTGGTCCTTTAAATAGGTTGCTGTCCAACCTATCTCAACTTGAGAAGTCAGCTTTGAATTTGGCCCTCTAAATTGGGTGCAGTCCAGTTTTGAGAATGTATATTCTCGATACCGCTATAAAATGGAAAAACCCACTCGATACAGAAGCTCGAGTGGGTTTTTTGTTTATGGAAGTTTCTTGGGGTGGTAGGCTACCCGGCTTGAAGAGGTGTTTGACCAATCTCGCAAACATAGGGTAGTTCCAGAATCCTGCAGCTTTACCATTGTTAGGTCCGACGAATTCTCTTGATTTAGCTCGTTAGGGTTATCCAATAAATTATTTTTAGCCTTTAACCGAGCCAGCCAGCGCACCGGAAATGAATTCGCGCTGCATCAATAAAAAGATTATCAGGATGGGCAAAACCGACAGGCTGGTTCCGGTCATAATCCCGCCGTAATCTATAATGCTCGAACCACGCAGGGCACTTATAGCCGTCGGAATGGTCTTGACCTGGGCTACGAGCGGCCAGAAGAAGCTATTCCACTGGGTCATGAAAGTAAAGATTGCCAGAGCAGCCAGTGTCGGACGCATAACCGGCAGCACAATTTTCCAGAACATTTCAAATTCGCCGGTACCGTCAATCCGGCCCGCATCGAGTAACTCATCCGGTAAGGCCCGCATACTCTGGCGCATCAGGAAAATCCCGAAAGGGCTGGCCAGCCCAGGTAAAATTACCGCCTGCAAAGTCCCCAACCAGTTAAGGCCAAAAGGATTGCCATCCGGGGTCATCAATTTAAAGAGAGGGACATAGGTAACCGGGGCCGGGATCATTAATGTAAGTAGGAAGGCGCCAAAAACGAAATTGCTACCCTTGAATTTGTATTTGGCAAAAGCAAACCCGGCCAGTGAAGAAACGGTCATACTGGCAACCGTAAAGATAACGGCAATCAAAATCGAGTTGTAAATAGCCTGGTCGAACCCTACGTCCTTTATAAGTTTGGTCAGGTTATCAAACAAGTAGCTACCAGGCAGTAGGTTAGGGGGAGTCCGCAACACCTCGCTCGAAGTATGAGTTGCCGCGATGAACATAAAGTAAAAGGGAAAGAGGGATACAAAGGCCCCGATGCCTAAAAACAGGTACATCAATACTCTTCCGGTGCGGGCCCACAGACCGTTCTCGCCGACCACTGTTTTAATTGAACTGGCCGGTAAAGCTGAGCTGACTTTTGGCTGATTAATCATATGCTAAACCTCTCTGTCGCCGACCCGTAACTGGATAATCGAAAGCACCAGGATAATTACCAGCAGACCATAAGCGATGGTTGAAGCGTAAGGAAAATCGGCGCGCTGGAAAGCCACCCGGTAAAGATAGGCGCCTACCGTCAACGTGGCATCGCTGGGACCACCCCTGGTCAGAAGATAGCTTTCATCGAAAAGCTGCAGGGTACCGATAGTCGAGAAGATGGTTGTAAACAGAATGATAGGTCGCATCAGGGGCAAAGTCAGGCGGAAAAACTGGGTCAGGCGGGAAGCACCGTCTACCGAGGCCGACTCGTAAATGTCACCCGGTATTCCCTGTAAACCGCTCAGGTAAATTACCATGTTATAACCGGTCCAGCGCCAGGTGATTGCCAGGATAATCAGGACCTGGTTCCAGAAAGGGTCACGCGACCAGCTTATAGGACCGAGGCCAAGCAGGCTCAAGACATAATTTACAAAACCGTTATTATCCTGAAACAGAATCAAAAAGACGATCGAAACTGCCGCCAGGGCGGTTATGGCCGGCAGAAAATAGACCGCTCTGAAGAAACCGCGCCAGCGTAAATATTTTGAGTTGAGAAGGACCGCCAGCAGCATTGCCAGGGATAGCTGGATCGGTACCTGGACCACCAGGATTAAAACGGTATTGCCCAGGGCCTGAAAGAATTTAGAATCACCTAATAGCCTCTGATAGTTTGCCAGGCCGTTAAAAACCAGGTCGCCATCATCATTCTGGGTCTGGAAACTCAAGATGAAAGAATAGATGATCGGGTAGACCATGAAAAGCAGGAATAAAATTACCGCCGGGGCGATAAAAACGTAAGGAGCTACCTTGCGACTCAAGCGTGGAAAACCAAACCTGGGCCTGGTTGCCGCAACTGCCGGGGACCGTGCCATTTGCCTATCCTCCTACTATGGGTAATGGCCCATAAAGGGCTTTACAACTCCTTCTGAATTCAGGCTAGAGGCAGCGGGTTAGCCTTCCAAAGCTAACCCGCTGCCTCTATAATTTAACCGGTAACTAACCCCCGGCCAGTTCACGCCCGGTCTGGTTTTTGAGATCGTCGGCAGCCTTTTTCAAGGCTGTAGCCGGGTCGGCTCCATTGAGTATATCCGCCTGCGCATTCTGGGAAACAGTCTGGGCCTGCGTGTAATCCTTGGTGTAGTAAGCCGGCTTTATTAGAGGCGTCTCTTTGGCAAAAAGCTGCCAGATCGGCTTATTATTGAAAAATGGCTGGGGCTGGGTGTAGAACGGGTCGCTGTAGGCGGGCAGATAGCTCGGCCACAGGCCAAAGTTTTTCAACATGTTGTTCTGACCTTCCGAGGTCGCCAGGTTATACTCGATGAAAGCCCAGGCCGCATCGGCGTTTTTGGAGCCTTTCGGAATGGCCAGGGTCGAACCGCCCAGGCTGGCGGCCCGGTTACCGCCCTTCTCAATGGCAGGTTGTAAGATTACATCCCATTTGCCCTTGCTTTCCGGGGAGCTATCAATGATAGTGCCGCTCCACCATACACCGAAAAGCTGAGTAGCGGCTTGGCTGTTCTTCATAGCGCCGACCACGCCATCCCACCCGGAAACGTTGGTTAAAAGTCCGGCGTCATTGAGTTTTTTAATGATCGTCATGGCCTTGACCGACTCTGGTGAGGTCAGGTTTATTTTGCCGTCCTGGGTAAAGTAGAACGAGCCCTGCTGGTTCAAAAGCATCCGGTACAGCGCATCATCTTTGGTGAAATCAATGGCCATAAATTTGACACCCGGATTCGCCGCCTGGACTTTCTTACCCGCTTCAATCCAGTCATCCCAGGTTTCGATTTTGGAAGCGTCGACACCTGCTTTCTGGAACATATCCACCCGGTAAAAAATGCCGGTTGGACCCGAATCCCAGGGGATCGAGAAAATGTGATTCTTGCTCTTGGATTGCGCCCATTTAGATGGGTCGAAATCCTTCTCGTATTTGCTGGCTTTGTCGGTGAGGTCTACGAAGCCGTTCGGGAATTTACCGGTGTAAACGTCCATATGGTCGCTTTCAACCTGCACCACATCGGGTAATCCAGCGCCACCGCCCGCTAACCCGGTCGTGAGTTTGTCATAAACATCACTCTGCCCGATTTCCGGGAAGTTCACTTTAACATTCGGGTAAAGCTTGTTAAAGCCTGCCATGTTGGATTGAAGGGCTTTACTGGCTACGTTCCAGGCCCATACCGTGATTTCCCCCTTCAGATTGGGGTCACCCTTCAGACCGGAACCCTGGCTGGTGGTTCCGGCGGCTGTTGTGGCGCTCGCGGCGGCTGTAGTCGCGCTCGGGGCAGCAGTTGTCGCACTCGCGGCGGCTGTAGTTGCCGGCGCAGTTGTAGCAGTATTGTCACCACAAGCGCTGAGGGTCAGAACCGCCACTAAAGAGAGTATGGTAAAGAAACAAAGTTTTTTCAAAAACTTCATGTGTTTCCTCCTCCTTGAGGTCTTCCTTTTCAGGGGAAGGCTAATAAACCTCGGCTGTAAGGTGCAGCCAGGGATTTAAACTAAACAAACAATCAACAAATGATAGTTAGAAAGCGTAAGGTTAAAAATATTGGATTAAGCAGCCAGTTTAAACAAGACCCTACTTGCCCTGGGCGCTGGTGAGGTCCTGCCGCCTACCTTAAGTTGGCACAGGACCTGTGGAGCCTCGTAGGATGAATTCAGTAGGTAAAATTGTTTCGGTAAGGATGTCTATATCACCATTAAAAATAGCGAATAATTTACGAGCGGCTTCCTTTCCAATACCCATGGCCGGTTGATGGATAGTTGTAAGCGGCGGGTCGGAGGCCTGGGCCAACTCAACATCATCAAAACCTATAATGGAAAGGTCGTAGGGGATTTTCAGACCCTTCTCACGAGCGCTCCGCATTGCCCCTACCGCCATCCGGTCATTAAAGCTAAAGATCGCGGTAGGTAGGGGTGAAACCTGCAGTAATTTTTGACCAGCCACTATACCGCTTTCAAGGGTAAAGTCACCGTTTACCATTAACTCAGGATCAGGATTAAGGCCTGCTTCAGCCAGGGCAGTGCAAAACCCTTTGTAACGTTCTTCCATGGCGGTCATAAAATTGGCCGGCCCGTTTATTATACCTATACGGCGGTGGCCCAAATTTAGGAGGTGCCGGGTAGCCTCAAGGGCGCCAAGGTAGTCGTTAGCGTGTACGGAGGGTGTAACTATAGCAAGGTTACCCTTACTACCCATCGAATAACCAACTGATACGCGCGGTATACCCGACTCCACCAACTTTTTATCTAGTTCGACACTTTTAACCGTTTCTAGAATAACAACCCCATCAACATATCCTTTGTTCAAAAGGCGGCTATAAGCTCCCTGGGGATTGGTCTTACGGGCCGTGGTAAAAAGAAGGTTGTAATCATGCTCATTGGCTATCTCCTCAATACCCTGGATCACTTCCATAAGAAAAGGATCCCTGAAGAGATAATTTGGTTCATAAGGAATTGCCAGGCCAATAACAAACCGACGGTTACCGGTCAGACTACGCGCCGCGATACTTGGGCTGTACCCAAGATTAAACACTGCATCAAGCACCTTTTGACGGGTCTTATCGCTTACATAGGGTGTATTCGAAAGGACTTTTGAAACGGTTGCCGTTGATACCTTGGCCAGGCGAGCCACATCATATATATTCGCCATTGAATTAAAACTTTCTCTTTTGAGAGATTAGCTTTGTATGGTTAAGCGCTTAACTATCAGGGCAAAAAAATTTCTAGGGCCAAATGTATTCAATTGGGTTAAAAGGTGTAAGAAACACAATGGTTAAGCGCTTAACTATAATATAGTATATGATCTTTTTCCTGTCAAGACCTTTTAAGGATTTTTATTGTCCTTATATTATGACTTAACAATTCCTATATTATATAATCTGGCCCGGATCTATTCTGGAGGTACAAGTTAAAGTGATGTTGCACCAGTTTCATGGAGTGTTAGAACGCGAGTAAATCTGACCGGTTTTCAAAGTTTTCCGGCGAAACATACCCTGGCGAAGAATGAAGACGCTGCCGGTTGTAGAACACTTCCATATACTCGAAGATTTCTGTTTTGGCTTCCTGCCTGCTCTTTAAGAGCTTGCGATCACAAAGTTCAACCTTCTAAGTTCCAAAGAAACTTTCGATGCAGGCATTATCCCAGCAATTCCCCTTCCGACTCATTGAGAGGTAAATACCGGAATGAGATAAAACCCCTCTTTATTACTTAAAATACTGTACAAATTTATTATTATCTCTTCCGACTCCTGCAAATTGAAGAGGAGGCTCAGGAGGCTGGCGTATTCCCACTGGGAGGGTAGGACAGGTGTAACTTCCCGGCTGCCTGTTTTTTAGTGGCTTCACCCCGCCGGTCGTAGCGGGACGTCGTCTGGACATCGGCGTGCCCGGCCAGCTTCTGGACCGTGGCAATATCCGACCCGGTATCCAGAAGATCACTTATAAATGTACGGCGCAGGTCGTGGGGGGAAAAGGCCTTGAGGCCCGCTTCGTTACCCCGCTTTTTGAGAATATCCAGCACGCTCTGTTCGTTTAACCGCTGCACTTTTATATGCCCACCACGGCGGACCGGTAAAAAGAGCGGGCCAGCGGTGCTGCCGCGTAACTTTAACCAACCGGCCAGCAGTTCAGTGCCGGTCCCCAGGTAAGTCAGGCGGTCCTTACCGCCCTTCCCACCCAGTATAGTAAGGGCGCCGGTTTCCTCATCATAGTCCTTCAGGTCCAGCTTTACCACTTCCGAGCGACGAAGGCCACAGGCGTAAAGGACGGCTACCAGAGCCGCATCCCTAATTCCGAGGGGAGAAGTGTCTTTAGCGCAGACCGTGAGAAGGGCGGTCAGTTCACCGCCTTTGAGCGCCCGGCCCCTGGGCAGTCTCTGGCTTTTTACCGTTTTAATATCGGCCGCCCTAGCGTATTCCTCCGCACCAATAAGACCCAACCGCCAGGCTTCTTTAAGCACCCGGCGCAGGGCGCTGATCGCCTTATTGGCGGTGGCCGGCTTATAGCGTTCCTGGAGAGCGGTCCGGAGGGCGGCGGTATGCTGGTAACGCAACTCGTGCCAGGCGAATGTGAAAGCATTGTACTGTTTGTTACTGAGAAGGCCGGCCATCACATTCAGGACGATAAGCATGCTGCGGCGGCCAGTCGGTTTAAGTGAGGACAGGTAGATGGCGGCCGGATTTTCGGCTAAATTGTCACTAAACTTTTGGTCGGCTGATGAATCATTAATCAGCTCTAGATCTAATACAGAATTGCCGTCTTGCTCAATAGTTGAAACAGTAGTAAGGTTAGTCGAGAGGTCTTGTGTCATTTTGATTCCACCAAAAAATAGGTATGTTTTACAAAACATTTCAATCAACTGGTTGCTTATATTTCCCGATACCCAAGCTATTTCCTTCGTTTCCCATTATAGCAGCTTCTACAAGAATAATCTTTGAGAAGGAGCATTCTCATAGACTAATTTTTCATATAATTTAGACCCACTTTAAGAAATTTTGAGGAGCGTTGTATCTACTGCTAAAATATTCGCTATATCCTTACTTTTCCAATTCTTACCCTAATTGCAAAATGGCTTCTTCAATTTCCTGACCCCTGGCATTCGCGAAACCCCGGTCATAACCGGTAATCTGAAAGCCACATTTTTGGAGTACCCGAATAGAACCGAAATTGTCTTTGGCGGCACGGGCATAAATAGGTCTCTCCTCTAATTCCTTCATAAATTCCGTCAGGGCCCCGGTGGCGATACCTTTGCCCCAGTAGTTTTTACCCAGCCAGTAAGTTATTTCCGGTTGGCCTTCTATTTCAAACTTACCCAGGTATCCGGCTACCTGACCATTATAGAGGATTGTTCTGTTAACCACAGTTGGATTTACAAATATTTTATGCCAGTGGTTGTTAAAGGCCTGGCGATCGTAGGGATCTCTATAAATAAAGGCAGCTAAATAGTTAGCTGCCTTGTCTTGCTGCTGTTCAAAGAAGATGGGTAAATCACCCTCAAAAACTTTCCGTAAAACTATTTCTCCCTCACCACCAGTTTGACGCTCGTTCACTTTTATGCCCTTTTCTCTAAGTTGGTATTCTCATTAATAATAACCGCTATTCCGTATCTTTAGGCGTTATTACTTGCGAATCCAAATATTTCCAAGAACTTGAATAGAATTTCCCAGCTTAAACAACCAAAAAATTTATTTCCAACTTTTCAGACCCAAAAGTCTTTCACCAAGGGGTGTCAGCTTTGCAACCTGGGCATTTTTCTTTTCCCACTCGCGGGGGTCTCCGGGAAAATCCCCGTGTTGTGGGATTTGAAAATTACGCCAGGCGTTTAGCCGGAATGCTAGCTCTGCTTCATCGGTTTCCTTCGCCGGGTTCATCGCAATATATTGGGCCATCCGCATCCGGTTTTTGGAACGGTTCGGTCTGATACCGTGAGGGAGCAAGCTGTTAAAAATAAGCAAATCACCAGGGTTTAGATTGACCGTCACAACTTCGAATCCGGTTGTATCAGGGACGCCGGGATTGCGGTCGGCAGGTTGGGTTTTGATCCACTCTTCAAGCGTTCGGAAAAGTTCAGGGACACATTGAAAGCCGCCTACCTCTTCATCTTGCCTCGCGAGTGACAATACGCCCTGTACTTCGATTGGCAAAGGGTTAAGAGAAGTATCGGCATCCCAGTGAATAAAACCATTAGAAGAATGGATTCCTTTGCTCGGGGGATTCATATTGACCCGATCAATACTTACCCATAAATCTTCCCGGTCCCAAATATCTACGAAGGCATCATAAACACGGGGAGTCTGGCGTTTATCCCACAGGTACTGGTGGTTATAAATCTCTAGCATACCGTTGGTGTGGGGCAGTTTCTTGCTATGGTCGCGCCATTCGGTCTGGTACCAGGTTTCGGGGTCATTTGGATCCATCTCTGAAAATTCCCACAGTAAATCAACCAGTCTTTTAAGTTGATCCTGGGGTACCGCATTGGGGACGATAACATAGCCATAAGTAGTCCAGTGCTTCCAATCTGCCTCAGAGAGAACCCGTAGGGGTAGTTTCTTCTTGATATCTTTCAGTTGGGTAGGAACAGCCTGGGGGTGGGGAGGGTGAATCATTTCAATGCTTTTTGGGTTTGCCGATGATGAGGTAAACATTTCCAAACTCCTCCATTTTTCAAAAGTTCAAACTGTAAAACCTTCATTTTTCTGAAGTTTTTTTTCTGAAGTTTTAAGGTAAAAGAACAGCAGAAACAACTCCCGGTTGTCATAAATATAACACGTTACGAGTTATGGTGGAATAGATTTCAAGACGCCGGGATACTATTCAGGTAGCGCCATTGGTAATAATGGCGGCCCACGTTGCCCATTTCCACCTGGTAAGCGGCGGGATTAGAGGGGGTATAGGTCAGTACCCGCCTTTCGAAAGGCTGCACCAGCACCGGTTGCTCAACTCCGCCGACCCGGGTGTTGACCCAGAAAGCTTCGCTTAAAGGTAGCCCGGTGCTGTAAAGCCAGTCTACCACGTCACCTGTCGTGAGCTCAGGGCCGGGACCGGTTAAAAGTGGCCCCTGGTTCTGGGTCAAATACCGCCAGAAAACGTCCGGGATGTTATGGCCGGTTTCAGGAATATAACTGCCCTGGCGGACGAGACCAGCCTCAGGGCTGGCTGGATCGAGTTGACCGACTTGACCTGCTTTATCCAGGGTCACTGTCACCGGTTGTCCCGTCTTTGAAGTGGTACGGGAAGCATCTCCGGTAACACTTTGCCAGGCAGCATAAGTAGGAGCGTCCGGGTTTACCTCGAGCGGGTCACCCGCGATAGCAACCTGGGCGGGCGGGCGGCTCTCAAACCGGTTATCCCCGGTTTGCAACTGCCCACTTATTAATTCCTTGACGAGCAGCCCGTTTGTAACGAAATATTTATCCTGGTTATTGCCATCGCTGTGTGTTATCTCCATCCGGCTTTTATCAAAATATTCTACAAGTCGCCAGCCGTTATGGTCCGCCTCGGCATATGGTTCCAACGCGGTTGCGAATCCCTGCGGACCCCACAGCCAGCTCCGGCTGGCCTGCCCAGCCTGGACTGGCAGGTCCGTCCGTCGCCAGGTATGTTGAAAGGATGGGTCGGTAAAACTGGCCGGGGCCAGGTCGGCAGGGGATCCAACCGGAATTCCTTTTGCGGCCAGTTCCTGTTTGCCGAGAGGCGCTACCGTCACGACCGGGTTGGGGGCGGTGGGATCGTATTCTAGCAGGGCGTTCTCAAAATATTGGAGGATTTGCCCGTCCCGGTTAAAAGGCTGGCTGATTGGGTTGCCGAAAAGTTTAGCGCCGTAGTTGTTATTCCAGAAATCGAGAAAGGGGGCCGCCAGGTCGTGCCCGGTGCTATCAAAATAGTGATAAGCGCTGGTGTCGGGACCCTTGCGCTGTTGCACCGCTTTTGCGCTTTCGGGTACATCGGACCCGCCTATTTCCTTTCCAAGGGTTCCAAAGTCAACAAGGTAAAAATATTTGCTGATATGGCTGAAATTTTTAAAACCCGGTTCGTGAAGGCGGGCCGGGTAATACTCAAAACGAGCTTTTTCAAAATACTGGACTATCCTGGCTCCCGGCCCATCACTGGTGCCGTCGGTCCCAACCCTGTCAACATAAGCATCTGTCAGGGGAAGCCCAAAAATAGTTTCCCCACCGGCGCGCCTCCACAATTCGGCCAGCGGTGAGGATAAATAATGGCCGGTCTGGGGGAAATAATCTGCCGGGTTCTGGTTCGGGTCATTCTGGCTGGTCAGGGGTTCGGCGCTACTGGCGGCTGCCGTAAAGGGGCTTACTTGCAACTGGTCCCTGAAAACCAGGGCGGCGGGTTTGAGGGTACCGTCGCGCCTCTCAATCCCATAATAATTTTGCTTCTGGTCAAGGTCAATCAACGAACCGGGAACCTGGTCACGTAATACCCAACCCAATAACCCTACCAGGTTTTGCCCGGTAACTGTCTGGATAGCCTGTTGATAAACTTTAAGCTGTTCGGTTTCGGTAAAATTGGCATCCTGTAGGGTGGGGCCGGTCGGCCAACCGGTTTCTTCAAGCAAGATTGGTTTGGAGGTATGTTCGCGGATATGGTAAACCTCGTTACCAAAGTCCAGCGCATTATAACTGTGCAGGCTAATATAATCGCTCAGACCGGCGAAACTGCGCCCCTGGCTATCCTGGTACCAGATGTCCTCGTAAAACCCCACCCCTACGGTTATCAGGTGATTGGAATCAATATTCGAAATAGCCTGACGCATCCTGGCCGTCCAATCCAGGACAGCATCGGGTTGCTTTTGCTGGGTCCAGCGTGGATAAAAGTCCGGTTCGTTATGAATATCCCAGGATAAAACCCGGTCGTCCCCGGCAAAAGCCCCAACAATTGTTGCTAAATAGGTCAGGTTGGCCGCCTCCTCGGCGCTGCCTGCTGGCGGCCAACCATCGTAGAAGTCAAAAAGGGTGATGATAACTTTCATTCCCTGGCCCGCTGCAATCTGAACCATCTGACGAAGTTCGGCAAGATAAACCGGGTTGACCTGACCGGTTTTAGCATCAGTCCAGCCTGTGCTAGGGTCATAAGGGACCAGCACCCTTAACACATTGTCACCGAGAATGGCGGCTTGCCCGACCTCTGCCGCCACTTCCGGCCCCTGCCAGTTTTGCCACATAGCAGCCCACGGGTTTTGAAAGGGATAGAAATTATGGCCTTTAAGTTTTATGGGTTGCCCGTTCAGGACCAGGTTGTTACCCTGGACCTTCACAAATTGTGGTCCCGCCGCTTGGACCTGCCCGTGAACAGAGCCAGCCAAGGTCAATAATAAAAGGGCAATGAACAGGCTGGTGTTGATTAGCCTGAAAAATTTCAAAAAAGGTTTTGAATTCAAGTTTAACCAATTATGCTTTGTCAGTTTTTCCATGCCAGGATGATTCCCTAAATTTATATAAACCTGGTGCTTTGCTATGTTTCTTCTAAATTAACCCTTAAAGAGGACGTTTTCAAGGACGTTTCAAAGCTAAGCCGGGGTGTAAGATTCTCACCCTAATATAAACTCTTAAAATCTTAACCGGTTGCCCCACGGAAAGTGGTTGGATTTTACCCTCTTGCATTGTTTTATCAAAAAAAACTAAGAAAAGTCTTAAACCGGGACAACCGTTAGTATAGATTAGGGAAATAAATAAAAAGGAAAGAGTAAATGATAATCAAGATAACTGAATTGCAAATCCGCTTATAACTGGCGCAGTAACTTCCCCCTTCCTCCCGCCTTAACTCGAGGATGAGGTAAGTGAAGCGGATGAGATGTACAGAAACATTGCGCAATGCCCTGACCCTGAAATAATTCCTCATCCCGTCAAAAGCTCCAGCAAACCGAGCCGCGCTGACCGGACTTTTGAAACTCAACATCGGCTTTATTCGCTGCTTTATTATGCCACGATGGTCCCGCTCTAAACTATTATTAAGGTAGCGAATAGTCCGGTGTTCTACAGTCCGACCAAGCACTTTATTTATGGCTTTGGGATAGAACACCTCTTTATCCGTTGTTACCTTTTCTGGCTTGTGTCCTATGGTTTCTACTTCTTTTTTGAAGTAAGACTCAGCCGTTTGGAGGTCTCGTACTTTCGAGAAAGAGGATGCTGCCAGGCGGCCCCGGTTGTCGATGGCCCGATAAAAGTAATGGGGTTCCTTAATAGCATAAAAGAGAGGGGTTGCAAGTAATTCTTAAACTACCGAGAAAGGGGTGATTTAGGGCTCTATCAAGACGGAAAACTAACCCTTTATTTACCGCCAATCCGGAAATGACAGAACCGGTTTACCCCGCTTTTACCAGGAGTTACCACACCTTCAACCTTTTTCGCATAACCTCGTAATAACCCCATAAATTGTGGGGATGATAGCGATTGAGGGGTGAAAAGGAAAAGTGACAAAAATACTGGTAGTAGATGACGAAAAGAAACTGGTTGACCTCATCAAGGGCTATCTTGAACAGGAGAGCTACACTGTCCTGACCGCTTTTGACGGCCCTTCAGCCCTTCAGCTTGCTCACGCCGCTAATCCCGAACTGGTCGTCCTCGATTTAATGCTGCCTGAACTGGATGGGTTAGAAGTTTGCCGGAGATTGCGCCAGTTTTCCGACTCCTACATCATTATGCTGACGGCAAGGGCCGAGGAGGTTGATAAGATAGTGGGACTATCCGTCGGAGCGGACGACTATCTTACCAAGCCCTTTAGCCCTCGTGAACTGGTAGCCCGCATAAAGGCCAGGCTGCGGCGACCCCGGACCGGCCCAACTGGCTCAGCAGAACCGGCAGACGAGGTTTTTCCTCCACCCCGCCAGGTGGGCGACCTGGTGATTGATGAAGCCCAGCACGAAGTAACCCGCAATGGGGAAGCCCTTGCTCTTACCACCCGCGAGTTCGCCCTTCTGGCAATGTTATCCCGCCACCCTGGCCGGATATTTACCCGTTCCCAGCTTTTAGAAGGGGTCTGGGGCATGGATTACTTCGATGAACATCTTCTGGAGGTCCATATTGCTAACCTTCGTAAGAAGTTGGGCCACAATTCCAACCACAACCAGGCCGAGCCGGGAGCCACCGGGACAGGAGCCGGGTCCGGTTATATAGAAACGGTGCGAGGGCTGGGCTACCGCCTAGATAAAAGGTACGCTCAATGAAACTTCCAGGTTCAGCTTCTGTCACTTCGGGCTGGAACACCCACAGCCTGGGCATAAAGTTATTCGGGTCGTACCTCCTGATCATCGCCATAGGCACGCTGGTAATCCTGGGGGCGGTTGACCTGGTAGCTCCCAACTCCTTCAATTTACACATGCAGATGATGCAGGGCGGTACCATGGGAGACAGCGGCACCATGATGGGCGGAAGCGGGATGGGACAAGCCCAAACCTCATTTAACAGCACCATTGACCTGGCTTTTAGGGCGTCACTGAACGAGGCTATGCTGGTAGCCGGGGGAATTGGGCTAGGGGTGGCCGTTATCGTCAGCTACTTTGTTACCCGCCTGATAGTTACCCCGGTTCGAAGGCTGGTCCGGGCCAGTCAGCGGATAGCCGCCGGGCATTATGCCGAGCGAATACCGTCTGTCGGGGCCGGAAAGGACGAACTGGGGGAGATGGCCCTCAGTTTTAACGAGATGGCCCAGGCCCTGGAAACCACCGAACGCCGCCGTTTAGACCTGATCGGGGATGTCGCCCACGAATTGAGGACACCGGTGGCTACCCTGGAGGGATATATGGAAGGGCTGCTCGACGGAGTCGTAAAACCTTCCGAGGAACTCTGGCTCAGCCTGCACGAGGAGGCCGGGCGGTTGCGGCGGTTGATCGATGACCTGCAAGAGCTGTCGCGGGCGGAGGCCAAACAAATTACTTTGAGGGTCGAAGCAGTCAGTCCACTTGAAGTTACCGAAGCGGTCGTAGAACGTCTCGAACCCCAGTTCAGGGAAAAAGGGCTCGAATTTAGCGCCGATTTGCCTTCCAATTTGCCGCCGGTCCAGGCTGACCGGGACCGGGCCGTCCAGGTGCTTACCAATTTACTGACTAACGCGCTCCGTTATACCCCGGTGCCGGGGAAGGTTAAACTTGGACTGGCTCTCAAAGGGGATAGCGTTGAGTTCAGGGTAATCGATACCGGCCTGGGCATCAGCCTTGAACATCAGCCCCACCTCTTTGAGCGATTTTACCGGGTGGATAAATCTCGCAGCCGAGCCCTGGGCGGTTCGGGAGTGGGTCTGACTATCGCGAAAGCGCTGGTGGAGGAGATGGGTGGCGAAATCTCGGTGGCTTCGGGCGGAGTGGGTCAGGGGTCCACTTTTAGCTTCACCCTGCCCCTGGCGGCTAATAAGAGTTAGTTCGTGCTATTCCCTCTTTGTTGTACTAAATGATTATCTTCCCTCCCAATATTCGTTGTTATAAGTAAAACTCTGGCTCACCTCTGACAGTAGATGAAGCTAAAAATGCGGCCACAGAACCTTGATCCCTTTACAATCTTACAGGAGTAACCAAAACGGCTGACCCAAACGCGAGCAATAAGGTGTCCTAACATTCGGATGAACCCGAAAATTCACCAACATTTCAGCAACTCCTTTTGAAACGAATAAGAAGTATAGTAGTGAACCTTTTGAGTAGATAAAAGAAAGAAAATATTGAGCCATCCTCGGGATGTTCCTAACCAAATATTGAAAACATCCGGAACGGCTCTGGTTTTTCCTATTTCAGGTTTAATGAGCAGGCTGTTACTATTTTAAAGCTTGCCAGCCAATATAAATACCCAGTCCTATTACCAGCCAGGCAAATATTTTTCGCAAGGTTTTATCCGGTATGCGATCGGCAAACTTATTACCAGCCCAGGTTCCGGCTATTCCGGTAACCACCAGGGTTGCCGCAAGGTAGGGATCAAAACCGCTTAGCGGCCAGCGCCCGGCCAGCGCCGAAAGAGAATTCAGGGCAATAACCACCAGTGAAGTAGCGGCGGCGTAGCGCATCGGGAAATCGAGGAGCAGCACCAGGGCCGGGACGATCAGAAAACCGCCGCCCACTCCAAATAGTCCGGTTAAAAACCCCAAACCAAGGCCTATACTTCCGGCGCGTAGCCAGCGTGCTCTCACGTGCACCAACTTTTCGCTAGCCACAAACCCTAGCTTTGGTGGACGTAACATCAGCCCCGCCACCGCTATCATCAGAACGGCAAAGCCTCCCAGCGTCACTTTGTCAGGTAGAGTTTTGTTTAACCAGTTGCCTGCCTGCGCCCCCACCAGGCCCAGTAAAGCCAGCACCAGGGCATAATCTAGGCGTATGGAGTCGCGCTGCCGGCGGTATTTTTGAAAACTGCCGAAAGCCGCAGTCAGACCAACGACTGCCAGGGAGATGGTAGTAGCGGGACCAACCCGCTGGCCTAAAAGGTAAATTAAGGCCGGTACGGTCAGGATAGAACCCCCTCCTCCTACCAGCCCCAGTAACAGACCGGTAGAAGCCCCGACCAAAAGCGCCAGAATTAAAGTTTCCACAAATCGTTCCGGCCCTTTACCTTTGAACCGGCAGCCCGGCCAGCAGCCAGCCAACCATCCCGCCTGCCATGTTTGTAACGCTGTAACCCTGGGCGGCCAGATAAGCGGCAGCCTGCCCGCTGCGATTGCCACTGCGGCAAACGGTAATTATCTCACGATCATTCCCGCCCAGTTCGTTGAGGCGGCTGGCTAACTGGCCCAGGGGTATAAGCTTGCTGCCAATAATATGGCCCTGGGTATATTCGTAAGGTTCTCGCACGTCGATAATTAGCGGTTTTTCCTTTTCAAGCTTCTGGCTGACTTCAAAGGGCCGGGCGCTATTATAAGCGGCTGGTTTGTTAAAAAAGTTAAACACTAAATAATCCTCTCTTATCAATAAGTGGTTTTCAATATATTGGTTTTGGGGTGGGGCAAGCTTTTCTATACCGTGCCGGGTAAAGACGCCAGGGCTTTTTGAAGCCTGGACTTAGCTTCTCCGGCAACTTCCAGCAGGGCCGGGTTATTCACGATGCCCAGGGCCGTTTCCGGGTCCATCGCTTTAACAACACTACTCTCGCCCTGTTCGTATACAATCACATTACACGGCAACAAAAGGCCGATTTCCAGTTCCGCACCTAACGCTTTCTCGGCCAGGGGCGGGTTGCAGGCTCCAAGAATGGCATAGTTGCGAAAATCAATGCCCCTCTTTTCTTTAAGAGTTTGCTTCATATCAATTTCAGTCAGAACCCCAAACCCCTGCTCTTTAAGAGCCGCTTTAGTCCGGGCCACTGCCTCGGTGAAAGCTAAATTCACTTCCTTACCAAAGCCGTAAGCACCATATTTTAGTTCGTCCATTATTTATCTATTCTATTCCTTTCTTAATATGTCTACATAGTAAATATTCAAGTTATCTATACCGCTATTAGCTTCGCAAGTAAACGCCGAAAAGGTTTAACTCAATTCCCTTACGCCTTCTTACTTAACACGAAAAACACTTTAGGCTATATTCGTATGTACGAATATAGCCTAAAGTGAATAATTTGTCAAGCTTAAACCCAGAGATAGCTTCCTGACTATAGCGCGTAAAGTAAGGACCAAGTTTGCTTACATTTGTGCAAATAATAAAAATTATGATATAATATTCCAGTAATCATATATAAGAATATTTTTGGGTAAATTTAGTAATTCAGAAGTTAGAAAATGAAACAATCCATAACAAACAGCCCTGTGGAAAATCAAGCGGAAATAGCCGATAAAATAAGTGCAAGTGAAATTTACCGCCTGCAAGCCGAGATTTGCCGGACTCTGTCTGATCCGGTCCGCCTGCAAATCATAGATAATCTAAAGGACGGGGAATGCACAGTGAGCGAGCTTGTAGATAATATTGGCTTGCGCCAGGCCAATGTGTCCCAGCACCTGGCTGTGCTGCGCCAGGCCGGGCTGGTTCTGACCAGACGCCAGGCAACGACAATTTATTATCGGCTTTCGTATCCACAAATAGTTGAAGCCTGCCAGATCACCCGGCAAATTCTTATTGACCAGCTCTCCCAGGGCAGCCGCCTGGTGGCTATCAATACCCTCTGACAAAAGCTTTCAGGTTTTTCTTTACTTTTACCTTTTAAACCAAGCTTTAGCTTGGTTGTTTTTACTCAGGTGTTTTTTCGAGCATGGCAGGCTTTGAACTACAAAAATTTAGTTGGCTACCACCAGTATTGTTGCTAGTATTTGTTAGGTGAGAAAACCGGGCAATAGCCAGCTAACTTACCCTCTGCCAGTTCCAACAAATAATTTAACATAACGGCCAAATAGCTTATCCGTACCGTTAAATACTTCTCGGCGCCATGGAATACCCTATATTTCTACCTGTTTCTGATAGGTTTGATAATCGTTCGGTTATTTAGTTTAACGAGCCAGTGCTTTGCCCATCCCCGGTTAGCCATGAATACCTGGCAGGAATACTCTCGGATCCTCAATCAGGAGGGGAGAAGCACTCTTGAAGATTTCGGCATAACGCACACCAAGTAAGCGGCCAAAATACTGGTCCTCGGCTTCGTACAGAGTTAACAAACGGTCCCCTTCCACTTTGAAGATAGACTGGTAAACGTTGAGAGCTTGCCTTTTACGGTTGTACTGCTCGCTGACATCTACGGCAAAAGCGAAATCTGACCAGGCCGGTTCCATTTTGCAGTGAGGAAAGAAAAGCCGGTCAATCGCCCAGGGTTGCTGTTCCGCCAGGGACTCGCTGCCAGGAACCAGTTCCCACTGGCCGAGCCGGGCCAGAAAGACGGCGGCCCGTACCAGCCCGGCAACGGCGGCATGGTCGGGATGGACGCAACCTTCCCCGGTGGTGTAGACCCAGCGAGGGCGGTGCTCCCGGATGAGACTGGCTAAACGCAGCCGTAATTCACTGGTATCCTGGAGCATGCGGTCCTGAAGCCCCAGTGAAAGCCGCTCTACTCCCAGGATACGGGCCGCTTCCGCGGCTTGCCTGGCTCTGGTTCCCGGCGGGGCGAATTCGGTTGGTTCGCCATCAGTAAGGTCTATCAATAAAATACGCTGGCCCAGGTCGGCCAGCTTTGCCAGTGTGCCGCCCATCTGGGCTTCGCCATCATCAGGATGGGCTGAGATTACCAGGGCATCGTAACTCATAATTTATCCACTCTTTCAAGGCCTGCTTCTACAAGCCGGGTGAAGAATAGCCTGGCCTTTTTATCCCGTTCGCCAGGCTTATATTTTTCCTTTACGGTATACCTCTCAGGTTTAAAGAAAACTTAAGCCAAGTGTGAAAAAACCTTAAAGCTTACGTGGTTATGTGCTGACCGCCAAAACTGAAGAAGTGGATAAAATCGTCGGCTTATCGGTTGGGACCGACGATTTTATCACCAAACCTTTCAGCCCCCGTGAGTTAATAGCCCGGATCAAAGCCCGGTTACGCCGACCCCGGAACGCAAGTATTAACAGCAGCCAGGGTGTAACGGAAGAAAGCCTGCCGCCTCCCCGCCAGTTTGGAGAGTTGCAGCTTGATGAAGCCAGGCATGAAGTGGAAAAAGCCGGTTTGGGAATTGGGCTTACCTCTCACGAATTTGACCTGCTGGCAACCCTGACCCGCCATCCGGGCCGGGTCTTCACCCGCAACCAACTCCTTGAGCAGGTCTGGGGTGACGAATACTATGACGACCACGTGGTGGACGTCCATATTGCCAATCTATGAAAAAAAATTGAGGACGACTCTGCTCACCCGGAATATATTGAAACCATCCGAGGAGTAAGTTACCGGTTTAATCGGAAAGCCGGGACCACGCTATGAGGGTCGCCAGGATACCTTCAAGAGTGCGTTTGCCAAAGCTCCACAGCCCACCAGGTCACTCTGAATCTGCGGCCAGTAAATCCAGTGGAAATTGCCAGGATAGCGGTTGAACGGATGGTTAAGGGATTTAAAGCGAAAGGTTTAGAATTTACCTCCGAATTACCATCCAATTTGCCGCCGGTAAAGGCCGATTCCGACCGGGCTATCCAGGTGCTTACCAATCTGCTGGCTAACGCTCTCCGCTACACTCCTGCGCCCGGTGCAGTAAAACTAAAGTTGAGGGCCACGTCACACGCGGTTGAATTTTGCGTCACTGATAGCTGTATTGGGCTTAACTCGGACCAGCAAAGCCGGGTTTTTAAGCGATTTTACCGGGCGGATAAATCGCACAGCCGGGCGCTGGGCGGTTCGGGGATCGGTTTAACCATCGCCAGGGTGCTCCTTGAGGCGATGGACGGCCGATTAGATGTTACCTCGCCGGGGCTAGGCCTGGGGGCCACCTTCAGCTTTACCCTTCCGCTGAGCTGAATATTTTATAACTTCCTTTTTTATATTCCTCCTGCTCTTCCCTCTATTTATATAGTTTGCCACCCCGGCCTACCCCTTCTTTTAAATTAACCCCAGCCATTCTTGACCAAATCTTGATCTAAACCTCAAAGAGTCTTGACCTTCTGGTGGGATACTAAAAGTGCCAGGAGAAAAGATGAGAGTTAGAAACTCCTGAGAAGTGAAGAACTGAACCTGGCGGGAGGCAATGCCCGCCAGACTTACCTATTTGAAAGAGGTTTGCAATGAAAAGGCAAATGAAAGTGTGGCTGGGAGCTTTCGCCCTGGTTGTAATTGGCGGGTTGCTTGCCGTGATGCTCGCAAGTGCTACTCCCGGCACGGCTGCCGCCTACAATGAGCCGGGCCGAATTTTAGCCCAGACCACTACAACCACTCCCACCACGGCCGCTCAACCGGGCTATGGACCGGGACCGGGGTACAACAACTGTTATTGCCAGGGAGATGAAAACTTTAGTGGTCCAGGAATGGGTATGATGAACGGTTACGGTCGGGGCGGAATGGGCCGGGGTGGTGGCGCAGGCGTAGCAACAACGGCGACCGGGCCGTTAAGCGATGCGACCAAAGCCTTCTTGACCGAAGCCATTCAGGACGAGTACCAGAACCGGGCCTTGTACCAGGCGGTTATTGATAAATTCGGGCAGGTGCTTCCTTTCACTAACATAGTTCGTTCCGAAAGTAACCACGTGGCTGTCCTTACCCGGTTGTTTACCAATCACGGCCTGACCGTACCGGTCGATAGCTACGCTGGACAGGTGCAAGCACCGGCCACTCTGTCAGAAGCTTTCCAACTGGCTATCCAGAGTGAAAAGGATAACGTTGCTATGTACGACCGCTTCCTTCCGACTGTTACTGAGCCGGATGTAGTCCGGGTATTCACCCAGTTAAGGAATGTCTCCAACAATATGCACCTGCGCTCCTTTGAGTATTACAACAAATAGCCAGGTCATTAAACCAGGCTGGACTGGGCTTGTGATTCCAATCCAGTCCAGCCTGGTTTCAACCTTTTCTTTCGAGATTTACTCCTAATTATTTAAGTAAGTTTTTAATAAAAGGTAGGCCCACCATGCAACAAGACGTTAAACCCCACCTCACCGTCCTCCCTAAATTAAAAGTAAAAAATAAGCAGGAGCTTACTCGTGATAAAAGGCGAGTAAGTTTACTACGCCGGTCCGTACAGGTCGGTTTTGCCACCCTTATAGGCTACCATGTTATCGGAATATTGGTAGCCGGGGAGAATAGCACCATCACCAATCCCGAAGCCTATTGTCCGTTTGGCGGGTTGGAAACCTTCTATACATTTGTAAGTAGTGGAGGTCACTTCGTACCGCATACTCACCTTTCCAACCTGGTTGTACTGGTAGCTGTGCTGGTCCTGGCCCTGGTTGCAAAATCGGCCTTTTGCGGCTGGATTTGCCCGCTTGGAGCTATTCAGGATTGGTTATATAAACTGGGCCGCCTGGTTTTCAGGGCCAAACTTAAATTGCCGGGATTACCCTTAAAAGTAGACCGGCTAGCCAGAAAATTCAAATACCTGGTGCTGGGGTGGCTGGTCTTTGAAACCGCCCGGACCGGGGTTATGGTCTTCAGGGATTATGACCCTTACTCTGCCCTGTTGAACCTTGGTAAAGAAGTTGCGCTGGGAGGGCTGATTATTCTTGGCGTGACAGTAGCGCTGGCCCTTTTCGTGGAGCGGCCCTGGTGCAGCTACGCCTGCCCGTTAGGAGCGGCAATCGGGTTAACCGGTTACCTGAGCCTCTTAAAAATCCGGCGCGACGAAGCAACCTGTCTTAAAGGCTGCACCCTCTGCAACAAAGCTTGCCCGTCGGGCCTGGAGGTTAAAAAGTTCAAGACGATTAGTAGCCCTGATTGTGTCAATTGTATGAGCTGTGTGGCCGGTTGCCCGACCGGGGCGCTGGCCGTCCGCCTGCCTGTCCTGACTATAAACCATATCAAAAAGACTTCACCTGAAGGTTCGTTAGCAGCTAGCAGCATTATTCAGAGTGAGAACAGGGAACAGTAAATAAACTACACAGGAGAGGAGTTAAAACCTATGGAAGCGCAACTAGGGCGTAAACTATCACCAAAGGTTAATCCCTATATATTCGGGGTTGGTATAGTAGTAATATTTATGGGGTTAATCCTGGGCGCCCAATTGTTTGGTTTCTGGTCAGCCAGTGGTCGCCTCACTCCTTCCGGCGCCCCGGTACAGTTAACGGGTAGTGACCCGGCTGATATCAAGGGGTGGATGAAACTGGAGGACATTAGCGCCTCGTACAAAATACCGCTGGCCGATATTCTTACTGCTTTTAAACTGCCGGCCGAAACTCCTGGCAGCATGGAGCTTAAAGACCTTGAAGGCCAGGGCGAAAACTTTTCTGTCACAACCTTACGGAACTGGGTAGCCCAAAAGCTAGGAAAATCTCTACCTGTTGCCACTCCTGGGTCTAGCCCGGGCGACACTGTAAAGTCCCGCAACGCTAATAAGACGCCGGGCGCTTGACCGCTTGTTAGTCCAAACCTTAGTTTTATTGCGGACATGCCCTTAAAATCGTTATTTTGGCCGGTTTGTTATTTATAGATACGAGTATATAGGCTGAGACCTGGCCTTGGCCTATTTGCTATTTTGTTCTATCAAAATAGCAGGTTTAAGCTTGCCCCTGCCTACGCAGTTTGCTTTAACGTTAATTACAAATATGCCTTACCTAAAGGTAGGGAAGCGCAATTTCAAACTTTTTGGACCCTGCATTCTCCTATATTTCTCTGACCAAACCTTGACAATAGGTTTCTGGCCTGTTATTATTCACCCTGTTCTTATATTCGTAGTTGCGAATATAAGAAGATAAGACTATAAGTTTTGTAAACTGCTACTGGCTGCTTCTACGGGTCTTTCTAAAAGATAGTTACCTACCTACCTAGCCACGTGCCTGCCACCTACCCATTCAAACTTATTGCAGGGCAACGAGTGACTGAAAAACAGCCAGTCGGAATGAATTAATTTATCCTAATTATTAAGGAGTTATACCCAAGTGACCGACACTCTAAACCAGCCGGAAACCTTTGAAGAGCAGATCGAGAGAATTGTTAATGAAAAGGTGACAAAGATCCTGGAGGAACGGCTGGTTGACCTTAAAAACCAGTTCGAGGCTCAACCAAAAAAGAAAAAAGGCCGCAAAGTAGCTATTGTCGCTTCTAAAGGAACCCTTGACATGGCCTACCCGCCTCTGATTCTAGCTACCGCAGCCGCCGCAATGGGGGCTGAAGTAGAAATATTTTTTACTTTTTACGGGCTGAACATCCTCCGCAAGGCTAAAAATGCCAACCTTCAGGTAGCCCCTATTGGCAACCCGGCCCTACCGGTCCCCCTGCCCAACCTGCTTGGGATGCTGCCTGGAATGACACCGGCCGCTTCTAAAATGATGCAAGGCATGTTCAACAAACACAATGTCCATACTATCCCTGAGTTGCTTCAGGAAGCCATAGAACTGGATGTGAAGCTGATCGGCTGCCAGATGACCATGGACGTGATGGGCGTCCCCAAAGAGGAATTAGTGGAAGGCGTGGAAATAGGCGGGGCGGCAACCTTTCTCAAGTTTGCCTTTGACGCCGATGTCACCCTGTTTATCTAGCTGGGGCAGTAGCAGCTAGTATTGGTAAGTTTTGATTTGATACAAACCGGCTTATTTATAAGCAGTTTACATATAAAATAAGGAGCATATTTACACGATGTCACAGGAATTCAAGGTTGTACAGGTACTGGATGCAAAAGGTAAAAGCTGTCCTGGCCCAATCATCGCCCTCAAGAAAGCCATAAAAAATCTGGCAGCAGGCGACGTGTTGGAGGTGCAGGCTACCGATCCCGGTTCGGTGGAGGATTTCAAAGCCTGGACCGAGGAGACCGGTCACCTGTTACTTGACAGCCAGCGCAGTGGCGGGGTGTTTACCTACTACGTTCAGAAAACCGAGGAATAACTTCATGCTTTATCTAAGGCAGTTTAGAATTCCGGATATGGGTTGCGCCTCTTATCTGATCGGTTCGCAGGGTAAAGCCCTGGTGATTGACCCGCAGTGGCGTATCGAACCTTATCTCAAAGTAGCCCGCAAAGAGGGGTTTGAAATTACCGGGGTGGTAGATACTCATCTCCATGCCGACCACGTCAGTGGCAACCGCCGCCTGGCGGCCCAGGCAAACGCCCAAATTTATCTTCATGAGGATGCCAGGGCCGGTTTCGAGTATACTGCCCTTAAAGGCGGCCAGGTTATAGAGTTAGGTGATGCTATACTTGAAGTTTTGCACACCCCCGGCCACACTGGTGAGTCCATTATGCTCAAAGTAACCGACCGCGCCGTACCGGAACCGGAAAAAGAGCCTATACTTTTGACCGGCGATACTCTCTTTATCGGGGATGTAGGCCGGCCTGACCTGGCGGGTGAGGAGGGGGCCGCCCAGCTTTTTGAGAGCCTGAAAACCCTGGCGGCCTTACCGGATGAAACGGTTATTTACCCGGCGCACCTGGCTGGTTCGCTCTGCGGACGCAATCTCAGCAAAGACCATTCCTGTACCCTGGGGCGCCAGCGCCAGTTTAACGAACCGCTCAATATCGAGGACCGTCAGGCTTTCGTGCATTTCTTGATGGATGAAGTTCCGCCACATCCGGCTGATTTTAAGCGGATTATCGAGCTTAACCGCAATGGCCCGCCCCTGGCAGTGGCTGCTCCGATAGAACTCACAGCAGAAGTTGTCAATGAATTAGTATTGGAGGGCGCAAAAGTAGTGGACCTCCGCGAACCAGCCGATTTCTGGCAAGGCCACCTGGCGGGCGCGCTTAATGTACCGGTCTACAGCAATCACTTTGGGCCTAATACAGCCAACTTTGTTGGTCATAAAACCCCCCTAATCCTGATAGCGGAAGATGAAACAGATGCCCAGGAGGCAGTCGAACTCCTGGCAAATATTGGGCGCAGTCAGGTGCGGGGGTTTATCACTCCGGAGGTACTTTTCAACCAGTTTGAAATAACACAAACTGCTCAGATTGATAATAACGGATTCTGCCAGGCCCTGGCCAAGGGCCACCTGGCCTTGCTAGATGTGCGCCAACCGGCCGAATATGAGTCTGGCAGCGCTCCGCAAGCCTTAAATATCCCTTTGCGCAACCTCGACCAACCGGAAAACCTGGAAGCAGTCCAACAGTTAGCCAGGCAGGCCCTGACGTTGGGGCAGGAACTGGTTGTATTATGCGCCAATGGAAACCGCTCTAGCGTGGCAGCTTCTTACTTAGAGGGAATGGGCATAAAGGGCCGCAACCTGGTAGGTGGCTATAACGCCTGCAAAGAGGAACTGACCGGGGCTAGATAAGTTTGGGCCGGGCCAACCAAACCAGACCCGACTTAATAGCCTTAAATTTGGGGAGTAGTTCAACCCGAACCGGTGATTTTGTTGCAAGCCAGCTAGAGGGTTCCAGGTGGTAAGTTTAGTCCGTGGATTACGGCCTCCTTCAATTTCCGTCACTGAAGGAGGCCGTAATAAATGCTCCGGTTAAACCTGGCCTGGCTAATAGCTGGTAAAGTTACACGAATTAACGAATAAAGAAAGAGCTAAAGAATGTCTGAAGACGCCGTGGAAAGGCTAATGGTAAAATCATTTACTACTTTTATCATCAATTCAATAGAGGGTGTCATGAAGTGCCTGGATGGATTTGACGAGCAGCAGCTTAACTGGCGGCCCCCGGCCGCTGAAAGCAATAGTCTCTACGTTATCGCCAATCACGTTCTACAAAACAGCCAGGAAAATCTGTTAAAGATCCTGGGCGGTCAGGCCACCAGTGAACTTCCGATCAAAGGTATCAGTAGAGAGGAAATTTTCAGCGCTCAGGGAAATAGTCCCCAACTCCTTTACAAAGAGTGGCAGGTCCTAAAACAGGAAATTATCCGGCAATTAAATGGGTTGAGCGATAAAGAACTTAACAGAGAAATTGAACATCCCAGGCGCGGTTGCATCACCGTGCACGACATTCTTCTGGCCGTTACCAGCCATATGGCCGAACATCTGGGACACGCCGAGTTAACCCGCGATATGGTAAAGAGAATTTAGGTTAACCTGGAAGTTTCTATAATAAAGGGTTTATGGGGTTAGAGCTTGTGCCAGCAGGAACCCAGGCTTAGCGGGTAAAATCGTATCAATTGAGTTCAAAAGTGCTTTCAAAACTGATTCATTTAAGTAATTAGAAATATTATTTATAATAAATAACCCATTAGGAAAGGCAAAGTTTTCTAATCGAATATTTCAGTCCATTTATTGCTCTAACCCTAAATTCTCCTCTTGTAACGGTTAACAAGAAAGGTCATTTATCCCAGGATTTACACCTGCAACTCGTCGAGCAGGTTCAGGCACTACTACCACCAGCTGG
This sequence comes from Chloroflexi bacterium 54-19, assembly GCA_001898225.1. GTDB lineage: Bacteria > Chloroflexota > Chloroflexia > Chloroheliales > Chloroheliaceae > 54-19. The sequence goes on from MKTJ01000072.1 coordinate 27,193, forward strand.
TTCTGTCATAACTCATCTCAGTAACACTAATACTGAACAAAAACCGCTTCATTTAGTTTAAGGCTATCCCGGTAACTAAAGTGAGGTTCTTTTACAAAAATTACTTCTCAACTCCCAAAAATTCTAAAGTCAAAGAACGGGATTTAAAATGGCTTGCCCATTTTGTAAAGAGGAAGCTAGTCTGGATGCAGGCACCTTTGCCAGTTTAGAAATAATCTTCCCTGTAAAGGCGGTAAAAACAGGGTGTTGTCTGAAATGAAACGCAACCGTCTATTCCCACCTGCCGCAAAAACTCAGGCCGGGGTTGAAACGCCTTTGCTGGCCCGGCTAAGACCCCTGTTTAATATTAGCATGGTAAGGGCCAGGCATATCAAAGCTACCCCGGCCAACAGTATATAACCCAAGGCATAGCTGCCCATGGTGGTCTTAAAAAGACCCATCACCAGGGGCGGGAAGAATCCACCCAGACCGCCCGCCGCTCCCACCAGGCCGGTTACCGTACCGGCTTCCTTGCCAAAATACTGGGGTACGAGTTTGAAGACCGCCCCGTTGCCCAGGCCCAGGAACAGGGCGATGACCAGGAAACAAACCGTCAGAATTTCGATGCCGGGGCCAAAAGCCAGCGCCAGGGCCATTACCGGCACCACCGCAAAGACCGCCGTCAAAATCTTGTTGGCCCCCAGTTTATCCGAAAGCCAGCCACCCAGGGGCCGGGCAAAGGTCGCCAGCACTACAAAGATAGCGGCCCGGTCTGCCGAACTGATGCCGTTCACTTCCCGGTCGATATTGGGAAACAGGTCTTGTAAAAGTTTTGGTAGATAGAGGCCAAAGGCCACAAACCCACCGAAGGTGATGAAATAAAAGAGACTGAACAGCCAGGTTAACCTGTTTTCCCTTAAAATCGTCAGACGCTGCCCCATGGTCTTGGTCGGCCCGGCCGGGCGCGGTTCATCCCCGGCGATAAAGTAGAAAAGCACCGCCATCACCAGGACAATCCCACCAAAGAGCAAAAAAGCACTCCGCCAGCCGTCCGGCCCGGAAGCGGCGAGACCGGGGGCGACCCGCTGGCTGATAGCGGTGCCGATATTGCCCATCCCGAAAATCCCGGCCACCAGCCCCTGCTTCTCAGGGGTGAACCAGCGGTTTACAATCGGAATACCGACCGCGAAACTGCTGCCGCCCATACCGAGCAGGAAGGCCCAGAAAATAAAGGCCCCAAAGCTGTTGGCAAACTGGAAGCCCAGGCACGGCACCGCGCAAAAAGCCAGCAAAATGGTCATGACCCGGCGACCTCCATAGCGGTCGGTCAGGACACCCATCGGTATCCGGGCAACCGAACCGAGAATGACCGGGACGGCAATCAAAACGCTAATCCCAAAATCGTCAATATTGTACTGGGCTTTAAGGGTTTTTTGAAGGGGTGACAGGAGCGACCAGATCGCGAAAGAGGACGCGAAAGCCAGGGTCGCCATGGTTAAAGCTATATAACCTTTACGACTGTTCATATTCCTAAATTTCTCTATTTTTAACCTTTAGCAGGTTTTCCATTAACCCTCCAAACCGGCCCGGTTATTACAAGGGTAAGTTTTATTAACAACGGTAATAATTTACCCACCCCTGGTAAATAAACCGATAAAAAGGGTTTAAAAATGGTGAAAGGAAAACAGCTAAACGGTCTACAAGTTAGCGGCAACTCCTAAACCAAATTACCGGGCCATGAATTAAAAACACCTCAGAAATGCCGGGTGACCAGGTTAGAAAGACAGGTTGCAAAGATTTAGCGGGCCGGAATCAGGATAGCGGCCTTCGGCGGCGTTTTAACAGCCGCAAGGTTAAGAGACCACCCAGGAAGATAAGGCCCGAAACCAGCGGTAGCGGCCAGATGGGATTGTTGTGGTTACCCAGGAAGAGGTCCAGGGCTACCGTCAGGAGCCAGAGTTGGATGCCCATCAGTAAAATGCCGATTATAACTGCCGCCGTTAAGACCCCTTGCTGACCGGGTGTGGGAGATAGGTTAGCCCGAATATCTTCCTCGTCCGATTCAGGATGCAGATAGAGATGCGGTTGGGCAATATCCACCTCGCGCCGGGCCGGGTCGTCACGGTCAGGTTCTTTCATGCTCATGCGGTTTCCTCCTCGGCTATGATCATACCGTTCTCCTGCCTGATTCGGATGCGCGGTAAAGCCCGCTGGGGTGGACCTGCCACCGGGTCGCCAGTAACCGGGTCAAAGACGCCGTCGTGGCAGGGACAGAGCAACTCCTGGCGTTCCGGTTTGTAATAAACCGAGCAGGAGAGGTGGGTGCATTTCTGGCTGTAGGCCACAAACTGACCGCCGGGCAGGTGTAACAACACCGCCTGGTCGTCGGATGCGGGATAGTTAAAATAATAGGCGCTGCCTTCTGGCACCTGGTTAGCCGCCACGACCTGTTGGGTCCTGGCCTGACCGGTTGTGCCAAACCAGTCCAGCACCGCCAACATGCTGGTCCCGCCGAATAGCGCACCCGAAGTTAAAACCGTGAACCGCAGGAGTTCGCGCCGGGATACCTGGTCGTCGGCGTCCCAGTGTAACGGGAATTGGGAACGCCAGCGCCGGGGCAGGGTGCGCCCCTGATTATAGGATAAGTCGAGATTTTTATTGTCGCCCTGGCTCATAGCACCCACGCCTCCTGGTCCTGCCAGGCAGTCCCGGCTTCTTTAGCTTCAGCTTCACGCAGCAACGCCACAATATCCAGCATGGGTTCTTCCGGCGGCAGCACGTGGTAGACCCGCGTATTGACCTGCTGGGTGCCGAAAAGGGTCCGGTTGACCGGGTGGCCGTTTCGCTGGGCCACAAATTCCTCGTAATCACCATACCAAAGGGCCCCGGTCGGACAAGCCTGGGCGCACCAGGGCTTGAGACCCTGGACGGTCCGGTCGTAGCATAGGTTGCATTTCTTCATCAACCGGGCCTCGGCGTCAAACTTGGGGACGCCGAAAGGACAGGCGTAGACACAATTGCGGCAACCAATACAACGGGAAGGCTCGGCCATCTGAACAACGCCTTCCGGGGTAATTAAAATCGCCATTACCGGGCAGACCTGGGCGCAAGGCGCGACCGGGTCGTTACAATGCATGCAGACGGTGGGCTGGGTAGCGACGCTCTTGCCCCGGTCGATAAAGTCCACCATCACCATGCTTTCGCCCTTATGCGAGTCACATTCCCGGCAGGCCGCTTCGCAACTCCGGCAGCCGATACAGCGAGAGGGGTCTACAAATAGCGTTTTTATTGCCATGATTTCTCCTGGTCTCACTTCTCACTTAGATTTAATGTTGTTTACCTTCTTTTTCCTGCGGCCCTTTGGTTTCACCGACCGCGTAAGGGAACATTTTGGGCGAATCCTGGGGTGTAAAGTTTATCTTTGGCGCGCCACCACTTACCGGAAGTGGCTGGTCGATTTTCTCCACCGTCGCCGCGCAAACCTTGTATTCAGGGATTTTCACGGTGGGGTCCACTGCCGGGTTGGTAAGCTGGTTGACGGCCCCGGCGTGGCCGTAGTGGAACGGGATAAAGATAGTATCGGGCCGGATAGTCGGCACGACCAGGGCTTTAAGCTCCATTGAACCGCGCGGGGACCGCACACGCACAATTTCCTGGTCTTTGATATTGAGCCGGGCTGCAGCCTGGGGATGAATTTCGACCCAGGGGTCGGGGGCATGGGCGTTCAGAAAGCCGAGGCGGCGGGTCTGGTTGCCGCTCAGGTAGTGGTAGATTACCCGGCCACTGGTCAGCCGGAAAGGGAAGTCCGGGCTTGGTTCTTCGGCGGGCGGTATAAAATCTATCGGGGTAAAGCGGGCTTTACCGTCCGGGTGATAGAATTTCTCGGTAAAAGGCCGGGGCGTGCCGGGATGGTCCAGGCTGGGGCAGGGCCAGAAGACCCCCTGCTGGCGGTCAATCTTCTCCCAGGTAATACCATAGTAATCGGCCACACCGCCCCTGGAAGCCCGGCGCAGTTCGTCCCAGATTTCGCGGGCGCTCTGGAAGGGGAAATATTGGCCCCGGCCCATTCCGCGGGCCAGGTCGCACAGAATTTCCCAATCCCGGCGGGCTTCACCGGGCGGTTCAGCGGCGGCGTTTATCTTGATGACGCGGCCTTCCAGGTTTGTGGTCGTGCCTTCGTCCTCGCACCAGACCGACCCAGGCAGTACCAGGTCGGCCAGTTCGGCAGTTTCCGACATGAAAAAGTCAATAACAATCAAAGGGTCAAGGGCGGTCAGGGCTTTTTTAACCAGGGCATTATCGGGCAGCGAGACCATCAGGTTGGAGCAAAGAATCAGGCAGCTTTTGATTTCACCTTTCGCCATGAGGTTCGGCATTTCAGTGGCGGCGGCTCCTTCCCAGGGCAGTTCATCCACCGGAACGCCCCAGACCTCAGCGATTTCCTGGCGTTCGCTCGGCATGTCAATATGGCGGTAGCCCGGCAACTGGCTGGCCTTCTGGCCGTGTTCGCGCCCACCCTGGCCGTTGCCCTGCCCGGTCAACATCATGATACCGCCGCCCGGTTTACCCATCTGGCCGCGAGCAAGGGCCAGGTTTATCCCGGCCAGCACGTTATTGACGCCGTGGGAGTGATGTTCGATACCGCGTGCATGCATTATAAGCGAGGTAGCCGACCGGCCATAAATAAGGGCCGCCGCTTTTATCCGCGCCGCCGGGACGCCGGAAAGTTCCTGGGCCCGTTCGAGTGTGAACGGCTCCACCATTGTTTTGACCTGTTCCCAGTTATTGGTGCGGGCGGCGATATAAGCTTCGTCGACCAGCCCTTCGTGGATAATTACGCGGAGCATGGCGTTGAGGACAGCCACATCGGTCCCTGGTTTGACCGGTAACCAGACATCGGCGGTGCGGGCGGTGGGGGTTTCACGCGGGTCCAGTACAATCAGTTTCGAGCCACGGTCGCGCCCCTGCCAGACCCAGCGCGTCACAATCGGGAAGCACTCGGTCACGTTCGCGCCAAGGACCATAATACAATCGGCCAGGGGAATATCGGGCATCGGGATAGGGGCCCGGTCCATGCCAAAAGCTTTGGTGTAAGCCCCTGCCGCTGACGACATACACAACCGCCCGTTATAATCAATATGGCGGGTCTGTAAGCCGACCCTGGCGAATTTCCCGGCCAGGTAACACTTTTCGTTGGTCATCGAAGAACCGCTGTAGACCGCAACGGCGTCCTTGCCGTATTTGCTCTGAATATCTTTCCAGCGTGAAGTGATATAACCGAGGGCTTCTTCCCAGGTGCAGCGTTCCAGTTTGCCGCCCTTGCCGCCTCGCCGCAGCATCGGGTAAAGCAGGCGGTCGGGGTGATTGACCTGCTGGTAAGCGACAATCCCTTTAGGGCAAAGATTGCCCCGGTTGTGGACGTAATCACGGGGTTCTACCCCGATGACCTGGCCGTTGGCAACCTTGAGGTTCATGCCACATTGGACCCCGCAAAAAGCACAGTGGGTCGGCACCAACCTTTCGGCCACGGCGTCTTTGGCGTCCCATTGCTGACGGGTCCGCCCGGTCGACTCGAAATCATAGTTAAAGTCGCGATTGATTTCGAAAATGTCCTTGTTCACACTCATAAAAGGCTCCTAGAGGAATTTTTTACCCATAAGCTGGTAATAAGCCTGGCCGCGCATCACCCGTTTGCAGGTCGGGCAATACTCTTGCAGCAGCCCTTTTTCTTCACCAAGGTCATACCGCATATCCAGTTCACCCAGGGTAGTCACCAAATCCTGGACGAACTGGGGCGAAGGCAGCGGGTCGCCGCAGCGGGCGCAGTGGCCGGTCTGGGGTTGGGCCCCGTAATGCTCTACGTCCTGGTTGACGGTCTGGTAGAGGGTCACGCCGATACTGGCCGGACGCTCCACGATATGGAAGAACTTGCCAAACGGTAACGAAAGCAGCCAACCGACCACCACCACCTGGTGGGTCAGCGAAATAAACCAGTAAAACCGGCCCTCCCACCAGAGCGAGGAAGCGGTCAAAGCCAATCCCGTGACGGCAATCGCAAAGAGCAGTAGCAAAGGCATCAGGTCGAAACCGAACCGCTGGGTGACGAGCAGGCCGGCATCCCTGGTCCGCCGCCACAGGGCAATCCCCAGCCCGATTATCAACAAAATAGCGGTAAAATCGAGGCCGTGAAAAAGCGAAAAGCCTACCCCCGCTTCAATCGGAAATTTTAAGACCGGGAGTCCGAAAAACCACATCTGGTAGTTGTCAGGTTGAATCAGGGTGAAGTGGAACCAGCCAAAAGTGAGCGGCAAGGTTATTAAAAGGGAAATCAAAACTCCGTAAAAAATACAGATATGCATCAACCAGCGCTGTTTGCTGCGCCGCCAGATAAAAGTCTGGCCGAAAATATCGGTCCACCAGGCTTTGGGGACCAATGTCAGGTAGCGCCGGAAGTTTTTCCAGGAGAGGAAGTTTGCCCAACCACCCTTAAAGTAACGCCAGGTTGGGGGACGAGTAATCCAGATTGTGTAGCGGTAGACCAGGGCGCAAAAAGCTACCACGGTCGCCACAGCATAACCAATCAGGGCCGAATCAAAGTCTTTGAAGCCTCGCGACCCCAGGAAAATCAAAAGAACCAGGACTACACCTGTAATTGCCGAAAGAATTCCAGCCGAAAGGCGGCGTTGCATAGCAGTCTCTTTTCTTATATTAAGAATTAAGCCGGGACGCAGAAGCTATTTTATTTTTGCCTTGGTACGGTCTTATTGTTGCCGGGATGGGAAATTATTTCTTTTACAACACCGCCAATTTTAAAACCTTAAAAGTTTTTCTAATAGGACAAAAGTCTCATAACGAGGCAGTCTTTGTTTGACTTATATCTTTTACTCTTTTAAGATTCATTTTCAGTAAGACTAAAATGAGGTAAATTTAGGTAATACTTAAAGCTTGGAAGTGGGCACATGCTAAGTTTAGAAATTATCCAGAAAATCCCATATTTTTCAACATTACCTATTGAAAGTCCGGCCTTTGCAAAAATAATCGCCGGTACAATTGAGGCCACTTTTGAAGAAAAGCAACTCCTCTATTTAGAAGGGGAGCCCTCTCAGGGGCTTTATTTTGTAGTAAAGGGGCAGGTTCGTATATTTAAATCGGGCAGCAGGGGTAAGGAGCAAAATCTATACCTGGTAAGTCAAGGAGACACCTTTAATGATGTCCCGGCCCTTGATGGTGAAGTTAACCCGGCATCTGCCCAGGCCCTGGAAGTAAGTACAGTCTTACTTATTCCAACCCTTCTTTTCAGGGAATTGTTTGAAACCGAACCGGTGGTGGCCCGCCGCCTGGCCCATACTTATGCCGCCCGGTTACGTTATTTGATCACCCTGGCTGGTGATATTTCACTTAAACACGTGACGGCACGCATAGCCAAAATTTTGCTAACCGAAGGAATCTCAAACGGGTTTAGGGATAAAGAACTGCATGACGAGGTTAAGGCCGAGGTAACACAACAACAGATGGCCGCTATGGCCGGGACCGTCCGAGAAATGGTGGGCCGTTCGCTGCGCTCAATGGAGGCCAGCGGCGCAATCGAGACCAGGCGAGGCTATATTCTTATAAAAGATAAATCTATCTTAACTACTCTGGCGAACTATTAACAAATTAATTCCCTATATCGATCGATTCTGTCAATTTCAGATAATTATGGTTTTCCAGCCTGGCTAGCAGTGGGTTTCTGTGGTTCTGTCAGAACCTTTAGGCAACTACCGGGTGCATTAAAGCCGTGTGGTCAAGAGCTATCTCGTGGTGTTGAAGAAGGGAGGGGTCGTCTTTTTCTACCTGCCCCCTTGCAGCCCTGAGTTGAACCTTATCGAAGCGGAGTGGCGTCAAATCAAGTATCAGGGTTTGCCTTGTCGGAGTTTTACCCAGTTGGACCAGTTGCTCCAAGCCGTTGACACTGTGATGGTCAAAAGAGCTAAAGCGGCTTAATTCGTTATTTCTTTGTTTAGGTGCTTAGAATTGAAAGAAGAAGTAAATCGTAAGCCGGTAAGGAAAACCACCCCGAACCCGGTACTACCATAAAGTACCTGCATCCAGGGAGAGTGGCTGTCACTGCCAGCCAGAACCCCGTGCAAGAGGCTACTAAAAAACAAGCCGAAGCTCAGGTAATGGGTAATGCGCCAGAGTTTATAGCCGAAGGTGCTGGCAAGATAAAAAGAAATTATAACCGCACCCAGCCCATAAAGCGTGAGCGTGCCTAGCCCGGTCCAAAAAGGACGATAGTCTGTGCTGAAGGGAATTAAACTATTAAGAAAAGAAATTTTTACATACTTGTCCAGCAGTAACCCGCTAACGTGCAAAGCCGTAAATATCAGGGTACTTAAGGCGACAATCCGGTGCAGGTAAACCAGGCTGCCCCGGTGCAAAAAGGGGTCGGTCAGCCGCAAACTGGTGCAAAGGCCCAGAATAACGCTAACCGAGAGGAGCAGGTAACTGACGATACCACCTACCCTGGCTATTATCCAGGGGCTTTTCTCAGCTAAGCCGGTACCTGCCTGTGGCCCCAGGAGGTTTACCAGCCAGTTTTGCCAGTTTTGCCCAGGTAAAGTAAATAGGGTCATTTTAACCGTCAGATTGCCCTGCCACAGCCCCACCAGAAAAGTTCCCAGAATGAGGATTGCCAGGGTCAGGTTCAAAAGAGCCGGCCTTAACCCTGAGTTTCTTTGCCGAGATTGCGTAAGCTTACCGGGGACTGCCAGGAGGCGCTGACGGTTTTTGAATAGAGGGTGTTCTCTTAGCTCTAATCCAGGTTTTAAACTCATTGGTTATTTTTCCTTCTCCCCAATTCTTCCGGTAAACCAGCCGTCCTGGTCAAACTGCCATTAAATCCAACGAATAGAGCCGTACATCCTAGTTGCCGTTTGATAAAGTCCGGGCCATCCACCGGTCCCAGGATTAAAGCGGTCTTTGCCAGCACGTCGGCCAGGACCGTAGAAGGCGCTACTACCGTCACGCTGGCCAGGCCGTTATCTACAGGGCTGCCCGTGCGCGGGTCAATTAAATGGTTTTGAATCTTTCCGTCTTTCAACCAGCTTCTTTTTGTTACAGCGGAAGTAGCTACGCCCCGGTTTCGAACTTGCAAGCTGGTAAGAATATCTGAATCTGCTAGCTTAAGCGGGTTTTGCACTCTCACCTTCCAGCCCCGTCGATTTTCCGGGTCAATTCCTCCCAGGTAAATGTCACCTCCGGCGCTAACCATAAAATTTTGGAAACCAGCTTCTCGCATTAAGGCTACTGCCAGGTCCACCGTCATACCTTTGCCGATACCACCCAGGTCGATTCGAGTAGCAATAGGCAGCCGGATAACTCGCCCGACCGGTTCGAGAGTTAAGTAGTGGTAGCCGTTTAGGGTTGGTAAGCTCAACTTAGCGAATGAAGTAAGCGCAGATTGGTCTAACAGCTCAAAACTGCGGTTGTACCCGGCCCTTTCTAAAGCATCTAAAATGGTCGGGTCGAAAATACCGTAGGTCCGCCGGGCCAGTTCTAGCGCCTGGCTGATCGAGTTATAAAGCAAGGGTGAAGCTCCTTCCAGGTAGCCCTGCCGGTTCAACTGGCAAAGCTCGCTCTCCGGCCGGAAACGGCTAAGGCTGGCCTCTACCTCCTCGAATAACTGCCTGACCTTTTCGGCCACCGCGCTGGCTTTCTGCTCAAAAGAGGTTGGGTTGGTGGCTTGGGAGGGATAAATTAAGATCTCAATATCGGTATTCATAGCCCTAAAGACAAAAGCATGGTAGGTTTTTTCGATGGTCGTCATTTCTTTACTTTCCTTTCACTCTTCCCGCCAGTCCGGTCCGATAGAGGCCGCGCCTTTTGTTAACTGAACCCACAACCCTAAGAAGCTTTGGTGGTCGGGACCGGTTTTGGCGTAGGCTTGAGCGCCTGGGCTTTGGGAGTAGCCGGTTTTGGCGTAGGCGGCACAGGTACTGGCCTGGTGGTAGCCGCTGTGGCCGCTATGGTCGTTGCTGCTTTCTTAGCGGGTGGGGGGACTGTCGCGGTTGGAACCGGGTTGGCCTGGCTGCCTGGTCGAGTTGTAGGCGGTATGAGCGCTACAGGGGTATCAACCAGCGGGACCGAGCCTGGAGCAGGCGTCGGCGTTGCTGGCGCGGGCGCAGGTGTCTCGCCTGGCGTTAAAAGGTCAGGCACCTGGCCCGATTGCTGGCTAAGCGCAGAACTTTGCGGTAACTGGCTGGCGACCTCGTGTCCCACCTGGTAACTAACCGCTGTGAGGGTCAGGCCCACCAGCCCAAATGCTATCAGGTTGAGGTTGAGCTTATTCGGCTTTTTGGATTTTGAGGGTCTGTTGGGTGGCAAGTTATAAGACTGCATACTTAATTAGCTTTCCTGGTTAAATTGGCCGTTGCTAAACAAAACAATAAGATAATTAATCATCGTCACCATCTTCTTCATGTTTTTCGGAGTGACTGGCTTTTTCCGAAACTTCAGACATTTCCCCGCTTTCTTTTTGTTCCGGTTGAGTTACTATAGTGGATTGGTCTTCGACCACCGGGGCCGCCACCGGCACTTCGCTTGAATTATCACTTTGGGAGGCAGCCACCGGACTATCCGCCGGTGGTATTTCCCCTGTTCCTGCCGACAGTTGGTCAGGGGGTGTTTCTACCGCAGCTAATGCTGGCGGTTCAGGTTGAGCCGGGGTTAGAGGGGCCGGGGCGGTGGGAACATCCGGGCTGGTTGTAACCGGATCGATTGGGGCGACAGGCGCAGGCGCAGCCGCAGAAAGGCCGGGGTTATAACTGTTTAACCCCACTATAAAGAACCCGATAAATATTAACCCTAAGAGCAGGCCCGGTAAAAATCGCTTCAGGTGCATATGTAAAACTCCTTCCATACTAATCGGTCCATACGCCTTAATTTTTAGCCTCAATTTGAGGCTAAAGCTAGATTACGAACCGAAGATTGGAAGAAGATTTAAAAAGTAGTAATTTTAGCGGTCTTTTGAGGAAATTAAAGTTGGCGAAGTGCCTGGGGTATATTGGTGGGAAGATTTACGGTAAAGGTGCTTCCGTGTCCCGGAGTGGATTCCACCTGGATGGTTCCTTTATGCGCATCCACTATCCAACGGGCTATCGAAAGGCCCAGGCCAAATCCGCCTTCACTGCGTGAGCGGGCCTTATCTACCCGGTAGAACCGTTCAAAAATAAGCTTCAACTTGTCCGGGGGAATGCCGATACCCGTATCCTGCACCTGGATATGGACAGTTTGGCCCCGGCCCTGGTTTATCGTCAGGCTTACCTGGCCGTTAGCAGTATACTTTATGGCGTTATCCAGCAGGATTAGCAGCAGTTGTTTCAGTCGCAGGGGGTCGGCCAGCAGCCAGATTTCCCGGTTGTCTTCAGGTAAATTTAGTTTTAAATCCAGCTTTTTACCTTCGGCCAGGGGTTCGACCTGGCGGATTAGCTCCCCGGCCAACAGGGTTAATTCCACCGGTTCCGGTATATACTCTAGCTTATTGGTGTCGGCGCGGGCCAGGGTAAGCAAGCTAGCTATTAGTTGCCCCAGGTACTCGGTTTCCTGGCGAATATCCTCCAGTAAGTCTGCTTTTTCGCCGATGGTTTTATTTTTATTGCGTAAAACCACTTCGGTATTGGCCTGGATCAGGGTCAGAGGGGTCCGCAATTCGTGGGAGGCGTCGGCTACAAAGTCGCGCTGGCGCTGCATCGAAAGACGCACCGGGACCAGCGCCCGGTTGGTCAGGAAAAAGGCTGACACCAGGGCCAGGGTGGTGCCGATAACGCCGATAAGTCCTGATATGAGCAGCACATTTCTTAGCTGCTCTTCATGCCCGGTCATATCTTGCCCGACCTGCAACATCCCAGCAATCTGGCCGTTTTCCAGGCGCAGCGGCACCGAATACAGTCTGATAGAAATGTTATTCTCAATCTTTATGTTCTGAAAGAAGCTTTCCCCTTTTAAGGCCCGGTTGAGGCCGTTCAGGTCTGGTAGGCCATTGCTAGTAATCTGGCGAGGGTTTGCCAGGACATTACCTTTGGTATCTACAATAAAATAAAAAGCGTTAGAAACGTTTATCCTGACATCTTCACCGGTTTCAAGCTTTTCATCTCCCTCTACACCTTCGGACGTACCAGTGTCTTCGTCGTCAACCTTTTTAGGGGTAGCCGGGGCAGGTGGGGGAGTGGATGACAGGGCTGGAGGGCTGCCAGGATTATTATTCACCGGCACAAGCCGGGTGGTTTGCCCAATAGTGGCCGCGCTCCGGGTCAATTCCAAATCCACTTCATTTTGAATGTTACTGGAAATAGAAAAATAGAGCGCCAGCACCACAGCCGCTAATAAAGAAATGACGACAGCAATATTCCACAGGATTAATTTTTGACGGGCCTTGTCTACCAAAGTGGTTTTACCCTTTACATTGCCTGGCGCTGACTTGATTGGGTAACAGAAACGAACTGGTTCTCATGCGCAAGGGCAGTTTAGAATTGTAAAAAGGGGTTGGCTCACCTGCAGCCAGGTAATTAATCTACCCGCAAGCTATAGCCGGTCCCGCGCAAGGTCTGAATGAGTTTCGTGGACGAATTTCCATCTATTTTGTTTCTAAGGTAGTGGATATAAATGTCTACCACGTTGGAAGAAGCATCAAAATCATACTTCCAGACTTTACTGATAATCTGGTCGCGGTTGAGAACCCGGCCGGCATTGCGGATCAGGTATTCCAGTAAAAAGTATTCCTTGGCGGTAAGGTCAATCAGCTTGCCGCCGCGCCTGACCCGGTGCGTTTCAAGGTTCACTTCTAAATCAGCCAATTTCAGCACCGGATTACCGACATCCTCAGCGTGCAAGCGCCGCCGGGAAAGCGCCCGGACCCTGGCTAAAAGCTCTTCAAATGAAAAAGGTTTGGTCAGATAGTCGTCGGCCCCGGCGTCGAGTCCTTCCACCCGGTCGGGGACTGCGTCCCTGGCTGTCAAAATCAACACCGGCACATTACACTTCTCCTGGCGCAGTTCCTGGCATATTTCAAGGCCGCTCATCCCCGGCAGCATTATGTCCAGGATTAACAGATCAAAGCTGCCGGATAAGGCCATATCCAGGCCGGTCTCCCCTTCAAAGGCCAGCTCTACCTGGTATAACTCTTCTTCAAGCACCTCTTTAACCAGGCGGGCTAATTTTATTTCGTCTTCAACGATAAGAATGCGCATATCAGGTTTGACCCGTTACGTGTGTACAAATTCGCTCATAACTCCCGGCATTTGCCAATTTACTGGCAGAAGATTGGAAGAGGATTGGAAGGGATTTATTACCCGGTACGTTTAATATACTATCCTCTCATCTTCTATATAAGAATAAATCAAAACATGTTTTGCTTGCTATCCACTCCTTTTGACCTCTATTGTCACGCTTCTAAACTAGAATAGTTTTAAGGTTAATACCATCAACCGGCCGGTTATGGAGTGTAAACCGGCAACCTAACCTTTTCACCTAATTATTATTCTTCAGGTTATTTTGCCCGTGAAAGGTTGAAGTAGAGGTAAAAATCATGGCAAGCGTTGAGGACGTAAAAGTTGGGAGTGTAATCCGGCTCAAACATATCTCGAAAATTTACCGGCTGGGCAATCTCACGGTCCCGGCCCTGGAAGATGTTTCCCTTGAAGTTAGCGAGGGTGAATTTATCGTGGTGCTAGGACCGTCGGGCAGCGGCAAAACGACCTTGCTAAATATTATCGGGGCGCTTGATCTGCCTACCGGCGGTTCGCTGGTGGTTAATGGCCTGACCCTGACCGGAGATACGCGACCCGACCGGTTTAGATACCGGCGGGAGGCCGTTAGCTTCGTTTTCCAGACCTTTAATCTCTTTCCTGGCCTGACCGCCCTGGAGAATGTCCAGTTTGCCCTGGACGTGGTCAACCGCAACAGTAAGCCCAGCCCGGTTAGCGCCCAGGAAGTGCTACAGATGGTTGGACTGGGCGAGCGATTGCATAACTTCCCGCATCAACTATCGGGTGGAGAGCAGCAGCGGGTAGCTATCGCCCGCGCCCTGGCTACCGGCAACCCGGTCTTGCTGGCCGACGAACCTACCGGCGAACTCGACTTCAAGACTGGCGTCCAGATTTTACATTTGCTCCACCAGCAAACGCACGCCGGGAAAACTGTGCTGATTGTTACCCATAACCGGGAGATTGCCAGGGTCGCCGACCGGGTGATTGAACTGAGTAGTGGTCGAATTATTTCGGACAGCCCGCCAACCAGAAAAGCTGAAATTGCCGAGCTAAGCTGGTAGTCAGTTGAGGTGAGTTATGGCGCGAATTAAATTATGGTTACGCTGGTCGTGGCGTGATTTGCGCGCACGCTGGCTACAGGTAGTAGCCGTCGCCTTTATTATTGCCCTGGGGTCGGGGGTTTACGCCGGGTTGGGCAGCAATACGCCCTGGCGGCAGGCTTCCTATGATGCCAGCTATAAATCCCTCAACATGTACGACCTGCGGGTGGTGTTTACAAAAGGAAGCTACCTGCCTCAAAACCAGGTTTTGCAGGCGGTAGGCAGTATCGAACACGCCAACTGGATCAAGGGAGTAGAACCGCGCCTGATCTCGCCGGTGCTGGTGGATTCTTCAACGGCCACCCAGACTATTCTCACGCCCGGCCGCATGGTGGGGGTGGATGTTTCGAGGGGCGGTCCTTTTATTAATGCCATCCATCTAAACGGAGGCAGGCCGCTTGGGCCGGGTGACGCCGGGCAGCCAAAGGCTATCCTGGAATACCATTTTGCCAAGAATTATAACCTGCCAGCCCAGGGGAAAGTAAAAATCAGTGGGGACGTGCCGCTCGATTATGTTGGCACCGGCATGTCGCCCGAATATTTTGTTATTGTCACCGAAGAAGGGGCTTTTTTAGCCGAATCTAACTTCGCGGTGCTGTTTGTTCCCCTCCAAACCGCCCAGACCCTGGCAAACCAGCCGGGCTGGATAAACGATTTGGTCCTCAAACTCGCCCCTGGCAGCAATTTGGAAGTGCTTAAAAGCGAAATTGAACAGAAACTGGCAGCAACAGGCTCAGACGGTGCAACTGGCGTGGGTATCTCTTTTATGCTGCCCCAGGAGGATAAAGCTTACAACACTTTATACCAGGACATCGGCGGTGACCAGGAGTTTTTCAACCTGATTGCCTATCTCTTCCTGGCCGGGGCGGTCCTGGGAGCCTTTAACCTGGTAAGCCGGATGATCGAGGCGCAGCGCCGGGAAATTGGCATAAACATGGCCCTTGGAGTGCCGCCGCGCCTGATTGTCATCCGGCCGCTACTTTTTGCCTTGCAAATTGCCCTGCTGGGAGTAATCGGCGGATTTATAGTAGGGGTGGTCCTGAATAACCTTTGGAGCGGTGTCCTGCGCGACCTGTTCCCGATGCCAATTTTTGATACTCCTTTCCAGTGGCAAATCTTTGGGCAAGCTACCCTGCTCGGCCTGGCGCTGCCTTTTGTAGCGGCTCTTTACCCGGTCTGGCGGGCGGTGCGAGTCTTGCCGGTGGATGCTATCAGGACCGGCTATCTGGCCGCCAAAGGTAACGGACTGGCTCCCTGGCTGGCTCGCCTGCACCTGCCTGGCAAAAGTTTTACCCAGATGCCATTACGAAATGTGCTGCGGGCGCCCCGCCGTTCCCTGTTTACCCTGTTGGGTATCGCTATGGCCGTTACCACTTTGATTGCGGTAATGGGCATGCTGGATACCTTTTTCTATACCATTGATATAGGTAAAGCTGAATTTTTGCAGAATAGCCCGCAGCGTTTAATGGTGGAGCTTGACTCCTTCTATCCCCAGGATGCCCCTCAGGTCAGCGCCCTGAAACAATCGCCGCTCCTTTCGAAGGCCGAGAACGGGTTGAGACTGCCGGGTCAATTAAGTTATAAAGGGGCAAAACTGGATACCGTGATTGAACTGGTTAACCTTGATAGCGCCTTATGGCAGCCGACCCTGGTGGAAGGCCAGCGCCATTCAGCCGGGCCAGGGGTGCTGCTGGCCGAAAAGGCCGCCCGCGACCTGGGAGTAAAGGCCGGGGACAAGCTTAACCTGCGCCATCCCCAGCGTGAGGGCCTCTTTGCCTATAAGATGGTAGAAACTCCGGTAGAGGTTAGCGGCATTCACGCCGGGCCGTTGCGGTTCATGAGCTACATGGATTTGAGCCAGGCCAGCCTGATGGGGCTAAGCGGCCTGACCAACTATCTCCAGATTAATCCGGCTCCAAATGTAAGTCAGAGCGAGGTCCAACGGTCTTTGTTTGCCCAGCCGGGGGTAGCTTCGGTCCAACCGATCAGCGCGGTAGTCAAGACTTTTGAGGATTTAACCAACCTTTTCGTAGCTTTCCTGGGGATTGTAGCCGTGACGGTAGTAATTCTGGCTTTCCTGATTGCTTTCAATTCGACCAGTATAAATGTAGATGAACGGTCCCGTGAAATCGCCACCATGTTTGCCTTCGGCTTGCCGGTAAGAGTGGTAGTGCGGATGACGATGTTAGAAAATTTGATAATGGGCCTGCTGGGAACGGTCCTGGGTATCGGGTTAGGCTATGCCGCGTTGGTCTGGATGATGGAAGTGCGGATGGCGACTATGATTCCCGACATCCAGGTTTCGGTTTCAGTCTCGACCTTAACAGCGATAATGGCTGTGATAATGGGTGTGGTGGTAGTAGCTTTTACGCCACTATTCAGTGTGGCAAAATTGACCCGGATGAACCTTCCGGCTACCTTGCGGGTTGTCGAGTAGTAAAAGTTAGCAGCTAAACCTCAGATAAGCTTTTCACGACTTCTCTATGGTAATTAGCGCCGATTATTAACCGTCAGCACTGGAAGGGTGGCGAAACCGGCCAACAAATAGGCTGCTAACGCCAATTGGTGCGGGGCTGAGTCATAGTATCCGGCTTCAGCGGATTTCAGTGGCCGTCCGGTCTTACACGGTCACCTCTCTTCCAAGGAGGAAGGCAGCATCCCGGTAATTTCACACTATTGTTGTATCAGTCAGAAAGGTTCCCGGCTAATTTTAAATTGTACGGCAGGAAGATCTGGTAAACCTATGGCAATTAATAACAAAGAAGGAAAAAAGGCTAACCGTACAAAACTGCAAATTTCTACCAGCCGCCAACTGCTGGCGGAAGAGCCGTTATACCAGGCTGATGAAATCCGCCGCTATGACCTGGATTGGGTTCGGGTGCTGGTTGTCCTGATGCTTATACCCTTCCATGCCGCCTTGATTTACCTCGATGACGAGCCGTTCTATATCAAAAATGGGGAACTTAGCATAATTTTTGATGAACCGGTCAGTTTTTTAAATAGCTGGGGTATGCAATTGCTGTTCGTAGTAGCAGGTGCGGCATGCTGGTTTAGCCTGAAAAATGCCCGGGCCGGTCAATTTATCAAAAAGAAACTCTTGCGGCTGCTTTTACCCTTACTTTTTGGAATCTTGGTAATAGTGCCGCCGATGCCTTATCTGGCCCTCCTTAACCACAGCCCCTACCAGGGAACATACTGGGACTATTATCCTCACTTCTTCGATTTTGATCCGGAAGACTTTAAAGGTTATAACGGGCATTTTACACCCAGCCACCTGTGGTTTGTGGTTTTCCTATTTGTGCTTTCATTGATAGCCCTGCCCCTATTTAGCTGGTTCAAAAAAGAGCGAGGGCAGCAATTCATTAGTTGGCTGGCAAATTTGTGTGAAAAACCTGGCGTAATATTTCTTGGCGCTCTTCCATTACTTCTGACGGATGGCTTCCCCGACCTGGGTGACGATACTCAGAACCCTTTAAAGTGTCTGGTCCTGATGATTTTAGGTTATGTGCTGATGTCCAATCCCCGGTTTCAGCAAGCCCTTGACCGCCAGAAATTTCTGTCGCTGTTGCTGGCAATCGCGGCGAGTGTGACATTTATCATGATCAGACAGTGGGGCCTCTCTCAACCATCCTTTAGTTTAGGTTCAACCATTTATGACGTGGTCCACGATTTTAATCTCTGGGCCATCGTTCTTACATTGTTTGGCCTGGGGCACAGCTACTTCAATAACCCTGGCAAAGCCTGGCAATACTTAAATGAGGCTTCCTACCCTGTTTATATCTTGCACCTAACCATAATTGTATTTATCGGCTTTTACGTGGTGCAGTTGGAGATGATTCTGGTGCTTAAATTTTTGATGACGGTTCTTGGCTCCTTCGCGGCGACTTTTGGGGTGTATGAACTGGTGGTAAGGCGGAGCAACCTAGCGCGACGACTTTTAGGGATGAAGTTATTACAGCAACATACTAAATAATTGAATCAGAAACAAAATGGGAAATGCAAGCATTCTCTCAGAATTTAAGGAACCGAATGGGGGGTTGGAAACCTCCTACACTTTGCTCAAAACCGATAGTTCTGCCGAACGGTTTACCCAGTTTTTGACCTATTTTGTCGTTATGACTTCATAACGGCCTCCGGTTGTGAATTAGCGGGAGCTAGATTAACCATTAAAAGCGGAAAATCACCCCTACCTAAAACGCTACCAGCCACGGTTCCTAAAACGGCCTGCTCAAGCCGGGTGGGGAGATGAGTTGTCATTACTACAAACGCGGCGTTTTTTTGGTAGCGTAATCAGTAATTTCGCTTGCTACGTCTCCCACCCTAAAGGCTATTTTGTCTTTTAAATCCCCTAAATTTAGCCTGATGGCGATTTCTTCAAGATAGCTAACCACCTCCTTTTACGGAGAGCTTCCGGCGTGAACACTTCGATGGCTTGGCCTGGAGTCTTGTTGCCATAACCGGGCGGTTATGGGCAGCAGGAAAGTGCGGGTGTCCTCCCTGGAATGGACCATTATTAAAACTCGTTGTGAATTTGGGCGAGAAACCCACTAACCGTGAAGGGCGAGTTGGGCCTTGCCGGTAGTTTTGAAGGTAATATTTTCGTAAAGGCATTCCGTAAGTGGCGGGAGAATAGGGCCAAGGTCCTGGATATTATGAGAGGAACTGGTAGTAAACCGCATAGCGCCATAAACCGATATTCCTACATAACCAAGGCCCACCAGGAGTAGTAAAGCTGCCGGCGTCCAAACCGCCCATTTTCCTGGCAGCTTTCTCCTGCCAGAAGTTGCAGGTTTTTAATTGTCATCATGATTATTGGCTCCTGTCCTCGCTTTTCGAAAAGGATCCAAAGCTTCTAGCCACCTACCTTCTGTTAGTGCCTACCCACGTCCGGTAACTAAACCGGATAGATATTATTGAAGAAAGCCTGGAGTTTTTACGGCTACGCCTTAGCTTCTTCCTAATCCGGCCGCTTATTCTACCCTGCTAAATCGCCCTTGCAAGCACCATATCCAGGGCTGCTTTAACGACATCATAGGAGTTGCCACTCAAGAGTTGAAGGTTGTCCTTGTAGAGGATAGCAAAGGTAGGCGTGCCGGTAATACCGGTTTGCCGGGCCTGCGCAGTCTGATCAATTAAGGTCTGCCGGTATTTTCCGGTGTCCAGGCATCTATTAAAGTCGGCTGTGTTAAGGCCCAGCGCCTGGCCCATGCCTTTTAAGAAGTTGGGGGTTAACTTGCCCTGGGTCTTACCCACGAAATTATTATAGGCCAGATTATGATAATCCCAGGCCCGTTTCTGCTCCGCTGCGCAAAGCAAAGCCTGTCCGCCAAGTTGCGACTCGCTGTCCTGTTCGATCATATCAATTACCGGGAAAGTTACCAGGGTAAACTTAATCTTGCCGGTATTGACATATTGTTGCATTATGAGCGGCTCTATCTGGTCAAATTCTCGTTTACATACCGGGCAGCGAAAGTCGGTATATTTAAGCAGGGTAATTTTCGCCTTTGGATCGCCGGTAGTCATATTTTCTGTATCGAGTGTTGCCCTGGATGGGATACCCTGGAACTGACCGGCTGATGTGTTCTCGATAGAAGAAGTAGGGGTAACCTTAACCGTGATTGACCCTGGTTGCCCCGGCGTTTTAGGCGTGGGAGTAGCGGTAGCGATATTAGCCGCTGAAGTGCTGGTGGTATCACTACAGGCGGCCAAGCCGAAACCAGGGATTAGACCCAGAATTAGCAGCAAAGTAAAAAGTTTGAAACGGTTCATTACTAAGTCTCCAGCTAAAATAAGAAGGTAAAATATCCCGGCCTGAAATTAGATTGTCGTGCATCTTACATAAGATTAGCAGCTAAGAATTGCGAGACAGGTAAAATGTCCTATAAACCAGGTAAAAGTAATAAAGGTTTGTAACCGCTTCCGGCCCCTCCAGATAATAGGCGTCTGACCTTGAACGATATTAAGAGATTTCGTGTTATTCTGAAACCGTTATTTACCGGCTGCGGTTAGGCAGGAACATGAGGTGATTTTGCCTGAGATTTAAGCTTCACTGATATAGATATATTAAATTTACCGGTATTTTTACAAGAAATGAGTATTATATTCTTGTGGAACAAATAGATTAAGCGATGCATGTCAAGGTTTTGTAAAGGTGAGTAAAATTAGAATAAAGGCAGCTAAGTGGCTTAATCATTTCTGTCTTGTACTTTAATTCAAAGGGTTATTTCAAAATCAAGGTTTTTGTAAAACCTTGATTTCACAGACCAGGTGCCAGGCAGGCAACTTATTACTTGTGTCAGTTAAGAAAAATGATTGAAATGATTTGCCCTCTAACCACCAGGCAGATAACGGCTCCAACCTAAAACACATCCTTATACTAGCTGTATTAACCTGGCTCTTAAATAATTGGGTCATTTGATGGCTCTTTTTAGCCTCTAAATTACTAAAATTTACTCCCTGACTTGTAATTATCCAGGACTCGAACTTCTCAAACGAAGGAAGGTCTATTCACATTCTAAAGTTAATATAGGTTTGCGTTAACGCAACCTGTTTATCGGTGTGTTTACTTGATTTAACCTAATGTGAGGTTAATTAATTATGAACAAGAAAATTGGTCTTGTTAGCCTGGGCCTTGTTGGGCTAATCCTGACTCTTACGCTTTCCGTCGCCCTGGCGGCTCCTGAGCCAGACTTTGGCGGGGTAACGCAGTTTCGGGACAAGTGGGTGGCCCAGGATAAGCTGGTCGGCGACCCCGGCATCAACCGGCCCTACACCTGGGGTCCCAATGTGCCGGATGCCCCGGTCGGCCTGGACGAACCTTACTCCGACAGCCCCGGCGGCACCCGCCTGGTGCTTTACCTGGATAAGGCCCGCATGGAAATAAATAACCCGACTACCGGCTTTGTCACGACCGGGTTGGCAGTTAAAGAACTGGTCAGCGGCAAGCGGCAGGATGGGGATAATACTTTTACCCAGTTAACCCCTTCCCAGACCCAGGTCGCGGGCGACCCGGTAGCGGTTAACCCGGATGGCCCGGTCTACGCATCCTTCAAGGATATTGTTACCCTGGGAAATGCGGATGCCAACTCCAAACCGAACGCGGTTGGTAGCGCCATTAACGCCTTTATTAACAAAGCCGGAGTAATTAGCACGATTACCCCGCCGGTAGTCCTTACGATTGGTGCCTACAACAGCCAGACCGGCCACAATATCGCCCGGCCTTTCGTTGAATTTGAAACCCAGCAGGGACCGGTGACAGACCCGGTCAGCGGCAGCACAGTGCCGAACCAGTTGATTTATACGGCTGACCCAACCAGTAACGTCTTCGGCCTGCCAATCAGCGAGCCTTACTGGGTAACAACCAAAGTGGCCGGTACAACTCAGACCGTGCTGGTGCAACTCTTCGAGCGGCGGGTGCTGACGTACAACCCGGCCCTGGCGACCAACCGGGTAGAAATGGGCAACCTGGGTCAGCACTACTACCAGTGGCGCTACGTGGAAAGTGGCACTTCGACCACTACCCCGCCTGCTACGGTTGCCAACTTTGCCGGAACCTGGAACACCAACTTTGCGCTGGTGAACCTGAATCAAACCGGCAACGCCGTGATTGGTAATTTCCAGGTCTACAGTTTAGCTACTTCAATGGCGCTGCATGGCACCGTTACCGCCAATACTTTAACCGGCTATTGGGGTAGCAATACTTCTAATACCTTCACTTTCACGCTTGCCTCAGGTGGGACTTCTTTTGGGGGGAATTTCCTGGGCACCAATCAATGGTGTGGTGTGAAATCAGGTAGTGGCCCATTGCCCGCCGGTTGTGGCTTTAGTGGGTTGTGGAATAGCAATTTTGCCCAGGTAGAACTGGCTCAAAATGGGCCAACAATTGCCGGGGCTTATCGAAATTACGATCAAACAGTGGCTACGCCTATCAACGGCACCGTGAATGGTGATAATGGTTTACCAATTTTTACCGGTAATGTTTCCGGCGTACCATTTTCTCTCAGGATAAACAAACCAGACGGCACCGGTTTTGACGGGCATTGGGGTACGAATAATCAATGGTGTGGGGTGCGCAACAGCAGCGGACCTTTACCGGATGGTTGCGGTTGGAGCGGTAAGTGGAACCTGAGTGGGGCCGGTACGGTTGCCAATTTGAGCCAGAATGGCGCGAATGTGACCGGCACTTTCATCTATGGTGATACCGGTACTATAACCGGCAACCTGACCACTTCGGCCTGGAGCTTAAAAGGCACCTGGGCTATCAATACTTTAACTGGTACTTTCAAATGGAACATGTTGAACTATGGAGCGCCACCTCAGAAGTTCTCCGGTAACTATAACGATACCCATGCCTGGTGCGGCTACCGGGACGGGACAAGTGCCCCGGTCCCTTGCCTGGGCAGCTAACAGTTAATCGAAACTGGCCCCTACTTCATTTGAAGTGGGGGCCAGCGATAAAGCGTAACCTACTTGGCTTTCCAAGCCTATTCGAAAAATAAAATACGATTTTATGTATTACCCCGTTGGAAAAAGTTAGCCTATTAATGCTAATTTTATGTTACTTTGCCGAAAATACAAATAACAGACAATTTTCTATTCTCACGAGTAAACAACCTGATAACGGTTCCTTTTTATCCCGTAAAGTTAAGCCAAAATTTAACGTTCTCCTGGTGGGTTGAGGTAGCTCTTTACTATTCCGATAAGTTCTTCTATATTGAAAGGTTTAGCTAAATAACCGTTAGCCTTTATTTGATTAGCATAGCGAGCTACCGTCAGCGAAGCCGTCATAACCACAACCGGCGCTTGCAAGTACTCGGAAAATTGGTGCCGGTAGGCCGGTAAAAACTTCCAACCGTCCATAACAGGCATTTGCATATCTAACAAAAGTAGTCCTGGGGGATTGTTCAGACTATTGAGCAAAACCTCCAGCGCTTCGGCTCCATTGCCTGCCTCCTGTACCAGGTATCCCTCAAGCGAGAGAACCTGGTGTATAACTTTACGGATACTTAAATCGTCATCGATCACCATTATCCATTTTTTGTTATTTGGAGATTTAACCGCGCCATCATTGCATTGCATTGTACAGCCTTATAATCAAATAAATAACCTAAAGAAATAGTTTGAGTGAAAACAAGCAAGCCGGAAAAGAGCTATCCTAGGGCTATTTCTTCTTTTAACTTTCGAAAAACTTGCTCAGGTTTTGTCCGCTTTTATATTATTAGAGGATCCTGTAATACAGGGTTAAATCCAGTAAATTTAGAAGAAAAAGTAATAAAAGCTGTGAAGAGCTAGATAAACGGTTGTTACCATAAGGGCCATCGTCCCACGAAGTCTTGCTATTCGCAAAGTACAACGTAGCCCGATCTGGGCGGCTATATTGACAATGGTAGTGGTTTTTGTGGTTTCGCAGTTATTCACAGCTACATTTACCCGTAAAAGGACGAACTTTAACTCCAAAAGAGGCGTGAACGAAATCAGGGTATTATTGAACAAATTCATATCGAAAAATCAAAGAAAGATATTATCCGATGAAGAATTTCAAGAGTTTTGAAGCGGTGAGGCGGTTCACCAGTGCCTTTGAAGAAGTCAACGATTGGTTCCGCTACCAGACCTACAAGAATGAAAAGGTATCTCTTTTGCGGCAGCGGACCCTATTTAAGCTGCGATTTGCGGATATTAAACGAGAGTTTTTAGCAACATAATTCAACCGCGATTATTTTACTTACTTTTGCCCAACCTTGCTTTCTGAGTTCATTTCTGACAGAACCCAATAAATGTCCTGACCCTAAGCCAGGTCAAATTAAACGTGAATGCCCTTTATCTCATTTGCGGCATTTGCTCCTGCTCCGGTTCCCCGTCTTAATTCGGTTAAGGTTTTGCCGGCCCCGGCGGTGAAAAAGCCCAGGTCAGTATTGCAGCCTAGCAAGGTCATCCCGCGTTCGTACCATTTTAGGATGGTTGTCGGTTCGGCAATATGGATACCACTGGCCACCCCGTGCCGTTTAGCCGCCTCAACCACCTTGCCAATGGCCTCCTCCACCTGCGGTGAACCGGTCGAATCGGCCCCGAGGGAGATGGTCAGGTCGAAAGGCCCAATCACAGCGGCATCGACCCCCGGCACCGAAAGCAAATCATCGATATTTTCAACGGCCACCTTACGTTCGATTTGCAAGATAACCAGGCTGTTTTCGTTCAGGCTTTGCACCAGTTCGCGGGGACTGGCCCCGCCATAATCGGTGCTGCCCCGGCCCGCCGTGGCCCCGCGCACTCCCAGGGGAGGGTATTTCATAAAGCGGACGAATTG
Source organism: Chloroflexi bacterium 54-19 (assembly GCA_001898225.1). Classification (GTDB taxonomy): domain Bacteria; phylum Chloroflexota; class Chloroflexia; order Chloroheliales; family Chloroheliaceae; genus 54-19. Next base: position 51,819 of record MKTJ01000072.1, read on the forward strand.
CTCGACCTGCTGGCGCGTTTCTACACGCGGCAACATCAGCCCCATCGCCCCGGCATCCAGCACCGGGGCGATCACATTATAGGCCAGGTCGGTAACCCGTACCAGCGGTACAATTCCGGCCAGGCGGGCTACTTTAATCATATCGGCGGTTGGCTGCAGCCCGTAGGCGCTGTGTTCCATATCGATAAAGACAAAATCGTAGCTGAGATTAGCCAGCATCCATACGAAACCGGTTGAACCCGCTTCGGTAATCATCGTTCCGATAACCGGCCGGCCTTCTTTCAGGGCTTGTTTAACCGGGTTAGTTCTTAACATTTTTCACCTCTGACTTTATTTGGGGGGTCACTCGCGAATGAGGCAAGGCCAACAGCCATTCTTTTAAGACCTCTGATACCTGCCGGGGTTGCTCCAGGGTAGCCAGGTGGCCGCAATTTTCGATAATTACCTGCCGGGACCACGGGATAAGATTGGCCATAGTTTCTTGAATATCAAGGGGGCAGACCCGGTCTTCCCGGCCGCTCAGAATCAGGGTCGGGCAGCTTATCGCGGCCAAATCGTTCCACCGGGCTTTCCGGGCCAGTAAGGCTTTGTTCTGACGCACGAAAGCGTCCGGACCGACCGCCAGGGCCATCTCGAGTACAGTTTGCTGCAAGATAGGGTCATTCTTCCGGTTCGGGTGGACCATTTGCGGGTAGAAGAACTCGGTGGTCAGGCGAGTAAAATCAGCTTCGCTGCGCCGAGCCTGGCGAATTTGAGCCTCGAATTCCTCGATGTGCTGAAGGGTGTTGCCGCCCGGATTGACATCGAGCAGGACCAACCGGGTGACCCGTTGGGGGGCTTGCCGCACCACCTCAAGGGCTACAATGCCGCCCAGCGATAACCCGGCCAGGGCAAATTTCGGCGGGGCCTTTGCTAGCACCTGCCGGGCCAATTCCTCAAAACTCTCGGCCCCGGTAAGGTCCCCAACACTTATACTGGTGAAGGCCGCAAGTTCTTTAACCTGGTGCTCGAAAAGGCGCACGTCACAGAGGCGGCCCGGTAGCAGCACCAGCGGTTCAACCGGCATTGTTGTCCCAGCCTTTACCATAGCCGGGTCGAGGCCAGCGCGGCCCCTTGCGCCAGCGCTTCCAGTTTGGCGTAAACAATGTCTTTATCTACCGTGCCAAACCCGGCAAAAGTCGAAAACCCACAGTCGGTCCCTGCCAGCACCCGCTCTTTGCCGACCACCCCGGCAAAGCGACAGATGCGTTCGGCGACCAGTTCGGGGTGTTCCACGAAGTTCGTGGTCGAATCGAGCATGCCGGGCATCAGCACCTTGTCGTCCGGCAACTTTATTTCTTTGAAAACCTGCCATTCGTGGGCGTGACGCGGATTCGAAGCTTCAAACGAAAGCACCTGGGGTTTGGCTTTTAATAAGGTGGGCAGGATTTTTTCCAGCGGGATGTCGCAGTGGTGCGGCCCCTCGTAGTTGCCCCAGCAAGCGTGCAGGCGGACCTGCTCGGCCGGGACATTCCGCAGGGCGTGATTGAGGACTTCCACGTGCTCCTCGATCTTTTTTAAAAAGTCCTGGTCGGTCAGGTCCTTGAACATCATGTGACGGCCCAGGGCCAGGTCGGGCGAGTCTATTTGCAGAACCAACCCGGCCTGGCATATCGTTTCGTACTCGATTCGCATGGCGTCAGCCAGGGCTTCCAGGTAGGCTTCGTGGTTTGGATAATAATCGTTAGGCTGGAATAGGGCGATAACGCCAGGAGAAGCCGCGTTCATAAAAGCGTCAATGACATTGGCTCCAGCCAGGGCCGCCTGAAAATTGGCTATATCTTCATCGAGCGGTTGGCGGTCCACAAAAGCAACCGGACCGGTGCAGCGAGGCCGCTGATAAGTGGGGGTGCCGCCGCTTTTGGCAGCGCGCCCGGCAAAATTCGGGTACGCTTCCAGGTCGGCGGGGGTACGCCGGGGGCTATCTCCTTCAAAGCCGCTAAGCCGGTATTTAATATAGGTAGCGTAGCTGATTTTGCTCATCTCCCCATCGCTAACAATATCCACCCCGGCCTCCACCTGTTTTTGGACAACCTCTTTAACGGCTTTTGCTAAAGCAGCCTTAAAAGCCGTTTCGTTCAGGGTTTCACCCCTTTCCTGGGCAAAAACCAGTTCAAAGATCTCCTGGGAACGGGGCAAACTGCCAACATGGGTAGTCAGGATACGATCGGTACTGAGTTTCATAAGCTTCCTTGCCTTGCCTTGCCTGATTTGTTAAGGGTTTCGAGAAACCATTATCTGTAAGGATAAGTAGATAGATAGACAGCGCCTGTAAAGAAAGCCTCTACCTTTGCCTTACAACAAAACTTTGTTACCTGAATTCAGAGGCCGCCTTTAAGTCAGGGTAGCGGTTTGCTCCTGGGTCAAACGGGCTGGGGCAGGGACATCACCGCCCACTATGACATACATTACGGCTTCCTCAGAACCTATATTTTTAAAACTGCGGTAAACCCCTACCGGACAGGTGAAAGTATCCCCCGCCTTCAGGACCAGGGAATGTTCTTTGCCAGCGTCCAGCCAGCTAAACTGCCAGGTTCCATCGAAGGGATTGAAAACTTCGGGGACATCCCGGCAGTAAAGAGGACTGCCCTGGTTCGGGCCGCCTTTAACTGCTACAAGGTTAAAATTGAAATACCAGTCATCCCCACCCTGGCACTGCCCTTTGATGGGGTAGTAGGGACCGGCCAGGGGGTAGATGCGCTCCGCAAAACCGGGCCACACATTTTCGTCGGTAATGCCGGAGCGCTCTTTTATATCCGAGAGCCGGATGATAAAGGGCTCCATCTCTTCGGCGGTCAGTTTCTTAAACTTTTCAAGCTGGGCCGGGGTAAGCGGTTGGGTTTCCTGGGCTCCTTCCGGCACGGTTTCGCCTATGGTCGTATCAATCAACCGGCCGTCGCTCAACAAAACCAGCCCGTGGCCGCGGGCTGCTTCCAGCACCTGGGGCGCCCAGGTGACTTTACCCGGGTTGTCCGACCCCAGGTAGCCCAGCAGCATCCCTTTGACCTCTCCCACATTTTCAAAGCCCCGGAAAAGATAGGTTGGCAGCGAAATGAAGTCGCCCGGTTCCAGGACCGCCTCGCCATCGGTGCCGTTTAGCCCCCAGTAAAAGCGCCATTTGCTGGAATGGACCCAGAAGGTTTCGGCTGTTTCGTGGCTGTGCAGCGAGTTTTTAATAAAAGGAGGCTGGCGAGCCCCGCCAAAGGTAAAGCCGTGCGGCTCGGTGATATGGACGTGCTGGGCCGGGTTTTCCGAAACGCCTGCCCCGATAATGCTGAAATTTTCTTTGAGGTGGGAGCCGGGGGTTTTAGCGTCAATAAAGGCCGCCGTGCAACCCATCAAATCATCAAAACGCACGACCCGTTTCATCATCTCTTCGGTAGTCCAGCCGCAAGCCGCTTCTTTTTGTGTCATTTGAATTATTTCACCCCATAGTTTTAAAAAATAGCCGTTGGTCCGGTGCCGGAGACCCCACTTTTTCAACCACCGCCACCGGAAATGAAAGACTGACTTTTGGTTATTAAATGGTTCCAGACTGGCTTTACCGGGCCGACGCCTCTGCCGCCACTTTTTCGGAGGACGGCTTACCGTAGCGTTTTACCCGCAGGTCGGCCTGGGCTTTATGCCCGGCGAAGCCTTCCAGGGCGCACAGGCGCGAACAATATTCGCCCACCAGGGCGGAAGCCTCCGGTTTTACCCGCTGGTAGGTGCAGGTCTTGAGAAATTTCCCGACCCACAGCCCCCCGGTATAACGGGCGGCCCCTTTGGTCGGCAGGGTGTGATTGGTCCCGATCACTTTGTCGCCAAAAGAGACATTCGTTTCAGGGCCAAGAAAGAGCGCCCCGTAGTTGGTCATGTGGTCGAGGAAAAACTGGGGGTCACGGGTCATAACCTGGACATGTTCCGAGGCGATCCGGTTGGCTTCGGCCACCATCTCTTCGTAGGTATCGCACAGAATCACCTGTCCGTAGTTCCGCCAGGATACACTGGCAACCGGGGCAGTCGGTAAGGTTTGCAACTGTTTTTCAATTTCGGCAAGCGTGTCGTTAGCGAGTTTTTCAGAGTTTGTAAGCAGGATAGCCGGTGAGGTTGGCCCGTGTTCAGCCTGGCCGAGTAGGTCGGTGGCGGCCATTTCACCGTCGCAACTCTCATCGGCGATAACCAGGGTTTCGGTCGGACCGGCGAATAGGTCAATCCCGACCCGCCCGAAAAGCTGGCGTTTGGCCTCAGCCACGTAGGCGTTACCCGGCCCGACCAGCATGTCTACGGGGGCAATCGTTTCGGTGCCCAGGGCCATGGCCCCCACGGCCTGAATACCCCCAAGCGTATAGATTTCGTCCGCCCCGGCCAGGTGCAGGGCCGCTACAATTGCCGGGTGGGGCGCGCCCTGGAAGGGCGGGGCGCAGGCAATAATTCTTTTAACTCCGGCCACTTTGGCCGTTACCACGCTCATATGGGCCGAAGCCACCAGGGGATATTTGCCACCCGGCACATAGCAGCCCACGCTGTTGACCGGGATATGCTTGTGGCCCAGAAAGACCCCGGGGAGAGTTTCCACTTCGACGTCACGCATGGAGGCCCGCTGAATCTGGGCAAAATTACGGATCTGGGACTGGGCAAACTTTATATCCTCCACCGTTTCGGGCGGCAGGGCTGCCAGGCAGGCTTCGATTTCGTCCTGACTCAAACGAAAGCTTTCCGGCGACCATTTATCGAATTTTTCAGAAAAGTCGCGGACCGCCGCGTCGCCTTTTTCGTCAATTTCCGCCAGGATACCCTCCACGGTCTGACGGACCTTAGCATCATCGGCGGCGGCTTTTTCCTGGCTGACGCCCTTTTTTAGAAAACGGATCATTTTTCTAAACTCCTTTGTTGGGTTTGGCAGGCTTTGGGAGTTGACTTGTAAAATTATGGCATACGTATGCTATACTGTCAATAAGGTTTTTTGCAGCAATTTCCGGCCCTTTTCACAATCCAACTCTTAGAAAACAGGTGAATTTCTATGCCAGAAGAGGTTTTTGACCCGGCTTTATTCGAAGAATTGCGAAAATTCGATACCCCGACCATCTGTAACGCCCTCGAAATAGTGCTAGGAGGGCGGCGCATTAGCGGGTTTACCACCGAACAGTTTGTCTGCGCCGACCCCAAACTGCCGCCCCTGGTCGGTTATGCCCGGACGGCCACCCTGCGGGCCGCCGCCCCCTCCCGCGCCTCGGCCCAGGAAGCCCGCGACCTCCGGATGCGCTATTACGAATACGCCGCCAGCCCGCCTCACCCGACCATTATGGTCGTCCAGGATATTGATGCCCGCCCCGGTTTGGGAGCCTGGTGGGGAGAGGTTCATACGCTGGTTCACCAGAAATTAGGTTCACTTGGGGCCATTACCAACGGGGCCATCCGGGATTTGGACTTCGTCGCGCCCGGGTTTCAGTTGCTGGGGGGTAAAATTGTCCCTAGTCACGCTTTTGTCCATATAGTTGATTTTGGCCTGGAGGTCGATATATTTGGCCTGACCATCCGCCATAACGACCTCATTCACGCCGATAAACACGGGGCCGTGGTCATCCCGGCGGAGGCGGCGAACGCCCTACCCCGGGCTATCCAGGTAATGGTCAGTCGAGAACAACTGCTGCTGGAAGTGGCGCGCCGCCCCGGTTTTACGGTAGCCGATATCCGGCGGGCCATGGAGCAGGGCGACGATATTCACTGATTTTCAAAAAGGGTATTGACAAATCTCCCATAAGGCTTTACCATTTTTTGCAACCGTATTCATCGATTGCGTTTTTTTCAGAGATTTTCTTTAGTTTCAGCTAACAAACTGCCAGCACTCCTGATTTTTTGTAAAAACAGGGTTTAAAATGTTTCGTATAGACCACAAAATAGCTCTCGTCACCGGGGCAAGCCGGGGGTTAGGGGCGGCTATTAGCTGTGCCCTGGCCCAGGGCGGTGCCACTGTAGTCGGTACCAGCCGCCAACCGGCGGAAGCCCGGCGCATTGCCCGTGAACTGAATACGCTTTCTGTCGAGATGGACGTCACATGCCTGGCTTCTATCCGCCAGGGCGTAGACCGGGTTGTTGCCGAATACGGCCGGCTGGATATTCTGGTTAATAATGCCGGAGTAAATATCCCCCAGGGAATATTCGAAGTAGATGAAACAAGCTGGGATACGGTGGTTGCTACCAATCTCAAGAGTGTCTTTTTTGCGTCCCAGGCAGCCGCGCACCATATGGCGGCGGCAGGCCAGGGTGGGCGCATAATCAATATAAGTTCCCAGGCCGGGGTGGTCGGTATCGAGGAAAGGGCGGCCTACTGCGCCAGTAAAGGTGGAGTTACTCAGCTAACCAAAGTATTGGCGCTGGAACTGGCCTCCCACCAGATAACTGTAAACGCGGTTGCGCCAACCTTTGTGGAAACCGAATTAACCCGGTCCACCCTTGATAACCCGGCCTGGCGCGAACGAATTCTTAGCCGGATACCGCTTGGACGAGTGGGTTCCGTCGAAGAGATAGCGGCGGCAGTAGTTTACCTGGCTAGCCAGGAAGCCGGGCTTATTACAGGCCATACCCTCCTGGTTGACGGCGGTTGGACCGCCTGGTAATCGTTCTCAAACTGTTTCAACCTTAATCACTGCCTTCTAACGTTCTGTTAATATTTTGTTAAGTAGGATAAGATAAGAGGAGGAGACTTGCTATGCTAAAAGGCAAGCAGCCTATTTTTTTAGTTCTGGCAATCCTGGCCGGGCTGGTGTTGACCGCTTGCGGGGATAATACTGCTACCCCGGTTCCGGCCACCACTACTGCCGCAGCCGCCACCACCAGCGCCGCCACTACGGCAGCAGCCACCGGGACGACCAGCGCCACCACCAGCGCCGCCGGCTCAAGCACCATTTCGGGGACTTTTACCAATAATCCGGCTGACTACGGGCTCAAGACCGGTAAACCTTACAACGGGACCAATCTTAATTTCCTGATTTGCTGCAACACCGCTACACAGTTTGCTTCCCTGATCGATAAGACCACCAAAGAGTTTACCGCTATGACCGGGATTACCGTAAAATGGGATAACGTTCCTTACGCCGGTTTTCAGCAAAAACTCCTGACCGAGTCGGTTTCTGGGACCGGTCAGTATGATAATGTCGCCTGGGTAGATAGCTGGGGGCCGGGCATCAAGTCGTTCTTGCTGCCGCTTGACGACAAACTCAAAGCAGCTGGGATCAGCATGGACGATTTCTCCCCGGCTTATGTCCAGGCTTCCAAATCCAATGACGGCAAATCCGTGGTTGGTATTCCCTTCCGTGGTCACGCCCAGACCCTTTTCTATCGCAAAGATGTTTTCGACAAACTCGGCATAAAACCGCCTACTACCTGGCAGGAAGTTGATGCCGTCAGCAAGGTTATCAAAGAGAAAATGCCCACTATCTCACCGATTTCCATGTACTATGGCGTGAACGCCGGGCAGAACGTTTTCCTCTTTTTGAATCACCTCTGGGGTAATGGCGGCGACGTGTTCGACCAGGGAATGCACCCGATCTTTAACAACGCCGCCGGGGTGGAAGCGACTACCCAGTATATGAGCTATCTTAAGGACGGTTATACCACCCCCAACTCGGTCGGTTTTGCGGAAGGCGACGCCGCTACCCAATTCGGGCAGGGCAAATCGGCTATGATGGTTACCTGGTCCTGGTATTACAGCACCTTTACCAACAAAACTTCGGCTTCGCCCGATGTCTATAACAACCTCGGGTTTCTCCCGGCCCCCAGTTGGGAAGGAAAATCACCTATTACCTACGCTCAAATCTGGCCGGTCGGTATTTCCAAGTTTTCCAAGCACCAGGACGCCGCCTGGGAATATTTGAAGTGGCTGACCAATCCCAGGGTTGAAAAAGAGGTGGCCCTGGATAAAAGCGACCCTAAATTCGATAATGTTGTGGTTGTCCACAATTCCGTTTTGAGCGATCCGGAAGTTAACGCGACCACTCACGGGTTGCAAAATGTAATGGCCAGCGTCCTGAAAACGGCCCGGACGGAACCCTTAATTCCGGAATGGCCGCAGGTTGAATCGACCTTACAGGTTGCTATCAACAACATGGCGGGCGGAAAGCCAATCCAGGCCACCCTTGACCAGGCCGCCAAGGATGTTGACGCTATAATGAAGAAGGGCGGCTATTACAAGTAACCGCCAGTCAATTGTGGCTAAGCCCTTCCAGGCGTCACCGGAGGGCCAAAGCAAAGCAATCTGAAAGAAGCAGACAGCTTTGTAACCGGATCCGGTTACAAAGCTGTCGACCTGCTGTAACTTGAACCTTTAGTTTGTGGGAGAGAAAAGTGCGCGGCAAATATTCAAAATTTATTATGCTATCGCCGGCTATCCTGGTGTTGCTTATAACCACTACCTACCCTTTAATCTACGCGCTGGTTATAAGTCTGCGAAACTGGCAGTTGACCAGGTCTCCCGAACCGGGCGATTGGGTGGGACTGGATAATTATATCCAGGCTTTTAGTGATTCTAACTTTATTAATAGCGTACAGGTTACCTTTCTTTTTACGCTTCTATCGGTCAGCCTATCGATTGGCATCGGGCTGGCTATCGCTTTATTAGTCCAGAAAAAAAGCCTGGTCAACACTATTTTGAAGACCCTGCTTATTTTTCCTTTTGCGGTAAGCCCTACTCTGAAAGGATTTTCCTGGCGGTTCATGCTCAATTCCGATTACGGCCTGTTTGACCACCTGGTAAAAGCGGTTTTCCCGTTTACGAAAGATATTATCTGGTTAAGTGATCCTTTCTGGGCCATGTTCGGTCTCGCTATGTCGGAAACCTGGGGTTGGGCCCCCCTGATAGCGCTTATGTTTGTGGGGGCGCTGGGTACAATTTCACCTGAAATCACCGAAGCGGCCCGGTTGGACGGCGCCAGCGGGTACCAGGTTTTTTATCATATTACACTGCCCCTGCTCCGGCCCGTAATTTTGATTGCCCTGTTGCTTAAGACCATTTTTTCGTTAAAGATGTTTGACCAGGTGGTGACCATGACCGGAGGCGGGCCGGGAAATTCTACCCAGACTTTTAACTATTTCATCTACCAGGTCGGGTTTACCAATCTCGATATGGGTTACGCTTCGGCTTTAGCTATTATGCTGGTAGTCTTTTTGTCAATCATTGCCTATCTTTACGTGAAACTTTTATTGGGAAAGCAGGCTTAATCATGAACGTTGCCGTTAAACCTGTCGAAAAATTCCGCAGTAATGTTGCGGTTAACCGGTTCAGAGGCAAAGATTTGCTGGCGGGCACCGGTTATTGGGTAGGCGTGGTCCTCCTTTTAGGGTTTATCCTGCTGCCAATTTTCTGGATTGCTCTCACCTCCTTTAAGACCTACCAGCAGGCCTTTACCCTGGACGTTTTCTTTCAGCCCATCCTGGATAATTACAAGACTATTTTCGATGACCCGCTTACCTTTGGACCAAAAATTGTCAACAGCCTGGTAGTTGGAGTCGGAACGGTCCTGATTGCCATTCCCCTCGGAATGATGGCGGCTTATGCTTTCTCGCGCTTTCACTTCAGGGGTAGCAACGTGCTGCTGGTCTGGGTGCTGGCAACCCAGTTTATCCCCCCGGTGGTTATCATTATACCGTTTTTCAACCTGTTTCGGACGATTGGCCTGGTTGATACATTAATCGGCCTGATTATTCTGGACCTTTCCATTGTGCTGCCCTATGTCACCTGGATGGTCAAAGGCTATATCGATTCGCTGCCGGTAGAAGTGGAAGAGGCCGCTCTGGTGGACGGCTGCACCGATATCGGCATCCTCTGGCGAATAACTTTCCCACTGGTAATGCCCGGCGTTATTGTTGCCGCCGTCTTTGGCTTTATCGCCTGCTGGAACGAGTTTCTTTTCGCCCTCATAATCGGCAACCGGGACGCCCAGACCCTGCAGGTCGGTTTCTATCAAACCGCCAGCGGTCCGAAGGGTATCCAGTGGGAACTTATGTCGGCTACCGGCATGATAGTGATGGTTCCCATCCTGATCCTATCGCTTCTCATTCGCAAGCATTTCGTGGGCGGCCTGACGATGGGAGCGGTTAAATAATTGGTGGACCCGCGTCCGGGCCGGTTGGTTAGCTCTGCCCTAAATTAAGTAAAAAGGAACCTGCCTGACCCGCAAGAGATTGTACCGGTTTAAAGATAAAAGAAAGCCGTAATTATGAGTGTTCTTAATGAAAGGATGCCGGTTGATGGCCTTGAAGCAAGGTGAGAGTAACAACGGGGATATAACGAATAATAATGGAGAAAAGAACCGCGCTTTAGAAATTAAGGAACCGGCCAACCCGGTGCCCTTGCCCGTAATGGAAACACCGGGAGCCGATATCAGTAAATTTATGGCCCTGCAGGGGACGCCTCGCCGCCAGAGCATGGAGGGCTTTGACCCAGATTACGTGGATATTGTTGATTATATCGTGCGAGTGACCCACCGCATCTGGGAAGAAAAAGGCATCGGTCTGATTTACGATACCTACGCCCACAACGTGGTGGTCCACACCACCGAGGGCACTTCTTACGGCCGTGAAAAAGTTGTAGCCGATACCGCTATCGGCCAGGCGGCTTTCTCGGACCTTTATTCGCCTGCCCAGGATGTTATCTGGACCGGCAATGATAAAGACGGGTTTCACACGTCGCACCGGGCTATCTACATGGGCACTAACAACGGCTATACCGCCTACGGCCCGCCGACCCACCGCCGGGTGGCCCGCTGGGTTATCGCCCATTGTTTTGTAAAAGAAAACCGGATCGTGGAGGAGTGGCTGACCCGGGACGAGTTAGCGACGGTCCGACAGCTTGGTTACGATGAAATCGAATTAGCCCGGCGTATGGCCGCCCGCGAAGCCGCCCGGGGCCATAAAAATCTGGCCCGGAATACTCTCGGCGATGTCGACCGGGTGCTCGGCCAGACTACGCCGCCGCCTTTACCCCCGCTGGGGCCAGATTTTGAGCCGGAAAGTTTCGTCCGGCGCGTTTTGCACGAAGTCTGGAACTGGCGCTTACTCAACAATTTGCAAGAGTATTACTGGCCCAATTACGAAGGTTACGCCTCGACCAACCGCGAACTGTACGGCCTGGGCGACCTGGCCGGTTATATCCTCTCCCTGATCGCGGCCTTTCCTGACCTGGTTATGAAGGTGGATTGGGTCGGTTACCTGGGTGATGCCCGGAAAGGCTACCGGGTAGCGGTACGCTGGGTCATCCAGGGGACGCACCTGGGTCCGGGTCATTATGGCGACCCCAGCGGCAAGCGGATAAAACTACTCGGCAATACTCACTATTTCATTAAAGACGGCAAGATTCTAAAAGAATGGACCCTGTTCGATGAATTTGCGCTGCTCAAGCAAATCTACTGGCCTGACTAACCTTTATTTTCCTGGAAAGGGTCAAAATGACCGCTAAATCAGAAAATACCCCCGCTGCCGCGCTTCAATCCGGCAGCCGTACTTACACCACGGGTGATGGGGCCGCCCTGTTACCTGTAATGGATGTGCCGGGGACCGACATCAGTAAATTTATGGCCCTGCAAGGGACGCCTCGCCGCCAGAGCATGCAGGGCTTTGATCCTGATTATGTAGATATTGTCGATTATATCGTGCGAGTGACGCACCGCATCTGGGATGAGAAGGCCATTGGCCTGATCTACGACACTTATTCCCAGGATGTGGTAATCCATACCAGCGATGGCAATTCTTATGGCCGGGATAAAGTCGTAGCCGATTCCATGAAGAAGATGGCCGCCTTCCCGGACTGCCGCCCTATTGCCAGCGATGTAATCTGGAGTGGTAATGACGTGGATGGGTTTCACAGTTCCCACCGGATAGCCTGGATAGGGACCAATACCGGGTGGAGCAGCTACGGCCCACCGACAAACCGCCGGGCTACCCGGCTGGGTGTGGCTCACTGCCTGGTAAAGGAGAACCGGATTATCGAAGAATGGATTGCCAGGGAAGAAATGAACGTAATCTGGCAACTCGGCCTGGACGCGCACGAACTGGCCCGCAAAAGCGCGGCAGCCGAGGCGGCGGTAGGGGTCAAGCCCCCGGTCCCACAAAACTTTGGCGAGGTCGAACGGGTGCTGGGCCAGACTACGCCCGCCCCTCTGCCGCCAAAGCCGGACCGGTTTGAGGTCGAGAACTTCATCCAGCGTTATTACCAGGAAGTCTGGAACTGGCGCATGTTTAACAAAATCAACGAATACTGTATCCCCAACTACCAGAGCCATATTGCTACCAATCGCAACCTTTACGGTTTGGGTGATTATAAAGCTTACATTCTTGGTTTGATGGCAGCTTTCCCTGACCTGGTGATGTACGTGGACCATATTTGTTGCCTGGGCGACCCCGAAAAAGATTACCGGGTAGCGGTGCGCTGGTGGTTGCAGGGCAGCCATACCGGGCCGGGGCCGTATGGCCCGCCCACCGGCAAACGGGTTCAACTGCTCGGCTTCAGTCATTTCCTTATCAAAGACGGCAAATTTGTTAAAGAGTGGACTTTGTACGACGAGTTTGCCCTGTTTAAGCAAATTTACTGGCCTGTTTGATTTGAATTTAAGCTAGATATAGCTTTCCTAAGCCGCAAGAGAAAGTTTCGGATTTTGCGGAGTTAAATCGTAAAACTATTAGTTTATTTCTTCCCGAAAACAGGTTAAAATAGGCTATGCATAAGTATGCAATAGTGTTATGTAAAATCGCCTGTAACTTTGATAGGACCAGATAAATATGCGGCTCTAATATTTAGAGGTCTGATATTTTCTGATATTTAAGGAAAAACAAACTATGGTTTAAAATTTTGTTGGAAAGGTCCGGTTCAATTTATGGGCACGCAAAAATATGATGTTATCGTGGTAGGGCTGGGAGCCATGGGAAGCGCGACGGCGTACCATCTCGCTCGCCGGGGCTACCGGGTGCTGGACCTGGATGCCAATCCCCGCCGTCACAAAAACGGTTCGTCCCACGGCACCAGCCGGATTATCCGCGAGGCTTACCTGGAAGGGGCGGATTATGTCCCGCTTGTGCAAAGGGCTTATGAGCTCTGGCGCGAACTCGAAGCCGAAAGCGGGCAGCACCTGCTAAATATTACCGGCTGCCTGACCATCAGCGAACCCCAGAACAGCTTTGTAAGTGGGGCCCTCGCCAGTTGCCGCCGGTTTAATTTGCCTCACGAATACCTGAGCGCCGCCGAAGTAAACCGGCACTTCCCCGGTTATACCCTGAGTGAAAACCTGGCGGCTGTTTTCGAACCAAACGGCGGATACCTTTTACCGGAAGAATGCGTCCTGGCTCACCTCGACCTGGCTTTGCGCCACGGGGCCGAAATTCATCACGAAGAACCGGTTTTGAAGTGGTCTGCCCCTGGCGAAAATGAAGTGGTGGTTGAGACCGCCCAGGGCACCTATTCAGCCGAGCGGTTAGTAATTACTACCGGGCCCTGGGCCAGCGAGTTACTGGCCGAACTGGGTATTCCTTTGAAGGTCTGGCGCATCGTCAATGCCCATTTTGAGCCGGACGAACCGGCCCGCTTTTTACCTGAAGTTTTCCCGGTCTATCTGTTGGAAGTGCCCGAAGGAAAGTATTACGGCTTTCCGGCCCTGCCGGGAGAAGGTCTGAAACTGGGCCGCCACGATATCGGTGAACTTTGCACCCCCCAGACAATCAACCGGGAGGTTGCTCCTTCTGAAATTGAGCAGCTCAAAAACATCCTTGATAAATACATGCGCGGCGGCGCGGCTGCATTCAAATGGAGTTTGACTTGCATGTATACCCTTACGCCCGACCGCAATTTCGTGCTTGACCGGCATCCCGGCCAATCAAACGTGGTTTACGGGTGTGGTTTTTCGGGGCATGGTTTCAAATTCGCGGCAGCCATCGGTGAAGTATTGGCCGAGCTGGCCGTAGATGGCCGGTCCCAGCAGTCTATCGAGTTTTTGTCAGCAGCTCGTTTCAATAAAGATGCTAAAGATACTCAACTTATCCAAAATTAGAGGGATGGGTGCACCAGTGAATCCAGGCAGGGTAACCTCGGTTGATGTAGCGCGGCACGTCGGTGTCTCCCAGTCCACCGTTTCCCGGACCTTTAGCAACGACTCTACGGTCGCCCCGGAAACCCGCCGAAAGGTTTTGCAGGCGGCAATTGAGCTTGGCTATACCCCCAACGCTATCGCCCGCAGCCTGTCCATGCAGCAAACTTTGATTGTCGGCATTATGGTTGCGCATAGTTCCAGTCCCTTCCAACCCTACGCCATGGAAAAGCTTATCCAGGGGTTGCAGCGGATTGGGCGGCAAGCGCTGGTCTTTACGCCCGGTCCCGACCAGGAGTTCGATGACGTGTTGCCTATTGTCCTGCAGTATCAGGTAGACGCCCTTATTGTAACGGCAGCGACCCTTTCTTCGGAAAGGCTAAGCGATTTCGAGCGAAAAGGCACCCCGGTTATTTTGTTCAACCGCTATACCCCTGGGGAAGCTACCAGCGCGGTCTGTTGCGATAATATCGAGGGGGGCCGCATGGTCGCTAATTTACTTTTGGATGCGGGCCACAAACGGCTGGCTTATATTGCCGGAAACCAGGACAGTTCAACCAACCGCGACCGCATGAAAGGTTTTACCGACCGGTTGTGGGAGCGGGGCGCCATTAAACCCCTGGTAGAACAGGCGGGTTATACCTACGAAGAAGGCTACGCCGCCGCCCGGCGGTTACTGGCCCGCGACGACCCCCCCGACGCTATTTTTTGCGCCGGGGATATTATTGCCCTGGGCGCTTTGGACCAGGCCCGCGATGCCGGGGTAAAGGTGCCCCAGGAGCTTTCGGTTATCGGTTTTGACGATATTCCGATGGCAAGCTGGTCGGCCTACTCCCTGACAACTGTTCGCGAGCCGATCGATGAAATGATTGATTTAACTATGCAATTGCTGGTCGAACGCCTGGAAAACCCTGATACCGAGCCGGTTATAAAACTGCTTCCCGGCACTCTGGTGCGCCGCCGTACGGCCCGGTTGCCGGGTTCCTAGCAAAGCAAGATTTTTGATTTTCTATTTTTGTTAATTCTATAGCCAGAACCCTACCTGCCTGGGGGCAAGGCTGTTTGGTTTTACCCTTTTTCAGTACTCTTACTTATTTTAAAGGAGTCAACTTGATGCCCAGTCCAGAAAACGGCCGCACAACCTGGGAAAGACTATCCCAACCTCCTAACCCTGCAATAAAGGGTCTGGCCGGTCAGGATATCAGCAAAATGCTGGCCCTTAAAGGTACTTCCCCTTCCCGACGCCAACCTCTGGCCGGTTTCGATCCCGATTATGTTGATATCATCGATTATATCGTACGCTGCACCCACAAAATCTGGGAAGAACGCAATGTCGGGCTTCTCTACAGCCACTATGCCAGCAACGTGGTGGTACATACCCCCGATAGCGAAATCGTAGGGCGAGATAAGATCATCACCGAAACCATCAAAATGCAGGCCGCTTTCCCGGATTTACGCATTTATGCCGAGGACGTTATCTGGAGCGGCGACGATAAGACCGGTTTCCATACTTCCCACCGGGCCACCTGGGTTGCTCGCAATACCGGGTACAGTCGCTATGGCGCGCCGACCGGGCGGCGGGTGGTTTACCGGGAGATTGCCCATTGTATCGTTAAAGAAAACCGGATAACCGAAGAATGGACATCTCGCGATGAACTGGCGATGGTCTGGCAAATGGGGTTAGATGCCTTTGACCTGGCCCGGCGGGTCGCCGCCCGGGAAGTCGAAGACGGTTTCCGCCCACCTATCCTTCTTGGCACGGGTGAAGTAGAACGATTACTTGGCCAAACCACCCCGGAACAGGTGCCGCCCCCGCCCCAGGAAGGGTTTGACGTGGAGTACTTCGTGCGTCGGGCCATCCACGAAATCTGGAACTGGCGCATGTTCGGTAAAATCCGCGACTATTATCTCCCCAATTTCCAGAGCTACAATTCGAGCAACCGGATCCTCTACGGCTGGGGAGATTTAGAGGTTTTTGTTACCCAGATGCTGGCAGCCTTTCCGGATGGCCGGATGCTCCCGGATCAAGTCCTCGTAAACAGTGACGAACCAGGCGTTTACCGGGTGGCAGTCCGCTGGTATTTTCAGGGCACTCACCAGGGACCGGGCCTTTACGGTGAGCCTACCGGTAAACCAGTTCAAATTATGGGCACAACCCATTATGAAATACAAAATGAAAAATTCGTCCGGGAGTGGTACGTTTTCGACGAGTTTTCCCTGCTCAAGCAAATTTATGGACCGGCCTAACCGGTATTTTTAGAACCTGTCACCGTTTGATGCTCATCTCAAATTGGTAACAGCCTTCTTGGAGGTATCCTGTAACCGGGATTGGAGAAAATATGCCTTCTAAAAAAGAATTAACCCGACCAACCGAACCAACCGGCCTCAACACCGAACCGGAAATTGAAAATCCGGCGGCAGCACCTGCCGCAACTGTTGACCAGCCAACCCCTGTTTTGCAGGTAATGGATATCACTCGCACCGATTATAGTAAATTTGCGTCCCTGCAAAACACCCCTCGCCGCCAGAGCATGCGGGGGTTTGACGCTGATTATGCCGACATCGTAGATTACATTGTACGGGTAACCCACCGCATCTGGGAGGAAAAAAATGTGGGGCTGCTCTACCGCCATTATGCCCACAATATTTCTATCTATACGACCGAGGGCAATTCTTACGGGCGGGATAAGGTAATCCAGGACACTATAAAATCTATTGCAGCCTTTCCGGATGTTCGCATCATACCCGAAGAAATAATCTGGAGCGGTAACGACACCACCGGGTTCCATACCTCGCACCGGGGGGTCTGGATGGGAACCAATACCGGGTACAGCAATTACGGCGCTCCTACCGGCAAACGGGTTCTCAGGCGCAGCGTGGCCCACTGTGTCATTAAGGATAATTTTATCTACGAGGAATGGATTACGCGGGACGAACTGGCGGTAGTCTGGCAGTTAGGGTTTGACGCTGTCAGTCTTGCAAAAAAAGTGGCGGAACGCGATTACGCTTCGGGAGTAAAGGCTCCCATGCCGTTAGGAACCGGCGAAGTAGAACGGTTACTCGGCCAAACCACCCCGGAAGAGGTGCCGCCCCCGCCCCAGGAAGGGTTTGACGTGGAGTACTTCGTGCGTCGGGCCATCCACGAAATCTGGAACTGGCGCATGTTCGGTAAAATCCGCGACTATTATCTCCCTAATTATTCCTGCACGACCAGCGGCAACCGGGTGCTGATTGGCCGGAGCGCTCTGCAAGCCGATATTACCCAGAAAATCGCCGCTTTCCCGGATGCCCGCATGCTGGTTGACCACGTTTTTTGGATGGGTAATGAACAGGACGGTTACCGGGTATCGGTGCGCTGGTATTTGCAAGGTACCCACGGTGGGCCGGGATTTTACGGTGAGCCGACCGGCAAACGCGTAAAAATGATGGGGCACACCCATTACCTGATAGAAAACCGTAAATTTGTGAAAGAATGGACCCAGTGTGACGAATTTGCCCTGCTCAAGCAAATTTACTGGCCAATCTAGTACGGAACCCTTAACGAAGGTAATCAAAGATTAACTTGGAGGTATGTTTATAATGACCGCAAAAAACGAACAGAGTGATAACAACCAAAAAGCTCTTACTATCTTTGATGTGCCGGGCACCGGCATTGATAAGTTTATGTCCCACGGCCACGAAAAACGCCAGGGCATGCAGGGTTTCGACCCCGATTATGTCGATATTGTTGATTACATTATTCGCTGCACCCATAAAATCTGGGAGGAGCGCAATGTCGGGTTAATTTATTCGCACTATGCCCATAACGTTTTAATTCATACCACCGATGGTATCACCTACGGCCGCGATAAAGTAATCGCCGATTCAATCAAAACGATGGCCGCCTTTCCGGATGTGCGGCTTTTTGGCGATGATGTGATCTGGAGCGGAAACGACCGGGAGGGGTTTCATTCTTCGCACCGGATTATGTGGGTAGCTCACAATACCGGCTATAGTATCTATGGTCCCCCCACAGGACGCCGGGTGACCCGTTTCGGTATCGCACATTGTTATGTCAAAGAGAACCGGGTGGTTGAAGAATGGATCGCCAGGGATGAACTGGCCCTGATCCGCCAGTTAGGCTTTGACGAATTCGAACTGGCCCGCCGAATGGTCGAGCGCGATTATGCCGCCGGGATTAAAAGCCCGGTCCCGGTTGGTACGGGCGAGGTAGATCGCCTGCTGGGTCAGACCACCCCGGAAGCCATTCCCGAAAAAGGGGCCTCTTTCGACCCTGAAAATTTCATCCGGCGGTTTTTTCAGGAGGTTTGGAACTGGCGCATGTTCGGCAAATTAAACGAGTATTTCGTACCAAACTATATGGGCCGGGTGCCAACCAACCGCGAGCTATACGGGTTAGGTGATTTAAGCGCCTATATTACCCAGTTGATTGCGGCTTTTCCCGATGCTCGTATCCTGGTAGACCATATCTGTTACCTGGGGGATGAAACGGAAGGTTACCGCCTGGCGGTGCGCTGGACCATGCAGGGCACTCACCAGGGACCGGGCTACCTGGGTGAACCGCGGGGCAAACGGGTAAATTTGATGGGTATTTCCCACTTTATCATCAAAAATGGGAAAATTCTAAGAGAGTGGACAACTTATGACGAATTTGCCCTCTTAAAACAGACCTTGTGGCCGGTCTAAACCAGAACCGTCGTGGTGGCTACTTCGTTCATCCGAATGAACGAAGTAGCCACCACGACCACCATTCAGGGCGATTTTCCGGCCTAATCTTCGGGACACGCATTTTCTCAATGGCAATGTTGGTCTTGACTGCCGTTTGAGACAGTAGGGTTGGTGCCGAGGTCATCTGAGCGTCCTGCTGCCAGCCGAGACCATTGGGCTGTGGGGCGGCCATCCGTGCGCCACTGTTCGCCAGTGTTTCGCCACCGTTGCGGCCAACCAGCGGGCGAGTCTTCCCAGGTCTCCTGGCGGCCATACACCGTCATATCTAACAGTCCGTAGCTAGGGGTCATCGGCTCATCGCCGCGATCAGTGGTCCAGTACGTCTCGAACACTCGGTTCCCTTCACGTAGATAGCATCCCAACCAGCCAAAACCGCGCCCGGCGGTCAGGGCGTCGGCGGAGTCTTGCTCCGACGCCGAGTACCACGGAACTTCCCAACCCATGAAGTCACGGTAACGGCTGCTCTCCTCGTAGGGGCCTTCGCAGAACGTGGCGTAAGTAACGTCGCGGGAATGCAGGTAAGACAGCTCACGCACCTCGCCGTTGGAAAAAGTGCAGCCCGGGCACTGAGAGCCAGCGGGTTTGCCGGTATGCCACATATGATAATAGACGATTAGAAGCTTCCGTCCTTCGAAAACATCAAGCAAGGTGACCGGTCCATTAGGACCAATAAGCTGGATGGTGGGGTCCACCTCCACCATTGGAAGACGCCTTCGTGCAGCCGCGATGGCATCCCCTTCACGGGTGTGTGCCTTTTCTCGAACGAGCAGTTTATCCCGTTCTGCCTGCCAGGTGGCCCGGTCTACTACCGGAGGCAGCGCAGGGGTGTCGCTATCGGTGGTGGAATGGTGCTGATCAGGTGTGTTCATAGGGTTTTCCTCTCCTTTTTGCATTCACCAGGATTCATGGTAAGCATTGATCTTCTTACCATTAGGATGTCTGTCTATCTATCACCGGAAATACCGGTGAAAATCACCTCCGGCAATTTTTCACTCTCCCGGTTCAGAATTTGGCTAAAGTTGTTGCAGCTTCATAAAGGCAGGTCAGGTCAGGTACACTTATCGCGAAGAGAAGCTTAAAGAGCCACAAATACAACCGGACCTTAAAAGTAAATTCAGGAGATTTAAAGCAAGAAGCGGCCACATATCCAATAAAAGTAATCAATCATGGGGTATCAGGAATTATGTTAACTGATGATTGTAGCTTTTCTAGCTCAAAACTCATTAACAGGGTTAACACTTACTATCGTTATTTATAATTTATGACCTGCAATCTGAAGAATTTTAGGTATTTTACCTAACTTGCTTCTTATAAAAACAAAACATATCAACCGTAATATGATGGCAAAATTAAGGCGCAAAAATGAACTTCAAACTTTTCAGGTTTCATTCTCTATATCTTCGGTATAAACTTTAAGGTTTACTAAAATTGGAGCTGGTATTGACCTGTTTATTTCAGTTCCGGATTCACCGCATCTAAAACAAACTAGCTCAGCATCCAGGGTTTCTTCATATAGTTTAATCCATTGTAATCGGGTTTTCTCTTCTGATTGAATTTACTCATTATCCTCACGTTTACTAAACGATGTCTACAATCCCCACACTTTATTATGGTTTTTTCAGCTCATTTTCCGTTACACAACAATCGGAATTACATCCTAATTATCTTTCCATAATCCACGACATAACCAGGGTTGTTATTAACATCTGTAAAAATCATTTTTTTATTTAGCAAGGTTTTAATTAAAGGAACATAGTTCATTAATAACTGTGCCATATCCTAATATATGTTCGAACATATTCTTCCAATGTCCATATCTGCTGCACGTAAGCATTAAAAATAACCCTAATTCTGGCCTAAAAGTTTTAAGCAGTAAACAAGAACCGGGCCATGCAAAGAGAAGCAATTTCAACTAGTTTCAAAGGCTTGTAGGCTTCAAGTAATATGCACAAATCCATAAGAAGGAGATTATCAGTGAGGGGTTTAGATACTTCCAGACCTGGCATGCATAAGACTCGTATTTTAACCTTTTTAGTTTTTACAGCAGGAATGACTTTGCTGCTGGCAGCTTGTGGTGATAACACCGCAACCTCCAGCCCCGCCGGAGTCACCACCACTGCCGCTAGTGCCACCACCGCCGCTAGTGCCACCACCGCCGCTAGTGCCACCACTGTCGCTAGTGCTAATACCGTCAGTGCGGCAACCGGAGCCAGCAGCAGTAATTCAGTTACTGCCAGTAATATGACCTGTGACAAGAGTACCGGCCTGGTGCTTTACGCTGCGATGGGGTATGACTCTGACGCTGCCAAAGCTTTCCAGGAACAGACCGGCATTCCCGTAAAGTTAGTAGATGATAGCACTGGCCCGCTTCTCGCCAAGGTAGCCGCTGAGTCTAACAATCCTCAGTGGGATGTGATCTGGTTTGATGGTGACGTTACAATGGCTTCTTTGGACCAGCAGGGCTACTTGCTCAAATGGGACTCGACCGCTATTGATAACTACACGGCCACCGGTAAAAGCGTGCTACCCTCCGACCATTCTTACTATCCGACCGGGGTTACTGCCGCCGGAGCGATTATTTACAATACCAGCAAAGTACCCGGTACCGGATTACCTAAAGACTGGAGTGACTTGACTAAACCGGAGTATAAGAATCTGGTGGCCGAAAATGATCCGGCTTTCTCGGGTCCGGCGTATCCTTTCATTGCCGGGATTTACCAGCTTATGAATCAGGACGGTGCCCAGAAGTTTTTCAGCCAGTTGAAGGCTAATAGCGACCAGATTTTTCAGACCAATAAACCTACTCTCAATAGCATTGAAACCGGAGCGCGAGAGTTCGGTATCGTTCAGGATACCGTATATTACGCGGCTGTTCACGCCGGGCAGAAAAACCTGGGCATTATCTATCCCAGTTCAGGGGTAGTGGCAATGCCGAGTGTAATTGGTATTGCTGCCAAAGGTCAGCACCAGGGTTGCGCCGAGCAGTTTGTGAACTGGGTGCTAAGCTCAGCCGGTCAAAAGGTAACGACCAACCATGATCCCAGTGATGGTGACACCTACTATATTCCACTTATCAATGGAGTGGAGTCCATGGTAAAACGCGCTACCCCGGCGGACGGCACCAAGTTCATTTCACTTGACACCCAAAAATATGCTTCGGAAGAGAGCAATATCAAAAAATGGTTCCACGACAACGTCGTTCAGTAAAGGTTATATTTAACACTACAGGTAATACCAGCCAGGTTAACGGGGAAGGAGGCTCTCCTTCCCCGTTACTAAAATCAAAAACCAGCTCTGATTTTACCCGCACAATAACTCGGCGTCTGATTACCCTATTTGTGATAGGGGTACCTGTTTTGTTGCTGGTTCTTTTTATGCTTTATCCCCTGGCGGCCATAATTCTACAAAGTGTTTTCCCTGAACTTTATGCGCCTACTCCCAGCCTGGCCCTGGACTTGAGTCCTCTTGCCAGCGTTTTTTCCAATCCTCATAACTATCTGGCTTTGTTCAATTCCTTCTGGTTGGGACTTGTAACCTCGATTATCGCCGGGTTAATTGGCACCCTTCTGGCAATTCTGATGACCAGAACAGATCTACCGGCCAAGAAAGTGGTAGACATTTGTGTCTGGATAATCTTCTTCACTCCTTCTTTTATGCTGGGGGAAGCCTGGTCGGTGGTCTTTCTCCGGGGAGGCACCCTCGATCATTATGTGAACTTACCAGATGGCTTCATTAATGCATTTTTCTCACCCCTGGGAGTGATTCTCATTTTAAGTTTGAAAAATTTTCCGTTGGTCTATATCTCGGTGGTACCCGCACTACGTTGGCTGGGTTCGGAATTCGAGGATGCTGCCAGGGTAGCTGGAGCCAGGTTATGGTTCGCCTGGTGGCGGATAAATCTGCCGCTTTTGCTGCCGCCAATTCTGGCCGGAACCTTCCTGGTTTTTGCCGATGCCATCTCGGATTTCGGAGTTTCGGCAACTATCGCGCATAATGCCAATGTACCCCTGATACCTTACCAGATATATGCGAATGTGGATACTTTCCCGGTTAATTTCCCGCTGGCGGCAGCCTTCTCGTTTCTACTATTTTTTGCGATTGTAGCTGCGATGCTCATTCAAGCCCGCATAATGAGGAGTCGTTCTTTTCAGGTAATCAGCGGGCGCACTCGCCCGGCCCGGCCAATCCAACTGGGAGTCTGGAAGATTGCGGCGGTTATCTTCACCCTTGTGATCATCTTTCTCGGTTTTGTTATTCCATTTGTAACCTCGGTCCTGATGTCCCTCCTACATGCCTATAACCTGGGTTTCACCGCCGACAACTGGACCCTTGATAATTACACTAAAGCTCTTACTATCGGCTCCGACAGTTTCGCATCTCTGGTGAGAACTTTCTGGCTGGCTCTGGCAGCGGCTACCATTGCCACACTGATAGGTTTTATCGTAGCCTTTGTTGTCAACCGCACCAACCTGACTGGTCATCGGTTCCTGGGCTTTTTCACCCTAATTACTCTGGGGGTTCCTGGTCTCATCCTGGCGGTAGGTTATATTTTTGCCTGGAACGCTCCATATCTCAAATATATAGGCATTGGTGGGAAGGGTTTCAGGATTTATGGAACGCTCTGGATTTTACTTGCGGCTTATGTCGGTGGTCACCTTCCCCGAACTACTCAATTGAGCGCTGGCGCTCTAGAGCAGGTCGGACAAAACATACTGGACTCAGCCAGAGTACAGGGGGCAGGTATTTTCAATTTACTGCGCTCGGTGGTAGCACCCATTATGAGGGGAAATTTGGCTTCGACCTGGCTGCTAATGTTTACCAGTACAATGTTTGAACTGGCAGCTTCCCAGCTACTCTATCCTCCTGGACAACCAACCCTACCAGTCGAGGTAATTGCTCTGTTCAACACGTTCCAGGTCGGACCGGGAATGGCCTTGTCTCTTTTATGCGTTTTTATTGTAACTATTCTGCTGGTTTTACTGAAAGTATTACCGAGCCTGATCAACGGTCTTGTGACCTGGCGGTTAAAGGAAGAAAAGAGTGCATATGTACTTGCAAGTAAAGAACTTGAGTAAAAGTTATGGAGGCAAGCGAGTCGTTTCCCATATAAATCTGGAGCTGGAAAGAGGGGAGATACTATCACTCTTAGGTCCTTCCGGGTGCGGAAAAACAACTTTATTGAGAATGTTGGTGGGTCTTGTTTCTCCGGATAACGGGTGGATTCAGGTAGAAGACCAGGTACTTTATGACGGTAAAAAAGAGATGCCGATTGAGGAGCGGCAGATGGGGATGGTCTTTCAAGATTATGCTCTCTGGCCGCATTTAACCGTAGCCCAGAATATTGCTTTTGGGATGCATCTGCAACGCTATCCTCGGATACAGATTAAAAAAAGGGTAAACGAATTACTGGAGCTGGTTAATCTCGGCGGGCTGGGACATAGGTTTCCTTACCAACTAAGTGGTGGTCAGCAACAGCGAGTGGCGATGGCAAGAGCTCTTGCAACCAATCCTCGTATTCTCCTGCTAGATGAACCGCTTTCTAATCTGGATACGGCTTTACGAGAAAGCATGCGTAGTGAGATAGTAAATTTACTGCGCCAGCTAAACGTAACTACCATTAATGTAACCCACGACCAGAACGAAGCCATGGCCATGAGTGACCGAATTATGGTGCTTAAAGAGGGGGAGTGTCACCAGATCGGTTCTCCAACTGATTTGTACTTCAATCCTGTTAACCCTTTTGTAGCTAAATTTATGGGTTCGGCAAACCTCCTGCCAGGGAACCTGATCTCAGGCGTAGAAGGTTATACTTTTTACCTTAAAGGTTATAACGAGGTGCGATTGAGAGTGGCTAATCAGGAAAGTATTAGGACTTCAGAATCTGGTAGAGTTAACAGTGCTGAGGAGTGCCTGTTACTTATCAGACCGGATGATTTGCAATTCTTTTCTGCTAAACTAGACCCTGGTCATCCAAACACTCTGGAAGCCAGGGTTGTTGAAAGCTCTTTTGTGGCTGGCCGCTGGCGTACACTTCTGAAATTGGTAGATGGACCTTCACCAACCCTTCTTGCCTACTCTTCCATTCCAACCACTTCAGAACAGCAATGCTGGCTGGGATTGCCGCCTGAAACCTGCCGGATTGTTCCGGCTAACCTGCCAGTAGAGGTTCTGTCAGTTCCGGATTCGTGGTAAATTAAAGGTTATTATTGCGTCCGGTATTGTCAATTTAACAAAGCCAAAGCAATCATAAAGTGAGATACTGCTTCCAACTTCTACTAAGCATCATTAATTATGAGAGCTGCTTTTCAACTGAAAACCAAATCCCAGAAAATAAAGACAAACCCTTCTTACAAAGGACGTTGCTACCTTACAGCCATAATTGAAGAAGCTTTTTGGCTCTACATCAATTTTGCTCTCAGCCTCAGAGTGGTTGAAATGATGCTGGAGCGACATAAGATTAGTACCGCGGATTATAGTGTCAAAATTCAGGAGCAATTTACGAGCTGGAATGAAGTAACCAGGCTTACTACAGCCGCCTCGATACACAACCGTCAACCTAAATTCTTGTCTGAATTACTTTGATCAAGTTCATCCTTCAAATTGTCTTTTCAAAAATTTAAGTTGACAATAACCGTTATAGCTATGAAGTTTTATGCGAATAGGAAACTGGCAAAGGAGTTTTCTCAATGATCTGGTCGTCTGCAATTTCCGCTTTTCTGGCGTCACTCGTCGAATTTGTGGAAGCACTGACAATCGTACTGGTAGTCGGGGTAACGGTTAACTGGAAGTCCGCCCTGGCGGGTACCGGGGTGGCTGTTATAACGTTGATTGGGTTAATCGGCGTCTTCGGAACTGCCCTGGTAGTTTACATTCCAATTGAGATTTTGCGGCTGGTGGTAGGAGTCATACTGGTCCTTTTTGGGCTCAAATGGTTAAAAAAAGCGATTCTTCGTTACAGCGGTCATAAAGCTTTACACGATGAAGAAGCTTTATATGAAGAAGAAATGCGCGCGATGCGTGACAGGGGTATAACTTTACCAAATAGAATCGATGCTTTTGGCTTTGCTACCGCCTACAAAAGTGTTCTACTGGAAGGATTAGAAGTTGCTTTTATCGTGATAACCTTTGGCACCACAGCCGCTCAGACCGACCAGGAGAAATCTTCAGCCCTGCTTTATTCGGCTTTAGGTGCAGTGCTGGCCGGAATCGTGGTTCTTGTGGTGGGTTTTCTGGTACGCGGCCCTTTAACAAGGCTGCCGGAAAATACCCTCAAATTTGGGGTAGGCATTATGCTGGTCAGCTTTGGCACCTTCTGGGGCGGGGAAGGGCTGGGCATTGATTGGCCCGGGGCTGACCTGGCCCTACTCGGTTTAATCGGGGTCTACCTGCTGACAAGCTTTGGCCTCGTCCGCTACCTGGGTACGATCCCGTCCCCGACCCGCGCCAAAACCAGCGCGTCCTTACAAAATGAAGCCGCCCTGGTTAATGACCCGATTTTACCTTTAAGTCAGGAGGAACTTAACTAAATATGCGAGGTGTTATCAAGTTTTTGAAAGCTGTTTTTAATTTCTTTGTTGGTGATTGGCTCATCCTAGGCGGGGTAGCCGTTTCCTTACTAATCGTGGCTCTACTCCAAAACCTTTCCGCTTTAAGCGCTATAAGTGGGATAGGGTTGTATCTGCTCGTAGCGGGAATCATCCTGACGCTTTTCTTAACTCTGCGCCGGGAAACTCATTCTTGATTTTGAGGTCCGCGCAATTTTCAAACAATTTTAGTCGCTTGGGAAGTTTAGCCTATTCTAAGGCCATATTTTTTCAAAAACTAAATAAAGCTTTTTGTTGTCAATTAATGGCCGCAATGCACCACTGACTCCGGCAATACGGTTGAGCGTCACTTTTGATGAACTGAGCCATTTTTCTTGACATTTAAGTAAATACTCTCATTCTTTATTGGATTGGGAGGTTACATGTCGGGTCAGAGCTTTTTTGGACAGGCATGGGTTCTTCCTAAATTTAGTGCAAACTGTCACTCACAAACGTAAATACATTTGTAGAACATTTTAAACTTGCACTAAATTTAGGAAGAAAAATATTTGTTAGAAATTCCTTTTGAATTACCAGGCTTTTTCATCACCATATTTTTACCCTAGAAGATAAAATGGTGGTGTTTGCCCAGCCCATTGGACTATCAGCTCAATGCCCTAAATGTGGTTCTGTCATTTCCGGATTCGCGGTAAATAAAAGGTTAGTTTTCCGTCTTGATAGAGCCCTAAATCACCCCTTTCTCGGTAGTTTAAGAATTACTTGCAACCCCCTCTCTTTATGCTATTAAGGAACTCCATTACTATTATCGGGCCATCGACAACCGGGGCCGCCTGGCAGCATCCTCTTTCTCGAAAGTACGAGACCTCCAAACGGCTGAGTCTTACTTCAAAAAAGCAGTAGAAACCATAGGACACAAGCCAGAAAAGGTAACAACGGATAAAGAGGTGTTCTATCCCAAAGCCATAAATAAAGTGCTGGGCCGGACTATTGTTCATTATTCCCTGGATTTCAATGATTTCAGTCCCGGCTTATCCTCTCATTGCAAAAATGTGTCGGATTCCTGTTTATGTTCTATTTTTCTCAAATAGGTCAGAAGACCTAATTGTTAAGGATAGTTCCAGCTAAAGACCTATATTTAATATAATCCTTAAATGAGGGTATATTTTTTGCCTCGCTGCTTTATTAAACTTTGTATTTTCTAAAGGGTTATTGGTTGGAAAATGGATTGCCAGAAATCATAAACCAACCGATGGTAAGAAATTACAAGGTCAGTAAAGGTAGAGAAGTACCCCAACCAGGGCTCAGGTATCCCTCCGGAAAACTTTCAAGAGGTAATAATGCCAATTTAAGTGGTGCCTCAATTACGGAAATCAAAAAAGAGTTATAGCTGGTAAATACTATAACCGGCCTGGGTTCCCATGGGTATTCCACGTAATTTATAGGACACTTTAACTACCTTTCTTCAACCAAAACTTAAAGGCTTAGCTTAGTATTCTCCTTAATTTACAGGCAGGAAGAATTCAATCAGTTGAGCGGAATAAATCTACTTTTTGCATTTTTGGCCTAATTTCTATTTGTGAGATTTTGGCCTTAAATGTTTCCGAAAAAGGGTTAATCTGACATTTGGGGAATTGTGCAGCAGCCGTAACCAGGCACTTTTTAGACTTTCATTTTTATACGCAGGCAGCCTGGAGTAATAAAGTAACAAGGAGAAGGTACCTTTCCGATGAGTGTACATGCTTGTTTGATAACGAATCCACGTTCAGGCCGGGGTGGGATTGATTTATCCCCGGTTATCCCTGTCCTGAAAG
Source organism: Chloroflexi bacterium 54-19 (assembly GCA_001898225.1). Lineage (GTDB taxonomy): Bacteria > Chloroflexota > Chloroflexia > Chloroheliales > Chloroheliaceae > 54-19. The sequence continues at coordinate 79,992 of MKTJ01000072.1, forward strand.
CTCACGGTTGGGAGGTGGAGGTCCGCCATAAACTGAAAGGTGGTATGGCTACCGAACTGGCACGAGAGGCCGCCAAAGAAGGTTTTGAGATAGTTGTTAATTGCGGTGGCGATGGCACCTTAAACGAAATCATAAATGGCCTGGTCGGGACTGACGTTGCTGTTGGGTCTTTACCTGGAGGAACGGTCAATCTCTGGTGTAAAGAGATAGGGATTTCATCTGACCTGGCAGCAGCGGCTTTGCAACTGGTGGGAGGAGTGCACCGCCGTGTTGATGTCGGCCATCTAAGTTCGGACAATAAAAAAGGGCAGTATTTTTTGCTAATGGCCGGGTTTGGTTTTGATGGAACAGTTATTTCCAATGTTTCCAAGCCTTTAAAAAACAGGATTGGAAAACTTGAAGTAGGACTCGCAGGTGTAAAGTCTCTGGTCTCGTTAAAACCGGTCTTTCTTCAAATAGAGATGGATGGTATTTCCTGGCAGGGACGAACTGGACAGGTTGTAATTGGTAATACTCGTCAGTATGGCGGGTTCACTAGCTTTACACCCCAGGCTTATATAAATGACGGCCTGCTCGACATTTGTATCCTGCCTGAAACCAACCCTCTGGGTGTTTCCCGCCAGATTTTCGACCTTCTGGTAAAAAAACATCCTGACCTAGAGGACGCTCAAACCTTTCGAGCAGCCAAAATAAGACTTCTAAGCGAGATTCCCTTGAAGATTCAATTGGATGGTGGAAAGGCCGATTCAGACGAAAAACTTTCTTCTTATGGAAAAGAATACCTGGTATCCGTCATTCCCAAGGGAGTAAATATGCTGGTGCCTTCCGCCTATGACGATGAACTTTTTCTTAAGGAAGAAGAACTTCCTCAAGTTTCCGCACGGATACAAAAACTCCAGGTGACCGGAGACAGCTTCGAGACCACAAAACGGGTCCAGACTGAAACTGGAAACCCAAAGGCCAAAAAGACCAGGAAAGTAACAATTCGTATCCTGGAAGCCGGAATTGATCAACTGGTAGGGTTGCGTTTTAAGAAGAAAAAACAATTATTTACCATAATTGTCACCGAAAAAACCATTCTAAAGAATGGCGGGGAGAAACGTAAAGGGATGAACGAGGTATTTGCCGCTTTAAAAGAAGGCGACTATATCAAGGTTAAGGGGCAAAAGACTGGCGAAAAAAGCAGATTGGTGGCTGAAATTATTTCAATCAAAGTCCCTTCGACCCCAGGTAAGTAACCTATTTCAGTTTTTGGCTAAGTTGCGGAATTGCTATTACACCGCTCCAGTTTGAAAAAAGAAAGAAGTAAAGAAATGGCCTTTATTGGTTTTGAGTTTGGAGAGTGGGCTCTGCGGAGGCTCTACAAGTTTTTCGAAGGTTTCAAACGCTACAGGTTCACCCTGAACCGGGGCAAATTGTCCGCTAAAACCGAAAGAAGTAACCGGGCCGGTAAATGGTGGGGCCAGGACCAGCAGTGGTATCCGGGTGGGACCCCGCCCCGCCTGAAGAATCGGGTAACTCCTCTTATCGATGGGGAGAATTATTTTACCGAATTAAAAAAAGCTTTGGATGGCGCAGAAAATTACGTCTATATTGCCGGATGGGTTTTAACTCCTTATATACCGGTTGGCCGCGACAGTAGCGACCAACTCAGGCACGAAAGAATTACCGACCTGCTCGACACAGTTTCAAAAAAAGCAGCTGTTCGAATCCTTTTATGGAATGGGGCCAACTTTATTTTCAAACCCAACCGCAAAGAGACTGCCCAGGTAAAGAAAGAATTGGAAGCCGCGATAACGGGTGATTTTAAAATCATCCTGGACGATAGCCAGCATATTACCCACTGCCATCACCAGAAAGCGGTTGTTATAGATGGACGGGTAGCCTTTGTCGGTGGGATGGACCTGACCAGTTTTGCCGGGGACCGCTTTGATAGTAATGACCACCCTTTAAGATCCGGGCTAAACTGGCACGATGTCCAATTAAAACTTGAAGGCGAAATCGTAGCCGATGTTGAAAAAAACTTTCGACAGCGCTGGGAGGCGGTTGCCCCAGGACCTCTTAAACCATTGCCGCACCGTGAACCCCCAAATGACCCGGATTGGCATCTGCCTGCCCAGGTAATCAGGACCATTCCCCGCCGGGTTTACAAGTTTGCCGAGAAAGGTGAATTTGGCATCCACCACAGCTATCTAAACCTGATTGCCGGGGCCAAACATTTTATTTACCTTGAAAACCAGTATCTCTGGTCACCCCATATCCTGAAAGCTCTTAAAAAGGCTATCCAAAAACCGCGTTCCGCTCCCCTTCGTATTGTCATTGTGCTACCAGCCCATGCTGATGACGGTAAATACGATAACGACCGGCATGTAAACGAACTTCGTAACCTTGATAAAGGGCGGGGCATCGTTTCTTTTTACACCCTCTATACCTCAGGGCCGGGAATGGGTATCCATCCTTTTACTTACCGGGGTATTTATGTCCATTCAAAAACAACCATCGTAGATGACGAGTGGTTTTCGGTTGGCTCGGCCAATCTAAACAACCGGGGCCTGGTAACGGACAGTGAAATCAATGTCCTGGTACATGATCCCGAACTTACTAAAAGTCTCAGGGTAAATTTGTGGGCGGAACACCTGAAAATGACCCCTGCGGCAGTCCGGGCTTGTACGGTTGAAGAACTGGTCGGTAAAGTATGGAAAGAACAGGCTGACCGAAACGAGGCTATTCTAAAGGAGAAAAAAGAACCTTTTTACTCGTCCCTCTTCCCATACCAGGTCGGAAGAATGCCCGATTCCTGGCTGTTAGAAGAATTTGAAACCCTTACCTTTGAACATTAACCACAACTTTTTAAGTTACGGCCCCGGTAAGGGCTGGGTCTACTACCCCCTTTTTCCGGCCAACCGGACTAAGTTTCATCTGTAAGAAGGTAATTGGAAATTTTCACTCAAACTTTCAAGCTTTTGTTAAAGGGTCACAGTTGTAAGTGTAGCCTGTCTATATCAATAAAGAATCAAAACAGTGAGGTGTAAAATATTATGGCAATGGACTCACATCATTTATCGGAAAATAAAGACCGGTCGCCCGACCGGAAAGAACTGTCTAATTCTTTTGTAGATGTTGTAAAAAACTCGTGGTTTATAGCCATTTTTGCGGTTGTTTGCGCAATTTTGTTAATCTTCTTATTCGGTTTTCTGGCCGATGCCGTCTTTGATAAAGAGTTAACTAACCTTGATCACAATATTGCTCTTTGGGCTTACAGCCTGGCAAGCCCACCGTTGAGTGCCTTTCTAACCATAATTACCGATGTCGGCAGCCCCCTGGGAACTGCCATTCTGACTGCTCTTACGTTTGGATGGTTGGTCTGGCGCAAAAATTATAACCTGGCCTGGCTGGTTGTTATTTTGGTGGGCGGCAACGCTATTTTAAATGAAATTTTGAAATTTATATTCCGCCGGGCACGGCCTGAACTGTTGCCGGGCGGACAACATTTATCCAGTTATAGCTTCCCAAGCGGGCATGCCACCGGTTCAATCTGCTTTTACGGGGTTTTAATCTGGTTAAGTTTTCACTTTATAAAAGTACCGTGGTTAAAATGGTTGGCTATGGTCGCGGCAGTACTAATGATTTTACTGATAGGGTTTAGCCGGATTTACCTGGGAGTGCATTATCCGACCGACGTATTGGGCGGATACCTTTCAGGTGGTTGCTGGCTGATTATTTTCCTGGCTGGGTATACCATCTACCGCAGAGGGAGAAACAGGGATAGACAGCCCGTAAATGGGTAGTGTCTAAACCAGAACCTCAAAGTGATGAAAACCTGGAGGTGGTAAAGAAAATCCTTTTTAAATTTCAGAGGGCTATGTAGCTAAAAACTCCTTTTTAATTTCCTCAAATCGCAGCTTGTGGAGGGTTCGCTTCCTTTTGAGGGTTATCTTTTCATTACGGTATTCGCGCAATCTGAAGTAATGATGCTGCTCTTCATACCCCTCAATAAACCGCCTGGCGTTCTCATGGCGGTTTTGTTGAATTGAGACCTGGGGCAGTTCACCTTATTCTCCTGATATAAGCTATTACTATCCGCCTTCGGCGAAAGATTTTACAAAACTATAATGGTCCCCAGAATTACGACACAAAACGAAGCTTGGTTAAGGTGGATTGAATAAATAATGAGTGTAAGTAGAAAGCATTATTCGTCTCAGTTCAAAGCCCAGGTGGTCCAGGATACTGGCGTATTCTGCTTTAGCCTACCCAGGGATAGGTAATCACAAAGTGACCAATGTAATTGGGTAGCCAAATATTAACAGGGCGACGGCACCAAAGCCGAAGCGGTAAGCTAATTTTCGCCTGTTCATTGCTGCCCCCTCCCGCTTGAGTTCTTTCCCTTATTTAATAATAACCCACAAGGCAGATATTGGGGTAAACCGGTTTGTCTTAAATTGAACTCGGCCTAATTTAGTATAGCGAAAAGTATTGCACCTTTAAAATCACTATGCTATTCTTAATTCACGCTTGTAACTTGTTAAGGGTGCGATGATTTGTTTGTAAGTTAAAAAGGGTCAAACACTTTATCGCTATTTGGCCAGGAAACTGGCACAATTCTTTCCATTTCAACAACTGAATAATTTCTAGCAGGAGGACGTATGAAATTTAGAGTCCTGGCAGCGGTTTCTCTATTCCTGGTGCTTATTTTGGCCCTGTTTGACGCAGGCGTAACACCTGTGGCAACTGCGGCAAATAACGGAAACGGGAAAGTTACCTTGAATGGCAATGTAGCGCCCTGGTTATCTCAAGCTACCTTTACCGGGCATTCCGACCCTAATGGACGGGTCACTTTCAGTCTTTATTTGAACCTGAACAATGAAAGTGCCCTGCAGACCTTTATCCACAACCTCTATACACCCGGCACCAAAGAGTACCGGCACTTCATTACACCCGACCAGTTCCACGCCCTGTATTCACCAACTCAGGCCAATTTGAAAGCAGTAACCGATTTCTTGAGCGCCAATAGTCTCAAGGTTGAATACAACCCTGCCAACAGCATGTATGTGGATGCCAGCGGTACGGTTGCTCAAATCGAAAAAGCTTTTGGAGTTACCGAGAACCAGTACACTTATAATGGGAAGAATTTACGGGCCAACGCCCAGGCTCCCACTATTCCGGCTTCGCTGGCCCCGTTGGTTTATTTTATCGGTGGCCTTGATGAAAGTGAGCAATTGATTACTCCTTATATCCGTACCGGGGATAATGCCCCGCCGGGTGAAGGTTATGCTACTCCTGGTCCTTGCTCAACCTACTGGAGCGACCATGATGCGACAGTTTCACCGTCTGCTTACCAGTATGGTTCAAATCTTCCCTGGTTAGTTTGCGGTTATACTCCACCCCAAATCCGGGCGGCTTATGGTGTGGATAAAACAAACCTTACCGGTAGCGGCGTGCGGGTAGGCATTACCGATGCTTTTGCTTCGCCGACTATTGTCCAGGATGTTAATCTCTTTTCAGCCCATTATGGTCTGCCCCTGTTAGATAGCAGCAATTTCCAGCAGGTGGTTGTGCCGGGAACCTACAATTTCCCGGAAAATCGTTATGACCCACAAGGTTGGTACGGCGAAGAGTCACTTGACGTGGACTGGGTCCATGCGATGGCGCCTGGCGCTACGATTGTTTACGCCGGTGGGCAGAACTCAAACCAACCCCTCGACCACGCTCTTATTCATCTCATTGACAACAATATGGTCGATATTATTACCAATAGCTGGGGTATTACCGGAGAGTACACCAAGAATTATGGACATATCCAGGCAGACGAAAAAGCTTTCATGCAAGCCGCCGCCCAGGGTATCAGCGTACTCTTTTCTTCTGGAGATGATGGTGATGTGGCCGCATCCAGGGGTCTAGCTATGGGTAGCTGGCCGGCTACCAGCCCGTGGGTGACCGCGGTTGGCGGGACCAGTCTCGCCTTAAAAGATGCCACCGGTGCCAAGAGCGAATGGGGTTGGGGAACTTACTTTAGTGGTTTGCAGGGGGCGACTATTTCGCCAAACGATTATCCGCTTAATTTCCCAGGAACTTACTCAACCACTCACTTTGCGGTGAACGGTAGCGGCTGGTCGCCCTGGCCTCCAGGCTTTCTCTATGGTAGCGGTGGTGGTATAAGTCTCACTTTTGCACAACCGGATTATCAAAAGGGGGTGGTACCCACAACCCTGGCTACTTCTACCACTACTGCCAGCGGGCAAACTGTCACCTTTAGTTCTCCTCACCGGGTAGTCCCGGATGTTTCGATGGTCGGTGACCCCAATACGGGAGTGGTTTACGGTGAAACTTATGCAATTAGCGGAGATACTTCTATTGACGCAGGTTGTACCAAATTGACAAACCAGACCGAGTATTGTGAGCGCCGGATCGGTGGAACCAGCCTATCTTCACCGTTATTTGCTGGTGTGCTGGCCCTGGCGGTCCAGGCCAATCATGGCCGGGTCGGGTTTGTAAATCCGGCCCTTTACAAGCTTGGTTCGGGAAACGGCGCTATTGTTGATGTGATGCCGCCAACCAGCCCAACCGCTCTTTTGCGCAATACAGGCACAGCTACCAATCCCAAAACAACTCTCCGCACTATCAATTCGGTGCCGGTTGGGACCAGCGGCCAGGTTGTCGAAGGGGCGGATAGTTCTTTGCGCACTACCGCCGGTTGGGATGATGTCACAGGCCTCGGCACACCGTATGTGCCGCTGCTGGTGCAAAGCTTAACCCAATAAGGGACTTTCTTTCTCTTTTCTTTTCTCGTTATCTCTTTCTTATTCGGACTGAAGTTAAGCTTCATTTGAAAAAGCTAGAGTTATGAAAGATTAAAGAGTTCGCTGATAGGGTAAAATACGAAACAGAACTCCCAGTAAATGCCTATAGTATTCACTGGGAGTTTTAATTTACAAATTTTTGAAGAGTCTTTTTGGTGCCGGACAAAATTTAGGTAAAAGAGGAAAAGGTCATCACAAAATGGTAAAGTAAGTCTGTTTCTCACCGACCAAAGTAGAAAACAGGAGTAATAACCAGGTGAGCTTGCGCCGCCAGCACGACACCAACTCTTTCTTGCGCATCACGCATCAGCCCGACTACCCGGTGACGAGAGCAGCTTACACCTTTAGCGCGTAAAGCTGCGTGAATTCTGGGGCTACTATCCGAGATGGCTAACTCCTGGGTAATTACAGCCCCGCTTTTGCCACTGGTTTCGAGGAGCCTAACAGTTTCTCATTTGAATTCAGCCTTGTATATTTTCTGTGGATATTTGCTGCCCATATTTTTCCTTTCCCGATAAATATACAATCTTTTTTCTCAGCTTTGTCTACTCCTTGAAAGTGGTGAAACATCACTGCCTAATTTTTACTAATGTGAAGTTCTCTACCCTGGCGACTTATATTTGAACGATATTGCTTGGGAGTCTGACCTATGATTGTTCTAAAAACCTTACCAAAATAAGATTGATCATCAAAACCAACCCTGGAAGCTATTGCTGCGATGGTTAAATCTGTTGATTCTAGTAAGATTTTGGCTTCTTTGATTCGATAACGGGTAAGATAGTCCCACAGTCCGATACCAAGTTCTTCGTGGAATATTTTACCAAGTTGGTTTTTGCTTATCCCCAACTCCTGGGTGATTTCTGCAAAAGAAAGAGGCTGGTTATAGTTCTCATGGATATAAGCGATAGCCCGTTTTACTAAAAGGCTGTTAGTTTGAGATAAAAAGCCCTCTCCATCCCCAAATTTTTGTAGAATAGTAGTTGTCTCACCTGTCTCTAAAATATCTTTGCTATGAAATAACACCCTGGGGTAATCAAGTCGCTCAATATTTTTTGTCGAAAGTAAATTTCCGGTTACAACCAGCACCGGCACATTGCGGGTAGACGGGTTCTGACGCAGCCACTCAATTACCTGGTATCCATCAACTTCAGGCATCATCAGGTCCACTATTACCAGGCTGGGAGTCAATTCCTTCAGAATGTTAATTGCTTTCCTGCCGTTCTCGGCCCGGTGCACAACGGCACCCGGTATAGCTAATTCTACCAATTGCACATAAAAGTCAAGGGACTTTATATCATCATCAATGATTAGTACGTCTCCCCGCAATTGAGTTGGACCCAGCGCCTCCAGCATTGTAGCTAATGTTTGACCACTAAAAGGCTTTAGCAAAATATTATTCAGGCTTGTGAGTGTTCCTTCCCTGGAAATATTTCCATAGAGCATGAGCGGTAGTTCGGCCAGTTGCCTGGTAGTCCGCAAGAAATTCATGGCTAACCAGTCGGTTTCACTAAGGTTAGTACTATCCCAGGCTAAGATCGTGGGCTTCAGGTCTAGCAGCCGGGTACGGACTTCGGCAGGCCTGAGCTGGTATAGGTTCAGGTTGTCTTGCTGGCGAAGCTGTTCCATCTCGGCTGGAAATTCTGACCGGTTTGAGATATAGACCAGAGTCTGCTTATTACCTGTGGCTGAAGAAACTAACTTGCCTTTCAGATTAGGCAATGGAAGTTGAACATGAAAGGTAGTACCCAGGCCGGGCTTGCTTTCAAACTTTATGCTACCCCGGTGCAAGGTTACCAGGTGGCTGGTGATGCTTAAGCCCAGGCCGATACCTTCCCTGGCATACTGGCTGGAAGGCTGGCCCACCATAAAGGGTTCAAAAATCAGATCTTGTTGGTCAGCCGGAATACCGATGCCTGTATCCGCCACCCAGATATGCAGGTAGGGTGCCTGGACATCGGTCCCAAGGGTAATCGCCCCTTCACGGGTAAATTTATTGGCATTTGAAAGAAGATTAATCAAAATTTGGCGCAGCCGCACCGGGTCGGCCTGGATGAGCGGTAAGCGGGGAGGTACTTCAAATTGCCACTCTTTTGAGCTTTGCGGTAGTTCGTTATTCAGGTCTGCTAAACTCAGAAACACTTCTTCAAGGAGTGGCCGGGGGTCAATAATCGCCGGGTAAATTTCAAGTTCATCTATTTCAGCCTGGGAGAGATCGAGCAAATCATTGATCAGGTGGAGTAAATGGTCGGCGCTGGTGTGGATGTGGTTAAGCTCGGTGACCAAACCGGCGGGTAAGTTGTAGTTATGGGCGCCTGAATCATCAAGGATTCCCCTGGTATAGCCCATAATGATGTTAAGGGGTGTTCTAAATTCGTGGCTGACGTTTGCCAGTAACATGGTTTTAAGTTTATCGGCCTTTTCGGCTAATTTTCGGGCGGCTACGGCTTCGCTGTAGGAGTCAGCGTTGCGGATAGTGATAGCAACCTGGTCGGCCAGGAGTTGCAGGCCAAGGAGTTGTTCCCGGCTGTGCTGCATGACACTATCCCGTTGTAAATCAAGTACTCCAAAGGTTTTTCCGCCGAACCGCACCGGCAGCGCCACCCTGGTGCGCAGGGTGGGTAAGCGACTCTCCGGCCTGTAGCGCTGGCTGTTAAGCATATCCGGTACAAAAATCAGTTCATTTTTATTTAAAACCTGGCCTAAAACCCCGGCCGCACCTTCATTCAAATCAAACTGGACGGCGCTCTGCACCGCCGTGGAGGCGTCCAGGATCAGTAACCGGTCCGGCTCCGAAAGCAGGAAAAGTTCCACCCGGTCATAATTAAAACTGTCCCTGATAAGATTTACGATATGGCGGGTGAGTTCAGCCGGTTCCAGGATAGTCCCAATTTGTTCGTTGATGTTCAGACTTTTTTCTAACTGGCTTAAACGCTGATGCTCTCTTAGACGATCAACTCCGACAAGCTGATTGGGTAATTCCGCCATAGCAACCAATTTTTGGGCTGAGGCTTCGGCTACATTTTCAGAAGTAATCAGCCGCGGCTTGAAACTAAAATGGGCGGGCAGAGCCTGCCCGTTCGCTGCCCGCAAGGCCAGCTCTACCGCTTGAATACCAAAATCAAAAGCTGATGTCTCGATGGTTGCGGTCATATTCCCCAATGTGATAGCCGCCAGGGCCTGGGGGTCACCATTGTAGCCAACCACTACGGTGTTTTCTTTTAAAAGACCAAGTTGTTGGACGGCCTGTCTGCCCGCCAGCGCCAGGGTATCTGATAAGCCAAAGATTACATCGGGAATAATTTTTTGTTGTTTTAGCTCTTTAAGAATTTTTGGATAAGCGTGGTCGTAGCGCCAGGAAGTAGGAATATGGTGTAATTGGACCGCTTGATTACCGGCAAATTTATCGAAGATGGAGGCTAATTTGGGACGGCCATCTTCGCCCATCTCGGTTTGACCCATACCGCCAATTACAACAATCGTGCCTGAATTATGGATTTGCTTTGCGACAAAATCGGCCAGGGTTTGAGTTATTCTATATAGTCCGAAAGGAGCCACCATCCCGGTGTGGTTGTTCGGGCAGTTGTGTTCGCGGCAGGCATGTTGTTCGGCTAAAAAAATTATTGGTATCTCTTCAGCCTGGATACACAAGAACAACGGCTTTGGTATTTCCAAAAGGATAAGCGCGTCAAGTTCCTGGGAGAGCAGCCCCTCCACAATCACGGTATAGTCGAGCGGTTCTACTTCGACGTTATCAATATCTACTGGTACTAATTCTATACCCAGTTCGCGGGCTCTTTGCTGAATTGCCGTATAGGCCAGCACAAAAAATTGGTCGTCAGGGATTGATTGAACTCCGACTCTTATTGTTTGCGCCACGGAAAACTCCTTAAAGACACTCCGGAACCCCGATAAACTTCGCACCTTAGCACTAAATTACACTCTGCCACTAATATACCACGCCCGGTATTGCTGACAATCAGGTGGGAGTAAATGTGTGCAAATTTACTAAAATCAAGTGCTATTTTACTAATCTTACCGACAACACTTGCTAAAATTAATCCGGGCGCAACGAAAAATCAGATTAAAAACAGGAGTTGAAAGTTGAATTCCCTGAAATGGTGGCAAAAAGCGGTCTTTTATCAAATTTACCCGCGCAGTTTCGCCGATGGGAATAATGATGGCATCGGAGACTTTCCGGGTATAACCGCCAGGCTCGATTACCTGTGCGAGTTAGGCATTGACGCGATCTGGCTTTCACCCCACTATCCTTCACCGTTTTTGGATTGCGGTTACGACATATCTGATTATACCGGGGTCGGCCCTGAATATGGCACCCTGGAGGACTTCAAACATTTTCTTACCCAGGCCCACGATCGAAATATCCGGGTAATTCTTGATTTAGTCCTCAATCACAGCTCAGACCAGCACCACTGGTTTACCGAATCACGCTCCAGCCTCGACAACCCCAAACGGGATTGGTATATCTGGCGTGATGGCATCAAGGCGGGCGGGCCGCCTAATAACTGGCTTTCAATTTTTGGCGGTTCTGCCTGGGAACTTGACCCCACCACCGGGCAATACTTTTACCATGCTTTCCTTAAAGAACAGCCTGACCTCAACTGGCGTAACCCGCAGCTAAAACAGGCCATGTGGGAAGTGGTGCGGTTCTGGCTCAACCTGGGAGTAGACGGTTTCCGGCTTGACGCGGTGGCGACTATCTTTGAAGACCCCAGTTTACCCGACCACACTTACCCGGTCGCGGACTCCGGGGTTGTCCTGGCAAATGAACTGACCAAGATTGAATACGAACAACTTATGCAATACCAGACCCATCAGCCGGGTATCCACGAGCTTTTGAAAGAATTGAGAGCCCTGGTGGACGGATATCCGGGCGACCGGGTTTTGATAGGGGAGGACGAAAATGTAATTTATCACGGCAGTGGTGATGATGAACTGCACCTGGTCTTCAATTTTCCCCTGATGGCTACCCCAAAGCTGACCCCGACCAGTATCCGGGCCAATCAGGCTGTAAGATTAGGAGATTTGCCACCGGGAGCCTGGCCCTGTAACACCCTCGGACATCACGATATTGGCAGGCTCTGGAACCGTTACGGCGATGGGCAACACGACGATGCCCTGGCCCGGCTGCACCTGGCCTTGTTATTAACTCTCAAAGGTACGCCGTTTATTTATAACGGTGATGAAATCGGCATGACCGACCTTGAATTGACCGGACCCGACCAGTTACGCGACACCAGCGCCATAAATCTTTACCGGGTGATGACCGAAACACTCGGCATCGGGGCCGAAGAGGCTTTTAAGAGGGTGGCAATTTTCACCCGCGACCGCAGCCGGAGCCCTTTTCAGTGGAGTAGCGAGCCAAATAGCGGCTTCAGCCCGCCAGGCGTGCAGACCTGGCTGCCCGTTAATCCTGACTATGCCAGGGGAGTTAATGTAGAGGCCCAGGAGAATAAACCAGACTCAATTCTTAACTTCTACAGGTGTTTGCTAAAAGTGCGTCGCACCACCCCTGCCCTGGTTGCGGGTGAATACCTGGTGCTAAACCCTGAGAGTGAAGACTATCTTGCCTTTCTGCGTTACGACTCCGCTGCACCGCAGACTTGCCTGGTATTACTTAACTTTTCCGATCACGAGCAGAGAGTTCATTTCAAGATGCAGGGTAATAAGGAGTTGACAGTAATTTTTTCCAGCGATGCGGAAAAGGGTAAAAAAGCCATCCCGGCAGGTGAAGGGCTGACCCTGGAGCCTTTAGAGGTTTTTGTCGCCCTGGTAAGTTAAAGACTAAGGGTATGACGAACGCTGATTATGTAAAGTGAACTTAATTTGCTAAACAAGCCGGTCCTGGTTGTACCGTTATTGATTAGCTGAGCCTGTAAATGGCGATTTGATTGCTTTTAGAAAACCACAAACTACACTTTCTACAACTTAACCATTTGATGCCAAAGGAGGATTAAGAGATGTTCAAGCTGAGAAGAAGCTATCACCGCTTCTGCCTGACCCTGATCCTAACAATCGCTCTCTCAGTAGCGCTGGGGGCTTGCGGTGACAACACTACCGCACCCGCCGCTTCAACCGCCGCCACTGCTACAACGGCAGCGCCTAACGCCACTGTCGCTGCAAGTTCGACTACAGCAAGCGCTACCACGGCGTCAACCGCAGCTACAACTGCCGCAGATGCTACAGCGGCGAGTGGCCCCACCGATTACAGCAAGGTTGGTCCAGAACTGGTGGACGCTTTTGCCGGGAAGTACAAAGGAACCACAGTTACCTTTAACACGAACGGCACCAATGACCAGCAGTTCTTAAATACCTTTAAGGACTTCCAGGACAAAACCGGTATTACCATTAAATTCGAACCACCGTCCGGGGAAGCAGGTACCGTGGTTAAGATCCAAAGTAACACGATTGAGGATATAGTAGATATAGCGCAACCCGGTTTTGTAGCCACTTACGCCAAGAATCTGGTCGACCTTAACAAAGTTGTCAACCCCGATTGGCTAAAAGCTAATTTTGCCCAGGGCTTCCTTGATACCACCACCGTAAACGGCCCCAACGGCAAAATGCTCGGCGGCGTTTTTACCTACATAAATTTCAAGAGTTCTGTCTGGTATCCCAAAAAGGCTTTTGACGCCGCGGGGTACAAAGTCCCGACTACCTGGGCGGAACAGCAGGCGTTGATGGACCAGATTGTCAAGGATGGAGATACCCCCTGGTGTATCGGTATAAGCGCAGAGGGTGCCACCGGTTGGCCTGCTACCGACTGGATTGAAGATATAATGCTGCGGACTACTTCTCCTGAAAACTATGATAAATGGGTTAAGGGCACTTTGCCTTTCACCGACCCAATTGTCAAGAATGCTTTCCAGAAAATGTCGGACATCTGGTTCCAGGATAAATATGTCTACGGTGGGCGCAAATCCATTGCTACAACTACTGTTGGTGACGGAGGGAACCCTATGTTTAATAATCCTCCTAAATGCTGGTTGTACAAACAGGCCAGTTTTATCACTCAATTCTTTGAGAAGAATTTCCCGGGGCTAAAAGCGGGTGTAGATTATGACTTCTACTACCTCCCTCCGATTGACCCTCAATATGGCAAACCGGTTTTGTTTGCGGGTGACATCTTCAGTATGTTTCATGATCGTCCAGAAGTCAGGGCAGTTTTGCAATATACTACTACCTATGATTGGATAAAGCCTTATATTAAAGCCAGCGTCGGGACCCTTTCCCCCAACAAGAACGTGGTACTAACGGACTATAAGAGTGACCTGGACCGCAAAGCAGCCCAGATTCTTGCAAGTTCAAACACTGTTCGGTTTGATGGCTCTGATTCTATGCCGTCGGAAGTGGGGGCGGGTTCCTTCTGGAAGGGCGTAACCGATTATGTCAGCGGCGCGTCGGACCTTGACAAGGCCCTGCAAACTATCCAGGCCGGTTGGAACAACGTCAAGAAGTAGGTGGGGCAATAAAGCACCGGAATGAATAGCCAAACCTGATAAAGCAAAACGCGTCTTCTTTTTAGACAGACGCGTTTTGCTTTGTTAATTAGCTTACGCCAATAAGAGGATTCTAAACCTCTATTATCAGGCCTTCATTCTCTCGCAACTCAATTTTAACCGGACCAACCGGGCCCTCACGGTCTAGATAAGTTGATAGAACAATTCGCCCTTGCTTGAATTCGTCAGGTAAGTTGAAAAACCGGGGTTGGTCGGAGAAATTAAGGATTACAAGAAAGGCCTGGTTCACCCACTTCCTGATATACCCAAAACAATTTTCGGTGCCACTGTTTAGAGCTATATAATCCCCTGAGTGTAAGGCCGGTTGCGCTTTGCGTAAACCAATCAATTCATGAACCAGTGTGAGCATTGAAGCCGGGTCGGCTTTTTCTTCCTCAACGTTTATTTGTAGATAGTCTTCCGCTACGGGCAGCCAGGGTATGGCTGCCGGCGAACAGAAACCCGCATTGAGGGTGCTGTCCCACTGCATGGGGGTGCGCGCCGGGTCGCGCCCGAAACCGGGCGAACTTTTCTCCTGGGGGTCGTGGGCTAATTCCGGTGGGATTTTAACATTGTGCATACCCAGTTCGTCCCCGTAATAAAAGGTGGGCGTACCTCGCAGGGTTAAAAGTAGCATCTGGGCCACCCTTGCCTGACCTGGACCGAGGCGGCTAACCACTCTAGGGTTGTCGTGATTGCCCAGAACCCAGTTAGGCCAGGCGCCAACAGGCAAGGTAGCCTCATAACTATCCACCAGGTCTTTAATTTTCTCCGCCCTCCAGTCAGCCAGCAGAATCAGCTGAAAATTGAAAGGCAAATGAATCCCGCTTAAATTATCACCATAATAGCGGACTAATTCTTTATAAGGGAGGTAAATTTCACCAATCAAGACGCGGTCCGAGTATTCCTCGGCAACCTGGCGCAACTCTTGAACTAACCGGTGTATTCCAGGCTGATTCTCGGAATAGACCCGAAAAATACGCAGATAATAAGGAGCGCCCTCTTGCCAGTCGGGATTGAGCGGGTTATCTCGCAAATTTTCATCCTTAACCAGAAAAGGCAGCACATCAATTCGAAAACCGTCTACTCCCCGGTTTAGCCAGAAACGCATCACATCATACATGGCCTGGCGAACCAGGGGATTGCGCCAATCCAGGTCGGGTTGGGTGGTATGGAATGTGTGCATGTAGTACTCGCCCAGGCCTGCGTCATACTCCCAGGCGCTACCGCCAAAATGACTCAGCCAGTTATTGGGGGGTCCTCCACCTGGAACTGGGTCACGCCAGATATACCAGCCGTGTTTGGGGTTGTCACGTGAAGAACGGGACGCCTTGAACCATTCGTGTTCATCCGAAGAATGATTGGGCACAAAGTCCAGGATTACTTTAATGCCCAGGGCATGCGCTTCCTGGACAAGGTGATCAAAAGCTGCCAGGTCGCCAAATAGCGGGTCAATATCTGTAAAATCAGAAATATCGTAACCAAAATCAACCATAGGCGATGGGTATATCGGCGAAAGCCAGATGGCATCTACCCCTAGCCAGCTTAAATAGCCCAGTTTCTCGTGAATTCCCTGCAAGTCGCCAATTCCATCCGCGTTATTATCCTTAAAACTGCGCGGGTAGACCTGGTAAATAATACCGGTCTGCCACCAAAAAGGTTGGTACTGAGTCATTTGCAGCTTCTCCGACTGAAATTACATCCTTGTATGTGAACTTATAACCACTACCATTTATTGAGTTTACCCTGACCGAACGCGAGCTTGATGTCTTAAAACTGGTAGCCAGGGGCGACCGTAACAAGGAAATCGCTGCCAAACTTTCTATCAGCGAAAGTACGGTAAAGAGCTATGTCACCACAATTGTGCAAAAATTTAATGTGACTGACCGGACCGAGGCCGCGATTTATGCGGTCCAGAAGGGTATCATAAAGCTGGAAGATTAAAGGCCTTAACCCATGCGTAAGATAATCTGAACACTCAATTTACACAACCAACTTATAAGCTACAACATGAACTGTTATAATTCCATATCAAGCAAAGCTGAGCTTAGGCTTTTACCGTGGGCATCGAGCGAAAGCGAACGGGTAACCCCGCCCCCCAGGGCGTCTTTCAGGACAAAATTAAACGCTCCCAGGCTCGGTATCTCGTAACGGATAACCTCACCCTGTACGATGTCACGAAACCATTCTTTGACCCGCTCTGCCGTAACTTCTTGCCTCAGCCTGGGGTAATCCTCCATGCGGTAGGCGATCAGGGAAAGGTTGGAAATGTTGCCCTTGTCGCCGGTCCTGGAATGGGCAATTTCTCTGAGTTTCATTTATAAAACCTCCAGATACTCGATCTGCACCGCAATATCTGCGCTCGGCACCAGGAGCGAAACGATAGAAACATTATCCCGGACGTAGACCCGCACCCCACCCCCACCCGCCGGGCCGTTCGTCATGAGGGCCTCGACCTCGTAGCCGATGCGTACTGCCGCCTCTTTCTGGCCTGTTCGCCCGGCCACACGCAAACGCACGTCCTTAAAATCGTGAAAAGTGCCGTTCTGTTGAATTGAGATGGTATCCCGGTAGAGTGAGTTTACCCCGATATAGGTTATCTGTAACTCCTCAACGGGGATTTTTAAAAAAGCCAGGCGGCGGGCAATTATTTCACCGGCCAGGGTGGCCCGTTCGTAAGCTCCCGAACCCCCATAGCTGATTTCGGCCTCGAAAATAAAACTATCTTTGTAGCCGATGCTGGTCTTGAAAAACTCGGTCCGCGGATGCCCGGTCGCACCGGAAACCAGGACCTGGTCAGGGTCAAGCTCTTTAACGGTTACACTGGAGAAATCCGCCACGACATCGGGCGTCAGGTAAGTAGCCGGGTCGTGAATTTCGTAGAGGATTTGCTCTTTGACGGTGGCCGGGGAGACGCACCCGCCCGTCCCGGTCAGTTTTGTCACGATTAAATCACCATTCTCGAAGATTTCGGCTATTGGGAACCCGACATTCCAGAGGTCAGGCACCTCTTTATAGCCAGGGTCGGCGAAATAACCGCCCGAAACCTGGGCTCCACATTCCAAAAGATGCCCGGCCAGGGTGCCTTTACCGAGCATGTGATAGTCGTCCGGGCTCCAACCGAATTCGTAAGCCAGGGGTCCGACAAAGAGCGAGGGATCGGCCACTCGCCCGGTTACTACCACATCAGCCCCGTTTCGAAGGGCTTCGGTGATACCCGCCGCCCCGATATAGGCATTGGCTGAAATCGCCTTGGTTTGCAGGCTGTTAAATTTCTCACCCGTTTCGAGGACCGGCAACTCCCGGTAGTTATCGAGCCGGTCGAAAATGTCGTCGCCCGTAACCGCCGCGATTTTAAGCTGGCGGATACCCAGGTCAGTAGCTATTTGCTTGATGACCAGGGCCGCCGCGTGGGGATTGGCCGCGCCCATGTTGGTGACTACCCTGACTTTATGGGCTACCGCCAGGGGCAAGACCTTGGTCATGCGGTATTCGAGCAATTCATTATAGCCTTTGTCCGGCCATTTAAGTTTTTGCTCCTGGGCCAGGGCAATCGTGCGTTCGGCCAGACACTCGAAAACGATGTAATCGAGGCTACCGCGTTCCAGCAGGTCTAAAGCGGGTTCAAGGCGATCTCCGCCGAATCCGGCCCCGGATCCGATTCTAATTTTTTTCAAAATCAAGATCTCCTTTATTTTCGCTCAACGCCGTCCCAGGCGTCCAAAAAGGCAGCATCTACCTCGGCCAGGGTTTCCCCTTTGTCACCAGCGGCGCCGAATAAGCGGGTGACCAGTTGGCCTGGCGCGAAGGCAGGCCAACCCGGGGCGCCGGTCCGGGCAAACCGGAGCAAAGCCGTGCGCATTTCTGCCGAGATGTGCCGGGTTTCCGGGGTGTCTGCGGCCAACTCGTGCTTCTCGGGGTCGGTTACACCCCAGACAAAGCCTTCGTCCAGGCCGTGACAGGCCCCGAAACGCCCACCCATCACGGGGGTTTCCCAATCGAAGCGGTAGATATATCCTCGACCTCCGACCGCATTTTGGGCCAGGGCCGTTCGTAGGGCCGGGACCCGGTAAATGGCGTCAGTGAGGAATCTTTCCCGTAACCGGGCCGGGGTAGCGTCCGGCAGTATCCTGCGATAGACCTCAAAGAGGGCCGGTCCTTTTTCGGGTCCGGCAAATCGGACGACCTCTCGCTGAAAATCTTCCAGCGACCCTTCGCGCATCAGGCCCAGGGTGAACCACATGCGGGTTTCGTCGCGGGTGGTACCAAGCAAGACCGGCACCTCGCGGCGGTCGCCCCGCTTCAAAACGCTCAAAGGATGCTCTTGTAAGGTCTGGCCGTCGTCCACCACGCCGAGGGTCCGGCCACCGGGGGCGTTGCGTTCGCCTACATCGGTGCTGACCACTTTTGATTGTGCTTCAACTATTTTCCGGGCGTCCACCCCTTGCAAAGCGGTCATATCGCCGATACTCACGCCAAGGATTTCGAGCAATTCGGCGGCCTGGACACTGGCGACCCGGCGGTCGAGAATCCGCGAGGCTGAACCACTTTGGAGCCAGGCCCGGTGAAATAGCCCTTTCGAACGGGGTACTCCGAACAGCGCCGAAATCATGAAAGCCCCTGACGAAATGCCAAAGAGGGTTACATTGTCAGGGTCGCCCCCAAAGGCCCTGACGTTTTGTTGGACCCATTCGAGAGCCGCCACCACGTCGAGCAGCCCGACATTCCCGGCCCCGTAGGGGTCGCCCCAGGCTTCACCCAGGTAGAGAAAGCCGAGCGCGCCGACCCGGAAATTTAGTCGGACGACCACGCAATCGCCTTCCAGGGCCAGGGCCATTCCGTCCTGGAATCCGCCGCTCCCGCTCCCACCCTCGAAGCCGCCGCCAAAGAGATGGACCAGCACAGGGCGGCGAGTTTCGTCCGAGGCGGGGGTGTACAGGTTCAAATTGAGGCAATCCTCGCCGGTCGGCGGGGCCGGTAGTTTGGCCCAACGCGGCGGTGGTTGGACTGGCGAAAGCCCTGGTTCGAGGGCCAGGATTTCCCGGTCTGACGGTTGGAGCGGGACGGGCGGCAGAAAGCGCCTTTCGCCGGTAGGGGCTTCGGCGTAGGGAACACCCAGAAAGGCCGCACCCTTATCAAACTGCCAGCCCACCAGGGTTCCGCAGGGTGCTTTAACACTTATTTTATCCATTTTTAGGCTCCGGTTCCGGGTGACATGGCGATATTATTTGGGCGGCCCTGCGGTTGTCCCTCTGCTTCGGCCAGGTGACAGGCTGAAACGTGACCGGGTGATAGCTCGTAGAGGGCCGGTTGCTCTCTGAAACAGCGGTCAAAGGCCAGCGGACAACGCGTGTTAAAAGGGCAACCGGGCGGAATAGCCGAGGGGCTGGGGATTTCCCCCTTCAGCCGGGGCAACTCTTTCTTGCCGCGCCCCGGTATAGAATCGAGCAGGGCGCGGGTATAGGGGTGCTGGGGTGTCCGGTAAATCGCCTTGCGAGGGCCAAGCTCCATTATTTGCCCCAGGTACATCACGGCAATCTGGTCGCACATGAACTCGACTACCCTTAAATCGTGCGAAATAAAGAGCAAGGTCATTTTATGGCTCTCCTGCAAATTGAGCAGGAGGTTCAAGACCTGGGCCTGGACCGATACATCCAGGGCGCTGACCGGTTCGTCGGCTACAATCAACTCCGGCTCTGTGACGAGAGCCCGTGCGATAGCGATACGCTGGCGCTGCCCGCCCGAAAACTCGTGAGGGTATTTATCCAGGGCTGCTTTTGGCAAACCGACCTCATTCAGAAGGGTTTCCACGCGCTGTTTGCGCCCGGCGGGATCGAGCAGGCCGTGCACCAGGAGCGGTTCTTCGAGGGTTTCCCGGATGGACATCCAGCGGTTGAGTGACCCGTAAGGGTCTTGAAAAATCATCTGCATGTGGCGGCGTTCCTGGCGCAACTCTTTTTTGCCGAGTTTGCCCAGGTCGTTACCGCGGAACAGTACCCGGCCCGCGCTCGGTTCGAGCAGGCGCAGCACCAACCGCCCGGTGGTAGATTTACCGCTCCCACTTTCACCGACCAACCCGAAGGTTTGGCCTTGCGCGATGGAGAAATTGACGCCTCGGACGGCCTGGACCGGCGGTTTCTGGCCGAAGGTTTTGCCCAGGTCTTCCACCTGAAGCAAAGGAGAAGAAGCAGTTGTTTGCTTAACCAAGGGTAGAAGTCTCCTTCTTTTTGAGTTCGACCGGGTGCCAGCACCGGACCGCGCTTTCCTCGAATGGTTCGAGAGCGGGGTGTTTCAAACAGACTTCGTCGGCGCGAGGACACCTTGGCGCGAACCGGCAACCTGCTGGCCACGCTCCCAGCGGCGGAACCTGCCCTTTAATCAGGGTCAGCCGTTTGCGATCTTCATCGTGAGCCGGGATAGCTCCAATCAAGCCACGAGTGTAGTGGTGGTGCGGTGCGGTCAGGATGCTGGCGACCGGCCCTTCTTCCACGATGTCCCCGGCGTACATCACAACTGCCCGGTCGCAGAAGTCGCTCACAACTTCGAGGTCATGGGTGATGTAGAGCATAGCAAGACCAAGTTCGGAGCGCATCTCTTTGAGCAGGTCAAGCACCTGGGCCTGGATGGTTACATCCAGGGCGGTGGTCGGTTCGTCGGCGATAATCAGGGCCGGTTTGCACGACACGGCCAGGGCAATCATGACGCGCTGGCGCATGCCGCCTGATAACTGGTGAATATAGCTGTCGAGCATGGCGGTGGCCCTGGGAATACCAACCCGGTCGAGCAGTTGGGCGGCCCGGTCGCGGGCCTCTTTACGGCCCAGGTCCAGGTGCGTCCGCAGGGTGTCGCAGAGCTGGGCCCCGACAGTCAGGGTCGGGTGGAGCGAGGTCATCGGCTCCTGGAAAATAAATCCAATCCGGCTGCCGCCGAGTTTGCGCCGGTCCTTTTTGGAAAGAGTCGTTAGCTCCCGGCCTTCAAGTTGTATCGAACCGCCGACCCTGGCCCCGTCAGGGGGTAACCCGATAATGGCGCGGGCGGTCATGGTCTTGCCGCAGCCCGACTCACCGACCAGGGCGACCGCTTCCCCGGCCCGGACCTGGAACGACACATTGGTCACAACCGGCACCGGGCGGCCATAAATAGTCAGGGTCACAGCCAGGTTTTTTACATCTAAAACCGGGTTGGTTTGGCTAATATTTGTCATTTCAAACGAATCCTTGGGTCGAGCCAGGCGTATACCAGGTCCACAATCAAATTCACCACCACCAGCGTAACGGCGATAGTCAGCACCGAGCCTTCCACTACCGGGTAATCGCGGCGGCTCACCGCGTCTACCAGTAACTTGCCCATACCTGGCAGGGAAAATATCAACTCGATGGCGACCGCGCCGCTCAACAAGTAGCTGACCGAAAGCCCGATGACGGTCACAACCGGGACCGCTGCCGTCCGCAGGGTGTAGCGGCCAATCACGGTGGCTTCGGGCAGGCCCTGGGCGCGGGCGGTCGTCACATAAGGCTCGTCCAGCACATCGAGCATGGCCGAGCGGGTCATGCGGGTCAGGAGAGCGGCCTGCCGGACCCCAATTGCCAGGGCCGGAAGGACCAATGTTGCCAGCGACGCCCACACTCCCTCGTCAAAGCTGACATACCCGGCCACCGGAAACCAGCGCAAAGTTACGGCGAAAACGAAGATTAACACCAGCGCCAGCCAGAACTCCGGCAAAGAAATGCTGAAAACCATCACCCCGATAATGCCCCGGTCTAAAATCTTGCCGCGCAAGAGGGAGGCGGCAATACCGGCGCTCAGCCCGATAACCATGGCAATTACCAGGGCGAAGAAAGTTAGCTGGAGCGTTACGGCGGCGTAGGCCGGGATGAGTTCAAGGACCGGCTTGTGGAAAAAGAGCGAATCGCCCAGTTGCAGGGTAAAGAGCCCCTTTAGCCACAAAAGAAACTGGATAGGTAGCGGTTGGTCCAGGCCCAATTGGGTCCGTAAGGCGGCGATTTGCTCCGGAGTGGCGTTATCACCCAGGATTTGGACCGCCGGGTCGCCTGGAGCCAGCCGCAGCAGAAAAAAGACCAGGACTAACGGGATAAAAATCGTCGGTAAGGCGTGGAGTAAACGCCGCCGGATATATTTGCCCATGGGTGCGTTACCTCCTTGCCAGTCGCGGGTCGAGGATGTCGCGCAGGGCATCACCGAGCAGGTTTAAGGCTAAAATGGTCAGCACCAGGGCGATACCCGGAAAAACCGCAATCCACCAGGCATTCTGGATATAGTTGCGGGCCTCGGTCAGGGCGCTGCCCCAGCTTACTGTCTTGGAGTCGACGCCCAGGCCGATAAAGCTAAGGGCCGCTTCGCCCAGGACGGCGGCGGAAAAGATAAAGGAGGTCTGGACCAGGATGGGAGCGCGGACAATCGGAAAGACATATTTCCAGAGTATCCGGCTTTCCGGTACGCCTACCGAGCGGCCCGCTTCGACCATGAGCAGTTCGCGGGCGACCAGGGCGGAACCGCGCACAATCCGTAGCGAGGGCCAGATAAGGACGATAGTCAGGGCCAGGATGACCGTTGCCACGCTCGGTCCGAAGTATCCGGCGGCAGCGGTTGCCAGCACGATGCTAGGAAAGGACATGAAACCGTCCACCACCCGCATCAAGACCGCGTCAACCTTTGGATAGAACCCGGAGAGCAACCCCAGGACGGCAGCAATCACCATCGAAATAGCCGTTACGAGCAGACCCACTACCAGGGTGGTCCGCCCGCCGAACAGGACGATGGCAAAGACATCCCTCCCCAGGTAATCCGTCCCAAAGAGATGACCTTCCACACCGGGCGCCCGCAGACGGTGGACCGGGTCAATCGTGAGGGGAGCGTTGTTGGTGAGGAGCGGAGCGGCCAGGGCGCAGACCGTCAGGATTACCAGGATACCGATAGAAAAGACCGCCGTGAAATTGCGCCGGAGTCTTTTCCAGGTAGTCCAGGGTTGGACAGCGGCGGGAAGTTCGACCTCACCGCTATCCAGGGTTTGAGCTTGCTCGACCACCAGGTTGTCGCTTTGCTCTAAAGACATAACCGGACCTCCTGCTTATTTGCCGGGTGAAATATTATAGAAGACCGAAGCGTTAGCGGGGCTGGTGCTGTATCCCATGACGTTTTTACCCACCGCCGAGAACGCCGCTTCGGTACCAAACTTGATGTAAGGAAATTCCTGGTAAAGCAAGGCGTGTAACTGGTTCCAGATTTCGACCCGTTGCGATTGGTCGGAAGTAGTTTGCAGTTTTTTCACCAGGTCATCTTTGGTCGAGTTAGTCCAAAAACCGGGGAAAGTACTCTGCAAATAAGGAATCAGAGTCGGGTCGGGATAAGCGGGCAAGAAGCTTGAGAAAATCTCGAAGTTGGCCGGGTCAGTCCGTTTCTGGGCGACGGTAGCGGCGGGCATCAACTGCAAATCAACCTTGATACCGTATTTGTCGAGCTGTTGCTGGACGGTCTGGGCCGGGAGATACCATTCGTTGAAATTATCTTTCGAGGTCAGCCAGCGCAACGTCTCACCTTTATAACCGGAGTCGGCCAGCAGTTGCTTAACTTTATCGGGATTAGACTTGCCAAAGTTGTCCGCGCCGCTGGTGCTGTGCCAGATAGCGTTCGGAAAAGGATACCAGCTAGGGTCAATCGAATAAAAGTTGGGATTGCCAATCGCTGCTTGCATAATCGGGTCCATATCCAATGCATAATAGATAGCCTGGCGCAATTTTACATTGGCGGTGGGACCCTGCTTGGTATTGAAAACCATCGTCAGGGATTGATTATCCTTAATTATTACCGGTTTGACCGCTGAATTACTATTGAGAGCATCATAGAAGTCGAAAGGAAGACCCGTCGCAATATCGACACTACCGGTAAGTAAGCTGTCGCGCCGGACGGAAGATTCACTCTGGGGTACGATAATAATCCGATCGGCGGGGGCGGGTTTAGCACCGGCGGCACCGTTGGTCGGGTCGGTGCGGGAGGTATAATTTTCAAAGCGGGTCAGGACAGCCTGCTGGTCGGGCTTATAATCGGTTACTTTGTAAGGGCCCGTGCAGACCGGGTTGGCGACCGGGGTGGAAGAATTGGCGCCGTTAATCGAAGCCTTGGACATGATGACGGCGGGAGTCAGGGTTAACAGGGCGGGAATAATCCCGGTCTGCTGGTTCAAACTCATCACGACCGTACTGGCATCGGTGGCCTTTATCTCTTTAACCAGCCCTTTGAGAATGGCCCCGGTACCGGCGCTTCCGGCGTAGCGTTGCAGCGAGGCTACTACGTCGTCAGCGGTCATGGTACTACCGTCCTGGAACTTGACACCCGTCCGCAGTTTAACGGTAAAAGTCGGGCCGTTTGGATCGTAACTGGATGATTCGGCCAGCATCGGTTGAGGCGCGTAATTGTCGTCGGTGGCGAAAAGCCCTTCGCAAACCTGAGTCGCAATCAGCCACTGGGTGCCGAGGGTACTGACAACCGGGTCAACCTGGGCAGGTAAGGCCGACACCGCGATTTTCAGGTCGCCACCCCGTTTAACGGCAGAGGCGGTAGTCGCGGCCCCGGCAGCGGTAGTGCTTCCGGCTGCGGCAGTAGTCGCGGCCCCGGCGGCAGGGGTGCTTCCGGCTGCGGCAGTGGTAGCTGCGGGTGGGGTGGCCGTGGCGCTATCGCCACAGGCGGCCAGCAACATCGTGAGCATTGTTACCAGGACAATACTCCATCCAGTCATTTTCTTTGACATAATTCTCCTCTTACATTGACGAGTTTCAAGTTATTTGCGCGCCCACGCGCAACCACAACGAAAGAGTTCTCCTTTTCGCCAGGGTCAAAATGAATCCAAAAGGAGCGGGGGTGAAACCCAGCTTAAATTTCCAGAAGTTAGGTAAAGTGTGCGTGGCAGAGATTTGTTAACTTTGGTTTAGTATAAAAAAGAAAATTGGCCCTGTCCAATATATGTTTTGGACCTTATTTATATAATTCTGATATAATTGGGGTATGGAATTAGAAATGCGCTATTTCGAATATTTCGTGGCGGTCGCCGAGGAGTTGAATTTCAGCCGGGCCGCCGAGAGGTTGAATATTGCCCAGCCCCCGCTCAGCCAGCAGATTCAAAGGCTGGAAAAGAAGATGGGAGTTAAATTGTTCGTGCGGACCAAGCGCAAGGTCGAGTTGACCGAGGCGGGTATTATCTTTTTAGAGGAAGCCCGGCGCACCCTGGCCCAGGCCGAATCGGCGGTAAAAACGGCTCAGCGCGCCGCCAGGGGTGAGGTGGGCCGTTTGGTAGTCGGGTTTGTAGGTTCCTCGGCCTACGGTTTTCTGCCGACAGCGGTCCGCACCTTCCGAGAGCGGTTCCCCGACGTAGAACTAACCCTCAAGGAGTTGACCACGGTTGAGCAACTCCAGGCCCTCAAAACCGAGCTTATAGACATCGGTTTTTTACGCCCGCCCATTTTCGAGGAAGAACTGGAACAGGAGACGGTCCAGAAAGAACCTTTTTTAATCGCACTGTCCGAGAAACACCCCCTGGCCCGGTTGAACACTGTACCGCCCCAGGCCCTGGCCCACGAGCCATTTATCCTGGTTCCACCCAGCCTGGCCCCTGGCTTTTACAACCAGATGATTAGTATTTGCGCGCAGGCCGGGTTCCAACCTCGCAAGGTCCAGGAAGCTATCCAGTTTCATGTGATTGTAAGCCTGGTGGCGGCGGGCCTGGGTATCGCCTTTGTACCCAGCGCCATCCAGACCTTTCAGCGTTCGGATGTGGTCTACCGTCCCCTGGAAAACATAACTACCCAGGCCGAAATTGTGGCGGTTTGGCGGAGTAAATCATCCTCAGGAGTCCTTCGTTCTTTTTTAGAAGTTGTACGCAATTATTCAGTGACTAACTGAACAATTTACTTTTTACCGGGGCCCTAATTCTGGTTGGTATAGCCGGTAACCTCAGGCTGAAACCTGGCCCTGGTCGGAACTTAATAGCCTGCCGCCACGCTAGGCGTAAAAATCTCGGAGCCACCCAGGATATATTGCCCCTGCCGTTTGATGGCGTTCGGATTGGCCGAAAGCCGGGGCCAGACCGTAGCGGTCTGGGGTGAGATTTTATGGCCTAATTCCTTGAGCCGGTTGAGAGTTGCTTCCCCGACTTGCCGGTCCACCAGGGTCACTTCGCCGTTCGGGTCGATAAAAGGGCTGCCACAGGCCGCCTGGGCTCCCAGGTCGAAAGCCAGCATATTCAGGAGAACCTGGGCCACCGTATCAATAATCTTCCGGCCACCGTTCGCCCCGGCCAAAGCCAGGTTGCGGCCTCCCGGTTCGCGGGCAATAAAGTGGGCCATACTCGAAAGAGGCCGTTTACCGGGGGCAATCGAGTTCACCTGACCGGGGCGAGGGTCGAAAAGCACCATCGCGTTATTGAGGACAATGCCGGTGCCGGGAACGGCCACTCCCGACCCATAATACCCGTTAAGAGTCTGGGTCAGGGCGACGGCGTTACCTTCGGCGTCGAAAGATGAAAGATAGGTGGTACAACTATCGGCGCTACTCTGGTAGGTGGCATTGGTTGAGCCTTGACTAAAGGGATTGCCGGGCTCGTAGGTTCCGGCGGCTTTCTCCTTGATAAAAGAGCGACGGGTGGCGGCAAACTCTTTCGAGGCAATCTCCCGCCAGGGAATTGTGGTCGCCTGGCCCGGCAGTTCGTCCGCCAGGTAAGTCAGGCGGTCGGCCAGGACCAGCTTGCAGGTTTCAATCAAAAGGTGGAGATATTCGGGGCTGGTATTGCCAAGTTCGCCCAAATCCCACCCTTCCAGGATATTCACAATCTCGGCGATAGTTGGCCCCCCGGTACCGCCCGGCAGCAGCAGCAATTCAGTTCCCAGGTAAGGCAGTTTGAGAGGTTCCTTGACCAGCGCCTGGTAATTTGCCAGGTCGTCAAGGGTAATCTGGCAACCCTCCTTTTGCAGTTCGGCCACAATCTTTTCGGCAATTTCGCCCCGGTAGAACCCGGCAGCACCCTCCCGGCTAATAATTTCAAGGGTATCAGCCAGCTCCGGTAATTTGAGATAATTCGGTTTTTCCGCCCCGGCCAGGAGCGGTTTACCGTTCCGCAGGTAAAGCCGGGCCGCTTCGGGATTGCGAAGTAGAATATCAAGGTGGTTGGCCGAGTGAAGCGTTTCGTACCAGGTGATTTCGTGACCCTCGCGAGCCAGGTTTATCGCCGGGGCCAGTACAGTTTCACGGCTCAACTTGCCCCAGCGCTCCAGGGCCAGGAGCGGTCCGGCCACCGCGCCCGGTATGCCAACCGACCGGGCCCCAATGGCGTTGGCATTATCTTTTATTCCGGTAAAACCAAGTTTATCGGCCCGAAAGTTGGCGGTCAGTTCGTACATGTCGGGGGTTGCGCCGCCGGGGGCGGTCGGAAAGAAATCGACCACGTAGCTTTCGCCGTTTGCCAGCGAGACGGTCAGGAAACCGCCGCCGCCAATCCCGGTCATGGGTGGTTCGACCACGTCTATCGCGAAGGCCATCGCCACGGCGGCATCAATGGCGTTGCCACCCTGCTGCAAAATATCCAGCCCAACCTGGGCTACCGCCGGGCGTTTTGCCGTTACGACACCGTGTTCCGCCTTTACTTCCGGTTTAGTGAACTGCCAATTGCCCATTTGAATACCTGTCATTGTTATATAAACCTCGTTTGTTTTGCCAAAGATTATTTTTTCGCCGAATTGGTGCGCGGGTCGAGCGCATCCCGCAAGCCATCCACAGTCAGGTTAAACCCCATCACCAGGGCCGCCAGGAGTATCGAGGGCCAGACCAGCATCAAGGGGGCATTGAACATGTAGCCCCGCGCTGTCGAAACCATGTTGCCCAGGGTCGGCTCCGGGGGTGGCACGCCTAACCCCAGGAAGCTCAGGCTGGCTTCAATCAGGACGACCTGCCCCAGCATCAGGGCCAACTCGATGAAGAGGGGTGTCGTTACGTTCGGAAAAATATGGGTAATGATAATACGGCGGTTAGTATCGCCCACCGCACGGGCCGCTTCCACGAAATCACGCTGCACCTCGACCAGGGTGCTGGCGTGAATTACCCTGGCAAAGACCGGGGCAATCAAAAGGGAAATAACCAGGATTAAGTTAGGCAGGCTCCCACCGACAAAACTGATGACCGCGATTGCTACCAAGATAGCCGGAAAGACCAGAAAGACGTCCACAATTCGCATTATGACCTGTTCCACCCAGCCCCGGTAAAACCCGGCCATAAGGCCACCAGCGGTACCGACCGACCCGCCAATCGCCACGCTAAGGACTGTCACAATCAGGGAAGTCCTGAGCCCCACAATCATGCGAACCAGCAGGTCGCGGCCATTCTGGTCGGTACCTAAAAGGTGGCCGTTGACACCAATTGGCGAAAGGGAATTAAGCGGGTCGGTCGCAAGCGGGTCGCCCAGGTTGAGCAGCGGCCCGATAAAACCAATCAGCAGCAGAGGGATAACCAGTAGCAGACCTAAAACCAACCGGGGATTGAGCCAGCGCACATTTGAGCGTTTCGCGGCCACCGGTTCGACCTGGCTACTGGTACCTAATTCTAGGGTTGAGGTAGGCATAGACCAACTCGGTTAAAAAGTTAATTATTAATACTATCAAAGCGATAACCAGGATAAGACCCTGGATAGTAGTATAGTCGCGGCGGCTAATCGCTGTCACCAGGAGCGAACTGATACCGGGCCAATTGAAAATCGCCTCGGTGACGACCGTGCCACCCAGTAAGGCGGCCAGTTGTATTCCAAAAGAAGCTGCGACCGGAATTAAGCCGTTTTTTAGGACATGCCGCCGTAAGATCACCGGTTGGGCCAGCCCTTTGGACCGGGCCGTCCGCACGTAATCCTGCCCCAGCACTTCCAGCATGTTGGCACGGGTCTGACGAATCAGGCTGGCTGACAATAACAAAGACAGGGCGGCTACCGGCATAATCAGACTGAGCAGGTGCTTACCCATGTTTTCGGATGGGTCGGCATAGCCGGTCGGCAGCCATTTGAGGAGAACCCCGAAAAGCAGGACAAAGAGACTGCCGGTTACAAAAAGCGGGGCGGATAGACTGACCAGGGCGAACCCGGTAACAATGCCATCTCCCAGTTTGTTACGGCGAGTCGCGGCGAAAAGACCCGCCGGTAGCCCTACCACCAGGGCCAAAAGGGCTGCCGCAATTATCAGTTCAAAAGTACGGGGCAAACGCCGGACTATCTCATCCCCGACCGGGCGCCCGTCTATCAAAGAGTCACCCATGTCGAACCGGGCAATTTTCCCCCACCAGTTAGCGTACTGGACCACTATGTTGTCGTTGAGGCCCATGCGCTGGCGGGCCACGGCAAGTTGGTCCTCGGTGGCGTTTTCACCCAGGGCCGCCACTGCCGGGTCACCTGGAATGAGCCGCAACAGTAGGAAAACCACTGTCACTACCACGAAAGCCAGGATTACAGTTACCAGCAAACGCCGGATGATAAATCTAATCATAAAAGGCCTGTTTAAGGATTAATGCCAGACTTCCGAAATTACAAGCAAAGTAGAGCAGGAACCAGGGCGAGAGTTGTGCTTAGAGAGAATGCCAGGAAAAGGGCCGGAACCCTGGCCCCTGAACAGCCGGGTTCCGGTAAATTACAACTAACCTATTTGTCCATCCAGACTGTCAGCAGGCTACGGTTGGTTTCGACATAGACACCTGAACCGTACCGGACGTAGTTTTTGACGTAGCTGGCCCCGGCTTCACCTTCTTCCCGCAAGACAATCGGGATAATCGGCAACTGGGTCAGGGCGTACTGGTTCAACTCCCGGTAAATCGGTAGCCGGTCAGCTTCAGTCGCGGCAGAACGGCCCTTCGAAAGGAGGTCGTCCATTTTGGTATCCGCAAAACCGGTCCGGTTCTGGTAGAGCGACCCCTTGGCGAACAACTGGTTCATGTAGTTTGGGTCGGGGATGGCCGCGCTAAACGAACTGGTCAGCATGTTGAACTCTTTGGCGTTAAATTTCTGGCCGAAAACCGTAAAGTCTACCGAAGTAATTTTGACCTTGAGACCAATAGCGCTCAGCTCGTTCTGGATGATTTCAGCGCTTTGTTGAAGGAAGTCATAGGTCGAAGTTGTGACAAGTTCGATTTCCTGGCCGTTATACCCGGCTTCCTGGACTAAAGCTTTCGCCTTGGCCGTATCGAAACTGTAGGGCATGGTCTGGCCTTCGGCATACGAGGTGCCGGGGACCAGGAACCCGGCGGTCAGCGGGACGGCGTGACCAAAGAAGACGGCTTTAGCGATTGCAGCGGGGTCAATCGCCATCGCTACAGCCTGACGCAACTTCACATTATCGAAGGGCGGTTTAGTGGTGTTGAAGAAAACCGCCGAGTCGGTAGCCGGTTTGGAGTACATCACGAACTGGCCGCCATTGCCGATTTCATCGTAGCTGCGCCAGGGGATGTAATCGGCAAAATCGACCGCCCCGGATTGCAAGGCCGAAAGACGAGCCCGGTCGTCCGGGTACATGATGAAGCTGATACCGTCGAGATAAGGCTGCCCTTTAATCCAGAAGTTAGGATTCTTTTTGAGTTCGATTTTGACGCCGCTCTCGCGGGATACAAAAGTAAAAGCCCCGGTACCCATCATCTTGGTTTTGAGGTCACCGCCGCCCTCCACGAACTTCTTGCTGACAATTGAGCTGGTCACGTCGGCCAGGACCGCCAGGAAGCTGGCATCGGCCTGTTTGAGGGTCACTTGTACCGTTAGCGGATCGGGAGTGGCGATGCTGGCGATATTGGAGAAATCGGGGTAACGGGTCGCGCCGGTCTCTTTTTTACCGATGCGTTCGAAGGAAAATTTGACATCGTCGGCGGTAAAGTCGGAGCCATCGTGCCATTTCACGCCGCTACGCAGGTGGAAGGTGTAATTTTTAGGGTCGGGCGATTCCCACCCCGTAGCGAGCCAGGGCAACGGTTTGCCATCGGCAGCCAGGCGGAGCAGGGTATCGTAGACCAGGGTCTTGATGATTGCCGGGGCCGCGCCGGTATGAATCTGGGGGTCGAGGCCGGACGGGTCCGAAGAGAGGCCGTATTTCAGGGTGCCGCCGGTTTTACCTGCCGCAGCCACGGTCGGCTCGGTACCCATTCCAGGGTTAGCCGCGCCCGAACCGGCAGCGGCAGTAGTCGCTCCGGCAGGCGCGGTAGTACCAGTGGCAGCCGTGGTCGAAGCAGCGCTGGGAGTAAGCCCGGCGGCAGTGGTTACGGCGGCAGCCGTGGTAGCCGCCGAAGTTGCGGCTGCTGTCGTCGCGGCAGCGGTAGTCGAAGCGGGAGCGGTAGTAGCTGTGTTGTCACCACAAGCGGCCAGGACCGCCATTACAAGCAGCAAAAGGGCCGTAACTGCGGGCAGTTTACGGCTGCTGGAATTGGGTTTAAACAAATCCATTCCTCCTAATCTTAAAAAACCTGCCGCCCGTAACCCACAACTATCCGCCAATCGGAATGGCAAATGACGCCAGTCCTGCGGGACGGGCGGAAAATTCAGGGTCAGGTTGGAGACGGACAGGCCGCTAAACGCTTATCTGATTACAAAATGTTGTTCTGGCGCTCCGGGCGCAGCCAAAGGGTTTTTGGAGCCCCCGAACTATCCGGGTGAGAGGCCAGTTTTTTACCGAAACGCTTGTACGAAAATATTTGGACAGGTGGAGCAGCTCTGAATAAAAAGAAAAGATGTGTAAACGCTTCCACATCACCGTGTTTTGATTATTCCATACATTTTTGAGGTTGTCAATACCCTTGGTTCCAAAATAGTATCAAAAAACTTGGTATCAATCCATATTGACAATTCTAAAATTGCCTGTTAATGTGGTAGCGCTTACATAACGACCCTGAGTAGCTACAATAATCCGAGCTAAAACTGGCAGCGTATATAGCTTTGTACTGTTTGATATGGCATAATCTTAACAACGAGGAAGAAAATTTCCAGTTCACCAAACGTCCAATCTGAATAAACCTGAAAATTTACACATTCTGGCCGGGCAATGCCGCCAGGCCAACAAGGAGTGCCATAAAGTGCGTGTAACTGCTAAACAAGTTGCCGAAAAAGCAGGCGTGTCGCTGGCGACCGTCAGCCGTGTAATCAATCGGAGTGGTTATGTTGAAGCAAGCGTGCGGGCCAGAATCGAAGCGGTCATGGCTGAAGTCGGCTATGTACCAAACCGGACCGCTAAAAATCTGGTTACGGGCCGCACCAAAACGGTCGGTTTAATTATTACAAGTCTGCAAAGCCCTTATTTTATTCGCCTGACCGAAGGCATCCAGGATGTTTTGGAGAATAAAGGCTACCACCTGTTGCTATGTAATACCAAGTTCAATGCCAAAATCGAACTTGAAAATTTGCAACTGCTCCGGGAAGGGATGCTGGATGGCGTCATTACCTCGACCGGAAGCCTGACCCACGAAGTGATGGTGGAACTCATACGCCAGCATTACCCGATGGTATTTATCAACCGGCTTTTTGACGAGGTAAAAAATGAACCGGCCAGGGCCGGGTTCGTGATGGGCGACCTGCACTACGCCGGCCTGAACGTAACCCGCCACCTGCTCGAACAGGGCCACCGCCAGATCGCTGTTCTTTACGGTTCTGCCAACTCGACTTCCAACATTTTACGGCTCCAGGGCATGGAAAAGGCCATGGCCGATTACGGTTTACGCCCCCGGCCTGAACTCTTGCGTTGTGTGCCCAACCCGCCCGAACTTTCGAGTGGCCTCGACGATACCGAGGGTGTATGGGCTTACCGGGAAACGATGGAACTTTTGCAGACCCACCCGGAAGTGTCCGCTATCCTGGTCTTTTACCATCCCATGCTTTCCGGGATTATGAAGGCCCTGCGCGAGGTTGGCCGGAAAGTGCCGGAATCGGTTTCGCTGGTCGGCTTTGACGATTTTCCGCTCGCGCCCTACCTGGACCCACCCCTGACCGTGATGGGCCAACCGGTCTACGAGATAGGCCGGGCCGCTGCCAGACTGCTCGTTCAAAAAATAGAAGACCCAACCCTGCGCGTGGCCGAACCGATTGTGCTAAAACCCGACTTTACCATCAGGCGAAGCATAGCTCCGGTCCCCGCCAGGTACCCGGCCATGGCCGCCGAGTAGCCGCAACCCGGCCTCGGTTCCGGCGCGGGCCGGAATTCACAGGAGATTGCCATGTTTATTATCAACCCAAATCCGCCTGCTTTGCCCGCCGAACTGATTGAACGCTACCGAAAAATCGAACCGGCCACCGCCGGGCACACTCTCAACTCCGGTTTCGCCGGTATCGAAATAAAGGGGGTCTGGCGACGCCAGCACATGGTGGGCCGGGCCATTACTGTGCGGACGGTCAGCCTCGATTCCACGGCGGTCCACAAAATAACCGAAATGATTGAGCCGGGGGACGTGGTAGTGGTGGATATGGCCGGGGAGCGAGAGCATAGCTGCTGGGGTGGCGGACTCGCGCGGGCCAGCCAGGTCCGGGGAGCCGTGGGCGCGGTCATTGACGGCCCCGTCACGGATGTGAACGAAATCGAAGATATGAAATTCCCGGTCTGGGGCCGGGCTTTTACCTGCCTGACCACACGCGTCCTCGGCTACGGGGGTGAAATTAATGTCCCGGTACGTTGCGGTAACACTGTTGTCAATCCGGGCGACCTGATTATTGCCGACGACTGCGGGGTTATCGCGCTTTCCCCCGAAACGGCCTGGAAATGGCTGCCCCAGTTCGAAGCGACCGAAGCTCGCATGGCGGCGCGGGGCGACATCTTTGCGACCGGCGTTTCGCTGCCGGAAATGTCGGGCGCTAATCGCCTGATTGAGGCCCGCAACAAAGAGATTGCCGAAAAACTGGCGTCCTTGCAGGGAAAATAGACAAAACCGGAATATCGAAAGAACCCATTTTGACTACAACTGAACTTGACGCCCAATTGAGGCGGGTCCAGGGCTGGATTGAAGCAAACCTGGACCGGCATATTAATCGTTTGCAACGGCTTGTGCGAGTCCCGTCAATCTCACCGACCGGGCAGCAAATGGCGGAAGGCGCGGAAACTACCGCCCAACTCCTGCGTGAAATCGGTTGCCAGGTGGTCGAAATCGTCCCGACCTCCGGTTTCCCGGTGGTCTTTGGCGAATGGCAAGCCGGGCAACCCTACACCCTGGTCATTTACGCCGAATACGATGTGATGCCCGCCGATGAACCGGCCTGGAAGGTTAAACCTTTCGAAGCGGCCCTGGTGGACGAACCGGGACTTGGCCGTGTCCTGATGGGCCGGGGGGCCCGCAACCAGAAAGGGCCGCTTGTTTCCATCCTGAACGCAGTAGAAGCCCTGGTCGCCCTGGATGGTAAGCCCCCGGTCAATTTGATGTTTGTCTTTGAGGGCGAGGAAGAACTGGGCAGTCGCCATTTGCCTGAATTTGTCGAGAAATATGCCGACCGCCTCAAGCGGGCCGATGCCATGCTCGCACCCCACACCCACATGAACCGCCAGGGTGAGGGTTTACTCTGGGCCGGGAGTAAAGGCATCATCGTGATGGAATTGGAAGCCAGCGGCCAGAAATGGGGGCGCGGTCCGGTCGGGGCCGACGCTCATAGCTGCTACAAGGCTTTCGTGGATAGCCCGGCCTGGCGGCTGGTGCAGGCCCTGGCGACCCTGGTCAGCCCGGACGGCAACCGGGTGCTGGTAGATGGTTTCTACGATGCCGTGTTGGCGCCCTCCGCCCAGGATGACGCTCTCCTGGCCGCTTTCCAGGACCGCTTCAATCCCGATTTTCTCGATATGGGTATTACCCGCCATATTGAGGACGTGCATGGCCTCGAACTCATGCGCAGATTCTTTTATTCCCCGACCCTGAATATCAACGGGCTGAGCGGGGGCTATGCCGGGCCGGGTATCAAGACCCTCTTACCGGCTGCAGCAACGGCCAAGCTCGATTTGCGCTACGTACCCAACCAGGAAGCCTCCGACCTTATCGCCAAACTGCGCGGCCACCTGGACCGGCACGGCTTTCCGGACGTGGAGTTGCGGGTGCTGGGCCAATCGGATTGGTCGGCCACCCCTCTAACGTCACCGGTTGTCAGCGCCGCCATGAGCGCCTACCGCAGGATGGGCCGGGAACCGCAGGTCTGGCCGCGCAACCCCGGCAGTATTCCTTTCTGGATATTCAACCGGGCGCCACTCAATTTGCCGTTTGCTTCCGCCGGGCTAGGTCACGCTGTCCGCTCGCATGCTCCCAACGAATTTATTGTCGTAGACGGCAACGCGCAAGTTTTTGGTCTGGCCCAATTTGAAACCAGCCTGGCCGCTATTCTTTACGAATTTGCGGCGGCCAGCGCCCACGCTTAAACCAAACAGGAGATAATTATGGCCTTAAAATATTACGAACACCCGACTTCCGAACTTAACTGGCAAACCATCGTGGCCGCCTTCCAGGAAACCGACCTGGCAATCATCCCACTCGGCAGCGTCGAGGTCTACGGCCACCTGCCCAACGGGACCGATGGTATCGCCGCCGAAGCGATGGCAGCAGACCTGGCCCGCCAGCTAAAAGCGGTGCGAACGCCCCTGCTCCCTTTCGGTTTCTCACCGACCCTGGCCGCCTTTCCGGGTACGGTTTCGATTGACCGGAGCGCCTTCGAGCAAACCCTGCGGAACCTGGCCCAATCGCTGGTTAAGGCCGGGGCCAAGCGAATTTTCGTCCTGAACGGCCACGCCGGGAACAATGACGCCATTAACACCGTTCTGCGTGAACTCCAGGACCAGGGTATCAAGGGGGCCACCATCCAGGTCTGGTTCTTTGCCCGCAGCTATGATAGTGGCCTGTTTGAGGATTACAACCCCCACGGCCACGCTTCCGAGGCCGGGACTTCTGTAATGCTTTATCTCCGGCCCGAACTGGTGGATACCGAACAATGGCCCAGCAATATCCCGCCCAAAAATAATTTTGCTGATATAACGCTACCACCCAACTCGCTAAAAGCAATGCCCAATGGTATGCACGGGGTAACTAAAGCTGCCACCGCCGAAAAAGGCAAAGAATTATATACCCGGATGGTCAACCGCCTGCTCGAATTTATAAATCAGTGGTAAATTAAGGTTAAAGTAGCTATCCAGGTGTTTGGATAGCTACTTTAGTTATGTCAAACATACATAAGAAATTGTGGTGCGCAAGACTCCGGTGAGCCGGGCCACAACAAAACTGATTACGAACCACACCTCAGTTGCCTTTTGCTCCAACCATTTTTAATGAGCTTACTGCCTCTTATTTAACCAGCGGTCTCGAATCTCTCATATTAAGAGACTCTTAACGGTACGAGCGGAATTACAGTTAGTAACTCTACCCAGTTAAGTTTCAGGACGTGACATTCTTTGAATTTCAAACCGCTATCACACGGGCAGGGGTCGTTTCGTCCCGCCTGCTCAAAAAGTATTCCTTAATACAGCATCCTCCTGCTCCAGGATAGCCATCACGTTGGCTGGGGAGCGCCGGAGCCGGATTTCTCGCGCCATAAGTTTCATGGGCCGGTCGACATGGGTAAAAAAGGCCTTGTAACCGGCGCACAGGTAATTCAGACCCGGCTCACCCCCAGGCGTGGTCAAGACCCGGTCTTTGGGGCAGCCTCCGTTACAGGCGAAGCGCACGGGGCATTCCCGGCAGTAGCGGGGTAATGTATCCCTTTTCGCCAGGCCGAATTGTCGCTGCTGCTCCGAGCCGACCATTTGCAACATCGGTAACTTCCGCAAATTGCCCAGCTTATGTTTCGGCTCCACGAAGTGGTCGCACGAGTAGATGTCACCGTTGTGTTCCATCGCCAGCCCGGTACCGCAGGTCTCGTCAAAAACGCACAGGCCGGAGGGCAGACCCAGCCAGGAATTCAGGGCCGTGTCGAATAACTGCACGAAGACTTTCCCGACATCGCGCCGTACCCACTCGTCAAAAACCGCAATCAAGAAACGCCCATACTGCTCTCCGGTTATCGAGCGCTCCGTGACCTCGGTTCCTTCCTGAAAACCGGTTTTGTTCTGCCGCTCTACGATGGGGATAAACTGGATAAATTCGGTCCCGACCTCGTCCCGCAAAAACCGGTAGACTTCAATTGGATGCTCCACGTTGGCGGCATTGAGGGTGGTCAGGATATTAAACTCCACCCCGCGCGTTTTGAGCAGTTTTACCGCTTTCATTACCTTGTTGAAGGTGCCGTGACCACCCTTATCGTGGCGGTAGGCGTCGTGCATTTTGCGAGGACCATCCAGGCTGAGGCCGACCAGAAAGGCGTTTTCCTTGAAAAAGGTAGCCCATTCCTCGTCCAGGAGGGTACCGTTGGTCTGGATGGAGTTTTGCACGACCATACCCGGTCTACGGTATTTTTGCTGCAATTCCAGGGCCTTCTTGAAGAAATCCAACCCCATCAGGGTCGGTTCTCCGCCCTGCCAGGTAAAAGTCACCTGGCTCACCCGCTGGGCCTCGATATACTGCCGGGTGTAGTCTTCCAGGAGGTTCAACGCCATGCGAAACCGGCTCCCTTTGTAGAGCATCTCTTTGGAAAGAAAGTAGCAGTAATCGCAGTCCAGGTTACAGATAGCCCCCCGTGGTTTGGTCATGACGTGAAAGGAAGGGGGCGCGTTCACCCCCAACTGTCCTTTGACCCGGTCCCGGAGTTGCCCCGGTTGGTTGAGTGGAATGGTTTGCATAAGACAAATTTCCCGCTTGAATGGTTTAACCTAATTTAACCGCCACATCAGCGCTTTGCAAAAAGCCGAGGCGGTGCGCCCGAAACCAGATTGTTTCGGCCTGGGGCGGACTGAACGGCCCGTTATAGAACTGCCAGTGGCGGCCCCCTGTGGGCGGCTCGTCGTTCAAGTTCCAGAGCCCGGTCGATTTGGGCGGAGCGTCGGTGGGCGGTTCGGTTGTCCAGCCGATAGAAGCCCCCTCGGTCGGGCAACTCGCCTCCAACCGGCCCCCTTCACTTTTAACCAGCGGAACCTCTGTTATCTCGAATTCACCGTTGGGTCGCCAGCTTAGTAAAAGTTCTTCTTCCGGCAGCATACCGAGGTCGGGGAAACTGGCTTCCCACTCGTCCAGGGCCTGCCTGAGCCTGACCATGTCGGCGGCGTAAGCCGGGTTATCGGCCAGGTTATCCAGTTCGTAGGGGTCAGCCTGAATATCGTAAAGTTCTTCGGGCGGCTTGCTTGAGGCCATGAAACGGTGCTGGGCCGGCGTCAGAAGCTTCTTTACGATACCCGCGCCCCGGTATTGCGATTCCTCCCAGTGGAACCGCCGTAACTCCCGCCAGGTCGAGGTTGTTTCGGCGTAATCCTGGTGCTGGGCATAGGGGCGGTCAGGATGATAGTTGCGCATGTAGTGAAAACGGCTGTCCCGGACCGTCCGCACCGTATCCTCGGTTTCGCCCATGCGGTCGCGGTGGCCGAAGATAAAGGGGCGCGGGTTGGGGTTAAGCTGGCCCGCCCGGTCAAAGAGGGGCCGGGCCTGCATGTGTCCCGGCACTTCCAGCCCGGCAGCTTCGAGCATGGTCGCCGCGAGGTCCATCGTGCAGACCGGGGTTTGGTAGACCGAGCCGGGAGCTATTTTGCCGGGCCAGCGCACAATTAGAGGGACGTGCAACCCGGCTTCGTAAGGCCAGCGTTTCTCGCGCGGGAAGCCTCGTCCGTGGTCGCTCCAAAAGACCACCAGGGTATTATCTGCGAGGCCGTCTTCTTCCAGTTGGTCGAGCAGGTCGCCCACCCAGTAGTCCATCGCCGTGATGTTGTCACTATAGCGGGCCACTGCCTCCTGGAAAGTGGGCGTATTCGGGTAGTAAGGCGGGACCGGGGCCAGGGCCGGGTCGTGCCTCTCCTCCGGTTTGAGGCGGGCGGTATTTTTCTGGTAAATCTCATCTTTCACGTAAATCTGGGATTCATGCGTGACCATGCCGTGAAAGGCCGCGTAAAAAGGCTGGTCCGGGTCGGGACGGTTGCGCCAGTGGGCCGTAGGACTGTTCTCGTCAAAGACCGTCACCGGCGACTGAAACTGGTAATCGAGGAAAAAGTTATTGGTGCAATAATAGCCCGCCGCCCGCAAATATTCGGGGAAACAATGGACTTCGGGCGGGGGGACCGCGTTCGAGCGCATGTGCATGGTCCCGATGGCGGTCGGGAACATCCCGGTAATAATGGCCGAACGCGAAGGGGCGCAGACCGGGGTGGTGGCAAAGGCGTTTTCGTAGAGCAGTCCTTCAGCCGCCATCCGGTCCAGGTTGGGGGTATGAGCGTAATCCGCCCCCGGCCAGACCCCGGCGTAACAGCCGAGGTCTGGGTTTATATCGTGCGTCGAGATAAAGAGAATGTTAGGAGAAGAATTAGGCATGCTGTTTTCCCTCTTAAAGTCGCTCCTGGAGTTTACCGGCCTCTTTGGTAGCCCCGTTTAGCTCCCCATCTGCCCGGTCGGCCATTTCCCTGGCAAAACCTTCCATACTGGCCGGCGTCAGGGAACCGGGCATATAGCTGGCGATTTGCTCAATAGAAGCGGCGCTAACCATCTTTATGGTAGAACTATCCAGGAGGAAGGCGAAATACTTCTCGACCAGGGCCTTCCCTTCGGGAATAGTGATTATTTCCTTGAGGGGTTGCTTTAAAAAGACCGCGCCCGGCCCGGTGTAAGGGGGCAGGGGCACCCGTTTCTCGCGGGCTTTGAGGGCCTGGGCGTGCTGGCGGGCCAGGAGCAGGTGTTCCGGCCTTATCTCGCCGTCCGCGGGTAGACCCAACCGCTCGAACTGCTCGGCGGGGGCGTCGTTCCATTTCATCCACTCGACCATCAGGCCAATCATCCGGCGTTCGACCTCGTCGTCTATGATGGGGTTGTCCTGTTTAGGGTCGTTATCCAGGTCAAAAAGCATCGTCCCGAACGAGTGGGCCGAGCGCATCCCCCGCGATTCAATTTTCAGGGGTCGCATACCCCTGGTGAAGTTAAAAGGCTCGGCCAGGGCCAGGTTTTGGAGTTCCTCGACCCCGAAGCGGTTGCGCATGTGGTTGGGCATCAGGGTGTATTCAAAAAGTGGGTTGTTAGCAGCCTCGACCGGGGCCCGCATGTAGACATAGCGGCCATCGGTGATATTGACGTGCCCACCGTGAATACCAAAGAGACCGGCAGGGCGGCCCGGCTTGTCGTCGTTGACTTTATCCTTGAGCGAGGTACCCTGCATCGTTTCGGGGATAGGGACGTTAAAATATTCGAGCAGGGTCGGAGCGAAATCAATCCATTGGGCCAGGCTCTGCCGCCGTTCGCCCTGTTTGCGGCTGCGCGGATCCCATACAAAAAGCGGAATATGGGCAATCTCCTGGTACCAGGGCTGGACCGCCTTGGCCCACCAATCGTGTTCCCCCAGGAGGAAACCGTGGTCGGTGCTGACAATTAACAGGGTGTCGTCCCACATGTTGAGTTCGTCCATCAGGTCAATCACGGTGCCGAGATAATGGTCGCACATGCTGAGCAGGGCAGCGTATTCATAGCGGACGTGTTCGACCTGTTCGGGGGTTTCGGTGACCGGGGCATAATCGGGCCAGTCGTAGTGCGGCCCCGTATAGTTATGCGGGTAGAGTTTTTTGTATTCGGGCTGGGTAAAGAAAGGTTCGTGCGGGTCAAAAGTTTCAATCTGTAAAAACCAGTTGTCCTGGGCCCGGTTGGTCCGAATAAACTCGGCTCCCAGCCCAAAGACCTGGGCCTGGGGCATGGCTTCTTCTTTTTTCATGTAGGAGCGGTTAATCCAGTCCTGCCGGTACATCTCGCCGCGCTGCTTTTTGAGACCGTCCGGTATTTCAGGGTCGGCTACATGCCCTTTCCAGGGGTCGCCCTCCTGACCGCGCACCATCTCAAATGTGCGGTAGCGTTGCAGGTAACTGCCGCCGCCGTCCTCCCAGTAGTGCTGGTGGTCAGTCACGATGTGGGTGTAGACTCCGTGGCGGGTCAATATTTCGGGGGTCGATTCATCAAAGGGTTCGAGCGGTCCCCAGCTTCGATGCAAAAAATTGTAGCGCCCGGTATGGAACTCGCGCCGGGCAGGCATGCAGGGCATACTACCAACATAAGCCGTATCAAAAGTAACGGTGCGTTCGGCCAGGCGGGCGAAATTTGGCGCTTTTATCCAGTCATTACCGTAATTGGGGAGCATTCGGCGGCATAGGGTATCAAAACAGACGAAAATGGCTTTCATTAGTTTTTCCTGGGTTCTTATGTAAAGTTATTGAATTCCCGGCGGGAAACCGTTTGCCGGTAAAGCAACGGTTTCCCGCCAGGCGTGCGTTATTTCGGTTTAATCGAGGTCATTACCAGCAAAGCCTCGGCCGAACCGGTCACCTGGGCAAACGAGCCGACCACGTAGGGATTATCCTTGGTAGGGAACCCGGTGAAACGGGTCGTGTTGTACTCGTACCAGAGCGGGCTCAGGTAGAGCGGGATGAGGGGCGCTTCGTCGGCAAAGACCTGCTGAAGTTGGGCGGCCACCTGCTTTTGCTGGGCCTGGTCGGTGGTGCTGGCATACTGGTTCAGCAATTGGTCGCCCTTCTGGCTGACATAGCGGCCATAGTTGCCGCCTAGGGCATCGGTGCCGACCGGGGCCGAGGCCGCCGAAGACATCATTGTGCGATAGGCCGCGTAGAAGTTGGTGCCGCTCGGCAATGCCATCGACATATCAAAGTTACCCTTCTGTAAACGGTCCAACCAGCCCGCCACGTCCAACTGCTGAAGCGAGGCGTCAATTCCGATGGCCTTCAGGTTCTGGACGATAATCTGGGCAGCCGAGACGTGGACGGCAAACCCGGCGGAGACGTTAATCTTAAACGACATCTTGGTGCCGTCCGGCATCACGCGGATACCGTCGCCGCCCTTCTTTAACCCGGCAGCATCAAGCATCTGGTTGGCCTTGGCGACGTTAAAGGTGGTCCAGTCGCCCAGTTTGGCGGTATCGGCCACTTTCACCTGGGAGAAACCGTCGCTAAGACCGGTGACGTCAGCCGGTTTGACGTAGCCAAAGACGGCCACTTTAACAATCTGGTCCCGGTTGATGCCCATGCTTATGGCTTTGCGGACGTTCACATCGTCAAAAGGCTTTTTGGTGGTGTTGACTGTAAGTGAAACGATACCACCGGTCGTAGCAAACCAGTAACCGCGAGTGCTGGGGTCTTTAGCGACGTAGGCTGATTCGATGTTGGGGAAACCGCCCGCCGCCCAGTCTACCACACCATCGGCCAGTTGCAGGTTAGCCTGGTCGTTCGAGGCAAAAGCCGGGCAACGAATACCCTTGAAAGCCGGTTTACCGGCCTGCCAGTAGTTTGGATTTTTGTCAATCTCGTAGGTCTGGGCCTGGAAACTGGCTATCTGGGTAAAGGGGCCGGTCCCGACCGGGTTTTCGTTGGTAAACTTCACCGGGTCGGAAACGTCTTTCCAGATGTGTTCGGGCACGATTACCTGGGAAGTCAGGTCATAAATCGCGGGAGAAAAGACCTGTTTGAAACTGAAAGTGACCGTCTTGGCGTCAGGGGCGGTGACGCTATCGACATAGGCACTCGTACCTTTCATCGCGGTGATAGCTGTACCCGATAACCCGGCGGTATTTTTGAGCAGATTAAAGGTATAGACTACATCACTGGCCGTAAAAGGTTGGCCATCGCTCCACTTGATGCCATCGTGCAGGGTAAAAGTGAGCGATTTGTTATCGGTGCCCCAGGTGTACTTATCGGCCAGCCAGGGGACCAACTCGCCTTTGGCGCTGTTGTAAATCATTAAAGGCTCATAGACCCCGTAGAGGGTCGGGAACCTGACCGCGGCGGGAGCGGCGAAGGGGTTAAAGTTACGCGTCCAGGTCGAAGCCTGCCCGCAACCAACCGTCAGGATGGCATCCGAGTTCCCGCCGCTCGATGAAGCAGCGGCGCTGGTAGCCCCGGCAGCGGTCGTAGCCGCCCCGGCGGCGGTTGTAGTTGCCCCGGCGGCGGTCGTGGCGGACCCGACGGCGGCGGTCGTGGCCGCCGGGACCTGGGTGGCTGTCGGGCTATCGCCGCAGGCTGCCAGCAGGCCCATTAGCAAACATAGAACGCCGAAAATAGATAAAACGCGACCTTTGGGTTTCATCAACTCGTACCTCCTACAAAAAAATGAAATTACCACTTTTTGGATAAAAATTGGACAACAAAAGTAAGGCAAACGAAATGGTTGCCCTTTACCGGCGGCGCCAGCCCCTGACCGGCGCTGCCATTATTTGCCTGCGCTTGCTACCTACAACTGAGCAGTAGTCGTGGCTTGTTTCTCCTCGCCCTGACCATAAAGGTGACACCGCACCCAATGGTCCGAAGTCTGACTGAGTTGGGTCCGACCGGGCATACTCCTTTTACAGATGTCCATGACCTTCGGACACCTGGCTGCAAAGGGACAACCCGGCGGCATGTCGGTCAGCGAAGGGATTTCTCCCCGCGCCTCCGCCTTCTTTTTGATAAGGCCACCTTCCGGGTTAGGCACGGCAGCCATCAGCATTTGGGTATAGGGATGGGCGGGCTGCTCCATCAACTCCCGGCTTTCCGCTGCCTCCACCAGGTACCCGGTATACATCACCATCGTCCGGTCGCCGATATAACGGGCGCTTGCCAGGTCATGGGTGATATAGAGAAAACCGATGCCCCGCTCCTCTTTGAGTTGCTCCATCAAATTGAGTACTCCCATGCGGATCGAAACATCGAGCATAGAAATTGGCTCATCGGCCAGGATAATTTCAGGTTCGACCGCCAGGGCCCTGGCAATTGCGACACGCTGGCGCTGCCCGCCCGACATCTGGTAAGGATATTTGCGGGCGGCTTCGTCCGGCGGGGTTAGCCCGACCGTTTCAAGCAGTTCGTGGACTCGCCCCAGGAGATTTTTATCAGTGACCATTTTGTGAATTTCCAGGGGCCGTTCGAGATGGTGGCTGATAGTATGGACCGGGTTGAGCGAACCAAAGGGGTCTTGAAAAATCATCTGGACTTCCTTGCGATAGCTCAACGAAGGCCGGTGCGGCTCGGTTTTAAGGACGTTCTTGCCGCGCAGGATAATCTCGCCGGAAGTAGGCGGCATCAAACGGGAAATCAGGCGGGCCGTGGTCGATTTCCCGCTCCCACTCTCCCCGACCAGGGCCACGACCTGTCCCCGGCTAATCGTGAAGGAAACATCGTTCAGGGCTTTGACCGCTTTTGGCCGGAAAAGTGTACCGACCGGGAAATGCTTGGTCAGGTTACGTACTTCCAGGACTACCTCGCCCGGTCCTTTGCCGCTTCGCTGCTCGGCTGGCGCTACGGATTGTGTCATGCTGCTTTGCCTCATCTGCTGCTTACTTTTCTTACAAGCTTCTTATCTCTATTTCGCCTGTCCCGCCTGGCCCCGGTTAATACCGGGCATGCCTTCGTGGTAGGCCAGCCAGTGGCCGGGCAATACTTCCTGCAACTGCGGGCGGGTCACCTTATCGACCGGCCTACACTGCGTACAGCGTGGGTGAAAGCGGCAGCCCGTGGGCGGCTCGGCCATGTTGGGCGGCGCGCCCGGTATCCCGGCCATCTTCCGTTTCGGGCCGACCAGTGGCGGAA
This sequence comes from Chloroflexi bacterium 54-19, assembly GCA_001898225.1. Lineage (GTDB taxonomy): Bacteria > Chloroflexota > Chloroflexia > Chloroheliales > Chloroheliaceae > 54-19. The sequence goes on from MKTJ01000072.1 coordinate 124,950, forward strand.
ACGAACTAATTAACCCCCTGGTGTAGGGGTGCAAAGGATTCTCGAAAATCTCCCGCGCCGCCGCCATTTCGACAATTTCTCCGGCGTACATAATGGCGATGCGGTTGGAGAACTCGACCATCAGCGACATATCATGCGTGATAAACAGGATTGAAAAACCCATTTTTTCCTTGAGTTCTTCAATCTGCTGCATAATCTCTTTCTGGACCACCACGTCGAGGGCAGTAGTGGGTTCGTCCATAATCATCATGGGTGGGTTAAGGGCCAGCGCAATCGCAATCACGGCCCGCTGGCGCATCCCGCCGGAAAGTTCGTGGGGGTAGGCATCCAGCCGATTTTTGTCGATGTTGACTATGTCCAGGAGTTCACCCGCTCGCAGACGGGCCTCGCGCTTCGAAATTTTCTTGTGTTTGACGAGGACATCGATAATCTGGTCGCCAATCCGCATGACCGGGTTGAGCGAGTTCATGGCGCTCTGGAAGACCATAGAAATATCCTGCCAGCGGAACTCCTCCAGTTCGTGTTCGGCCAGCGAAAGGACATCTTTGCCCTTGAAATAAACCTCGCCCCCGGTGATTAGGGCCGGTGGCCGCAGCACCCGGAGCAGGGCGTGGGCGATGGTAGACTTGCCGCTCCCCGACTCCCCGGCCAGGCCGAGGACTTCGCCGGGCGCGATGGAGAAGGAGACGCCATCCACTGCCCGGACCGGCCCTTTAGGACTGAGATACTCGACTCGCAAATCCTTGACTTCCAGCAGAGGTTTCGTCTGGACCGGAAAGGCGGTGTTATTCTGGCTCTGACTCATAATCTGGTTTTGACCCTTTACTTGTGTCTGCGGTTGCGCTATTTCCTGGCTCATCACTGGCTGGTAGCTTTGACCTTTTTCCATATAATTGGCACCTCACTTCGAATTGGGCTGCGACTGGCGAAACACCGGGGTAGCGCGGGTGCGGGTCTTGCGGAAGGCGGTCCCTTTGAGAACCTTGTTCAAGTCCTTCTCGGCCCGCAAACGCGGGTTGGTCACTTCGTCCAGGGCATAGTTGATAAAGGAGAGACCAAAGGCTACCAGGGCCACACACAACCCGGAGGGAACAAAGGTCCACCAGGCCCCCTGCAAGATGGCCCCGTTATTCTGGGACCAGTAAAGGTTGGTGCCCCAGGTGACCTCGCTGACATTGCCCAGGCCGATAAAGGCCAGGGCGGTCGAGGCGCTAATGGCATAGGTAGTCGAACTGATAAAGCTACCCATGATAATCGAAATCATGTTGGGCAAAATCTCGGTAAAAATAATCTTGAAACTGCTTTCCCCGCTGACCAGGGCCGCCGCCACGAAATCTTTCTCCCGTAATGAAAGGGTCTGCGACCGTTTGACACGAGCCCCAAAAGCCCACCCGGTGAAGGCCAGCGCCCCGATGATGGTGCCGGTGCCGGGGGCCAGAAAGGCTGAAAGGATAATCAGGAGAGGCAGGCCCGGTATGACCAGGAACAGGTTAGTAAGCAGGGTCAAAATATCGTCAATGCGGCCCCGGAAATACCCGGCGGTCATACCGATAATGGTGCTGACCAACGTGATGATAAAGCCGGTTACAAAGCCGATAAAGAGCGAGGTCTGCGCCCCCCAGACGGTCTGCCGGAAGACATCTTTACCCTGCCCCTCGGTGCCAAAGAGGTGCGCCGCCGAAGGAGGCAGGTTCGGTGAGTCGACGAACTCGGTCGGGTCGCCGGGAGCGATAACCGGTGCAAAGAGGGCCACCAGGATAAACAGACCCACGATGGCGATACCGGTCAGGGCTTTAGGGTTCTTGAGCAGGGTTCGCAGCCAGACCATTCGCTGGCGGCCCGGTACCGGCAGTGGCGGGGCTGCCACTAACAGTTGCCCGGCGGGAGTGCCCTCGACTTCGACGGGTAAATCCTGGCGGTCCGGCATCTCTGCCGCGCCTTCGGGGCCAGCAACCGGCCCATCCACGGTCTCAGGTGAAGGAGTTTGCTGCTCGAAATGAGCCGGTTTATTGTGAGTTTCCATCTTTTATTTCTCCTTACCTGGCCCTAACCGGCCCGGACCCTGGGGTCGAGGCGGGTATAGACAATATCCACGATAAAGTTGGCGACCAGCACCGCGAAAGTAATCATCAGGAACAGTCCCTGCATGAGAGGATAGTCGAGCTTCTGGACCGCGCTGATTAAGAGAAAACCAAGGCCGGGATAGGAGAAAATCTGCTCGATCAGGAGTTGCCCGCTCAGGACGAACCCCAGCACAATCCCGAAGGCGGTCACGCTGGGCAGCATGGCGTTGCGGGCGGCGTAGCGGAACATAATCCGGTTCTGGGTCAGGCCCTTGGCTTCGGCCATCGTAATGTAATCTTCGGCCAGGACGCTGACCATGGTGTTGCGCATACCGAGCGCCCACCCGCCCAGTTGGGATAAGACCAGCACGATTACCGGCAACAGCATGTGCGTGATGACGCTGCCAAAAAAGGCCGGGTCGAAACCAGGGACGAGCGTGTCCTCGTAGGCGTGGCGGGTCGGGAACCAGTGGAGTTGAAAGGCCAGCAGGTAGATCGCGCACAGGCCCAAAAAGAAGGGCGGGAACGCCCCCACCAGCACCAGCAGGGGCGGCACAAAGCTATCCACCGCACCACCCCGCCGCCAGGAGCCAAAAATGCCTATCAGGTTGCCAATGATAAAGCTGATGATGACCGAGCTACCCCCCAGCAGCAAGGTCCACCACAACCCGGTCAGGATTACCGTAATGACCGGGACCGGGAAGTTCGAGAAGGAAATCCCAAAGTCACCCCGGATGGCGTGGGTCAGGTAGGTGAAATACTGCAAAATGAGCGGTTGGTCGGTTAAACCGAGGGCCTCTCGGAGGGCCTGGACCTGGGACGGGTCGAGTTGACCGCCAGAGCCAAGGATAGTCGCCGCCGGGTCACCTGGCAGTAAGCGTGGCAGAAAAAAGTCCAGCGTAATGGCAGCCCAGAAAGCTAAAAGGTAAAAGCCTAAGCGGCGCAAGATATAGCGCATCTTTGCACTCCAATTAAATTATTTGCTTGTGGTTACCTGGATAAGATTTTCGGAATACGTTTGGATTAGGAATGGTTATTGCGTTAGTTATATATAACTTGTTATATACTTGGAGGGATTATAGCTTTAAAGAAAAAAGCTGTCAATAGGTTTTAGCAAAAAAAACTAAAATGATTTTATTAGTTTGTGAAGTCGCACAAACGGCCTGGCCGGAGGTTGGCGTCAACAATCCAATAAAAAGTGGGGTTTGTTCATTCCTTTGTTTAAAAAATGGGAGTATTGGGCAATTTGGGGCAGTTTGCAAAAACCAATCTTGACAGGGTAAATTAATTGGCCTATAGTCATATTCGAGAAATTATATATAACAGTGTACTATGGCTGTTTGGCCAGATCGATTTATATAAAAATTTAAAACCACCTGACAAACAAATGTGCCGCCAGATTTAGGAGCTACTTACATGAAACTTGAACACTTCATTCTTGGTTTGTTATGTTTCAAGTCCTATACCGGCTACGATATAAAAAAATACTTTGACACCGAAGGGCGCTTTTCCCGCGAACCGATTCATTTCAGCCAGCTTTACCGCACCCTCAAAAGTATGCAGGAGCAGGGCTGGACTACCTTTGTCGAGGAAGAACGCGAGGGAAGGCCGGATACCAAGACCTATTCGTTAACAGCTGCCGGGAAAGCCGAGTTTTTAAAATGGCTATATTCTCCGCTAAAACCAAGTTTCCGCTTCCAGGAAAGTGAGTTGACCGCCCGGTTGCACTTCGCGTCTTTGCTGGATAAGGAAACTATTTTGCATTTTCTGCGGGGGGAACTGGAGTTCCGCCAGAACCAGATTGCCCAGTATCGTAACCGCAACCGTCACGCTGACGTGCCCACCTTCAATGAAAATATTGACAAGGAACGCTATATTTATTTCGCTGATATACTCCACGAGAATGGAGCCGCCTCTGCCGACCTTTACGTGGACTGGATAAAAAGAACAATCGCCAGGGTCGAAAAAGATATTCCCAACAACAAGCAGCCTTTGAATTTCGAACAGGCTACCGTCATTTAGTGATTGTGTAAAGCCTGAGTTCGATTTCACACAATTAGTCAGGTAGAAACTCAGGGTTTCGGGTTAAGCATTATTACCGAGATACCAGGGGCTGGGGCCAAATGTGGTCTCTATTAGCTGGGAAAGCGCCCCTGGGACAAACTGGCTAAATAATCCCGCGGAGAAAATCATACCCATGATGACAATCCGGCAATCCCAGCCCCAACTCAAAATTGAACAGGACTTTCGCAGCCTGGTTTACCGGGCTTTAGATGATTAAAGACCGAATTCCTGGACCGGAAACGCGAAGCTCTCGTATCAAACTCAAAAAAAACCAGGTTGCTTCTCAAATCAGCCCCAACTTTTAGATGAGTACGGATGAAAACTTGTCATTCCGTGCGCAGCGAAAGATATACTGTAATCTACTACCTTCTCGGACAGGATTTAGAAGGTTTAATAAGTGATGAAGTAAAAAGACCAGAAGCATTCTTTTGATAGTAGGCCGGGTAGTTAAGAACGGTTGAAGATAGATAAAAATGCTATAATAGACTCTGGTTCATATATTTTATATGTCCTGGTGTAGCGGGTTTTTGGCGAAGGTATATTACCCCTAGGTGGCAATGTGTTTGCCTTCCTCTTCTTGTTTCAACCCATTTCTCCTTCTAAAAATGTGTGAAGCCAGGTTAAGAGTTTATTTAAGAGTCGTGCAAGGGGATTAAATTAGAAGGTCTAAGCCCGGCTTTACACAATTACGAGAGGAGCAGGTGAGTTTTACCTGGCAATTGTGACCATTACTCACTCCAACTTCAGGGCTTACAGTCTTCAGGCCGACGGAGTTTGCGAGAGATTCCATAAAACCATAAGGGGTGTGTTTTAGGCAGTAGTCTTTCACAAGAAGCTTGATACCGGTTCGGATTGAAGTATATAAAAGACCGGGCGTTACCCGGACATGAATTTTCTTTTTGCCTCGATTATTGAAATGAGGCCAGCAACAATAATTTGGTTTCCCAATGAGGAATACAGGTTAGAAACCAGGTTGTGTGACGGAGGACAGAGGACACCAGATGACTGCTACATTTACTGAATTGGGCCTGAGCGAATTAACTCTCAAAGCCCTTAACGAACTTGGTTATGAAGAACCAACCCCCATTCAAACCCAGACTATAAACTTGCTGCTTCAGGGCCAGGACGTAATCGCCCAGGCGCAGACCGGCACGGGTAAAACAGCGGCTTTCGCCCTGCCCATCATTGAAAAGCTGGATGAAAATGTGCGTGCTACCCAGGCTCTTATTTTAACGCCCACCCGCGAACTGGCCATGCAGGTCGCCGAGGCTTTTCATTCTTATGGGAAATACCGGCGTCTATCGGTCTTACCTGTTTATGGCGGACAGCCGATAGAACGGCAGTTACGGGCCTTGCGCCAGGGGATGCAGATAGTTGTTGGAACGCCGGGGCGGGTGTTGGACCATATTCGGCGGGGCACTTTGGAATTGCAAAAGGTCCAGTTTATCGCGCTTGACGAAGCTGACGAAATGCTGGATATGGGTTTCGTGGAGGATATTGAGTCGATTCTGAAAGAGGTGCCGGAAGATCGCCAGATGGCGCTGTTTTCGGCGACAATGCCGACCCAGATTGCTAACCTGGCTAAAAGATATATGCAGCAACCTCAGCGCATTACAATTAAGGCTGAGCAAACAACAGTTCCCCAGATACGCCAGGTTTATTATGAAGTCGGACGAAGAGACAAATTTGAGGTCCTTGTCCGCGTTCTAGATTATGAGCGGCCAACATCGGCTATCATTTTCTGCCGGACCAAACTCGAAGTAGATAGTCTGGGACAGCGCCTGTCAGCGCGGGCTTATTCGGCGGAAACTTTACACGGTGACCTGAACCAGGGCCAGCGCGACCGGGTTATGGCTCTGTTCCGGGGAGAGAAAGTAGAATTATTGATTGCGACTGATGTCGCGGCGAGGGGTCTGGATATAGATCACGTTTCACACGTCATAAATTATGATATTCCGCTGGACCCGGAAAGCTATGTTCACCGGATAGGACGCACCGGACGAGCAGGCCGGACGGGTTGCGCTATCACCCTTGTGACGACCCGCGAGCGCCGTTTGTGGCAGATGATACAAAAGGTGACCGGGGCGAGTTTGCAGCGTATGCCCATGCCCACCATTGAGGATGTGATCGAGCGAAGACAGGAGCAGTTCAAAGATAGTATTCGCGACACTCTCAATCAGGCCGGGTTAGAACGTTTCCTTATTTTGGTCGAAGAATTGGCCGACGAATTTAGTCCAGCTGAAATTGCGGCGGCGGCTTTCAAAATGCTGCTCGGACCGGCTACGGAAGAAACCGAAGATAAACTGGCCGGGTTCGAAGATAGCGAAGTGGATTACGACCGGCCCGCTTCACGGTTGCGGCGAGAGCGAGAGAGCGAGCGCCAACCTGGCACTGGCATCGAGCGAGGAATGAGCCGGCTTTATCTGAAAGTCGGCTGGAACGACGGTGTCAGGCCAGGCGATATTGTGGGGGCGATTGCTAACGAAGGAAATATCCCCGGTCGTTCTATCGGGGCCATCGAAATTCATGACGATTTTACCTCTGTGGATGTACCAAGCAGCGAAGCTAACCGGGTAATGCGGGCCACCCAGGAAACAAGGATTCGCAATAAGAAAGTTCTGCCCACACTGGCTGGACCATTTCCCGAAAGTTGGAAAGAAACGGGCCAGGTCAACCCAGACCGGGAAAAAACTGGACCAAGAAGCGAGAGAGAAACAGAAAGGAATGGCGTTGGGAACGGCGAAAATAGCAGGGCTGTTTCTGTCGTGCGCGCACCCCACAAAGAACGATCGTATACCCAGCCGCGCCGGGCAAAAAATGAAGGGTCTCCTCGGATAGAAAAAGAGCGAGAAAGGGTTGAAATTCCTTCCAAAGAAAAGAGCCAGACTTCCAGGAAAGGAATAGCTGAAACTCCTCGCAAAGAAGAGGCTAAACAAGGAGCTAAGTCGTTTACGAAGGTAAAAGAAGGGGTTGGGGTTAAACCTGGTCCCAGGGCTGCCCGCAAACGCAAGGAGGCGGAAAAAAACTTACGCAAGAAGTAGCGCCCTCTTTCACGGCCGGTACCGCCTTCACCTTATCAGGGCCAGAACACCTCTTCTGGCCTTTAGTCACCAGGGCCAAAATTTCTAGAAACTTTGGCCCACTTCGGGTAAATCTATTTAACTAAATTTCGCTTTCTGTAATTCCTCACTCTCAACATTTTCTCCCACTTCAAATGACTCCCCCGGTTCGAATTGGTACCAATTTGGAACCAGTAAGACCAGCCGATTACATTCTTTAATTACTTTTTCCGCTATATTACCCAGTAGTACCTGCTCCATCCTTGGATAGGCATGCGTGGCTAGTATGGTCAGAATAGGCCGGGTCTTCTCAATAGTTTCGATAATCCTTTCTTCGGGTTTACCTTCCAGGATTATCCGGCGACAGTTAATACCCCGGTCAGCTAAACCCTGCTGGACATGGCATAGATATTTGTGGGCATATGCGTACTGCTCAACCGGGTCGGCATCCACCTTGAGGGGCTGTTCTGTTTCCGGGTCTAAATAGACTTTCCGATTGTCCAAAGGTAGAACCAAAAGAAGATAAAGCTGGCCTTTCATCTTACTTGCTAATTCGGCGGCCAAAGGTAGAGCCGCTTCAGCCTGGGCGGTACCGTCAAGCGTAAGCAACAGGTGACTTTTTGCCGGTTTTAGATAGAGTTTCAAGTTGACCAGCAGGGTATCGTTCATAAATTGTTTGAGCGTCGACAATTTAAAGTTTTGGGGAACTACCAGCACCGGAAGCTGGTCCTGGCGTACAACCCGGTTGGGCTGGCTGGAGAACAGGAGTTGGTGCAGCACATTTTCCCGGTGAGATGGTAAAACCACCAGGTCAATCGGTTCTTCCCGGCCAAGGTCTTTTAAGGCTTGCGCTACCGGGCCTTTTTCAATACAACTGCTAACCCGGCCCGGCGGCAAAACGTAGTGAAGGTACGAACCGGTTAATTCTTCTTGAAGGTGGGACAGGTAATTTTCCATGTCCTGTTCTTCTTCGGAAGAAAACGTTACTTCTTCAACCGGTGTTTCAGCTTTTTCCTGGAGGTAGAGCGGATAAGGTAACTGGTTATTAAGGCGCTCCCGGTACACATCGGAACCTTCCAGGAGAGTTATATCCCCGTGAGGAGGATGAATTTCCTTGACTGATAGAGGTGTTTCGTTGGAAATGCCAAGTAACCGCACCCTGGCCCCCAAAAGGAGAGATAGCCAGGCCGCAATATTAAGTATCGGTTTAGCTTCTTCAGTCCGGTCTACCGGTACCACGATTGTTCTAATCATAGGTAACCTCCCTTCCCTGATTTATCTCACATTTTCATAGTAACATTTACAGCTTAAGAAACGGGTACAAACCAGTAAATGGAGAGTTAAAGTCACAATCTTTAATCATTCGGCAGCACCTTTACTCCTTAAGCCCGGATTAATTTGGCCGAATCACCTTATTTCTATTCTCTTTTAACCCAACAATACCCGCCTTTTAACACCGGCGCTGTAAGGTGCAAGAGAGGGATAAATTCCTTTCGAATAAATTTTTAGGTTCTAAGTTGGGCAGGAATTGGCCTGCCAGAGGAGATTATTATGGCCTGGGAAAATTTCTTGCGGGGATTCTGGAATGGAATTACCGCCTGGGTGGTGCTTATCGCTCACGTATTTGGCGGCTGGAAACAGTATCCTCTTTATGACACAAAACGAAGCGGAGGCTGGTACGATTTTGGTTTCCTGGTAGGTGCCGGTATTTCCCTGCTTGGTTCTCCAAACCGAGGCCGGGGGAAAGGTTTAGCCAGGCCAAAGGGAAAAGGCAGTAACAGGGAAATAGCCCAGCCTGACTCCAGGGTAAACCAGCCTGTCCCATCGGTATGAAGGTAAGCCCCAGGAAGAATACCTTTGTTGGTCCGTCTTATTCCAACGCGCCAAAGCCCTATCAGGTAGGTTGCGTCACGGCCAGCCCCACCAGGCGTAAAGTAAGCCTTTTTCGATTTCGCCGGTATGCCCGGTGGAAGGTTCCGTATGAAGAAGGGAAGCTTGCTTATGGGTTTACAAGCAAGGGAAATCGCTGCCGGTGTGTTTTACATTGAGACCGGGAAAGGGATCATGCGCTCAAATGTCTATTTCGTGCGCTCCGGTTCTGCATCTTCCTGGGTCCTGATAGATTCCGCCTCCGCCCATTGCGGCCCGCTAATCCGAGAGGCGGCGGAAGCATTATTCGGCGCAAAAACACCTCCGACCGCGATTCTTTTGACGCATGTCCATCCTGATCACGCTGGTTCCGCCCTCGAACTGGCCCAGGGGTGGAACTGCCCGGTTTATGTCCACCCGGACGAATTACCATTTGCCACCGCGGACAGCTCCAATTTCTTCGCAACCTATCATAATTACACAACAGCAGCGGGTCGCTGGACCCCACCACCCCTGGATAAGTGGCTCATCCTGCCACTGGTACGGGCGATGCCAGGGCGAAAGCGGGAGGTTATGCTAGCGGGATCGAGTTTAAAGGGGGTTGTACGCGCTTTTGAACCAGGGAAAGGGCTGCCAGGGCTGCCGGAATGGGATTACATCCCGACGCCGGGCCACACCCCAGGCCACGTCGCCTTCTTCCGCCCGGCTGACCGGGTGTTAATCGCAGGTGATGCGCTCCTAACGATAAATTTGAATTCCGCAAAGGGTTTCTTATTATGGAGTCTTTCGCGAAACAACCCGCGTGTCTCTGGACCACCATGGTACACGACCTGGTGCTGGCAAGCGGCTAAAGAGTCGGTTGGCCGTATCGCCCGGTTGGAACCGCGAATCCTCGCGGGCGGCCACGGATTACCCATGACCGGTCCCTCAACCGCCTGTGATGTGCGAGCCTTTGCCGGACGGTTCCGGTAATGACCCAAAGACAGCAACCTCACCTGTTTTTCGGTGAAGGTTGAAAATGGAGGTAACTATTATGGCAATAAAAGTTCTGGTAACTTTTGCTACCCGCTATGGCTCTACCCACGAGGTGGCCGAAGCTACCGGTGCTGTCCTGCACGAAAAAGGGCTAGAGGTAGACATAAGGCCGGTGCAGCAAGTCCACACCCTGGATGGCTACCAGGCTATTGTGCTGGGGGCGCCAATGTACTTTGGCAACTGGCATAAAGATGCCTTAACTTTCCTGGAAGAATACCACCAGGCCCTCACGCAGCGGCCTGTGGCGGTCTTTGGGCTGGGCCCCCTCCATTCCGATGAGAAGGAACGCCTGGACTCTGGTAAGCAGCTCTCTACGAAGCTGGCGAATTTTCCCTGGTTTACACCGGTGGCATTTGAAATGTTTGGCGGTAAGTACGACCCGTCCGCTCTCCGCTTTGCCGATAAGATAGTAACTATTTTACCGGCCAGCCCTCTAAAAGGTTTAGGGGCTAGCGATGTACGTGACTGGGAGGCTATCCGAAGTTGGGCCGCTGAGTTACCGGGGAAATTCCAGCTTGCCTTGCAGACGCCTTGAGAGGGATTCCCGGCTTTTCCAGGGATTTGGTGAATAGGGGGGTATCACTAGCCGGAATTGTTCCTCAATTTCACCGCGTTTACCTCCGGGTAACGCTTGTTTACCCTCTCTTTGAGGTTTGTCCGCTACCTTTAATATAAAGCACCCGGTAGAGCACGGCTTTCGTTTATTTTAAGCCGAAAAGGTATCTTTGGGTTTTCTCCAAGCGCCAGCCAGGGTGTAAGGAGGTAAGATATATGGCAACTATAGAAAAAAAGCCTCTGGTGGCACCCCTTCCTGGACGCGGGTCGGGCCGTTTCGCTATATCAACCGAGAAACTGACTAAAACCTATGGCAGCGCCCGTGGCATTACCAATCTGGATTTACAGGTCAAAGAAGGTGAAATTTTCGGGTTTCTTGGGCCAAACGGGGCCGGGAAAACTACCACTATTCGCCTGCTTATGAACCTGATTAAACCTAACAGCGGCAAGGCCAATATTTACGGGCTGGATTGCCAGACCGATAGTGTTGAGATCAGAAAGTTTACCGGCTATCTTCCCGGCGAATTTGCACTCTATCCCAATCTGACCGGAGCGCAGACCCTGAAATATTTTGCCAGCTTGCGAAATGGAGTGAAGTGGCCGGTTATTGCCGATTTAGCCGAGCGATTGGACCTGGACCTTTCGAAGAAATTCCGGGAATATTCGCATGGCAACAAACAAAAGGTGGGGATTATTCAAGCTATTATGCATCAGCCTCGCCTCCTTATTGTAGACGAACCGACCAACGGCCTCGACCCCCTCAACCAGCAAGAATTCTATAAACTCATCCGGGAAATCCGCGAAAAAGGCAGTACCATCTTTATGTCCTCTCATATTATGAGCGAAGTGGAAGATACCTGCGACCGGATAGGATTGATCCGGGAAGGAAAACTGGTGCGCGTGGGGAATATGAACGAACTGGTAGATTTTAAATACCATTACCTGGAAGTAATTTTCCAGGAGCCTGTTTCGCCTGAAATTTTTAAAAGTCTGCCGGGAGTTGACCGGGTAGAACTTACCAGCCAGGAGGGCGGGCAATTACTACGGTGTGTGGTCCGCCAGGAAAATCTAGGCCAGGTGGTAAAGACCATTGCGCAGTTCCCTCTCATAGATTTTGTCAGCCGCGAACCTTCCCTTGAAACTATCTTCCTCGACTATTACGGCCCTACTTCCAATAATATGGAGGGCAAGAATAGGGGGTGAGATGATGCAAGTTAGAGTCTTTCTAAAAACCTTGCGGGATTATCGTCTCCAGATTTTAATCTGGGGTGGCAGTCTGGGGGTTTTACTGGCTTACTACGCCTGGGTGTATATCGACATTTTTATGAAGCCGAACCGGGCCCAGGTGCTGGCCGAATACCAGAAGGCTTTTGAAAATTTTTCATTTTTTACCGGGAAAGCTTACGATATTGACACGTATGGCGGGTTTATTACGGCTGAATTTATGGCCTATCTGCCGGTGCTGGTCGGGCTTTTTGCCCTTTTTTGTGGTAGCGCCCTTCTCCGCAGCGAAGAAGAGCGGGGAAGCCTTGATGTGCTGCTGGCGACCCCTCTTTCGCGTTCTTCAGTATTGCTTCAGAAGTGGGGAGCCTTTTTTGTCAGCCTGGCAATCATTATGGTCTTTTGCTATGCCGGGCTTCTCACAGGCTCGGTCGCTAATAACCTGGGGTTGGACGCCGGTCAGACTGCCCTTGCCTGTCTGAATGTTTTTTTTCTTGGCCTGGTTTACGGGTCGTTAGCCCTTTTGCTTTCCCAATTTTTTTCGCGTAAGGTGGCGGCAAGCTGGGCCGGTGGTTTACTGGCGGCTGGCTTCCTGATGAACACCCTGGGCGAATCTATAAATGGGCTGGGCTGGCTACGTCCTTTCACCCCTTTTTATTACTACACTTTAAGCAAACCGATGGCTCATAGTGTAGGTATGGAATGGGGTGGTTTTATCCTGGTAGGGTTGGCTGCCGTCCCGCTTTTAATCCTGGCCCTGGTCTTTTATATTCGCCGGGACCACAATCAGACGGTCCAAATTGCAGTCTTAAGCAGGAAATCGCTTGCCGGACAGTTTACCCGGGAACCGGTAGGCCCATGGTGGAGCGGTAGATTCCGGTTCGAACTGCGCCGGGCTTTGCCGGGTGCCCTGGTCTGGGGTAGTTGCCTGGCCCTTTACATTGCCCTGATTGTGCCTTATCTCAATGATATACATGCCAGCATGGCAGAACTTTTAAAAAGTGATTTTTATAAGCTGCTGGGGTTTGGTGACCTGGCAAGCAACGAAAACCTTTTAAGTCTGATTTTCTTCGTGTTTGCCACTGCCCTTATAGCAGCTTATAGCGTGATGCTGGTAGCAAGCTGGACAGGCGATGAAACCGAAGGCCGGTTAGAATTGCTGCTGGCAAATCCGGTTTCCCGCTGGCGCTGGCAGGTCAATCGCGCTGTGATAGCCCTGCTTTCTACCGCGCTTGCCTTAATTATTTGCTGGTTAACCTTCCTGGTAACCTGTGAGCTTGCCAATGTCACTGTGGATAACGAGAAAGTGGCCGAGGCTTTCATCGGGATGTGGGTACTTAGCGCGATAATCCTTGGAGTGGGCTTCGGCCTGGCCGGGATTGTCCCGCGGCAAACCGTAGCAATCCTGAGCGGGCTGGTTGTTGTCAGTTACCTGCTCGAGCTGCTCAGAGAAGCTCTCAAATTCCCAGGTTGGATAACCGACCTTTCGATTTTCCACCAGTACGGCCAGCCAATGATGAACGGGCTAAATTGGCCTGCCCAATTTATTATGCTTGCAATCGCCGCCCTGGGCGGTCTGGTAGCAGGTTTAGGGTTCTGGAGAAGGGATATAGCTAAATAGTTCCAACGGGTAAATACAGCAACTTTTCTCCAGCTATGTACCAAAAATCTCTTACAAAGATATTAATTCTGAAAGAGATGTTCCGGCCTCTCTTTTTATAATCTTTGCTGCTCTCCGATAAAATACCTGGCTGTATAGTGAGTAGCAGGTTTATTTTCCATATTACACCTTCTTTTAACCTCATTATTGCGGATAACATACTAAAGTAGTATTAGACCAGAATGACAAAAGGCAACCAACCCAAAACCGGGAGGTTAATTGAGTTAGCTGCCGGGTTTCGGAATGGTGGGGTGCAAAGGGACATCCCACTGCCAGCCTGCCGGGTCTTTACTCTCCCCGTAAAATTACCACGTCGCAGGTTAGGCCAGATTACCAGGCCAGCGGTCCAGTGATTAAGCCGGGGAGAAGTTTTTAGAGGGCGGAAGAGATGGGTAAGCGCGTACTGGTTACAGGAGTGGCGGCTGGCGGGGGCCATGTTACGGTCATGAATAGCTTGTACGATTCCCTGCTAGGCCACGAAGATTACGGGCTCGAAACCCACAAATTTTATTCTCACCAATCCATTTATGACAATTTATACCGGGTTATAGCTTTCTTCCCACCTTTGTTGGAATATATCCAGGCTAATTCCATCAAGCTCGTAAAATGGTTCAAGTACCTCATTATACTCCCGGAACTTGCCGGGACTCTGAAAATATTAAAAGCGACCAACCCGGATGTTGTGATTTGTAGCCACCCCTTCCAGACTCTCACCTTCCAAACATTAAGGCAAAGATTACATCTTCCCTTCAAGATTGTAAGTTGTATTTGCGATTATGGCGACCCTCAGAAGTACATCAGCTATGCCCCGGTAGTTGATCACTACCTGGTCCGGGATGAGAAGACGCGCCGGCTTGCCCTAAAATACCTGCCAAAACAGGCTCAGTTAATTTCAACTTTCGGGGTGGAGGCTGAAAGGGCTTTTGAGAATTACCATCACCGGGCGGAAAAAGAAACAAACATTGAACGTGAGTTCAACGCGTATTTTAAGACTTTATTTGGCGCAAAAACTGCCGAATTCGACCGGACCCAACCCAGTGTCCTGTTTATCGGCGGGTCTGGGTGGGTCCGCCGTTCGGAAGAATTAATCAAGCTGATGGCTAAATCCGGTAAATACAACCTGCTCGTTGTTAACGGGAAAGATAAAGCCCTGCGTTATCAATTGGCCCCCCTAAAACGGGTATTTTGTTTTGACTTTATTAACCAGGACCGCCTGGCCCTGGTGGAAAGTTTTGCAGATGTAGCGGTGCTTTCGACCATTGCCCCGGCCACTTTATTTGAACTACTCACTATTAACAAATACCCTATTTTTGTCCATCATTTCCTGGCCGGTAACGAAGAACCCCATCTTGAATTACTCTCAGAATGGAAAGTGGGCTTTTACGAACCAGACGACCATAAAATGCAACAATTAATCGACCAATATCTGAATAATCCCTGCGCCTACCAGGAATACAAGGAAAACGGTCTGAAACATTGCCTGGAGGAAAAGAGAAAAGCCCAGGACAATTATAAAAGCATTGCTAAACTTCTTATTAATGAGTCTACGCCTACCAGGGTTTAGAAAAAGAAATACCTCCTGTTATCCCACGAACTCAGGCAGGAAAGTGCAGATGCGGACAAGCCTTGCCCCGGTAGTTCATAATTTCGATAGATACGGTCAGTCGAGAAATAAGGGGGTTTGGAGCCAGTAGATTTCAGGGTAAATAATTTACTATTTTACCCGGAAATTTATTTAAAGGCGCTAGAGTTTAACCGGGAACTAAACCAATACAACCATATCATTTTTATGAGGTTTAGCGGCATGTTAAATTCGATAATAGATTGTACACTTTTTCTGGCGGCTAATCTCTACAACCTTTTAATGGTGGCAATCTTCCTCTCCCGGCCCGCCGGTTTAGCCAGGCTTGAACATAACCTTGGTCTATTTGCGGTGACCCTGGCCTTTCCGCTGCTTGCGGGAGTGGTCCTGAATGCCGGGCTGGGCCGGGACGGTTGGTTTATTTTACTGCCTGTACCTTTAGTCATATATTTGTTTGTGGAATGGCTGCTCGACTACTTCTTGAAGCTTACCTTCAGGAACACCCGTCTACTCTGGCCTTATCTCATGCTCTATTATCTTGGCTTGCTGGGTATGATAGGTTATACCTTTATGGCAGACCGCTTCTATGGTTTTGTTACTCTGTTCACCTACTTTTTGAATCTTTTTGCAACCTGGTACTCCTATAGTAAAACTGGACATACCACCGCCCCAAAAAAGTAAATAAGTTTAACAAATCATCTTCAGCTTGATACTGCCACCTGCCTCCTTTAGCCCTACCGGTAGCACCTCACCTCGAACAGCGCGGGTGGGGTCGACCCGTTGACCTCGCACAGGTTGATGGTCAGGGCATCGGTCGTGACCGGCGTGTTAAGGACAACCGAATTGCGGGTCTGGTGATTATCAGAGCATTCGTAAAGCGTTTTGCCCGCACCGTCCTGGATTGAGTAGCGCTTGATACAGAACGGCATCACATCTTCGGGATGGCCGAGTAAGGTCGTCTCCATGGCGTGGTCGAAATCGGTATCGAAGCTGAGTTCTACCCGGCTAATTGTTTGGGGTTCACTCCAGCGCAACTTCAAAGTCGGGCTGTCATCATCCAGGGCCGCCAACCAGGCGTTTGAGCGGAAAGTAGGCCGGGCAAAGCCGTTTGCAACAAATTCCGGCTTATAGGCGCAGAGCGGCGGCTCAATGCTGAGGGCCAGGTTATGCCCGGCAGGGCGGCGCGGCGGACACCAGAAATCAAAAGTTTCGACCCCAATATCCTGGTCAGGCTCCTGGCTGTAATGGACGCCATTCTCGGTCTTGCGCTTTTCAACATTGATAGTCCCGGTCAAAAGCTGCGCGCTATAATGGATTTTCAGGCGCGGATTCGCCGCCAAGCTGACCAGGGCATAGCGAGGCTGGTCTATTTCTACCTCGAAATCCACCCTTACAGCCTGGTTTTCGCCCTGGGCCACCGGGAGCGTCCGGCTGGCAAGAAGCACGTCAGGGGTATAGTTGTCGGGCCGGTTGCTGGTCCGTAGTTCGAAAGTTACCTCGGTGGCTTCGCCGGCATCCAGGTAGAAAGTAAAGCTCGGTGTAGGCCCGGCTTCGAGGGGCAACCATTGGCCGGTAGCGACCAGGGGTTTGACCGGACCATCCGGTTTGAGTTCGGCCAGGCGGAAAATGCTACTCGTTTCAATAAGCGCCCCCTGGACCAGGTCTTCGGGGTCATCCAGCTTCAAGCCAGGTATAAACTGGCCGTTACGGATGAGTTCTTTTTGTAACTGAGCCATTTGCACCGGTGCGCTGATGTCGTCAGGGAGCAGGTCCTGGCGGATACAGAGCGCAGCGGCCATACCGACTGCCTGGGCCGAGTTGCTACAGGTGCCGATTACACGGGTAGAGCCAAAAGCCACGTGCGAGGCGCTAATAATGCGCCCGGCCAGGAACAGGTTTGTAAGGTTGCGGCTGTACATACAGCGATAAGGAATCTGGAAAACACCCCGCGAATGCCACTGGTTACAGCCCGGTTTCTCGCTAAAAATACCGTCCGCCGGGTGCAAATCTATAGACCACCCGCCAAAGGAAACCGCGTCGTAGAAAGAATGTTGCTCTACGATGTCCTGCTGGGTCAGCATATAGGGACCTTCAAAGCGGCGGCTCTCCCGTTTGCCCGGAATATGGCCGACCCATTCCAGGGTAAGATTTTCGGCATCAGGAAACTCGCCGGAATTCTTTATATAATTCCAGACCCCGTAAACCACTTTCCAGAGTTCCCACTTGATTTTTTCGGTATCGTGGACGGTATCGAGCCTTCCACCGTATTCAATCCACCACAGGCGGCAGCCCGATTCCTTGCTGTTAAAGCTGCGATAACGCGGGATTTTGGTTATATCGTCCAGGGCGTAGCTGGGAGGCACAAACTTGACCGGCTTGCCGGTATCCTTGCTATAAAAATAAATCGAGTGACCCAATAGTTCGCCGTATTCGTGGCTCGGCGCGAACTTTTCGCCAAACTCAGAACTGGCTTCCGCACCCATCCGAAAGGCTGCCCCGGAAAGGAAACCGACCACCCCATCACCCGACGCATCGCAAAAGAGCGGCGCTTTGGCCTCATACATGGTCGAGTTCTGGCTGCAAAAAGCGCGCACACCCTCGATGGTATCCGGACCGCTCTTGAACACTTCAATCACCGCCGTATTGAGCAACAAAGTTATATTAGGCTCACTGACGACTTTCTCCAGCAGGACCGTATCGAAAATGAGGGCATTACCTTCTTTATTCCGGTACATGTTTTCGACCAGTATTTCATCGAGGACACCGCCTTCCCTGGACCAGCGGTTGTTATTGTGCATATGCGCGGTCGCGCCCAGCAGCCAGAGTCGGACCTCGCTGGAAGCATTACCACCTAACACCGGGCGGTCCTGGATTAAAATAACCCTGATGCCGGCCCTGGCTGCCGTGAGAGCGCAGCAGGTCCCCGCCACGCCGCCGCCTACCACCACGAGGTCGGCTGTCAGTTGGTCGGTTTTAAAAGGGCGATTTTCCGCAGCTTGTTCTTTAATCACGGCTCCATCCTTTTCATAAATATAGTTTGGATTTTAGCAACTTAATTTCTGATTGAGTTGGCGTCTTGCCCAGGCAGGCTTAGTTTCATTTTAATCCAATTTATCCCGGTGATAAGGAACATTTTACAGGTATAAATAGAAGAAAATGTAGTTTCTGGTAGCATTTACACCAATTCAGACCTGTTAAACCCTCTTATTAGTCTTTGAATCAAAGAATCGTTCTATTTTTAAGTGTAAGTTGTTAATTATCCGCTAAAATTTGTTTTGCTATACTCAATTTAACTACGCCAATCAAAAATAATCTTTTCAAAACTGTTAGCTTATTAATCCCTGGTTACTGACGTCAGCGGACCCTACAAACCCTAACAAATCGCACGCGCTCACCGGCCTTGCATTACCAGGCTTGCCTGTCCCTTGACCGGGAGAGGTTCACCTTACCAGGCCAGGAACGGAGAGTGTTAACTCGGCTAAGTTTTCCAATGAAGGAGGATAATATGTCTGAAGAAACCCGCAAAGGGCTAAGTCGCCGTAAATTTGTCGCCCTGACCGGTAGTGCCCTGGTCGCCAGCGGTATCCTGGCGGCCTGCGGTGATTCCACTGCCACATCTGCTCCCGCCGGCAACGCTACTCCCGCCGGGGCTACAGCCGGAGCCGGGGCGGCTACTACGGCGGCGGCTACGTCCGGGGGTGCGGTAAAATTACAGATGTGGGGTGGTGTCCCTGCCGAATCCGGTCCCCAGAAAGTAGTTGATAATTGGAACGCCGCTAACCCTAACATCCAGGTGGAATACGTCCGTTTCGTCAATGACGACCCCGGCAACCTCAAGCTCGATACCGCTTTGCTGGCAACCCAGGATATTGACCTCTTTATGAATTACGCCACCCAGAAGTTGCAAAAACGGGTGCAAGGGGGGCTCGTGCTGGACCTTGGCACTTTTAAAGACCTTGATATTGAGGCCAAAGTGGGCGACCTCGCTAAACCCTGGCAAATTGACGGCAAGTATTACACCTTCCCGACCAATATCGCCCCGGCCTATTACTGGGTCAATAAAAGCGCCCTGGACGAAGCCGGACTGCAATCGCCCGCTCTCGACTGGACCCTGGACGACTTTAAGAATTACGCCCTGAAGATGAAGAAGGGGAGCCGCTGGGGGTACGTCCCGTGGGAAATCGGCACCCTCTACGCCATGATTGACAACTCTTTCGGCTATGTCTATACCAAGTCCGACGGCACCTCGCGCTATGACGACCCGCTGGTGAAAAAGACCCTGCAAACCATCCACGACATGATGTATGTCGATAAGTCAATCATCCCCTGGGGTGAGCAAACTTCGGCCAAACTGGCGGTGGACGCGACCTTTTTCAAAAACGAGTCGGCCATGCTGGGGGCGGGCGCGTGGATTTTCCGCAGTTCCAACAACCTAAAAGATTACCCGCACGACTTTGTATCGGTCTTTGCCACCGTCCCGCGCATCTCCAGCGACCAGACCAGTTACTGGCAGCCGATTACCCTGGGTGACGCCCTTTCGATTTCGGCCAAGTCGAAGCACCCGCAGGAAGCCTACCAGTTCATGAAGTGGTACGCTGACGGCGGCATGATTCCGCTGACGGCCGGTGGTCGGATCCCTGCCTCAAAAGATATTAACCAGGATGACGCGGTTAAGGCTATGCTCGGCGGTAACGACAAGATGTACGACCTGAACACGGTTAAGTCGGTCATCTTCAACAAAAACCCGCCCCTGACTTCTTATAAGGCCCTGGATACCCAGGTAGCCGACATGATTAAAGAAGAAGTTGAGAAATATTTCGTCGCCCCAAACGGTAACGTAGACACCACGATTGGGAATATCGTGCGCCGCCACAACGATTTTATAAAATCCAAAAAGTGAGACCTGGGAGCCGCAGCCTTGCGCTAATGTATAAAAGCATCAGCGAAAGCGAGGGCCCCACAGATGGAGGGGAGTCGCCCGACGATTCCCCTGTTTCCCATTAAGCACGTAAAACTTTGGAATAAGCAGGGTATTCTTTATGAAAATGAGCTGGTCCAAGAGGCAAAAGTTTGCCGGGTATCTCTTTATCGCTCCTAACATGCTTGGCATCATAATTTTTTTTCTGATACCGGCCCTAATTTCTTTTGTGGTTATGTTTACGGACCTAGATTTTCTGAGCAAAGCCCCGGTAAACTTTATCGGGCTGGATAACTTTGCGCGGGTGTTTAGTGACGAAACCTTTTATACGGCCCTGAAAAATACCTTTATCTTTTTGCTGGCGGTGCCGGTTTCAATAGCCATCGCGGTCTTCCTGGCAATCCTGCTCAATAACAAAATCTACCTCAAGCCTATCTTGCGGGCGATGTATTTCATGCCCTATATCACCAGCAGCGTTGCCATCGCCTTTGTCTGGTCGCTCTTGTTACAGCCGACCAGCGGGCCAATCAACGGGTTTCTCCGCTCGGTTGGGCTTGCAGACCCGCCCCGCTGGCTTGCCAGCACCGAAACCTCGATGTATGGCATCGACCTGATTATGGTGTGGTATACCCTCGGTTTTAACATGATTATCTACCTCGCCGCTTTGCAGGAAATCCCGACCGAACTGCTGGAAGCCGCCAAAATTGACGGGGCCAGGGCCTGGCAAACCACTTTGCGAATTATCCTGCCCCTGATTAGCCCGACCACCTTTTTCTTACTCATCACCGGGTTGATGGGTGCCATCAAAACTTTCGGCCTGATCCAGGCGATAACCCAGGGTGGTCCCGGCGATAGCACTGTCGTCCTATCGCTATTCGTCTACCGGACGGCCTTTTCCTACTACGAGCTTGGCTACGCCTCCGCTATCGCCTGGGTGCTATTCGTAATAGTGCTTGTAATAACCGCAATCCAGTGGGTCGGCCAGAAGAAGTGGGTCTATAGCAATTAAGCCGGACCAGGCTACGAATTTAACTAGAAATTTGGGGGAACCGCATGAACCAGATTGCACCTGGGCCAGCCCAAACCGCCGCCAGTCGCGCCACAACCACCTTCTTGAATTATCAGCAGCGCCGGTTTATTTCAAAGCTGGCCCTTACGTTTATCCTGGGTTTCCTGGCAATAATCATGATACTGCCTTTCGTCTGGATGATTAGCACATCCTTCAAGACCGGCAACGAGGTCTTTAACTACCCGATTGAATGGCTTCCGGCCCACCCGGTCTTTGATAACCATATAAAAGTATGGACGGAAGGTTTCCTGACTTATTATCTTAACTCCCTGAAAATCTCGTTTCTCTGTATGATTGGGTCGTGTTTCTGGGGTGCGCTGGCGGCATACGGGTTTTCGCGGATTGAATTCAAGGGGCGCGACCAGCTATTCTTTTTGTACCTGGCAATGTTGATGATACCGCCCCAGATTCTGTTCGTACCTCGCTTTATCATGTTCAACTGGGCCGGGATTTACAATACCCACTGGGCTTTAATTCTGCCGGGCCAGTTCACAATTTTTGGGGTCTTTTTACTAAGACAATTCTTTAAGGGCATCCCCCGCGAAATTTCCGAATCGGCGGCGATAGATGGCGCTGGTCACCTGCGCATCTTCTCCCAGATAATCTTGCCCCTGGCAAAACCGGCCCTGGTGACTTTCTGTATCCTCGATTTCTCCTGGAACTGGAACAATTACGAGGACGCCCTGGTCTTTCTGGTGGACCGCAACCTGTACACGGTCCCGCTGGGTCTGACCAATTTTATCGGTGAGCATAACGTGGATTACAACGGCATGATGGCGGCGGCGGTAGCGGCTATCATCCCGATGCTGATAGTCTTCCTGGTCGGGCAGAAATTCATCATCCAGGGGGTCGCCAATACTGGGGTAAAGGGGTAGAGGTAGAGGATAGGTAGCAAGAGCGGCAGTTAATCCGGGCTATACAGCCAGTCATTAGATGGTAAAATGCAAAGGTAATTTGTTTAACTTCTCCACAAAGAGGTGGGTTATGCTGGTTAAGGCGCTTCTCAGGCTCATACCTTCAACCCTGAAATACAGGTTATTTCTGGCTTTTATCCTGTTTATTTTGCTGCCCTTTTCCCTGCTCAGTCTCTTTAACTTCAGCCAGGTCGAAGCCCTGATGCAGCAGACCACTATCAAACAGAGCCGCGACCAGCTCGACCGCCTGAAAACTTCCATCGAAGATTACATCGGTTCGGCTTTCAAGACGAAAGTATTGTTGCAGCAAGACTTGATTTTGACCAACACGCTAAAAAACCCCGATTTCTATACAACCGACCTGGAAAGGCGGACCCTGGTCGAACGGCGGCTGTCGGCTATCATAAACAGCTTCTTTCTATCTAACCCCGAAATTTTCTATACTTTGCTAGACCTGCACGGTAACGCCTACGCCACGTTCTTGCCCAGCCTGGCCCTGGATTATAATGAACTATCCGGCCAGAAATGGTTTGCCGATATAATCGCCGGGAAAAACGCCGGGGAATGGACCGCCGAATACGGCGAAAACTATGTCCGAAAAGATATTACTTCCAGCCCACACCTGATGTCGTTTTATTCCAGTCTGCAAGACTCGAATTTTGAGACTTACGCGGTCGTGCGCATCAGCCTGGATTACTATAGCTGGTTTAAGTACCAGGCTAAATTCAACCCGACCCCAAGCACTTTTTATCTTGTCACCAAACAGGGCCAGCTAATGACCCCGCCGGAAGATGGACCGGCTCTTTCGCCGGAATCTATCCAAAAGTTGATAAGTCAGGGTGAATCGGATAGCTATTTTGTAGACCCGGCAACCAGTTCCATCTACAATATTACCTTTATGAAGACGGTCGACTCTTACCTGGTCAACCGGATACCGACTGAGAGCATTTTTAACGAAATCAACCAGCAGAAGAACCGCTTCTTTCTGACGCTCTTAATTTTGACCGTTGTTTTTGCCTTTATTTCCCTGGGTATCTCCTATACCATCACCCGGCCCCTGGGTAATTTGCAAAAGAAAATGTCAAAGATTGCCGTTGATAACATCAAGGTCTTGCTGCCGGAGAAAAACAGCAGCGGGGAAGTGCTGGAACTGATTCGCAGCTTTAACAAGATGTTACTCGATTTGAATGTATCTATCGAGCAATCCAAGAAATTGGAGCGGCAAAAAGAGGCGCTCCGCTTCCAGGCTTTGATTGCCCAGATGAACCCCCATTTTTTGCTCAATACATTGAACAATATAAAGTGGCTGGCTTTGCGGGAGGGGGCCCAGGACGTAGCCGATATTTGTATCGCCCTGGGCAAGGTCCTGGAAACCAGCCTGAACCTGGAAGTTGACCTGGTTACGCTTGAGACGGAAATCGAACTGGTGCGGGCTTATATTTCTATCCAGGAATTCCGCTTTGACAAGGAATTTGATATTACTTACGAATTTGACGAACAGTTGAACGAAACGCTGGTGCCAAAGCTCTGCCTGCAACTGCTGGTTGAAAACACTATCTCGCACGGGTTTTCGACAATGGATGGTCACGGCCTGATTTTTATCCGGTCGTATCTCAGTGATAATAAAGTGACTTTAGAAGTGCAGGATAACGGGATTGGTTTCGAGGCGGCCCAACATCTCAACAACACCCGCTCCCGCAAGGGTATCGGCATTTCGAATCTAAAGGAAAGAATGAGATTGTTATTCGGCGCGGAAGCCGGTTTCGAGGTTATTCGCTTGCCCAAAGGAGCGCTGGTCCGGCTAACCTTCCCGCATATTGAGGCAAGCAACCTAAAAGAAAGAATTACTTTCGATGTGGAAAGTCTTACTGGTAGAGGATGAAGTCTTTGTCAGGGCTTCGGTTCGACAGATTATAAACTGGGAAGAACTGGGTTTCACCATTATTGGGGAAGCCGGTAACGGCCTGGAAGCCCTCGACCTGATTAAAAATTGCCAGCCCGACCTGATAATTTGCGACATTATAATGCCACTTAAAAATGGGGTCGAGCTATTAAAAGAGGCCCGTGAGGCCGGGAGCGAGGCCCGGTTTGTCATGCTTTCGTGCATGAATGACTTCGAGTATGTCCAGCAAGCCATGCAATACGGCGCGTCCAATTATGTCCTGAAACTTTCCATGTCGGTCAAGGTGATGAAAGAGTTGCTGCAAAAGGTTGACCTGGAATTGCAGCAGCACCAGAAACAAAAGCTGTTGCCGGTTTCGCAGGAACTGTGGGATACCTACAACACTATCTGGAAATCGCTCTTTAACCAGACCGAAGAACCCGGCTACCTCGATTTGGCCGCGACCCCGGTCCGAGAATTTAAGTCGCAATACCTCACTATTTTCTCGGTGTTACACGGTGCGTCCAATTTTAACCAGCTTTCTTTTGAGAATTTGAACCTATTGGAAAACCCAGGTAGGGCTATCCTGCATTTCTTTACCAATAGCGGACAAACCACTATCTTTTGCTGGTCACCTGTGCCCCAAAAAGTGCTGACCGGACAGTTTCCAACCTATCCTTACCCGGTGGCCTTTATTGGGTTGGACGACCCGGCCAATTTAATCGAGGGCTGGCTGGCCGTCATTAAGAAAATCGACAACTCCTGGTACCACTACACTCCCGGTCCCGCCCGCGCTGAACGGCACAACACCCCGGCCAGTTCGTTCCAGATTCCCTGGGACCGCATCCACGGTGTTTTGCAAGACCTCGACCAGGACAATACAGCCGACTACCAGGCAATAATCGAGGAAATCTGGGATACCCTGCAAAAGAACCATCTGACGATGTTCCTGGTCAAGGAAACCGCCATCCAACTGGATAGTCTTTTTTCACACATCAACCAGAGCCGTCCCTGTGGCGCGGAACATTACCGTAACTGCCAGACCCACCAGGAGTTGAAAGAGCTTTTGATTGAGAATATTACAGACTATATCAATAAGCGGAACTGGGAACACAAACAGATTACCGACCATCCCGAAATCAACAAAGTTATTTCTTATATATCCCAGACCTATAATAAAGAGGTGACGCTCGGAACCCTGGCGAATTATGTCGGAATGGATGCTAACTATCTCAGCAACTTATTTAAGAAAAAAACAGGCGAGAATATCATTCATTACATTCACCGCATCCGAATCGAACATGCCAAGAACTACCTGGTCCGTACCGGTTTGCCCGTCAACGAAATCGGCGAGAAGGTCGGCTTCATGAATGATAATTACTTTATAAAAATCTTCAAACGCTTCACCGACCTTACCCCTAGCCATTACCGCCGGGCCAAACGCTAACCCCATTTATTCTAATGACTCCTGGCTTTATGGTAATAATTTTGGGGATATGTAGTCTTCAAACGATTCTTGCCCTGAACCTTGTCTTCAACACCTGTTCAATGGTGCCTGCTGGTAAAGGTTAAATGAAACCCGGTTTTCAATTACTCGGCTAAACCGGCGTAAATTTCTCGGCCTCCTGAGTCGACCCCCAAGTTCAAGCTTTTTCTTTTTCCAGGGTCTGAACGGAGGAATGGCGTTTATGCCGGTCATACAAATTCATGAGAGGCGTTACCGAAATGCCGTGAACTACAACTGACACTGAAACAACCATGAGAACAAGCGAAACGATTGGCCTGGCTAGTTCAAGGGGCAATCCATGGGTAATTGCATAGGTCAAATAGTATATTGAACCGACGCCCCGGATACCGAACCAGCCCATAAGACCGCGCTGGGTCCAGCTTGTGGTGGTTGGCAAACCGGTCAGACCGACTATAACTGAAATTGGTCGGATGACCAGAAATAGCAGGGGTATAAACCAGAAAATGTTCCAGCTAAAATAGGCCGGGGCTAACATCCCACCTAAAAGAAAAACCACGCATACTTCACCGATCCTTTCGAGTTGCTCATTGAATCCAAGCACTGACTCCACCATATAGACCGGGCCTTTGGCCGGGTCAACAGCAATTTCTTCTTTGTCCTGTTCGGTCAGGGCCGTTAAGTTACTGACTTCTTTATCACCGCTAAACTGGCGTTCGATACGGCGCAAAGCCAAACCTGCCGCAAATACCGCCAGAAACCCGTAGCCATGGATAATCGTAGCGACACCGTAACTTAAAGTAATAAGGCCCAGCCCTAAAAAATCGTCAAGACCAAGAGCGTGTTGGTGCTCCCGCCGAAGATATATCACCAGCCTTCCAAACAACGTCCCGAACACGGCACCTATCCCGATACCGCTAATAACACTCCATACAACATCCACGGCTAGCCACTGCCAGCCAAAGTCACCCAGTTCGTGCAAATGTAAAAGACCCAACCCTAGAAGCACAAATGGAGTGGCGCTCCCATCGTTCAAACCGGCTTCCCCGGTCAGGCTAAATTTAAGTTTATCACTATCATAGGCGTTAGAGACCTGCACATCCGAAGCTAAAACCGGGTCTGTGGGGGCCAGGATTGCGCCAAGGAGAATCGCGGCCCCAAGCGGAAGTCCCAGGGCAAAGACGCCAGTAAAAGCCACCAGGGCAATCGTTATTATCATGCAGCCTACTGCCAGGCGCACCGGCAGTCTCCACCTGCGTTGTAGGAGGGGGGTTCTTAATTTAAGACCACCAGTAAAAAGAGAGATCAGGAGGACAATTTCTGTAACCCGTTCCAACAGTTCGGCCTGCTCAATCGGGTCAATATTGATAAAACCCAGGCCAACCGGTCCTAGCAGAAGCCCAATAGCCAGGTAAATAAGGGATGAGGTAAGGGGAAGGCGTTTAAGAACTGTACTTGATAAAGCCATAAAAATAAAAACGAAACCGATAATAATAAACCAGAGGGTAAAGGTCAAAATACTACTCCTACTCCTGACTAAAGGCTGGTCACGAGAGCTTCCTTATAAAATAATTGAACAGGGGAGCTTAAGGAGCAACTTATATACCAGTAGACAGGAGGGAAGAAAAAGGAAAGGTAAAGAAATCGTTGCTATCCAGGTACGGGGAAACACCTGCGCCAAAACTATCCACAAAAATATTAAAGGCGGAAAGGAGAGAAAATTTGTCAGGATAAGGCCCTGGTGAATTTATAAAGACAGGGTATCGTCATTTTCGTTAAAATGACGATACCCTGTTACTACCAGTTACTTCAGGCAGCCACACTTGAGGTCCGAAAATAATGGTTTGCGTTCAAACCATAAAATAAAGATTGTGAGCGGGCGGTTCAATACACTGGAACAGGTGGCAATTATCCGGGGGCTACCGGCTCACGTAGCACACAAGAACGAACCAGTTATCCTAACTTACTTGAGGTGTAAACTGTTTCCAATTGCCTTCAGAAAAAACTTTGGCGTTTCCGTCAATCACCTGGATGGCCGTTTCATCGTCAATCGCATAGGTTGGCACCGGCATACCGGCAGCCCATTTTTCGGCGTGGGCCATGGTGTTGTAAGGCAGCATTTCGTGATCCAGGTGCGGGAAAATCGAAAAATCAACCAGGCCCAACGTTTCATCGCGACCACTACCACTAGCAGTGCCGGTGCCAGTTCCAGTGGGCGGAGTCCAGCCGACGAACCACTCTCCGATCCTGGGGGTCATTATCATGCTTCCGGCGCTCAATCCCACGTAAACTCCTTGCCAGGACGGCAAGAGGTCCGCCAGGCCGGACTGCCGCATCCAGTAGCACAGATACATGGGGTCGCCGCCATTCACCAGCAAAACATCAGTCTCCTGGACCAGGGGAACCCAAAGCTCTCTACTGATGCCGGGGAGCGCGGTGAGTTCCAGCACCCCCATAGACTTCCAACCCAGCTCGCACATCGGAGTGGTAGCCTGTCCGGTGTAAAACTCCCAGGCGCGGATAGGACCATTGGGGATGGCGTAGGAGGCGGTGGAAATGCCCAGGGCACTGGCCTCGGCAATCGGTTTACCCAGCAGTTCGAGGAGCGCGTTATTGATACTGGGGTTTTTGATGCCAGCCGAGGTGAGAAGATATTTCATGAAGCCTCTCCTTTGAGTTTAATTTTAGGGGAGCCTTTCGGCACCGCCAGGTTTGTCGCCGGTGAATTGCAGTGTCAAACCCCCAAAAGCTGAAAGGCTAAATTCGGCATTTCTACTTTATCGGGTAAGATTAGTTCTTTTGTGCTAATTATACCCGATGAAGGTCATTTTTGTATATACTTCACAAAGCCAGCTTAATAAAATCGCTGCCAGGAAATCTTCCCACGGCAGCCAGGATAGGAGAGGTATAAGCCTATACGTGAGGTACCGGCCTTAACCCGGACCTTAGCTCTAAAACCTTACCATTTTAATGGTACAAACTTTTCCCCCGTATTATTCACCTTCGATGGAGAGGTGCACCTCTTTAATCTCCTGGAATTGTTTAAGGGTCTGGGTTACCTGTTGCAAGATTAAATCCATTCTGCTCGAAATACCGTCGTAAGCCATTAACTCCCTTGAGAATTCGACGGTCGCTACGCCTTTGATTATTTCCAGGTGGCGTAAAGTTACCCTGGGTTCCCAACCGGGTTGCCTTCCGGGAAAGTTTAGAATTTCCGGAGCCGAGGGAAAAGCGGTCGTGTAACCGATATTGGTTGCTGCCGGTGGACCCCATAATAACTCTTTTAACGCCGTCATCTCTAAAGATTGGCCTTCGGGAACATTTACGGCGGTTTCAAGTGGGACCACTACCGGGCTATCCCGGTTTACCACCCAGTAAAGTTTCATTGTTTGTATTTCCGGGTCATTTGGGTTCAGGACCAGGATGCTTTGTTGCGCTAAAAGCTTGCCATCTTGCCTGTAAATTTCGAGGATAGCTGATTGCGTCGGTGGGGTAGGCGGTTGGGGATGAGCACCCCAGCCAAGATTACCGATTATCAGCCCTTTTCCATCTACACCGGCTAAGGCAGTAAAAGTGTTGGTTAGTTTAGTGCCATCCTGCCAGCTCAACCTGGCTAAAAGTTGTTCACCGGGAAACCCGCCCCTCACAAAGAGATGTACCGGAACGCTTACCCTGGCGCCGGTTGCCGGGTTTTCAAACAGGCGGGTACCTGCCGGGTCAAAAAGCATAACCATATCGCTGCCAAGGTTGCCCCGCTCCACCTGCCACTCAGGCGGATTTAAGGGATCAAGAGTCAGGACAGACCTTTCAAAAGCCTGGATGGTGATAAGCCTCGATTCTCCATTTTTAACGGTCAGGACCTGTTGAACCTGGGTTAAAGGTAGACCTATGTCATGCAGCCAGCCCCCTGGGAAGAGGTCGGCTCGATTGATATAATCCCAGAAGAAATTCGGGACCAGATAGCCGGGGGCGGGCCTGAGATACGAATCAAAGGGTATAAATTCGTAGCTGCCCTGCTTGATTGTCCCACCGGTAAAACCAGGAGGGGGGTCCTGACGGTGGTAGGGCAGGGTTGCGTTTTTCAGGTCGGCATAAGTCATGCTGGTATTATTAACCGGTCCCTGCGCGTTCTTCTCAATTAATTCAGCGGTTAGCCGCCCAAACATGAATTGCCAATCAGGGCTGGTGGCCTCACTTCGATGGTCTTCCAACCGGCCTTTTTCAAAATATTGGGTGGGATGGTCGTCTATGGTTAACTGGCCTGTCAGAGGGAAACCTAGCACTCGGACGCTCTGGTGACTTTCATAATAGGCGGTGAATAGGGGGGCTACTTTGAAAAGCCCTATTTGGGCAGTCTGAGCCTCAACTCTGGCCGGGGAAGCCAACCCCACCAAAATGGCGGCGGCTAATACGGCAACCAACCCCAGGCCCAGGCCTATTCGATTATTTTTCCTTTGCCACATTCTTTTACTCCTAAAAACAACAAATACCCTGGTCATTATTTTCATTGTAAAAAATAAACATAATGACCAGGGTTTAAGAGAGTAAATACCGGCTAAATCTCAATCAAATCCTATATTGTCGACCATAATGGCGCCGGAAGCCGTCCGGTCAAAAATAAGGCGAATTGTCGCTAATTGGGTCGGGTCGAACCGCCTATTAGCCGCAGTAAAGAGGCTGAACTGTACCTCATAGGTTTGAAGGACCTGCTCGACCGGACCGGCGGTGGCAAAACCGGCCAGCCAGGGCGCTTTTGTAAACCGGCTTACCAGGGAAGGGTGCAGTGGCCCGTAACCGGTAGCGCTCAAGGGCACTCTGGCTGTATTTCCACTGGCGTCAAGCAACTCGATTGTAAAATCAACCGGCTGGAGGTTAGTCCCAGCCTGACCAAGTTCGAAAACTAATTGGGCATTTGAACCAGGGGCCGATTGCCCGCCAGACTTAAATTTTGCCGGCAAGTTAAGGGTGTAACGAGGGAGGTTTTCGGAAGAGTTCGGATTTGGATTCTGCCAGCTCAAAAAGACTGCCCGGTTAAACTGAGAGGATTGTTTGGTATCGCGGAAGGTTAAATTGGTTTCCTCCCAATTTGTGAAGTTTTCGGCCTGAATAGTACCTTCCTCTGAGCCAGCCGGGCCGGTCAGGGTTTTGGTGTAGTTATCAAAATTCGCCACCTGGTTTAAATTAGAGCTGGCGAAGCGGGTCAGGTAGATGTCGTCGGGCAGCCAGTCCCTGGCGGTATAGTGATTTTTTAGAAAAGCCAGGTAACCCTGCTTGCCATGAAGACTGCTTTCCATAAAAGAGGCGATATAGACCCTCGCGATTTGTTGCTGCTGCGCATCAGAGAGGATAGGTTGCTGGTTCAAGAGCAAGCTAAAGGGTAACGGTGAGTCAGCCTCGCCCCAGGCCGGGTTAAAGCGGCTGTGATTAGCCCGGTAAATATATACTGCTGTTTTGAAGTGAGCTTGGGTGCCCGTAAAATTTACATCCTTATACTGGCGAATACCCATATTTGTATCTACATCCGAATCGTGGCTGCCCTGAAGAAGCAGGTAATCGGTGTCGTGAAGGGTGACACCCTGGTTGAAAATCCGGTATGTGTCAGCGGGAGCGATAGAAACAACGGCCTTAACAGGAATTTTAAGGGCTTCATATTCTTCGGTGGAAATATCGAGGTATTTACCCCAACCAGCAAACCCGGCGGCAAGGGCAACGGCTTCGCCGCCCCTGGAATGCCCAACCAGCCCAATATTGGTTAAATCAACCCTGTGGTAAAACGGGTTGGCCGCGTCTTGATTCCAGCTTTGCCAGTTCCGCAGGTGTTGTAACAGCAACCAGGCCCGGACCGGTGTTTCTTTGTGGTTAAAATCTCCAAAGGCCCAGCCGTTGAGGAAGTTTTCGTCCACCGATACCGCAATGTAGCCCCGGCTTGCCAGTAACTCACCCAGGTAAGCATACCCCCCGGTCGAATCATCGAGCATGGCGTGGTTGCCGTGGACCAGCAAGACCAGCGGGAAAGGCCCGGAGTTCTCGGCTAATTTTAAGCGGGAAGGGTCGTGGTTTTCACCTGTGGGAGCAGGGTTGGCCGGTGCGAGTGGGGCCGGATACCAGACCTGACCATTTAAGGGCAGCGCATTGCTGCCGAAGCCCCAGGTCCAATCAAGCATACTCCCACTAAAACCACTCCATTCGGGCAACAGTTTTGAGGCATCGACCGGGGCAGTCTTAAAAGCGACCCCGGCAGCATACTGGGACCGGTTCTGGTCCGTTCCGCTGCCATAGAAAAACGTCGCTACTTTGAAGGGACCGGGCAGACCGGGATTCGGTAAAGAGAGTTGGGCCACCGCCAAAGGGGGTGGGGTTTCCCGGACGAGATAATCGTCTGAACCGGGATAAAAAAGCCACCCAACCAGGCTTAGATTTAACAGCAAAGGCAGGCCCGCCAGGCTTAGCCGGACCGGAGTGGGAATGTATCGCCGGATAGCCGGTTTTGTGTCAGGCGAAGAAGGAGATACACGGGGTCCTGAAAGGGCTGCGTTGGCGGGAGCTTTGTTTGACATGGAGGGCGATTTAATAGAATAAAAAAAGCCAAAACCGGATTTTACGGGGAGTGGCAGAGCCGCCCCGATAAAAGCGCCGCAAAACGTTTCAAAGACCACGAACAGCCATAGAAGGGTAAAAGAGGGGCCTTGCTGGCCTATCAAAAAGTAGAAAATGGCAAAAAGGAGCAAGACGCAACCGGTTCCCCTGACAAACCAAAGCGGCACCGCTTTTACGGCACGGGGGAGGATTTGGGCTTGCTTTTCGGGTACACGGGCTAATTGTAAGATCCAACCGATTAGGCGGCTAAAAAGCCTGATTATCAACCATACCAGGTCGGCCAGGGCCCCGCTCAAAAATATAATAACCCCCACCAGAAACAAAGGGATTAGCAAATCCGGCAGGAAAGAGCCCCGCCCCAGGTGTTGAGGCCAGAGATTTAAAAAGAGATAAAATCCGGTGGAAAGGACCGCGCCAATCACCGCGCCCCGCCAGCTATGTTTAAGAAACCAGTTCGCCCAACTAAACAGGTGGAACCAGGCCGGTTTACTCTGGCTGGCCCTGGTGGTGGTCCTTGTTTCTCCTCTTGCAGTATCTTCATTTCTTTCCGTAACACCTTGAAGGCGGTTATTCAGGTTCATACTACATTTTCCGCTTTTCTCTCTTAGCTGTCGCCGGGTTTTCACTCCCGTTTTTCATAAAGCCTGCCAAATTAAGGTAAATGTATTAAGGCTCAGGTCAGCCTGGGACGCCGGCTGACCATCATGATTTCGTAATCTTCCACCGATAGAGGCTTTTTCCCAAAACCCCCGGCAATACAGCCGTAACCGGCTTCCACTTCAAAACCGGTTTCTTCGAGTAAGAATTTAAGCTCTCGATAAGTAAAAGAAGTGGTATAAATAGTTACCTCCCGGCGACGTCCCTGAGAATTGGTGAAGGTCGGATGTTGTTCTTCCGTACAGGTATAGGAGTCGAAGATACTTTCCTGGGAAAGGTTGCGCGCAACAAACAGGGCATTCAAAGCAGTCAGCACAAAACGGCCGCCGGGTTTTAGAGCCTTAAAGACACCTTGCAACACCTGGCGGTGATCTGTTTCATCACCTGCCAGGCCGAAGGCCCCTTCACACAAACAAATTGCGGCATCAAATTCCTGGTAATATTCCATAAAGCGGGCATCCGCCAGCTCAAACCGGGCTGCCAGACCCTCTTTGCGAGCCTCTTTGGTGGCGATTTCGATAAAAGCGCTGGATACATCAACTCCGGTTGGGTGAAACCCCCGCCGAGCCAGTTCGAGGCTATGGCGGCCCGGACCGCAACCTACATCAAGAATCGCGGCCCCCTTTGGTAACTGGAGTAACTCGACGAGAAAATTAACCTCGTCGTAAGTGCCCTTGGTAAAGTCAAAATCAAGATAACTTTCCCCCAGAAAGTTACCGATAGAAGCGTAAAATGTTCCCTGGTACTTCATAACTTTTAGCTACCTCTTAACTTTCTGATGGTTTTCATTGGTGGAGAAGCGGTCCTGAACCCCCGAGGTTTTAACCGGCCAAACCTGGTAAATTGAGTTAAACCAATTTGCGGGCTGAAAGGGTAAAAAGAGTTTTTGCAGGTTGCGCGGTCCGGGCAAACTCCAGTTGTTTAATCGAGATTAAGACATCATCCAGGTCAGTTTCGTTTTCAATTTGATAGCGCACCAAATCTTCATAAAGAATTATTGCATCAGGCAATTCCTGCCATTTAACCTCTTTTACCAGGCCGGAATCCTCAAAAAGTTTGCCCCACCACGCGGGCGAGTGCATTTTCGAGAAATCGGCTTCCCAAACATTTATGTCCGTTCCGGGCAGGAAGTAGTTATAGACAGCCGGGGGGTCAGACAGTTCTTCGGCGTTGAACTCCCGGCTCAGCGTCTCCATTCCCATACCAATGAGGCCACCGGGTTTTAGAAACTTAAGCAAATGGCTTAAAAAGGTCTGGCTGCCTCCATAAAAGTTAAGGGAGTTCTGGCAAAAAATTTTGTCAAAGTAGCCCTGAGCAAAGGGCAAAGGGCCGGCAATATCCAGGTTTAAGGGTATTATTTGATTCCGGTAGCCTTCCCGGTTAAATTTCTCGTTCAAATAGTCGACCGGGGTCCATAAGTCCAGGGCAACAACCTGCACCCCAAAAGTCCGGGCAAGATAGACCGAAGAAGCGCCTTTGCCACAACCCAGGTCCAACACAATTTCACCGGGTTTTAGCTCCATATTCCTGGCTATAAGAGCGGTCAGGTAAAGAGCGCCTCCGCCAAAAGTATCATTATAGATTTCATTTCGAGAATAACGGGCAAGTTCGGGATATTTCGACCGGTCTGGAACCCGGTAGTGCGAAGGTACGGGAGGAAATTGAGCCATTTTATTTTGCCTTAGCCTTTTTTAACTTCTTTAT
This sequence comes from Chloroflexi bacterium 54-19, assembly GCA_001898225.1. Taxonomy (GTDB): domain Bacteria; phylum Chloroflexota; class Chloroflexia; order Chloroheliales; family Chloroheliaceae; genus 54-19. The sequence continues at coordinate 159,264 of MKTJ01000072.1, forward strand.
ATTGCTTTTACTGATAATGATATTTAGGTTATGTGAAAACAGGGGTTAAAAGAATAAAAAAATGCGTGCTGAAAAGCACGCGAAGCGGAAAATGAGGGGATTGCGGTCCCTATTGAAAATTAACCAGCGCTTTTTAGGACGAACGTTAAACCGGGTTGACCTGCTATGGCGGTTATAGTCCAACCCTGGCTCTCGGCTAATTCCCGAACAATTGCCAGGCCGAGTCCAAGACCGGCGGTTGCCCTGCTGCGAGATTTATCTACTCTATAAAAGCGCTCGAACAGGTAGGGCAGGCTTTTGGGGGGCACACCTTTCCCGTTGTCCGAAAACATGAGGTTGTGGGCAGTGGCTTCAATGGTTACGCCGGTCGCCTGGGAATAACGCAGGGTATTTTGCATAAGGTTCGTAAAAATCCGTTGAAGCGCGCCCCGGCTTGCGTGGATAATATAGTCTTCCGCGATATGCAGCTTCGTAGTTATGCCTTTCTGGTTGAGTTCGAGACTAAAATGGTTTATAAACTCCTCGCAGAATTTCCGTAAGGGTATATCTTCGGGCTCGCTGGTATCGGGCATGCGGGCTTTCGTGTAAGCATTCAGTTGCTGGACCATGTCAGCAAGTCGTTCAGCCTGTTCCTTCAGGATGGCGACTCGTTCCTCCGTCAGAGGGAGTTTGCCTTCTTGAATAGCCGTGAGTTGCCCAATCATCGAAGTCAGGGGCGTATTCAGTTCGTGTGAGGTATCCGAAACCAGGTCTTTACGGAGCTTTTCTTCGTGCTGTAATCGATTTATGAGATTGTTGAACCTCATAAAGATTTCGTCAAACTCGCGAATGCCTGTTGACGGTAGCTGGACTTTGTAATTGCTTTGTTCCAGGGAAGCAATAGTCCTGTTAAATTGGCGCAAAGGCCGCCTTATGTAACGCGCCGCCAGCAAACCAAGCACCAGGGGGATGCCGAGTGCAATCAGCACATATATAGCAAGGGCAGCAAAAGACCCCTTTGTAGTAAAAGCATTCAGGAGTGCCCTACGGATAAGTTCGTTAGAAACAGGGATTAAAATAAGTGTAATTGGCCCTGAGGCAAGTATAAGGACAGTTATACGAGTGCTTAAACGGTTATAAAGGCTGCTTTTAAAAATTCCGAGGATCGTCACGATTACAGCGACAATTGCAGCGATAGTAAAGAGATATAAAGGGAAGAAGTAGAAATCTAGACTTATCATTTCTCTGGTTCTCCAATGAAGCGATAGCCGCTACCGAAAACTGTTTCTATAAAGTGAGGGTTTTTCGGGTCTGTCTCAATTGACTGGCGCAGGGCTTTTATGTGGGCATCAATGGTCCGGTCATAGACGTAATGACTGGCGGGGTCGCTATAAATCTGGTCGACAAGTTGCGCTCTCGAACGGACGGCGCGAGGGTGGGAAGCAAGCGCCACCAGGAGGTTGAAGCGCGTCGTGGTAAGCGTGATAGATTTGCCATCCTTTATAACCGACATTGTTTCGGGGTCGATAACCAGCCCCTTGAAGTGTAACCGCTTCGTCCTATTGTGCCTGCGTAAAAGCACCTGCACCCGTGCAACTAAAACGTTAGGGTTAAAGGGCTTTTTAATGTAGTCATCGGCGCCCATAGAAAGCCCTTTGACCTCGTCTTCATCACTATCGCGGGCCGTAACCATAAGGATTGGCATGGTAGAGGTGGTTCGGATAGCTTTACATACATCCAGCCCGCTCATTTTTGGCAAATTTATATCAATGATGGCTAAATCCGGTCTATGCTCCTCAAAAAGTTCGACCGCGGCCTGACCGTCTGCGGCCTCGATTATGCCGTACCCGGCGTCCCGCAGGTAGGTCACTTCAACCTCACGAATCGTTGCCTCGTCTTCAATTACCAGAATTTCCATATATCCAGTGCACCAGCTTATTACTCTCTATATATCCAGGACTTTCGCTTGAATACTCTTTTAAAATTACTATCCGGCTACTTAAAGGTGGTTCCCAGGTCCAAAGCGAAAGCCGAGTTATTAATCTTTACAATGATAAGCGTAGCAACAAGTTACGCCTCAAACCCACACCCCGGGCCTGCTAACCGTATTTCAGGGCCTTATACGACCGTCATCGCTACCGGAACGTCCCGCAGTATAACCAGCCAGATAAAAGAAATTTGCTCATTATTAATGGCTATTCTTCCGGTGGTGCGATAATCTCGGCGGGCCAACCCTCCACCAGTCCTGGGTCACCTGTTTCCCGAAGGGCAGACAAGATTTCATATTGGAGGGCTGTTCTTACAACAGCCTGACCGCCTTCTCTTTGCAACCTCCGCGCCTCCTGGCGAATTTTAAGCCGGGTATTTTCATGGGCTATATTGCTTTCATCAAGACCCACACTCCCCAGGGTTGCGTAACCGAGTCCGGCGGTTGCTGCACCCATTTGAGATTCAGGGGCGTTGAAGTGCCACCATTCGGCAAAGTAGGGCTGGAAACCGGCCTGTGTCATAATCCCGAATAGCAACCGGCGATTGTTACAGGCCAGCCTATCGGCATCCGTCAAGACCTCCCCGGCGGCAATTTTTAACTCATAATAGGCCAGGGCCGACTTTTCACCCCCATGATCGAAGGCGGTACCAAAATCGAGCATCCTGGCATGGCTTCTCATGATTGCGGATAGCCGCATTTCCAGCCCGACTCGCCTGGCGATAGTCAGCGTAACATCGGTAAGCCGAGAACGGATTTGAAGCAACTCCTCTTCATGCGTCCGGTCAAGTTTTACAATCGCCAAATCTACCGACCCGCCTGTTGTATGGGGAGAAGGCCGCGCCGGGTCTTTCGAGGGAAGCGAAACGTATTTTTGGGTTTCACACTCCAATGTCTCGTTGTCCATGGCCGGGTATTTTTCTCGGAGTTTTTGCTTATAGAAATCATGCAGCGATTCCTGCACCTGGTAGGGCCTATAGGCATCGAATATTAGGAGGTGGTGACAGGCGGGCAAGAGTTGCTCCGCAACCAATAAACGCCGGGCGACCGACCGCCGGGCAAAAAGCGTCAGCAGGCTACCCTCTAATTTATTTGTATCGTGGGCATAGGGCGAGTTACTGTGTTCACCAAAATATATAGAGGACGTCATTAAAAATCCGGCCTCCCGCGATAAAGGCCCCAGTGGGACCAGGGGCTCGAAGCTGATAGGAATATCTTTCCACCCCTGGACCTGCCCGGCGTCGAGGGGAATTTTTGGATATGTTACTTTTTCGACTGTAACCATAAAACGGATGCTCCTTATTTCCTGGGTCCACCCGGATACCGTTTAAGGGGTGAATGGCTAAGATCATCTTTCCATCCCCGGACCTGACCGGCATCAAGAGGAATTCCTGGATAATTACATTTTCGACCGCAACCACAAAACGTAAGGTCCCTGTATCCCCTAGGATGCCGTTTAAATTTGAAAATAATGTGAAATTTCCAGTTAGCCTTTCTTGATGTGTAAATTTCACATCGTTTTCACAACTTGCGGCTACGCTTCCCCTTGCAAAGATTAGAAAGAAAGTCGCCTTGTACGAGGCGGTTTTTATGGGAATCGTCGTATCAATCCTGACCGGACAGGTGGGCCCCCTGCGAAAGAAAACACCACTTTGAGGTCACCGGTGTCATTGGGGGCAAAAAGATTAAACAGGGTGCATAAATCATGACAAAAACGGGAATTACTATTTATGGATGCGAGCAGGACGAGGCGGTTTTGTTCCAAGAAATGGCACCACACTTTGGTGTCAGGACAACTTTAACAGCGGCCCCGGTATGTGAAGCCAACATTGACCTGGCCTTCGGCAATAGGTACGTCAGCGTCAGTCATAAAACTCAAATCACAAATTCCGTCCTTTGTGCGCTTGGTCAGGCCGGGGTCGCGTATATCTCCACCAGGAGCAGTGGATATAACCATATTGATGTAGGCTTCGCGCGGAGCATCGGTATCTGTGTTGAAAATGTTTTGTATTCGCCCGATAGCGTGGCCGATTACACCCTGATGCTGATGTTGATGGCGGTGAGAAATGCAAAATCGACTATCAGCCGGGTGGATACTCACGATTTCAGATTGAATGACGTGCGCGGGAAAGAGTTGCGCGACTTGACCATCGGGGTAATTGGGACAGGACGGATTGGCGCAGCCGTTATAGACCGGTTGCGGGGATTTGGGTGCCACATTTTAGCCTATGACCATCGCCCCAAAACCTCGGCCAATTACGTCCGTCTTGATGAACTGTTACGGCACAGTGACATTGTAACGTTCCATACACCCCTTAACGCGGAGACAAAACACCTCTTGAACTGCCACCGGATCGAGCAGATGAAGCCCGGCGCGTTCATTATCAATACCGGGCGCGGCGCCCTTCTCGATACCGAGGCCCTTATTCCGGCGTTGGAAAGCGGCAGATTAGGCGGGGCGGCGTTGGATGTCCTCGAAGGTGAGGGAGGAATATTCTACGCCGACCACAGAAACAAACCCCTTGAAAGTAACCTGCTGCTACGGTTACAAGGCTTACCGAATGTGGTTATAACTCCGCACACCGCCTATTACACAGACCACGCCCTGAGAGATACTGTTGAAAATACTATTATCAATTGTCTGAAATTTGAAAGGAGAAAATAAGATAGACAGGTTAAAAATCGCCGTTATATTTGGCGGCTGTTCCGAAGAACACCCTATCTCCATTAAATCTGCGCAAGAAGTTGCCAGATACCTTGACCTGGAAAAGTACGAACCGTTTTATATCGGGATTACCAGGGGCGGTATTTGGCGGGTATGTGACGGTCCTGGCCCAGGTTGGGAAAACAATAATAGCCGCCCGGCTATGCTGTCACCGGACAGAAGCATACACGGGTTGCTTGTACTGGAACAGGGACAATACAAAACGATTCGTCTGGACCTGGTGCTTCCCGTCCTGCACGGCAAACTGGGTGAGGATGGGGCGATACAGGGTTTGTTGGAACTTTCCGGCATCCCCTATGCAGGCTGTGATATTCAAAGTTCCGCCCTGTGTATGGATAAATCCCTGGCCTATATCGTCGTTAGGAACGCGGGAATTGCCACGCCGAATTTCTGGATTGTTACGGCGGACGAGGACATTGAGGCCGACCTGCTACCTTATCCCGTCTTTGTAAAACCGGCCCGGTCGGGTTCATCTTTCGGGGTCAGCAAGGTATCTCGAAAAGAAGAATTGGCGGGCGCGGTGGAAACCGCAAGTGAGTATGACTCGAAAGTGTTAATCGAGGAGGCGGTGGCCGGGAGTGAGGTGGGTTGTGCGATACTGGGGAACGGCCAGGATTTGATTGTGGGCGAGGTAGATCAAATTCGGCTATCTCATGGCTTTTTCAGAATCCACCAGGAGAGTAAGCCTGAAAGTGGTTCCGAGAACTCAACGATAACCGTTCCCGCTGACATTTCGCCAGAGACGCGCTTTCTCGTCCAGCAGACGGCAAAAGCCATATACCGCGCCCTGGGATGCAGGGGACTTTCGCGGGTCGATATGTTCCTGAAAGAAGACGGCAAGGTCGTTCTTAACGAGGTTAATACTTTTCCAGGTTTGACTTCCTACAGCCGTTTCCCGCGAATGATGGCAGCGGCAGGAATGCCATTTGCCGAAATGCTCGACCGGATGGTGTCGTTATTAAACCTGTAAATCAATCCTGTTTGCTCCAACCCGGATAGTCCGGTAGCTCGAAGTTGGTGTCGAACTGTTCCCAATCTATGATGCGCTGAGACAGGACGCTTGAGGTAATCAGGTTGACGACCAGGGCACCGTGGGCACTCAGGCGATGATTGAAAGTTTCGAGATGCTGCATGGAGGCAAAAGCCACTTTCAGCACAGCACAATGGCTGCCACTGAGCTTGTGCAGCTCAAGGACTTCCGGGAACTCCTCCAACTTACTCGTTCGTAAGAGGCAGGAACCGTGGTCACAGTGTAAATAAATCAGGGCTAACAACGGCATGCCAATTTTTGCAGGGTCAATTTGGGCGCTGTAGCCCGTAATCACTCCCGCCGCTTCAAGTTTACGGATACGCTCAGCCGCTGCCGGGGCCGATAGTCCCACGCGCCGCCCCAATTCGTTCGAGGAGAGGCGGGCGTCCTGTTGCAATTCCCGCAGGATATTCCAATCGGTGCTATCCAAAGGTCTTTCCGATTGCAAAGCCATAGCTGTCTTTTTCCTTTCTTTTTGTAAGAAGTTTAGCATATCTTCATTGTGTTTTGTATTCTCTTGCAAGCTCCTTTTTCCTATAATCCTGCTTGAAGGATTGCGTTGGGACCGAGCAGGAAAACGAGAAAACGAACATAGGAAAGGTTTGAGTAAGGGTCCGGGTGAATCTCGATAGAGTATTTGACGGGTATTCGAGGGGATTCAAGAGTCTTACCCAAACCGCTAAAAGGAAAAGGAGGGGCTTTATGATTCTGATTACCGGGGGACTGGGCTTCATTGGTCTTCACACAGCCCGCGCACTGTTAGAGGTGGGCGAGACGTGTCTACTCACGCAACACCGTGTGACGCGCATCCCCGAAATCCTCAAGAAAGAAATTGGTTCGCGTCTCTTTGTCGAACAACTCGATATGACAGATACCAGGGCGTTTCTCAAGCTTGGCGAAACCTATCCCATCACCGGGATTATTCACCTGGCAGTCAGCCTGACGATGGTCCCAGGCGGGCGGGTGCTTGATTTCTTTAAGGACATCCAGGCCAATTTAAGCGGTCTTGCAAATGTCCTTGAGGCTGCTCAAGCCTGGCGGGTAAGGCGTGTCCTGGCGGCGAGTTCGCTCAACGTTTACAACGATGTAGATGTTGTACCCTGGCGCGAGGACCAACCCCTATTTCTGACTGCCCCTGATCCTGCCGCCGCTTTCAAAAAGAGTGATGAAATTGTAGCCGATTACCTGGCAAGACAGGCCGGGATCGAATGTATTCTGATGCGCTTTGGCGGAATCTATGGGCCACTCAGCCCCTGGCCCTCCCTCCCGAATGTCCTGGTACAGGCAGCCGTAAAAGGCACGCCGCCCGACCTTGCGAACTGGCCGGAAGGAGTCCACGCCGAGGATGGTTCCGATTTATGCTATGTTAAGGATGCTGCCCGGGCTATCGCGCTGTTACAGGTAACCGGCACCCTCCATCATCACGTCTACAACCTGTCCGCAGGGAAACCCACCCTTAACCGGGACATTGTTACAGCCATCAAAAGTGTAATTCCCGGTGCTCAGATTGCATTATCGTCCGATGGCAATGGGACCAAACCCCGCGAAATTCCCTACCAGGACATCACCCGGCTATCCCAGGACACCGGTTTCAAACCAGAATTAACGACACAGCAAGCTATTGCCGACTTTATTGCCTGGCTCCAGGCCGACTATAATTTAACCCGTTGATGTCCTTTCAATAGAGTTGGATTAAACGGTAACTCGAGAGTTGGATTAAACGGTAACTCGGCGCTTAATGGTGCCAATAGCTTTTAAGGCTTACGATATTCACTCTGCCAGTAAGAGCAACAGGGAGATAGGAATTATGAAGTTAAAAAGGATAGACCATATAGGGATAGTCGTAAATGACCTCGCTGCCGCTAAAGCCTTTTTTCAAGAATTTGGGCTTGAGGCGGGTGGGGAAGACGATATTCAAGGGGAATGGGCGGATAAGACCGTTGGAATTAACAATCTGAGGTCCACAATTGTAGTAATGCGGCCTCCCGAAGGTGGGGCGAATATAGAGCTAATCCAGTATCATAATCCCCCCAATGAACAACTGGCTAAAAAACCTTATTCCAATACCGTTGGTATTAGCAATATTGCATTTATAGTGGAGGATGTTGACGCCGTGGTCGCCAGGATGAAAGAGAAGGGCATGGAACTCTTTGGTGAAGTAGCCCAATACCAGGACATTTTTAAGATGTGTTATATCCGGGGGCCGGAAGGAATCATCTTGATGCTGGCGGAGGAACTCAAATAAACTAACACAAAAGTTGAACTGTAGCTCCCCAGGCTACCCTGTTTACCGGGGCAGTGGATAGTCTTAATTGGTTCATTTACTTCGTAATATGCCCTCAATCCAGGGTTACTTTTAAGTTACCCCAGGGTTACCACCAATATGAACCAAATCACAATTTATATTTCCTTTTCTACCTATACTAATCTCAACGAACCCCAACCTTTGAAAAGAGGTTAACTCTAAAAAATATAGCTGATACAGGAAAGGAAACTTGTCTTATGAAATCCCAGTTTGACCTTGAATCGACCAGCCACGCTACCGACCAGGCAGTAACGACTAACCGGATTGAGCAGAAAAAAGCAACCACCAGACGCCGGTTCTTTATTCGCCGGACCGGTGGAGTAAAGGTAAGCGCGGCTGTCATCCTGAGCCTGGCGGCAACCCTGATGCTCGGCACCTTCGCCATGGCCGCCGCCCAGTTCAATCCTACCCAGAACGGTGTCATTTACAGTTGCTATAACGCCAGAAATGGCACGGGCTTGAGGTTGGTTGACCCTGCCAACCAGAATGGGGCCTGTAAGAAAGGCGAGCAGCAACTTACCTGGAACCAGGTCGGCCCTAAAGGCGATACAGGACCGCAAGGTCTGAAAGGTGACACCGGTCTGCAAGGCCCGAAAGGTGACACTGGCCCACAGGGTCTTCAGGGGGCTACCGGTGCACAGGGACCGAAGGGGGACACCGGCGCGCAGGGGCCGAAAGGCGACAAAGGGGATACCGGCGCGGACGGCTCCGCTACCATCAATTACGTCAAAACTAGCTCCACCATCCCCGGCCTGGTGGCCCAGGAAATGCGGGCTTATTGCCCGGCAGGCAAAATGCCCATTAGCGGTGGGTACATGATCAGTATGAACCAGAACTTGCAGACAAACCTGCGGATATCGGCCAACCTGCCTGTTTCAGATGCTAACGGCAATTACTGGCGGGTGATTATCCTTAATTTTAACGACCCGAACCAGCCCAACACGAGCGCTAATGTAGTTACCTACGCGGTTTGCCAGGCGCTGCCTGCCGGGGTAGCCCCGACCGCCTAAGAGGCAAACGTCATAGCCACCGTAATTCAAAAACTGGCCAACGCTTTTTAACAATAATTTCTTTAACAGGCAGTCTGGTTAACCGGACTGCCTGTCAGGATTTATATCACCCTCTAAATCTCGCGGTCTAGCCGGTAACCGCCTGACCCGCCGCAAAGGTGGGGTCAAAGTTCAGGGCAAAGTCAATAGCCTCCTCTAACGTCATCGCCCGGCCCATCGCCCATTCGGTTGCCCACATCTGGGTTTCTTCCCCTAACGAAACGCCGGAACGCAGCCACTCGTAGATGCTCCTGTCACCGGTCGCCAGGGGGACACCTAGCGACTCCCGTAAAGCTTCGGCGGCCCCAAAGAGGCGAACGGCTCCATTCGTTTGGCCCCCAAAGGCAAAAGCACCGGCGGTACATTCCAGGGTGTAAAGGAGCGCCCGAATATTATGGATATGCCGAAGCAGGCTCAATGACTCGCGCAGGAGTTTGAGGGCGTCTTCAATGGCACCCCGGCGCAGGGCTACTTTAGCTAAGTTTTCCAAACAAAGCCCGATAATATGAGGCGTGTTGACGCTCCGCCCCAGTCGTAAACCTTCCTCCAAAAAGTCCACCGCTTGCTCATTATCACCCTGGACCAGGGCCACCTCACCCAGGTTCAGCAGTACCAGGGCAATGCTGCCGGGGTTCCCCAGCATACGTTTTAGGGTTAAGCTTTCTTCAAAATAAGCCCGCGCCGCCGGGTAATCGCTGGTTCGAGCCGCTAACTCGCCTAAATTACTGAGGACCATTGCAATTCCAGGATTGTAAGCCGCAGCCCGGTAAAATTCCAGGCTTTGTTCATAAAACCGGCGCGCGGTAGGGTCATCGCCCATTTCACTGCTGCTATTACCAAGAGAGTTTAAGGCCTCGGCCATACCTCGATTGTCCCCCAGCGCCTGGTAAAGGGTAAAACTCTGCTTATCGTACACCAGGGCCTGGACATAATCGCCCTGGGCCCAGGCTAACAACCCGGCGCAGCGGTAGGCTTTGGCGCACACCGCCGCGGACGCTCCCTGGCTTCGCCCAAGAGCAGTTTCCAGCCAGCGCCGCCCTTCATCAACGTGGCCGCGCCAGTACCAGAAAAGCTGCAAGCAACCGGCAATCCGTAAGGCGGCTTCGGCTACAACCTGGCTTATGGACCAGCCACAGGCGCTTCGCAAATTGTCTAACTCCTGGGTTAGACGCTCTAAAGTGTCGGTAAGGCGGGCGGTGGACAGTAAAGGGGCCAACTTTTCGGCCAGGGCCACATAATACTCGGCGTGAAGTTGTGAAATAGCGGGGCTTTCGACACTTTCGGCCAGGCGCTCCTGGGCGAACTCGCGGATTGTCTCCAGCATGAAAAAGCGGACTTCGCCCTCCGGGTCGTCTATGCTATAAAGCAAACTTTTCGACATTAGAGATTCAAGCCCGGTAAGAATATCCACGTAAGCCAATCTTTCGGACCCACAGATCGCTTCAATCGCAGCCAGGGTGCCGCCCCCGGCAAAAACACTGAGCCTGGCAAAGAGCGCTTTTTCAGCCTCCTCCAGCAAAGTATAACTCCACTGGATTGTGGCCCGGACTGTTTGATGGCGCTCCGGCAGGTTGCTGGACCCTCCCGTCAACATTGGCAGCCGGTGCTCCAGGCGGGCCAGTAACAATTTAGGGGAGAAAAGACGGATACGGGTCGCGGCCAGTTCGATAGCGAGGGGAAGACCATCCAGGCGGGTACAAATCTGGGCGACCGACAGGGCGTTTTGTGGGGTTATTTCAAAGTCCGCTTTTATCGACTGGGCCCTCTGGACAAAAAGTTGGATTGCTGAATTATCCGCCAGCGTCTCTATTGATAAAGGCGAGTTCAAGTCCGGCAGGGCCAGGAGTGGAACGTTGTACTCGTATTCACCATACAGCCGGAGGGTGATTCGGCTGGTAACTAACATCTTCAAACCGGGTGAAGAAGCCAGGACCCGGCCTAACGCGGGCGCGGCAGCAATAACCTGTTCAAAATTATCGAGGATGAGCAGGATTTGTTTATTTCGTAAATAGGCCGCCAGGCCCTCTTCAACCGGGCCTTTAATATCGTTATGTAAAGCTAATGCCTGGGCAAGGCTGGGCAATACCAGGGAGGAATCGCGCAGGGAGGCAAGCGACACAAACCAGACGCCGTGAGGGAAATGCCCGGCCAGTCTTGCTGCCACCTGTACGCTCAGACGTGTCTTGCCGATGCCGCCCGGTCCGACCAGGGTCACTAGCTGCACATCCGACCGTTCGAGTAAATTACAAACCTGGCCGATACTCTGTTCGCGGCCAACCAGGGGAGTCGGAAAGACCGGCAGATTAGTCGGGTACTGCGGTGGGGGTCCCTTCAGTTGGTCGGGCGGTTGAGCTTCTTCTTTTTGAGTGGTTTGTTCATCAGAAATAAGGTTGGAAAGACGCGGTAAATTGAGCGTTTCAATTGAATTTTCTGCATATTGCTGCTCTTCATAGAGGCTGTCAAGGCGGTCCAAAGGTGACGCCGCCCATTCCGCCGGGCTAAAGAAAGCTGGCGAAAGGTCTAATAACTTCAAAAGAGCGTGGGCTTCCCGTTGGGTTGTTATGGCATGCCATTCCGCCAGCGTTCGCACAATCTGCTTGATTTCGAAATGGGTAAGGATCGCATTTGCTTTGCCATTTAATTTCCGGCTTAGCACTTTTTCGGCAATCCCAAGGGCATCAGCTAACTCAATCTGTGTTCTACCCGTGAGTCGCCGGAATTCCTGTAATTTCTCTCGAAATCCCTCTCGATCCATGCCGTACCTCATGTCCAGGAAATAGGGATTTAATCAAGCCTGGGGATTTTTAAAAGAAGACATTCTGCCCTTTTTAAAGGGGATAACCATCCCTGAAAGGTAAATCACAAAAATAACGCTATTTCGCTTGCCCAAATTTATACTAAATGTTATAGCCCGGTTTCCTTTATTATAGGTTCTACTCTAAATAAAGCAACCCAGCCTCCGGAGTATCCAGAGAAATGTGAGCCTCTCATAGCTAAAGACAGGTAGTAAATGGCCTGGCAAAATTGGCTCAAGTTAAACCTTAATAAGACGGTTCAGGTTGGCTTTAACCAGTCTTTAGTAAATGTGGGAGCCTGTTTAATTACCTGAAAGACCTGCCGGACTGTGGCATAGCTAATCCAGGCCAGGTTCGCCGTCAGGCACATTCAAGACCCGGTCCTGAAAGCCCCTCAAACGCCCGGCAGTTTATAGACCTTGAGGGCGGTCTTTGCCCAGATTGCTTCTTGCTCTCCTTGAGAGAGCGGGGCTAACAGCGTTTCTAAAAGGTCGTGGACCTGGAGATAGGTGCCCGAAAGGAGGCTGACCGGCCAATCGCTGCCCCACAGGAGGCGGTCCGGTCCGAAAATTTCCAGCACCGTTTCAAAACACTCTGTTGCCTGTGCCAGCAAATCCTGGGCCGGGTCAGCCAGGGCAAGCAGGCCCGACACCTTGCAATAAACGTTGGGGAAACGCGATAGCTGCCGCATCTCGGTCTGCCAGGTTGCAAAACCGCCCGACCTGAAGTCGGGCAGACCCAGGTGGTTGATTACCCAACGGGCATGGGGGATCCTCTCGAACAGGTCGATAAAAAGGTTGAGGTAAGAGGGCGGAAACAGCAAATCACAGGCAAGGTCATGGTCGGCCAGGGTTTTTAAACCAGGTAGAGCGGCCTGTTCCAGGGACGGTCTTCCATCCGTCTCTTTTACCAGGAAATAGCGCGTCCCACAATAGGGGCCAAGCGATTTAAACCGCTCCAACCGGTCGGCCAGGTCAGGGGCCGTCAAATCTACCCAGCCAACCACCCCTTTAACAAAGGGGTAAATTTCTGGTAGGCCGAGTAACCAATCCGTTTCCGCCTCACTCTCTGCCGCCTGGACCACGATACTCCCCGCTACGGACCGCTCTTTCAGGAGAGTTTCAAGCTGGGCCGGTAAAAAATTACGGACCAAAGGCGCCCGTTCCGGCGCGGCTGTAACCCATGGTATCGCTATATTATCCAGATCCCAGAAATGCTGGTGGCCGTCAATCTTTAACATAACCTTTTCCCAAACTTCTTTCTTCATAATGATTGTGGTGAAGCCTAAAAGCAGGTTTAGTATAGCCGAACCGGTAGCAGCAGGGCCAACAAGTCGCAAACAATCAGGTGGCCTGGCAATAACGCCAAAATTTGAGCTTTTCCAACTTTTTTAACAAAATAGGGTGAAAAGTTTTGACCTTACCCACATAAATAACACTTTGGTGTCTTTCACCAGGAAAAAAAACATGCTATAAAGTTGAACAGCGCTGCCGGAAAAAGTGGTGTTGACGGAAGTGACAGTATGATTTTAAAAGATAGGTAAAACCTTTGGAGAATATTCGCCAGCAGATTCTAAGTCCTTCGACCCTGGACCGCCTCGTAACCCTGGGGTTACACGGTATTCAACGGGAATACCCAAATTCCCTGGAGCGTTTTTCGGAAAAGCAAAAGCCGCACGAAGCCCACCCGGCTTTTTACGGGTGTTATGACTGGCACTCAGCCGTCCATACCCATTGGATGCTGATAAGGCTATTAAAGACTATAGCCAAATTACCGGAAGCAGAGGCTATCCGCAAGGCTATTAACGCCAACCTGACTGCCCAGAATTTGCAGAGGGAAATTGCCAATTTCGGGCACCCCGGCCAACCAATACCGGCTGAGCCGCACCTGGCTTTTAGCAAACCCGGCCAACCGGCCTTCGAACGACCTTACGGCTGGGCCTGGGTTTTGCAGTTAGCCGTTGAACTGTCCGATTGGGACGACCCGGACGGTCAGGAATGGGCTGCTAACCTGCAACCGCTAACCCGGAAAATAACCGAGCTTTATAGCCAGTTTCTGCGAGAGAACCGGCCACCCAACCGGGAAGGACAGCACCGCAATGACGCCTTTTCGCTGAGCCTGGCCTTTGATTATGCCCGGAAGTGCGGCCAGGGAGAACTCGAACAACTTTTAGTCCGGTATGGGCGGACCCATTATTTTGGCGATACCAATTACCCGGCCCATGCCGAACCCGGCCCGGCAGACTTCTGCTCCCCGGCCCTGACAGAGGCTGTCTTTATGACGCGAGTGCTGGCCCCCCAACCCTTTGCGGAATGGTTTGAAAACTTTCTGCCGGAGATTGGTGGGGAAGAAACCGCTTCACTGCTCCAACCGGTCCGGGTAACCGACCATAACGACCCCTATCTCAGCCACCTGGACGGTTTGAATGTAAGCCGGGCCTGGTGCATGTACCGGGTCGCCGCCACCCTACCCCAGGCATCGGCCAGCCGGGCGGCCCTGTTGCGGTCCGCCGAGGAGCATGCGCGGGACGGTGTGAGCGCGATTTTTGCCGGGAATTTCAGCAGCAGCGGTCACTGGTTGTCCACTTTCGTGGTTTATTTGCTGGGGGCAATCCCGGAAAACGGCTAGATTAAGAGCCATCCCCTTAAAAAGATAGTTCAAACCCAGGCCCGTCAAAGTTGCCGGGCAGGTTTACCGGCTCAACCTGACCCAGGGCAAAACTACTGCCGAGGGATGGTTGGAATCGTGAAAGATTTGCTGGTCAGCTATGCGCAAAGTCGTTTCCTGGCCGAGAGGCTCACCGCTGCCGGGATTTCGGACAAACCGGGGATGGCCTCCGCTTGAAACCTGCAAACGGATGCGTTCGCCCCGCCGGAAGCGGTAAGCGGTCGGCCAGATTTCAACCCGGACACAAAGCGTCCCGTCCTCCTGAGGGACTGCCGCCGCGCAACCCGGTTTCAGGCTTATGATACCCTCGCACAGGTTGATAGACTGGCCCGACCGCTTTACCACACACAAGCGGGCAAAGAAATCGGTATATTCCAGGCTGGAACGTACATACAGGTTCGCCCTGACCGGGCCGATTACCTCATAATCGGACTTTAGAGGCGGGGTGGTATAGGTCAGTACGTCGCTGCGCGCTTCCAGGGGCCGGTTGTCTTTAGCGCCCACGTATTTGCCAAGCGAATTCCCCCCGATAGTTGGGGTCGGGTCAGCCGGGTTGTAGCGGTAGCTGTCCGGTTCCGAAGGGCCGGAAGGTTTGTCGAGGGAAAGGCCACCCCCAGGCTGCAAATACCAGGGCTGTTCCTGGGCTGCCGGGGGCCATTCTGGAAAGTCCCGCCACCTGTTAGCGCCCATTACAAAGAGGCGCACCGGCAATTCGCGCAATTCAGGGCCGCGTCCCTTCAGGTGAACGTCCAACCAGCGCAAGGTTTCGCGGGTGGTAACTCCGAAGTCGCTGCGCTGCCCGTGATACCAGGGTCCGATTACCAGGTAAGGGTTCCTCCCGGCCTGGCGCAACCGCCCGTAATCCTGCAACTGCCAGTACAAAAACACATCGTACCAACCGGCGATAAGGTTCACCGGGGCAGTTACATCCTTGACTGTTTCGCTGAAGTCAACCGCCTGCCAGTAAGGGTCGTCCGGCCCATATTTGAGCGCTTCCTGGAAAATCAAGGTAGGGTGGCCGGTGAGGCTGACATCGGCTTCTTTAAGCGGCAGGTGGTTAAAAGCCTGGTCCAGGCGGGCCCGTGCCTTGCGCCGGGCCAGGGGCGAATTGAACCTTTTACCCGTAGCAGCCCCACCGTACATGGCAACAGACCAGCCCATAATAGCTTCGAGGATAAACGAACCGCCCGGATAGCGGAAGTGATTGAAATCGGAAGCGGTGGTAATGGCGACAAGGGCTTTTAGCTCCGGCCCGGCGAACGCCGCCACCGCCCACTGGGTGAACCCCAGGTAACTCGGCCCGGCCATAGCCAGCTTTCCCGAAAACCAGGTCTGCCGCTTGATCCACTCGATAGTCGCCAGGCCGTCCGCGTGTTCGTGGCGGGCGAAGACAAACTTGCCGCCACCGGACCCTGCCGTACCCCTGGCACTCTGGACCAGGACCTGGTAGCCACGCTCGGCGTAAATCCGGGCCAGAAGATTCCCAGCCCGCCCATAAGGTGAGCGGAACAGGATTGTCGGCAATTTTTCTTCATCTTCACCCGGCATAGCCGGAATATAATGGTCGGCCAGCAGTATCACCCCGTCCGGCATCTCGATTTCTAAATCTTTCTCGACCTTGATTTCGGTAGTGTGGGGCGGCGGCAGCTTCAACAGTTTGCCATAATACCAACTGGTCAGGCTCATGGATTTCTCTTTCTAATCCTTTATTCAAAGGCGGCCCGCAATGCGGTGACTGTATCATCAAGGGACTGTTTGGAAGGTTCAATCAGGGTGGTAAGCAGGTAAAAGCCGTGCAAGACCCCAGGGTAGCGGCGCGCCGTGGCCGTAACCCCGGCCTCCCGCAACCGGGCCGCGTAAGCCTCGCCCTCATCCCGCAAGGGGTCAAATTCGGCTGTTATTACCAGGGCCGGAGGCAGTCCGCCCAGGTCGGAGGCGGTTGCCGGCAGGCAGTAGGGGTTTTGGCGGTCGGCTTCGCTCTGCATGTACTGTTCGGCACACCACTGAATATCAAGCTGAGTCAGGCCGTAGTCTTTACCCAGTTCTTGCATAGAAGGAGAACCGGGTATCGGATATTCGAGCAGGGGATAGACTAAAACCTGGAAGGCCAGGGCCGGGCCACCCCGGTCACGGGCCAGTAGGGCCAATCCCGCCGCCAGGTTAGCCCCGGCGCTCTCCCCTAAAATAGCAATCCGGGCCGGGTCGCCCCCAAATTCCGCGGCGTGCCGGGTCGCCCAGACCAGGGCGGCATAACAATCTTCCAGGGGGACCGGGAATTTATTTTCAGGGGCCAGCCGGTACTCTACCGAGATACAGATACAGTCGGCCCGGTTGGTGAGGGCCCGGCAAATATTATCAAAAACCTCGATGGTACCCGCGACCATACCGCCCCCGTGAAAACAGAGTACAACCGGGCGCGGGGTAGAGTTTTCCGGCCAGTAAAGGCGGACCGGAATTGTTCCGGCAGGGCCGGGAATTTCGCGGTCTTCGACTTTATATATTTCTTCCGGCTGACCCAGCATCGGGATCATTGCTACATTCGCCTGGCGAATAACTTCAAGAGGCAGGTCGCGGGTTGGCGGTACATTGACCGAATTTTCGAGCATTTGCTTGAATATTGGATGAATTGACATAGGTTTTCCTTCTTTCACAATTGGGGTGGGTAAAATCTGCCCGTACCGAAAAATCCTGGCAATTTTTAAAAAAACCACAAGAATAATCTTTTTAATTTCTACCGTTTAGCCTGGATTGGCCGAACTTTTCCACTCCGGGTAGCGGTGACATGCAGTCAAACCCCCATTTTCGGTTTTGACCAGGGGTGGCCGGGTGGCCCGGCAAACTTCCCGGACGTAAGGACAACGACCGGCGAACGGGCAGCCCTGGCCGGTCGGACCACTCACCTCCGCGCGCGCTTTCGGGGAGGCAGCGCGGACTTTTTCTTCCTCGGCCCGGCGCTGGCGTTGCGCCTGGGGGTCAGGCAGCGGGGCTGAATTAACCAGTTCCCTGGTGTAAGGGTGAGCCGGGTTCTCGGTGACCGCCGCAGTCAGGCCGGTTTCCATCACCTGGCCCTGGTAGAGCACAACTACCCGCTCCGTGATAAACCGCACTACTGCAATATCATGCGAGATAAAAAGGTAACTGAGGCCCTGGCCTTTTTGCAGTTCGAGTAACAAATTGAGAATCTGGGCCTGGACGGAAAGGTCCAGGGCGCTAACCGCCTCGTCGCAAATGACCAGTTCCGGGTGAAGCATCAGGGCGCGGGCGATAGCAATCCGCTGGCGCTGGCCGCCGGAGAACTGGGCCGGGTAGCGGTTAGCGGCTTCGTGGGGCAACCCCACCCGCTCCAGGGCCTCGGCTACGCGCTGCCGCAACTTTTCGCCTCGTTCTTCACCCTGGGCCTGTAACGGTTCGGCCAGGGTACGGCCTACCGTCAGGTAGGGATTGAGCGAACTGTTAGGGTCTTGAAAGACTACCTGTAAATTGCGGCTTAAAGGACGCCGTGCGCGCCGGTCGAGGTTGGTAATATCTTTGCCGCTCAATTTGATAACGCCGGAATGGACCGGGGTCATTCCCAGGATAGCCTTGGCAATGGTGGACTTGCCCGACCCCGACTCTCCCACTAGTCCCAGGGTGGTGCCGGGTAAGATTTCAAAGCTGACCCCGTCCGTGGCTTTCAAGGTCTGCCTGCTCCGGCGCCGTTTGTAATGGACCTCCAGGTTCCGCACTTCCAATAATGGTTGAAGCTGGCTCATAAAAGCTCCTTCTCGACAAGTTCACCCAGCCGGATACACCGGCTTAGCCGTCCCTGGCCCGTTTCGACCAGGGGGATAAACCGGGTGGTACATTCAGGCTGAGCATAGGGGCAGCGAGGCGCGAACCGGCAACCGGGCGGCCAGTTACCGGGGGAAGGCACCCGCCCTGGAATGACCTGTAAAGGCTGGCCGGGTTGGGCCTTGGCCGGGTTGGCCCTGAGCAGCCCCTGGGAGTAGGGGTTCAGAGGCCGCCGGAACAACTCGTAGACCCCCGCGTCCTCAAAGACCTGCCCGGCGTACATTACAAATACCCGGTCGCAGATGTCGGCCACGACCCCGAAGTTGTGCGTGACGAGCAGGATTGCCATGCCGGTTTCCTGCTGAACTTTGCGGAACAGGGCCAGGATTTCTTTCTGGACCGTTACGTCGAGGGCCGTTGTCGGCTCGTCCGCAACCAGGAGGCGGGGCCGACCGGCCAGGGCCATTGCCAGGGCTACCCGCTGGGCCATCCCGCCGGATAGTTCGTGAGGATAAGATTTTAAGACCCTGGCCGGGTCGGGCAACTGGACCTGGTTTAGTAATTCCAGGCAGCGAGCTTTAAGTTTGGGGCCGCTTACCCGGTCGTGCCGCCGCACCAGTTCGCCAAGCTGGCTGCCGACCGTGAAAGTCGGGTCAAGGCTCGAAAGCGGTTCCTGGGAGACCAGGCCTAGAGTGGTGCCGCGCAACCGGTCAAATTCCCGGTCGTTGAGGGCCACCAGGTCGCGGCCCTCGAAAAAGACCTGCCCACCGGTCAAACGGGCCGCGCCGGGTAACAACCGCAGGATTGCCAGGGCCGTTATGCTTTTTCCGGCCCCCGACTCTCCCATTAAGCCGACCGTCTCGCCCGGTCTTACATCAAAACTGACCCCGTCAACAATGCGGGTCTGGTTTTTCCGGTTAGAAAAGACGACCGACAGGTCGCGGACGGCCAGCAGAGCGTCCGGCGCGGGGAGTTGGGCATCTTTAACCGGAGCAACCGGGGTCGGCGGGCCCACCGGTAAGACCGGCTCGGCCATAGCCGCCACCTGGTTTACGTTCGCGCTGGAGTCTCGCAAGGCATTACCAAAGAGGATCAGCGCCAGGACCGTGAGGGCTACCAGGCCACCGGGCGGGACCAGCAGCCAGGGGTGGCTGGTAATCTGGGTCGCCGCTACCGCTACCATCTGCCCCCAATCAGGCTGGCCAGGGCTGGCAGTGAGGCCCAGGTAACCGAGGGCCACCACGAAATGCAAGGCGCTGGCGGCTACGAACGACGCCTGGATGATTGCGGTTCGCAGGACGGCTGTCAGGATATGCCGGGCCATAATTTGCAGCTCGGACACCCCCGAAATGCGGGCCGCGGCCACGAAATCGGCCTCTCGCAAGGGTAAAGTCACTCCCCGGATAATCCGGGCGATACCGGGCGAAATCAGCAGGCCGAAACCTATCATCGAAACGTGCGAATTATTGGGAAAAAGCGACAGGATGACCAGCACCAGGATTATGGCCGGGATGGCTAAAATCGCGTCGGTAATCGCGCTCATTACCCGGTCGAAAATTCCGCCCAGGTAGCCGCTCAGGATGCCCAGCGGAATCGCTACCACCAGCACCGTCAAAATTCCTTCGAGGACGCCGATTTCTATCTGTAACCCGCCATAGAGCAGGCGGGTCAGCACGTCCCGGCCCAGTTCATCCGCCCCTAAAAGGTGCTTGGCGGTGGGGCCGCTAAAAGCATTCGGCAGGTCGAGGGCAGTCGGCTGATAAGGCGCTATCAGCGGCGCGGCCAGGGAGGCCAGGATAATCACCAGCAAAAAACCACCGGTAACCAGGGCCAGCGGCTTGCGTACCAGGGTCTTTAACAACAGCCAGCGCGGCGGACGCGTGCCTGGACCGGTCGTGACTACGGGACCGGGAGTTATCACGTCATTACTCATGCTACTCTTACCCTCGGATTGAGCCAGGCATAGGCCAGGTCTACCAGCAGATTTACCACAATCACGATTACGGTGAAGTAAAAGACGACCCCCTGGATGATGGGAAGGTCGTGGCGGGAGGTTGCCTGGACGGCCAGCCCGCCTAATCCAGGCAGGGCAAAGACCGTTTCCACGATAACCGTGCCGCTCAAAAGGCCGACAAAGGTCAGGCCCACCACGGTAACAATCGGGATGGCGGCGTTACGCAGGATATGCCGGAACAGGATTGAAGCCGGGGAAGCGCCCCCGGCTCTTAGGGTCTGGATAAAAGGCCGGTCCAGCACTTCGAGGACGGCGTTCCGGGTTTGCTGAGCCAGCACGCCAATAATCGGGGCTGAAAGGACCAGCACCGGCAGCACCAGGCTGCGCAACCAATCCCCCGGCGAAGTGGCCGGGTCTACATAGCCGATTGCCGGTAGCCAGTGTAAACCGATAGAAAAAATCGCCACCAGCACCAGGGCCAGCCAGAAGTTTGGCAGGGCAAAACCGAGCAGCGAGACGGTATCTACAATGGTTGCCAGGAACCCTCGTCGCAGGGCGCTCGCCAACCCCAGCCCGACCCCGACCAGGGTGGAGACCAGGGTCGTGCCGAGGACGAGCGAGAGCGTGACCCCTACCCGGCTGTTAAGAATGGCTACAACCGGCTCCTGGTTGAAAATCGAAGTGCCAAGGTTGCCCTGGACAATATCTCCCAGCCAGTCGCCGTACCTGACCAGCAAAGGCTGGGTCAGACCAAGCTGTTCGCGCACCCGCTGGTATTCTTCGGGGGTATGGTTTTGGCCCAGGATCACCACCGCCGGGTCACCCGGTGTGAACGAAACCAGGAAAAAGGTCAGGGCTGTCACGAAAAAGAGCAGTGGCAGCGATACCAGCAGGCGATAGCCAATGATTTTGAACATCTAAAACTCCTTTGGTGATAGATACTGCCCCTGGACCCAGGGCCGTGACGCCGGCAAGCGGCAAGCCTTTTACCGGCGTCACGGGAGCAGTCTACTGGGCCGGAACTATATTTAAGATGTTCGGGGAAGCTTCGGTCGCGGTCGGTGTGACCCCGCTAATTTTAGGACTGTAGAGAAAATACAACTTGGTGGCGAGGACCGGCACGAACCAGGCTTGCTCGGTTATATACTTGTTGACTTGCTTGGCAACAGGTCCCGCCTGGGTGGCATCCGTAGCGGCCAGTTTTTCAATGATAGCCTGCAAGTCCGGCACCGGGGTTTTGCTGGGATTCCAGGCCGAACCCGGTTTGAAGCAGCAGTTATAGGTTATCAGGGTCGGGGTAGTAGCGCCTAACCCTGCTACCGCCACGCCGTACTTGCCGGAACTAAGCCCGGTGAGAAATTCGGCAACACTAGGTTTGCTGTCAATGGTGGTTTTGACACCGATAGCCTGCCAATAGCTCGCCACAGCCTGGGAGAGCGTATCGAAGCCGAGGAAGGGTGCCGACAGGATGGTCAATTCAAACCCGTTGGCGAAACCGGCATCCGTCAGGAGTTGTTTGGCTTTTGCTACATCATAGTTGTAGTAACTGTCGAGCGTAGCGTCATAGCCGTCAGAACCGGGCAAGAACTGGGTCGAAACCGGGCGGCCTTTGCCGCCGCCGAGCACCTTAGAAAGAGCGTCCTTGTCAATGGCATAGTTGAGCGCCTGCCGGACCCGCGCATCTTTGAGGGCCGGGACAATTTTCCCTTCCCGGTCCAGGAAATCGAGCCCCTGCACGTTCAGTTCAACCCCGGCCAGTTTCATCCCGGCGGTTTGCCCGGCGTCAATCACGGCGGTGTCGGCCGGGGCAATTAACTGGACCTGCCCGGCCTTCAGGGCGTCGAGGGCGGCCTGGGGATTGGCAACCACTTTCAGCACAATTTTGTTCCAGTGAATGGCGTTCGGGTTCCAGTAATTCGGGTTAGGCACATAGGTGTAGGTGTCGGCGGTTACGGTGCTTTTGGCATCGAGCATATACGGACCCGTCCCGCAGGTAGCCGTACTGACCAGGGCCGGGTTAGCCGCCGCTGCCGGGCAGGCAATATCCCCGGTTATCCAGTTGCGAGTCAGGAAACTCGGCAGCAGCGGGTTCCCCTGGACCAGGTGAATTTGCACGGTAAGCGGCCCGGTAGCTTCCGCCGAGTCCAGCCCGGTAGAGCCGGACCCATTGGTTTTCTTCTGAACATCAAACCAGGCTTTGACGGCGGCGGCATCAAAGGTGGAACCGTCGCTGAACTTTACATTGGGCCTGAGTTGCAGTTCCAGCGTCTTGAAGTCGTTACCGATCCACTTCCAGGCAGTTGCCATCAGCGGCTGGTAGTTGCCGTCCGCATCAAATTGCAGGAGCGAATCATAGGCGAGGGTCATGTAAGGTTCTTCGGTCGGTGTATTTTTGGTGGGGTCGAGGGAGGCTGGGTAAGCCGCGACGGCAATGGTGAGGGTCTGACCCCTGGGAGCCGCCGCACTGGTCGTGGTAGCAGCGACAGTTGTAGCAACCGAGGCAGCCGTTGTCGCAGCCGAGGCAGCCGTTGTCGCAGCAGCCGTCGTGGCTGCATTCCCGGTGGTAGCCGCCGGGGCTGTAGTTGGGCTGGCCTGGGCGGGGGCGGTTGTAGGGACGACCGGTGTTGCAGTGGTAGCATCACTTCCGCAGGCGGTCAGGGTAAGACTTGCCAGTAATAAAACCAGCATAAATTTGGCAACTTTGCGCACCATAATTGTCTCCTTTAACAAAAAGGGGTTAAGTCCACTTCAGGAAACCACAGACATAGCACAGAGAAACAGTATTTTGCGTATTGTTTTTCAGGGACCTGCGTCCCGTGTCAGTATTACTACCCGGTACAGATTGTTGATTAACCTGTACCCCGCCTGGTTAGTTATTCCCGGTCTGTCTAAAGAAAGGCTATTTCTTAATGATGAAAGCTCTTACATTCAGGAGGTCAACCGGGTCACACCCGGTGAGTTTAATGAACGGCAAGCTAGAGCAGCCTTTTGAAGCAGGGTTCTGGGTACGGGAACAGGCAGTTTGTTAATTGTCAGGCCGTAAACCGGCGGACCAGTTCTACGTTGCGCATCACTTTTTGATTTGGATACTCGTAATTTTCAATCTGGGACAACAAGATTTCGACAGCCCAGCGCCCCGACTCTTTCAGGGGCTGACGGATGGTGGTAAGTCCCACAAATTTCGCGATTGAAATATCGTCGTAACCCATCACAGCCAGGTCGCCCGGCACGCTCAGACCTCGTTCGCGGGCGGCACTGATTACGGCAATAGCCAGGTTATCCGAAGCAGCAAAAATTGCCGTGGGTGGCTCCGGCAGGTCGAGCAACCGGTAGGCTTTTTCCTGCGCCTCGTCCATGTCCAGGCGGGTCAACCCGACATAGCTATTCGGTAGCGCCACCCCGGCTTTTGCCAGGGTCTGCCGGAAATAGTCCAGCTTGGCGTTAGCCAGGCCATCGGCATAGTTTGGCAGGTAAGCGTCCCCTATAAATCCCAGGCGACGGTGGCCCATTTCCAACAAATATTCGGCCGCGACCCGCCCGCCCTCACCGTGGTCCAACAGGATGTGGTTCATGGTCGGGATGTAGGAAGTATGGGTATCGGCAAACTGGGCTACCGGAATCCGGCCAATCCTTAAACGCTGGGCCGCCGCCTCGCTAACCGGCATACCGATGATAATCAAACCGTCCACGGTCCTGGTTAGGGCCAGGTTGGTCAGGTAGCCTTCTAGCTGGGCTGCTGAACCGATATTATAAATAACCGGTTCGTAGGGTTGGTCGGCCAGGGCATCGAGGATTCCGCGCAAACGGTCAACAATTGAATCCACAATCGATGGTGTCAGCACCCCGATGCGGCCCATCTCTTTACGGGCGCGGGTGACAGCTTCCAACTTTGGGACAAAACCAAGTTCATCAATAGCTTCCAGGACCCGCGCCCTGGTTTCTAACGAGACAGTATCTCGCCTATTAAGTACCCGCGAGACCGTGGCAATACTCACTCCGGCCCGTTTGGAGACATCGTAAATTGTCGCACCAGCCATTTTGTATCTTTAATTTTTTAATGGTTTGATGAAGAACTTCCAGAGAAATGTAAGCTCTTACAGAGTAACTTTAAAACCAAATCCTGTCAAGAGGTAATTATTTAGGTCCTGGCAACAAAGAGCTTAAAAATTTCAGAACCAAACCAATTAGCGACACCTTGAACTTCCTGGGCCAGATTTTGGTCGTCCGTCCGGGGCCTTTTCCTATTTTTCTTCGAACTGTCAATATATAATTTTATTCACTTTTATATGGGCTCTAAGCCTTATGGCGGATTGACTCTATGTGCAGAATGTACTAAAATAAGTTATCTATTAACTGTATCGAATTACTCAACATATATAAGATAAGATTTATTAACATTCCTCCACGGTACAGATAGAGGCTCAACTTAGAAGATAGAATAACTCTTTATACTATGAGGACCATACATTATGACCGCTTTCCTGGCAGTTGTTAACATTGTTGGGCTGCTCGCGCTGATTGGTTTGCTGGCTTTTATGCAAGTAAAACACGTTTCGTTCTCCAAACGAGTCTTTCTGGCCCTGGGCCTGGGAATTGTTTACGGCGCGATTCTCCAGTTCAGCTATGGCGCGTCCAGTGACGTTATTAAAAATTCGGTAGACTGGTTTAACGTGGTCGGCAACGGCTACGTCAAACTGCTCCAAATGATTATCATTCCCCTTATTTTAGTCTCGATTATTTCGGGGATTATTAACCTTCAGAACGGAAAGTCGCTCGGTAAGATTAGCGGCTTTACCATCGGGACGCTGCTCGTAACGGTAGGGATTGCCTCGGTTGTGGGCATTACTGTTGCCCTCCTTTTTGGGCTGAACGCGACCGACATCCTGGCCGGAAAGGCTGAAATAGACCGGGGTACCGCGCTCAATACCCAGTTGGCCGACCTGAGCAAGACCTCCTTCGCGGCCCGTTTGCTCGATTTACTACCGGCCAACCCTTTCCAGGATATGACCGGAGCCCGGCCTAGCTCGACCATCGCCGTCGTGATTTTCGCGGCCTTTATCGGGGTAGCCGCTCTCAAAAGCCGCAAGAAATTCCCTGAACAAATGGACTCCTTCCAGAAGTTCGTGAATGTCGCCCAGATAATCGTGATGCGAGTGGTTCAAACCGTGTTGCGGCTGACCCCTTTCGGCGTGCTGGCGATTATGACCCGCGTGGTGGCTACAACCAGCCCTGACGCCATCCTGAAACTGATAAAATTCGTGGGGGCATCTTACGTGGCGCTGGCGATTATGCTGACCATCCACATGCTGATTCTGGTGGCCTTCCGGCTGAACCCGCTTACTTACCTGAGGAAGGCTTTCCCGGTCCTTTCGTTCGCCTTTAGCTCCCGGTCGAGCGCGGCCACATTACCGCTGACCGTCGAGACCCAGAACCGCAAGATGGGCGTGGATATCGGGGTAGCAAACTTTGCCGGGACCTTTGGGACTTCCATCGGACAGAACGGCTGCGCCGGGATTTATCCTTCCATGCTGGCGATTATGATTGCCCCTACCGTAGGTATCAATCCGCTTGACCCGACCTTCCTGATTAGCCTGGTGCTGGTCGTGATTGTCAGTTCGTTTGGTATCGCCGGGGTCGGCGGGGGCGCGACGTTTGCCTCGCTGGTGGTCCTTTCTTCGATGGGGCTACCGGTAGCCCTGGCCGGATTGCTGGTTTCGGTCGAGCCGTTGATTGATATGGGCCGGACAGCGGTTAATGTTAGCGACTCGATGATTTCGGGCCTGGTTACCGGGCGCATCCTCAAGAAGATTGACGTGACTGTTTACAACAGTTTTGACGAGGACACCGGCAACGGTGAGATTATCGAAGCCGATGCCGTCAAAGAAACCGGAGAAACCCGCGAGAAAGTAGCGGGCGCCAAACCGGTCTTCGCCTAAATTTAGAATATTCAAAAAGGCCAATTTTCCGGTGACGGAAGATGGGCCTTTTTTGATTCTCTTATTTGAGCCTGCCTTTATCCTGGTCTCTTTCCTCTTATAGTACAAATTCTGGGATGGGCGGTCTTGTTATTCAAGATAATCTCCAAAAAGTGATGCGGATTTAGTCGGCTAAAGAACCGCAAGACAGGTTCGCTACAGTTGCTGTCATCGCGCTGGCCCGGTCAGAAGCCAGGAAGACCGCCACATTTGCCAGTTCTTCCAGTTTGGGGAGCCTGCGTAATAGCGGTTTCGACTCGGCTTCCGCCTGAATATCTTCCCGGGTACGCCCCATCATTTTGGCCCGGTAAGTATAAGCGTCACTAATCGTGGCCGTTTCTGGAATGGCATCCGACCGTATGCAAACCGCTCGCACACCAAGTGATCCCAGTTCCGCCGCAATTCCCCGGCTAAGGGCTTCAATACCGGCCCAGGCGACTCCCACTCCGCCAGCCCCAGGCGCAGCGATACGAGCGGGCATCCCGGTAAGCGACAATATTACTCCCGACTTCTGCTCTATCATGTGGCGAGCCGCTGTCCGGGTAGTCAGGAAGTGGGACTTCATATAAGTTGTAACCGGGAGGGTGAAGTTCTCAAGTGGCAACTTGGCTATCGGAACACCATATATACCTGGGGCATTCACCCTGATAGTATTGATAGAGATGTCAAAGCTGCCCCCCGATTCGACTACCATCCTGGCATGTTCTTCCACCGCCTGCTCATCAAGAGCATCAACTTGCGCCGTCTCAACCTGGCCACCTGCCGCTGAAATCTCCCTGGCAAGCGCCTCAATAGAGTTAAGGTTGCGGGCTGTCAGGAAGGCCTTTGCGCCTTCGCGGGCAAAAGCCCTGGCAATTGCACCGCCAACTGCCCCACCCGCACCATAAATAACCGCATTTTTCTTCTCAAGTAACATATATGTTCCTCCTGCCTAAAAGTTCTTTGTTAATCTTTTCAAATAGGGCTGGCTTCTGGTGGAGCCAGCCTTTTTTATCCCTCCCAAATCCCAAAACAATTACCTCCTGGATTCAGGATTGGTACTTATTAAACTGGGGCAGGAGGGAAAACTGTGCGGTCTCTGAAAGCTAATTTTAGGCTTGAAAAACATTTGATTTCGTTTCCTAACTTAAGTGGTAACTGGCAATCAGAAAAAATGTGCTATATAATAAAGGCGATGCGGACAAGCAGTTTTAATTTTGGCGGGCTGCTATCAATTCGATTTATTTTATCCAGTGACCCTACCGGGAGGCCATAATGGTTTACAAACGAGGTGAAAGTATTAGCTCCAGGGAAGTTTTGAACACCCGTGAGAGTGAGCAACACGAAGTTAGCCTTAAATTTGAGCCTTTCCGCCCGGAGTTACTCCTTCATTGCTACCGGCTGCTTGGTTCCCTGCACGATGCCGAAGACAGCGTCCAGGAAACCATGCTGAGAGCATGGCGGCACTTCGATTCCTTCACCGATAGAGGACCGGGGTCAATGCGAGCCTGGCTCTATACAATTGCAACCAATACCAGCCTGGACGCTCTTAAGAAACTTGGGCCCCGCACTTTACCGGCAATGGCCTTTCCGGTAGCAGATTTCCGCCAGCCGGTAGCTCCCCGCAATAACGAAATACCCTGGTTAGAACCTTTGCCCGATAGCTGGCTGGCGGAAACAACCGAAAACCCGGAAGCGCGTTACACTCGGTTGGAGAGTGTTTCACTGGCTTTTCTTACCGCCCTTCAACTTTTGCCGTCCCGCCAGCGAGCTATATTACTCCTGTGTGATGTGCTGGATTGGCAGGCAAGTGAGACTGCCAGCCTTCTCAATATAACCGTTTCCGCCGTGAACAGCGCCTTGCATAGAGCCAGGGTGACGCTTGAAAAAAATTACAGGGGTGGGGAAAATGAATTGAGCCTGCCCGGTAAACCCAATCCTGCCACCACCGATTTACTCACGCGTTATCTAAAATGTTGGGAAGCGGATGATATAGCCGGTCTGGTAGCCTTATTAAAAGAAGATGCCACTTTGAGTATGCCGCCGGTTCCTTCGTGGTACCAGGGGCGAGATGCGGTGCAAGTTATTCTTCGGGACGTGGTATTCAAATCTGACGGACAGAAACGCTGGCGATTGATTCCGACCTCCGCCAATGGGCAACCTGCTTTCAAGGTGTACCGGGCAGACAACCCGCAAAGTTCTTTCCAGCCGTTCGCATTGCAAGTACTTACCCTGGATACAAAGTTAAATCAAATCCAGGATATAACTGCTTTCCTTAACCCAACCCTGGTTGAGGTCTTTCCTTGATTTCATAAAGGGCGGAGAGCTACCGGCTCTGCTAGAATTAATGAAATGGACGGCATCTACCTTCCGTCAGGTGCCGGGGCTTGAATATTTACTCCAATGTTAGGTAGACGCAACAGGAAGAGTGCCAGTATGATACTCCCCAAAGAGCGCGACTCGCGCTTTATCACCATCCGCCGTGGTGGAACGCTCACGGACTCCGACCACCAACTCCTGGCTTTTTGGGCCGCTGCTTGCGCAGAACACGTGCTGCCTCTTTTCGAAAAAGTTTCACCCTCGGACCACCGACCCCGCCAGGCGATTGAGCAGGCACGGGCATGGGCTCGCGGCGAGATAAAGATGTCTGAGGCCCGCGCAGCAGGAGGCCACGCCATGGCGGCGGCAAGAGAGTTGAGCGGAGCCGCCAGGTATGCCGCATTTGCTGCCGGTCAGGCGGGAGTGGTGGCGCATGTCGCCGCCCACGAACTGGGTGCGGCGGCTTACGCAATCAAGGCTGTGCGGGCTTCCGTCCCCCTGTTCGAGAGCGAAGATGCCGGTCGGCTTGAGTGCCGGTGGCAGCGTGAACAACTCCCGGCTGCAATTCGCGAACTTGTCCTGGAGGATCAGCGCTTACGAAACGAAATTTGCTGGTTGGTGTTCGACTGCTGACAGACGTTACGGCCTGTCAGTACTCCGCCCACCCCAGGATGAACTACACCCCCAGATTAAAGGCCAATAACAACTGATGCTGAAAACCTGTTTAATGAAGCTAAAGCCCTGCCCAAAAATATAGGGCGAAAAACAACCGCGATTTTAGAGGAGGTTGTTTTTAAGGTTTGTATTACGCATAATTCCGGTTATTTAATAAAGAGGGCAAATGGCTATGGGGGTTTTAAGCAGGCAAACCATTTTCTACTGCTCCAAGAGTTCGAAGATTCGCCTTCTGGGCCTCGGTAAGACCCTTTATCCCGGTGATATTAAGCCGTTCATAGGGGTGGTCACGCCGTACAATTTGGAGTAATTCGCCACTCTTAATATCCCAAATTTTTATTTTCCCATCATTGCCACAACTCGCCAGCCTGGTCCCATCCGGGCTTCTTACCAGCGAGCTAATTAACTGGGTATGGGCTTCACAGACCCGCAAGCACATTCCGGTTTGCACATCCCACCAGCTTATTTTGCCGGTATTGTCGCCCGCAATTATTATCTCTTCACCCCCATCCCAGCACATTACCTGAAATAAACCGGTTTGTCCGGCCTGCCCACTAATACAAGCCACCTGCTCTAAGGTTTGGTTGTCCCAAACCAATATTTTAGGGTCACTCGGCTCCCCACCAATAGCGCCCAACCTCTTACCATCCGGGCTCCAAAACAAATTGTAGTAGAAGATATTGAATTCATGGCTTAAATGTCGAAGTAAGGTTCCGTCCCGCGCATCCCAGATATAAATGCAGCTATCGGCTCCGCTACCCGCTAACTGGATGCCATCAGGATGCCAGTCAACCGAAAAAATTTCAACCGGAAAGGAATGCGCTACCCACCGCTGGCGGCGTTGTTGCACATCCCACACTACTACACCATTATTGCCGGTTCCGCCTGCTAGAAACCTTCCATCCGGGCTCCACTTAAAATCATAACTATCATAAGCCGACCGGTAGGGCGGCTCAAAAAGATAATAAAACTCGCCGGTTCGGGCGTTCCAGACCCGGATGGAATTGTTTCTTTCGCTGGCGGCTATCCACCGTCCGTCCAAGCTCCATCTAACCGCCGGTATTTGGGCGTAGTTACCTTCTAACATCAGGGGAGGTTGGATGCCGGAAACATCGTAAATTGCTATCGTCAGGTCGGTGGCACTACAGACCAACCTGCTATTATCCGGACTCCATTCCATGGCATAAGGGTTGGACCGGTAGCTTTCCAGCACCCTGATTGACTGACCGCTTGTAACATCCCATAGACGCACCGTTCCATCACTACCACAACTAATCAGGTTGGCACTATCGGGAGTAAAAGCCAAACCCCTTATTACCCCGCTGTGGCCCAATAAAACTGCCCGGTAACTCGCCCGTTCTACATCCCACAACCATATAACGGGATCACTGTTACGGCCTCCACTCGCCAGGGTACGTCCGTCAGGACTCCAGGCCAACCGGCTAACGCGATCCTTGTGGCCGGTTAAAGTCTGTTGTAACTGACCGGTAGCTACGTCCCATAGTTTAACCGTGCCATCCCAGCTTGCGCTGGCAAGCGTAAGACCGTCCGGGGCAAAAGCTAAACCCACTACTTCCCGGCTATGCCCGGTAAGAGCGTGGACACAAATAGCCGGTCCCGTTTCGGGTATCTCCCACAATCGGATTGTGCCCCGTATATCGCCAGTGGCAAGCAGGGTTCCAACCGGACTCCACATAAGGACAGGTATTTCTTCTTGATGGAGTAAAATATGAAGTTCGCGACCAGTAGCCATCTCCCAGATACGAAAAATATGAATACCTGTTACAGCAGCAAGCTTCTTACCATCCGGTGCAAAGGCCACTTCATACATAACCGGGTCGTTTTGCCTTGAATCCAAAGTGCCCAAAAAAGTGGCACTGTTAAAATCCCAAAGCTCAATCCCGGCTTGCTCTAATCCAACCGCTAGAATTCGATTATCCGGACTCAAGACCAGGCGGTTTGGCCTAAAATTATTGGGTTTCCAAAACCGGTGAAGAGTAAGGTTAACCGTTTTCCATACACAAATTTCGCCTGCAAAATTAGTTGCAACCAAATATTCTCCATTGCTACTGAGAGTCATAGAGAGGATAGAGCCAAAAGTTTCGGTAAAGATACAATCCCGAACGGTCGCTTCCGATAGATTCGTATCTTGTATATGGACCCCTTGCAAATAAGCATCTCGCAGCACCAGCCTGGATAAATCCAGGTCGCGCAAATCTCTTTTCAGCCAGCGCACAAGGGTTACCAGATTGGCCGGTCCATAACCCTGGGCAGTTTCATCGAGGGTACGCAATTCATCGAAAAAGACATTAAACCGGTCCAGTAAGGAGGGTCTCCCGAAGCCCAATATCGCCTGTAAGTTTGCCAGGATAGGTGCTACAAGTAGTCTTTCCTGAGACTGGCGGATATAGTCTTTGGCACGGGCTTGAACGAGGTTATGCTCAAGCAAACGGACAAGTTTACCCTGTTGTATTTCAGTGACGGCCTCATTAACGAGGCGCAGGGTGGCATATTCGAGCACCACCGATTGCAAGGTAAAACTCCCGGCCTTTTGACCTCGCTCAATCAGGGAGCGGCGGCGCAAAGCTCCCAGCGCCTCAATCAAGGTTGCCCGCGAGACCGGCCTGACCAGCACGGCTACCAGCTCCTCAAAAGTTACCGGTTCGCGCATAATGGCTAACCAGAGCAATATACTTTGCTCAAGATTGGTCAGGCGCAGGATTTGTTGGTCGAGCAGTTCGCGGATTTCCCCGAAAATTACCTCGCCCTGCTCCAGGAAAAGGGCAATTTCACTATCGAATACTTCTACAATTGTTTGAGACACAATTTTCAGGGCGAGCGGATTACCAGTATAGGCTTCAACTAATCTTACCTTCTCGGTTGAGGTACCTTTAACCTCTTTGTCAGCCAGTAACTGTTCGCAGGCCCCCACGCTCAACCGGCCCAGTTGTAAAGCCCTGACAGGGGAGCGATTCCCTTCAAATGAAATAAGGTCAGCCGGTTTCTCCCGGCTGGTTAACAACAGGCAACTCTGGTGGCTGGTTTCGGCGATGCGCCGTAATAACTGCCCATACCCCTCGTACCCAGGGCGTATTTTACCGGTGCCTTCTCCCTCCACCAAGAGGCTTTCCAGGTTATCCAGGACTAAAAGTACCCGTCGGTTCCGCATATGTTCTAGCAACTGCCCTGTACGCCGTTCCAGGCCAGGCGCGGCCCTGTCCAGCAGTTGGGGGTCCAGCACCTGGAAAAATCCATCGAGAAGGTCTTCACACTTTTCACCATCTCGTAGAGACCGCCAGATTACAACATCGAATTCATTCGAAAGCTTGTGCATAAGGGTGACGGCCAGGGCCGATTTACCAATCCCACCCATACCCAGCAGACTGACTACCCGGCACCCCTCATCCCTCAGCCAGCCGGTAAGGAGGTTCAGTTCCCCTTCCCTCCCATAGAAAGCTGGTATGGCCTGGGCCTCTCCCCAATCGAAGGGCGAACTGCTGCTTCCGCTTTCTTTAAGTTGGGATAAAGCTTGTATCTGGTGCGAGTCCTTAATATTAGAGGTTTGTTTATCCGGTCTAAACTCCGGTGGTGGTAGCGCAGGGGATGCCAACAGTTTATGGAGCCATACTTCATCAAGAAGGTTTTTCTGGCGGGATCCGCGCCAGAGTGTACGGATTTCTTCTCCTTCATTACCAATTTGAAAAACCTGGTTTTTATAGGCGAGTTCAATCAGCTTTTTGAGGTGAGGTGGGGTGGGATAATTACTACCATCCTCCCATTTTATTATTGCCCGGCGCGTTACTCCCAGGTATTCGGCCAGGGTCGTTTGAGTCAGACCAATCGCAGTCCGCAACCGCAAAATCATTTGCCCAAAAGTATAATCGCGGTCAGGGTAGGCGGGGTGGTACATCTGCTCATTCCTTACTTTTATTTCTTATTTAACGAGCGCTTTTATTATTACTTACTATAACTTTGGATTATAAATTCCAGGAGAATTACCTTTAATGTAACAATTCCAGGCGAGTAAGTCAACATTTTATCGCAATGTTAGAAGGGAACAAAAGGACAACACGAATCAGCCCGAACTTAAAGCTCAAAACCTAGCGGGGTAAATAGCATTAAGAAAAAACCTAGACTTGTCATTCCGAACCGAGGCGAGGAATCCGGGGCACCAGCTTGCCCCCTACAAAGAAGTTCTTATTTATTGAAAGGGTTATGTAAAGCTAACGTTTTAGTACCCGACCCAAATGGCTGCCCACGAACATACAACAAAAGTCGAGCTATTAACTAAAAATCCATTTTGAAAATGCTATTTCGTAGTAGCACTTTATATAACCCTATTTTCTTTAAGGGAAAAACGGTGATAGCCAGCTTTCTGGTAACTCCAGCCCAAAACCGGGCGCCTTACTCGGCACCAGCCAGCCATCCTTGGGATAAGCTTCTCCCGGCAGGTGCCAGGCTTCCTCCAGCGGCACGCCGGGAGGTGTCCCCACGAAACATTCCAGCCAGGGTACTGCCGACATGGCATAGCTGAAGTGCTGGCCGAAAGCAGTGTTGCCACCCCCGTGAAGCATCACACTGATCCCCGCCGCCTCGGCGGCCCCGACTATTTTCTGGCAGGTCGTTACACCCCCGCACCAGTTGATGTCCGGCTGCAAAATGTCTGCAACCTGATTACGGATGGCCCATTGAAAAGGCACGTGTGTGTACCAGTGTTCTCCGGTCGCCAGGGTTTGCCAGGGTAGACGCTGACGTAATAACTTATGAGCATCGAGGTCTTCGGGAATCAGGCATTCCTCCATCCACTTTAGCTTATAGGGCCGGAGAGCTTCGGCCAACCGCACCGTATACTCGACATCAAAGGCCATCCAGCAGTCCAGCATCAGTTCGGCTTCATCCCCGACCTGCTCACGGGCCTGGGCGACGAACTCGGTATTCTTTTTGATACCGTCCAGCCCATCGGCAGGGCCGTAAGGACAGGCCAGCTTAAACGCCCTGAACCCCAGTTCTTTGTACCAATCGACATCGTTTCCGGTGGAGTAGCAAAAAAGCTTCTCTTTTTGAGGGCCACCCAACAGCTCGTAGACCGGTTTATCGAACAGTTTACCCCGCAAATCCCACAACGCCAGGTCAATCGCGCTGACTGCGTAGGAAGCCAGGCCGGTCGAGCCATAAGGTTTGGTCAGACGGAACATCATATCGGCCAGTTTTTCGGTCGCCAGGCAGTCTTCCCCGACCAGTTGTGGCGCCAGGTGGTCGTCTATTACGGCGGCTACCGGACGGCCATGGCTGGTATAGCCGATACCCCAGGTGCCATCCTCGGCGGTGACTCTGGCCCAGACCCCTTCCCATTTTGGTAGCCACAAATTGCGGTGAGCCTTAACTTTCGGGTAGCGCGACATCGGGTTTGCCACCTCGGCTTCAAAAGACCAGGGCTGCCGCCGGGGTTCCGTCTTAAATTCGCGCGGTGGGACAGTGAGCCGCATAGCCCGGATTTCCTTGATTTTCATCTTTTCTCCTCTGACGGCTTCTTTGCCGCCTCGTCTCCCTGATTACCTTAAACTGTAGCCGGGCAAATCTAGCGGGCGCCCGGTGACACTCCTTTTACGCGGCCAATTTGAGGTCTAGCCTGCGGACCCCGGCCACTTTAGCGAGCAAGAAAGTGCAGGGGCAGGGCTTTACGCATATAACGAGCTAATTTTGATGCTATCCCCGCCCTTAGCGGCAGAACGATAGGCCGCGTCAAGTAATTCTACGGCCCGCCAGCCAATTTCGCCCGGTGACCCGTTAGCCGCCCGGCCCAAAATCACATCTACCAGGTTTTTAGAAGTGGTAATTTTCTGGTCATCGGGTTCCTGTTGGGCTGGGATTTCCAATCCCTCGATAGGCCCGTCTACTCCCTGGCCTGTCAGGGTTCCGGCAACCAGGTCCAAATCTATGCCACCTCGTTCACAATGGATTTGTAGCGAAAGTTTATGCTGAAAAGCGTTACCGCTACCTCCGAAAGTACCAAGCACTCCCCCCTCGAACTCGACTGTCATGGCATCCACCAGGTCCAACGGCAACCCATAATTGTTCATAAAGGCCATCACCTGCCGGGTGCGCAGCCCTGTCACAAAAAATAGCAGCCCCGCCAGATGGGTGAGCTGAAGATGGCCCTGGCCTCCACCCGAAAGATGGGGTTGGCTGTAAACCGCTCCCGGCCCATGCACCGGGAAGGAAGTGGCGTTGGCAGACGGGGCGCTCTCACCGCTCAGAAATTCGATTACCCGCGATACCATCACACAGTTTACAAACTGAGGCCGCCCCAGCACCCCTGAAGAAATGACTTCGCGAGCCTTTTTTGCCAGGGGCAAGAAGTTGTAGGAATAGCCAATTATTAGCTCTTTTCCGCGCGCCTGGGCCAGTTCTACCAGTTCACGCGCCTCAACCGCGTAAAGTGTCATCGGCTTTTCGAGCATTACATGGATATTTTGTTCAAGACAGTATTTGGTGATTTCATAGTGGGTCGAGTGCGGGGTGACAATGATAACGCCCTCCGGTTGTTCGGTCGCGAGCATCTCACGATAGTCAGCATAGGTCCGCTCTAAATGGTAGAAATGAGCGGCGGCTTCTAACTTCTTGGTATCAGGGTCGCTTACTGCCACTAAATCTGCGTCAGGATTAGCCTGGAGGGCTGGAATATGTACGTAAGTTGACCACCACCCGGCCCCAATCACGGCAATTCGTACTTTTCTCGACATATGGCAGCTCGATTGCTCCTTTCAATATACTTACAAACCACATCAAAAACCGTTGATTCGCTGGCTTTCCGCTTTTCCTGAGACCGGGTTACCCATTTACCTATCCTGGGGTTTTTTAGATAAGATGCCGCCCCCAACTTTTGCCTTTAGGAATACCAAAAGTGAAAACCCCTTCTTTTCTATTATGCCCCAGGTGAGGTGGCCTTGTACATTACTGAAACGGTATGGCTAACAGTACCGAAATTGCTTAAAGAGGCGCAACCTCACGGTTCACCAGGTAGGTAGGAACTTGGCCTGACAGGGCTTCCAGCACGTTTCGAGCGCACTTCTTACGCATCTCAACTTCCGACTCTTCCGAATACCAGGCGGTGTGGGGAGTTAGAATAACTTTATCCATCGCCAGGAAGGGATGCCCCGGTGAAATTGGTTCTTCCTCAATTACGTCCAGGGCGGCCCCGGCCAACCAACCTGCCTGCAAGGCTTCGACCAGGCCGGTTTCGTCAACTACCGGGCCACGGGCGGTATTTATTAGAAAAGCCGAAGACTTCATAAGCCGTAAGTTATCCCGGTTAATCATCCCCCTGGTTTCTGTGGTAAGGGGAGGGTGCAGGGAAACATAATCGGACCGGCTTAACACCTCATCCAGGGTGGCGGGTTCGGCCCCCATTTCCCGGATGATGCCCTGGTCTATATAGGGGTCGTAGGCCAGCACCTTCAGGCCAAAAGATAAGGCTTTAGGGGTCAAGGCCCTGGGAATCCGCCCGAAAGCCACCAGGCCCAAAATCTGGTCCCGCAGCCGGTAAATCGGTCGCCCCAGTTTATAATCCCAGCGCCCGGCTTTAATCTGCTGGTTAAGAAGGGTCACTTTCCTGGCCCAACTTAACAGCAAGGCCAGGGCGTGGTCCGACACTTCGTCCATACAGTAATCAGGCACATTAGCCACATAAATCCCTTTTTTGGTGGCCGCCGGTATATCCACGGTATTCACCCCCACGCCAAAGCGTGAGATAACCTGGCACTTTTGGAGATTTTCAATAACCTTCTCGCCAAGAGGGGCATAGGTGTTGAGGATTGCGTCGGCATCACGGCAGGCTTCGATAACCTCAGTCTCGGTCCGGCATTGGACATTCTTCACAAGCTCAAGGTCAGGGCCAAGCGCGGAGAGGACTTCCTCCTCATAACGCAAGTCCTCGTATTCATAATCTGTTACAACCACTTTCCATTTTGGTTGTTGCATGATAGCGCGTCCTCACTTTATCTGGTGATTGGTAAGTTCGGGTAAATCTGGTGAGCAGTATTAGCAAGTCGGGCAACCATTCTTGCACAAATAAAGAATTATGTAAATTGAAGAAACCCTTCTAAAAAGGCCCAGGGATTGATTTCGCCTGATTCAGGTGGCAGTGAATTTCTTTAAGAGCGGGCCGGTTTTGACCTTTGATACAAACCCTGATGTAATGTTTCATGTAAGGTGCATTTGTTATTATTTAATACATGATTATTTACTTTAATAAGAGAAGTTATTTAACTTCACAATAAGGGTTTTTGCCAAATGGCTAATTCGTCTGTACCTCTTGAACCGGGTTTAGATTTGGCTGGTACCAGCAACAGCCTTTACCCCGAGGCTGTGTCGAGTAGTGTTTACTCTAAAACTTTTGACCATATAACTTCACTTGCAGCCTTTATTTTTAAGATTCCTTTTGCTTTTGTCAGCCTGCTAAATAACGAAGGAAAATGGGATAATTTTTCCTCGCTCCCACAAATAGCTGAAACCGGCCATATCGTAGAATTTTACAAATATACTTTGCTTTCGCCTCAAATCCTGGTAGTTGGAGATACCTACCTGGATACCCGTTTCGCCAATTTACCCCTGGTGAGCCAGACACCTGCTATTCGTTTTTACGCCGGGATACCCCTGGCTACCGCGTCCGGGTTAGTTTTAGGGGTCCTTTCCCTGTTTGACCAGAGTCCGCGCACTTTTGAGGAATCTCAGCAGCAACAACTTAAGGAACTGGCGGCAATTGTTATTCAATTGATAGAAGCCAATTCCCTCACCCTGGCTGCCGCGAGAAAACCGGCCCCCGAAGAACCCCAGGTAAAGATAAAGCAGAATAGCCCGGACGACATCCTTAAAAGGAGTGAAGAACAATACCGGATTTTAGCCCAGAACATTCCAAACCTGGCTGTTTACATGTTTGACCACAACTTAAAATTTATTTTAGCGGAGGGTCCAATTTTAGACCGGCTTCAAACGAGATGGTCAAAACAAGACCTGGAAGGTAAAACCTTATCGGAAGTTTT
This sequence comes from Chloroflexi bacterium 54-19, assembly GCA_001898225.1. GTDB lineage: Bacteria > Chloroflexota > Chloroflexia > Chloroheliales > Chloroheliaceae > 54-19. The sequence goes on from MKTJ01000072.1 coordinate 197,515, forward strand.
ACCCGGACCGGTTGGGGCGCAACTGGCACCTCTCTATGAAAACGCCTTAAACGGGCAAACCACCGTTATTGAGAAGACCTACGGAGACCGTATTTACCAAATTCAAGCTTTACCAGCCAGATTAGAAACGGGTGAAATATATGCCGGGCTTATAATTACCCAGGATGTAACCCAGGATAAACAGATACAGGAAGCGTTACAGGCCAGTGAGGCCCGATACCGGGAGCTTTACCTTACTTCTACCCGCCAGGCCCAGGAACTGGCTTTATTACACAAAGTGCGGACGACACTTTCTTACCATAATGATTTACCCCATCTTTTCAAGTCCCTGGTAGAGCAAACCTCCCAGGAACTGGGTTATCCAAGTGTCTCCCTTTTATTAAAGCAGGGCGATATTCTAAAAGTAACCTTTGAAATAGGCTATCCCCTGGATTTTACAGAACTGCCCTTAAACGAGGGCGTTAGCGGTAGTGTGGCGCGGACCGGGCGGGCGCGGTTTGTTCCCGATATAAATAAAGACCCCGATTATGTGGGACGAAAAACCGAATCGATTTCAATGATTTCTATACCTCTCTTTGACCAGGAGCAGGTCGTTGGGATCCTGAATGTACAGGGTTCTCCAACTAATAAGCTGACAGAGGCCGATTTCAACTTACTGGAAATGCTTGGCGAATATGTTAGCCTGGCTATTCACCGCTCCACGCTCTATACCAGGGTTAAAGAACGCGAAGAAAACCTCCAGGCCGTAATAAAAAATGTGCCGGTTGTTTTGCACACCTTTGATAAGGATGGAATTTATACCCTGTCGGAAGGAAAGGGGTTGGCTGCCTTTGGCTTGCAGCCGGGGGAGATTGTAGGCAAAACGGTTAAAGATATTTTCGGTCATAACCAGCAAATCCAGGAAGATACGAGACGTGCTTTAAGGGGCGAGAGTTTTAATACCTTTTTTGATGAAAAGGGGTTTATATTCGAATCTTACTATTCCCCAATAAAAAATCACCTTGGAGAAATAACCTCTGCAATTGAGGTAAGTATAAACATCACCGAAAAAAGACAGGCGGAAAACGACCTGCAAGCCGAAAGAGATTTCGCTCTCCAGGTGATGCGAAACATGGCCCAGGGGCTTGTCGTTTTCCGGCCAGATTTTACAATTGAATATGCTAACCCGGCTTTCGCTAACATGGGAGGGTTTTTGTTAGAAGAATTAATCGGGAAAACCCCGTTCGACCTTCCGATAAATGCCCCGTTTCTGAAGTTTGCGGAAATGCCCTGGGACAAGTTGCAAGAGCAAAGCTCTAACTTTGAAATCGAACTTCTCCGAAAAGATGGGTCTTCATTTCAGGCTCAAGTTGCTACCGAACCAATCTACCGGACCGGGAAACTCAGCGGAATAGTTGCAGTCATATCAGATGTAACCGGGCAAAAAATGGTGGAGCAACAACTCAGAGGAAACCTGGCTAAAGAAAAAGAACTCGTTGAGATGAAAAATCGCCTTATCTCTTCGATATCACACGAATTTCGCACACCTTTAAGTGCTATTATCAGCTCGACCGAGTTACTGGAGTACTACAGCCAGAGATGGAGCGAAGAAAAGAAACTGGAGATACTTGGCCGGATAAGCTATTCAGCCAATAAGCTAACCAGTTTAATTGAAGATATTCTGGTTTATAGCCGGGCCGAAGGAGGAAAATTACAGTGTAACAGGGCCAGGTTAAATTTGACCCTTTTGTGTACCGACCTGGTAAATAGTTTTCAGGTAAATGCCGGGGCCGGCAAAATTTTAAGCTTTACCGAGATTGGGGAAAGCCAGGAGGCTTTCCTGGATCAAAAACTGGTAAATTATATCTTAAATAATTTGCTTTCAAACGCGATTAAGTACTCCGGTCCCGCGGGGCAGATAGACCTTGTGTTAGAGTGGCAGCCTGAGAAGGTAATTTTAAGGGTAAAAGATAACGGAATTGGTATTCCACTTCAGGACCAGGCCAATTTATTCGAGCCTTTCCAGAGAGCCAGTAATGTTGGGAGCATCGCCGGGACCGGTTTTGGGCTGGTCATTGCCAAACAGAGTGTGCTGGCCCACCAGGGCCAGATAACTCTTGATAGCGAGGTGGGGCAGGGTACAACCTTTACCGTTACGCTTCCCCTGACCGGTACTTCAATTGAAGATAGTTATCAAAAGCCTGATGGAGAAAAAAACCTTTATCTTCCTACCGGAAATGAAGGGTTAACCGAGGCTGAAATCGTAACTCAAAGCCAAACCCCTTTTATGCGATCCTGGTTACTGGAACAAGCGATTGAAGCGAGCAACAGTGGTTTTGTAGTAACCCTCGCCCACAACCACAAGACCCGTAATTCAATAATCTATGCTAGCAAGGGTTTTGAAAAGCTAACAGGTTATTTAAGGGAGGAAGTTATCGGTAAGAACTGTCGCTTTTTGCAAGGCGCTGACCTTGACCAGGAAGGGCTGGCAATCCTTCGCCGCTCAATAAAAGAAGAACAATACTGTAAGGTGATAGTTCGTAACTACCGCAAAGATGGGAGCCTTTTTTACAATGAATTACAACTCTCCCCTATAAGAGACCATTCGGGTAAAGTTGTCTATTTTATTGGAATTCAAAACGATGTGAGCGAACGCATCAAAGCTGAAGCCGCACTGAACCGGAGTGAGCAGAAATTCAAAGCCCTCGTTGAGAACTCGCCGGACATTATTACCCGGTTTGACCGCAATGGGCGCTATCTTTACGCCAACCCCACCCTCGTAAAAATATCCGAAGGAACTTTAACGGCTGATATGGTAAAAGGTAAATCCCTTTCAGAGTTAGGGTTTTCTCAAGAACTCCTGGATGGTTATGAGGACCACATAAAGGAGGTATTTGAAACGGGAAAAACCACCACTTTTGAAGTGGCGCCAGAAATCCCCGACCGGCTCCGCCAATACTACCAGGCCCTGATGGTCCCGGAGTACAGTTCTGATGGGAAAGAGGTTGTTTCAGTCCTTTCTATCGGGCGGGATATTACAGACCTTAAACGAACTAATACCGCCCTGGAAGTCTCGGAAAAACGTTTGAGTTCAATCTTGAACAGTATCACTGATGCTTTTATCACCCTTAACGCCGAATGGAAATTTACATACCTGAACCCAAGAGCGGAGAAATTGCTACAACAAAGTCGCGAGGAATTTCTTGGGAAAAATATCTGGGAAAAATTTCCAGAAGTAGTTGGCACTAACTTCTGGGAAAAATGTCACCTTGCCAGGAAGGAAATGCAAGCAGTAAATTTTGAAGAATACTTCATGCCCCTGGCTTGCTGGTTGGATGTATATATTTATCCTTCCGAGGACGGAGTTCTCTCGGTATATTTTCATGATATAAGTAACCGTAAAGCGGTGGAAGAAGAATTAAAGAAAAGCGAAACACGGTTCAGGTCTTTAGTTGAGCAGGGGTCGGATATTGTCATTTTACTGGGAGCCGATAACCGCATTAAATACGTAAGCCCTTCCGCCGGGCCAATGCTCGGCTACGATGCTGAAGATCTTCAACGGTTAATCGGGCAAAACTGGTTGGAAGATTTATTACCTTCAGAGAGAGCCACCATCGAGAGAATGTTGCCGGATTTCTTGAAAAACCCAGGCGAGAGCATGAAATTTGAATTACAGTTTCTGCACAAGAACGGGTTCAGGCTTTTTAGAGAAGTTACTTTCCAGAACTTGTTGCACCTGGCCGGGGTTGAAGCCATAGTAGTTAATAGCCGGGATATTCATGAGCGAAAACTGGCCGAAGAAGCGCTCCGTAAAAGCGAGCAGGAATACCGGTTATTGATGGAGCAGGCGCCGGTCGCAATTTATATTTGTGATGAAAAGGAAAAAATCCTGGAAGTAAATGAAGCCTGTTGTGCTTTGACGGGTTACAGCCGCGAAGAATTACTTCAAAGGAGTCTTCCTGACCTGGTTCCCAGGGAGTTAGAGGAAAACAAACGCACTCCAAGACCACTGCTAGACCAGAATAATATTATTTCGAGGGTCAGAAGGCTCCGGCGCAAGGATGATAGCTGGATAAATGTTGAAACGAACTTGCGTCTGATTAAAGATACCCGAATCGTAGGAATAGCCCGTAATATTTCAGAACAGAGCACCCAACCTCAATTAAAAGGGATGCACATTGATTGAGCCTGGAAAAAGGCATACCCGAACTTTTACTAATGCCCTCGAAATAAGAATTCTTTCAAAGGTCCCAACTTCCTCTTATAAACGGGGGCGTTGGGACTTTTGTTTTACTTCTTACCGCCACCCGGAAGTGGTATAGCAGTCGGAATTGGGGGAAGGCCCGGTATGACCGTGGGCAAAGCCCCTACTATCGGCGGTAAAGGTAGCTGGTTGCCGGGAGCAGCCGTAGGCGTGGCGGTCGGTTGAGCCGGGATAGGCGTAGCCGTTGGCCGTGGTTGTGACGTGGGTGTTGCCGTCGCCGTTGGTTGTGGTTCAGGGGTGGCAGTGGGTGCAGGTTGTGGCGAAGGAGTGGCCGTTGCGGGCGGTCTGGGTGTAACGGTAGGCGGGGCCGACCCGGGCGTAGAGGTAGGAGCAGGAGCAATCGGTTTAGCCGGGGCCGGTGTACTGGTAACCGGTTTAGGTCCGGTCGGCTGATTTGGCGGGGCCGGTGGATTATTGAGAGTAGGGCTGGGTGGGACCGGAGTGCCGGTCGGCGGGACCGGTTCAGAAGTCGGGTCGGACGATTTCGGGGTCGCGGTAGGTACAACGGTTGTACTGGCGAGGACCGAAGCCTGGCCTGACGGGGTGGTCGGTCCAACCTGGGCCGTACTGGTAATCCCTATAGCACCTTCGCCTGCGGGTTCGGAAGTGACCGGAGCGGCGGAAGTTGGTTCGAGGGTAGCCGCGGCTACCGCTTCTGGGCCTGACGTTGAGGTAGGGATTGCTGTTATCGTAGCAGACGGCTCCGAGGTCGAACCGGGCGTGTCGGTCGGGTTAATAATGAGGTCGTTGCCAACACCGTTGCGGTTACTGCCATTACCAGCCAGGCCCTGCCCCGTGCTACCAGCGGGAGTACCGCTAAGGCCTGTACCAAGTATCGCCGCAGTCACAACAAGGATGACCACAGCGACACCTGCGGCGATAAACCAGCGGCGGTTAATTTTGGTCAATAAGGGTTGTTTCGATTTATACAGGGGAGTATGCATACTTACCTGATGCCTCCTTCGAATTGTTCCTTAAAATTAATTTCCGGCTACCGGGCAGAAGGTACCGGAAATCGGTAGGGCAGCCCGGAACCGTCAAACTGACCGAATGGGCCAACAGAAATTTAAGCGGTTAAGGACTGTCAGCCAGGGTGACTTTCAGTCATATTCGCTCAACCATCTTCGAATTAAGCGCAAAGGGAAAATAAATAAATATCACAGGTAGAAACTTCGAACAGTTTTACCTTCCCCGGTTAAAGCTATTGTTGTTACAGGGCACGCAAAAAAGAAGTCCGCGCTGACCGCAAATTCACAAGAATAAAGGGGATAAAGAGAATGGAATAGACTCGTAACTCAATGGTTGCCATGTTACGAAAGTGAAGAAGTTGGAAGGACGAGGTTAGCAAAAAATAAAGGGCTCTCTTTTAATAATACATAGTTTGTTTACCCGATTTATTTCATCCCAAAAATTATGTAACAAGATATGTACCAGCAGGACCGGTTTTCCTCTATTTTCCAGAAATTAATACCAGGACCTTCTCGTTTGTTCTCGGTTAATAACCAGGAATTAACCCCCCAATTCTGCTTCCCAACAGGTTATACGTTTAGAGGGTCGCTATGGATTTAAGATTTAGTAAATACTCTCTCTCATTCATGGCTATCTACCACCCGGCGAACCTGACACAGGTAGGCCCGGTGCGGCACCGACCCGCTAACCGGGTCAATAGCGTCATTACCGATTATAAGGTTTAGATTGGCCCCCTCTGGGCTAAACGCCTCATAGCCGGGTGCCCCGATCTCGGCACAGGCTTGCCACCAACCGTGCTGACCGCAGACCACATTGGGCGCAAGCGTTTCATTCAGTTTGGCCCGGGCCCGCACGCTTCCACCCGGTGTTTCGATGCTTACCCAATCGCCGCCTCCAATATTGCGTTCCCGGGCAACCAGTGGGTGTAACTCAACCTCCGGGTCAAGAGCGCGCCGCCGCAGACTCGGCAAAGCCCGGTGCTGGCTCTCGCAGAACAGATTATGTTTGGCGCACGTAAGAATCAGCGGGAACCGCTCGGCCAGGTCCGGTCGCGAAACCGGGCCTACCGGTGGCTCTTCATACTCCGGTAGGGGTGGGTAACCATGCTCCAACATAACCTCGGAATACAATTCGATTTTGCGGGTCGGAGTAGAAAAACCCTGTAAGGTTCCATCTTTAGACCCGGCGAACTTGCGGTAACGGGTTTGAAGCGGCACCCGCACTCCGCCGGGGTTCTCGCGCAGTTGTTCGAGAGATATGCCGGAGGGTTGGAGTTGATGGCGGTAACCCGCCTCGATGTCGCCATTCCAGAAATGCGCCCCTAACCCAAGTCGGCAGGCCAGGTCGAAGACAATCTCGGTATCTGACCGGGCCTCCCCGCGAGGTTCAACCACCCGCTGGCGCAACTGCACCAGCGACTGCGCCTCCGCGCTTATGTCAAAACCAATTTTGAGAGCTTCCCGCTCGAAAGCGCTGGCAGCCGGTAATACAATGTCGGCCAGTTCAGCGGTAGGATTCATAAAAAGGTCAATGTGGACGTAAAAGTCAAGGGCCGCCAGGGCCTCCCGGCCACGCTGGCTTTCGGAATGAGATAGGAGAAGGTTAGCGCCAAACCCTACCAGGCCCCGCACCGGGTAGGGGGTTTTCTCTACAATCGCCCGGTATAACTCGTTCGTGGAAACATACCCCCAGCGGGATGGACCTAACGGTCGTTCAGAAAAGCCAAGTGAACGCTTTCGCTGCTCTACCGGCATTAAAGTGGTGCCTGTCACATTATTATTTGGCACAGCCGGGAACAACACATTGCCTCCTGGGGTATCGAGACACCCGGTCAGGACATACAGTTGGGCGATTGCCCTGGCGATCTGGGTGGAATTCGCCTGCATCTCCACCCCACTCCAGGCATAATAAGCGACCGGGCGGGCTTCCCAGAGCAGCCTGGCCGCTTCTTCGATTTGTTGAGGTCCAACGCCACAAATGGCTTCAACCTTCTCCGGGGAATACCGGCCGCAATGTTCGGCTGTCAGGTCGAAAACGGTGCGACAAACTACCTTACCCTGTAATGTATCAATCGGAAAGGTGCCGAATAGAGCAGGCTCGGAATTGTTTTCTTGCCCATGACCATAGCGGCCAGTAGCCGGGTCATAAATGAGAGGACGAGCCAGTGTCTCGCTCCAGGCTACATACTTTTGAGCTTGCCCGGCGCTAGTCTCGCCCGCCAGGTCACTATAGGTAAGCAACCGGCCATTGTCCGTGCGTACTAAAAGGGGACCGTTTGTCCAGTCTCGAATGAAATCGCGGTCATACCAGTCTCGCTCAAGCATGAGGTTAGTAATACCGAGGGCCAGGGCAGCATCAGTACCAGGCCGCACCCGCAACCAGACATCGGCTTTATTCGCGGGCCCGGTGCGGCGAGGGTCGACCACAATCAAACGCGCCCCCCGTTTAAGCGCTTCGCTCGTGGCGGTGGCGTGGGCTAACCTCGCAACGTTTGGATTGTAACCCCAGAACAGAATACAACCGGCGTGTTCCAGGTCAGGTACATAAGAGCCTGGGACTGCGGCACCAGGGCCGAAGGTATACTGGGTAGCCAGGTGCCGTCCCCACCCGCATAATTCCATGGAATTGCAAAGGTTGGGACTGCCAAAGGTATTAAGCAAGCGTTGAATCCAGGCTGCTGAGTCCTCGGAAGCTGATGTCGAGGGAGATACCATGCTAAAGACAACGCTTTCGGGACCCTGTTCTTCAGCAAAGGTGCGCAGCCTGGCAGCAGTAAATTCAAGAGCTTCTTCCCAACTAATACGTTGCCAGCCGGGGTCGGGGTCTCCCTTTGGCCGGGTCCTTTTCATTGGATAGAGCAAACGGTCGGCATGATAGACAAGTTCCGGGGCAGCGCGACCTTTAGCGCAAAGGGCCTTACCGGTAGGGTGGGAGGGATCAGGCTCTAAAGCCGTGAAACGACCGTTTTCAACAACGGCAAAAGAACCACACCTCGAAGTACAAAGGGCACAGTAACACGGGATGCGCTGGCTACTGATAGTTGGCTTATCCGTTAACATCGTGCACCACCCTCTAAATCAAACTATTTGCTCGCCGCCTGCCATCCCTGTTAGTAGAGCAACCTGTAATATTTGACCCGGTCAGTATCTACTCTGTTGAGGCGCTTTAAGCCTTTACCGCTTGTAAGGTGAAAAAGTGGGATACCGACCGGCAAACTTAAATGTTAGGCTACTACCTGACAGCTAAACTCACAGGGATGAAATAAGTGGTATCTCCGCGGGATAAAAAGCGCGGCCAACCAGCTTAAAAAATTGGTTAGGAAAGAATTAGAAAGGAACAACAATAAAATCATCATGCCAGGTGCTTTTAAGCCTAGTATAGCTTTATTCGCGCTCAAACACAACTTTAAGAGGCTACAATAGGGAAATGTAAAACCGGTAAAGGTGTGTAAGAGGGCCTGTGAAAGTTCAGATTATTGCTCTTTGCCATTGACTTTTAGAATTTGTTCAGTAATAATAACCAAAGCTAGGGTAGAGTTTGCACCAATTTTCTAAAATTGCTATGTTCTAAAAGTCACGCACTAAATCCACTCTCAGGGCATTTACCCTTACACCTGGTGTACTTTTGATATTGCTCCTAGGTAAGCTCAGTACAAAATAACTGGTGGTGATAACAAAACGCCAGAAATGGGTTTAAAATATTGGCAAGGGTCTAGCTAAAACAAACCTGAGTCTATTGCCAACCAGGATTTGTTCAATTTGAACCACACCATCCCAATAATTACTGTTCTAAATTATTTTTGCTCCCGTCCTACTAACATCTGGCTTCAGGTTAACCCATAGAATTTGACCTCCCAACACTACAAACCGCCACTCCCCTTTTCCTTGCATGTGGTCGTTGGAACGCTTGCTAAGCAGTCGTTAATTTGTCCCCACTTTTGAATGTGTTTCACAGTTGCAACACAAAGCTAACTAAATAAAACCAGTTTCCCGCCAGGATTGGTGGTTGAACTGGTAATTATTTAAGCAATGGCAGTTACTCGGAACAGCAAAGCTGAAATTTAGCTTTGAATTTTATTTGCAGCAATGATTAATTGGTTTGAAGTTTATCAGGAGATGCTTTAATGGCCGTTCAAGCCCCACCAAAAGAACCAAAACTCTCACGGGGTTTTGGTAAATTCTTCACCCCTCTAACGAAAAAATACTCTCAATTCCACTTCTTGACGTTAGCAGCGGTCTTTATATTAGTCGGTTTAACGGCCTGTGGCGATTTAACCGCTACTAACTCACCAGCCGTTGTAATTCCGAATACCCCTGCTGGCCCCGTCAAAGTAGCCGCGAGCCTAAACCCTACCCGGATAAACCTAATTTCTTCGACTGCGGCCCTACCGGGGCACGCTGCCGAAATTGACTCTATCGCCTATAGCAAGGATGGAAAATACCTGGCAAGCGCCGGGGCGGACCGCACCATTCGGATCTGGGATAATTCAACCGTAGGTAACAATAAATTATTGTTTACTCTTATCGGCCATACCAGCCTGGTTACTTCGATAGCCTTTAGCCCGGATGGTAAAACCCTGGCTAGCGCAAGCGATGACGAAACCATCCGGTTATGGGATACCTCCACCGGTCAGGAGATAGCTACCTTAACCGGTCATGACGAGGAAGTTATGGCCGTAGCATTTAGCCCGGATGGCAAAATCCTGGCCAGTGGGAGTTTGGACCAGACTGTTAAATTATGGGATGTCGCGAGCCGGACAGAAATAGCCACTTTGACGGGGCACCGGGATGGTGTTTTCGCCCTGGCCTTTACACCAGATGGTTCGACCCTGGTCAGCGTGGGTTTGACCCGCGATAAAACCGTGCGGCTCTGGGATGTAAATACCCACCAATCCCTGAAAATTTTAAAAGGTCATTCCTACGGCATTATAAGCGTGGCGATTACCCCGGATGGCAAAACCATTGCAACAGGTAGCCAGGATGGTACCGCCAAACTCTGGGATTTACAAACCGGCAAAGAACTTTTTACCCTGACCGGTCACGGGGCCCCGGTAAGTACCGTGGCTTTTAGTCCCGACGGCAAGACCCTCGTAACCGGGGGTTGGGATAAAACTTTGCGGTTGTGGGATGTCGCCACCGGCACTCAAACGGGCCTGTATAACAGTTCTTCCGGCATCGTTTATAGCGCCGCGTACAGCCCGGACGGTCAGGTGATTGCGGCCAGTAGTTTCGAACGCACCATAGAATTCTGGCCTGCCAACCCCACCACTAACAAACCCAGCAACTCCGTCAATCTTATCGGGTCGATAACCCAGGCTGCCCCCTTAAAACCTTCCATCGCTTTTAGCCCCGATGGACAGACCATGGCTATCGCCGGGACCGACCAATCTGTCCAAATTGTCGAGACAGGTACTAATCGTCAAAAAGCCAAATTGACCGACGCCTCCTCCGGTAGTAAACCGGTGCAATCGGTTTCTTTTAGCCCGGATGGAAAATCACTGGTTGGCGGTAGCCCGGATGGGAGCGTGCATGTCTGGAATATTGCCACAAACCAGGAGTTTTTGAATTTCCCGGCTCAAAAAGGCGGTCTTTCGGCGGTAGCCTTTACCCCGGACGGAAAAACGATTGTAACGACCGGTTTAAGACAAGACCCGACTGTAAAGACCTGGGATGCCAGCAACGGTAAAGAATTGCTATCTATTCCTACAAACGCCCTATATGCCGGGGGCCGCACTTCCATTGTAATCAGTAATGACAGCAAGTTAATCGGTAGTTCAACGGTAGGCAACCAGTTCAAAATGTGGGATACCGCTACCGGGAAAGAGCTAATTGATTTCCAGGGACATTACGGCCAGGTGCTGGCGGCGGCCCTCAGTTCGGATGGTAAAACCCTGGCAACCGCTGCCGGGGATAGAACCATAAAGCTCTGGGAGGTCAATAACCAGGGTACTCTGACTAATGGGAAAGAACTGGCAACCCTCAAAGGGCATACCGGGCCAGTTTACGCGGTTTGTTTCACCCCTGATAACAAATACTTAATCAGCGCCGGGGACGATGGCATCATCATACTCTGGGACCTGGCTACCCAGACCCCAATCTTTAAAACAGACCTTAAAGATTCTTACGGCATTGAAACACTGGCCTTATCTCCAAACGGTAAAACGCTGGTAAGTATTCACCAGGATAACTCGGTCAAGACCTGGGAATTATCCAACTAAATCACCTGGTCGGTTAGAAATTAGTTTATTTGTAATTAAGTCATTAACAGGCAGTGGATAACGATGAGAAAATTTTTAGCATTTCCGGGTCTTAAGAAAAATAGAGTGGTCGTGTTTAGCGCGATTTTCTCGCTGCTTTTTGTAGCCACCGGGGGATTTGATTTCGGGCTGACTGCCCTGGGTTCCGGCCAATCGCCGGTAGAGGGTGGTAAAGGTTCCGCTTCAAACACGGCCCTGGCTGCCGGGGGAATTACCATACCGTCGGTTTTAACCCAGCACAACGACACCAATCGAACCGGGGCCAATTTACAGGAAACTATCCTGAACGTTTCCAATGTCAATTCGAACTCTTTTGGGAAGCTTTTTACCCGCACGGTCGATGGGGGGATTTATACCCAACCCCTATACGTCCCTTACCTGACCATTGGCGGTAGAACTCGCAACGTCGTTTATGTGGCAACCCAGAATAATAGCGTTTACGCCTTTGACGCCGATGACCCAGCCGCTTCCAGCCCGCTCTGGAAAGTCAACCTGGGAACACCACCGCCCAAAGACGATTTCGGGCAAAACTGCGGGACTTATAACGACTTTGCCGGGAATATCGGGGTTATCAGTACCCCTGTGATTGACCCTACCAGCAATACGATGTACCTGGTCAATATGATCAAAGTGAACGGGGTTTATAGCCATCAGATTCACAAACTTGATATACTGACCGGCCAGGAAAAATCGGGTAGTCCGGTAACGATTTCCGCCACGGTTCCTGGTGGTGGTGGCACCCTGACCTTTAATAGCGCCAAACAGGTCCAGCGTAATGGTCTATTACTGGCTAACGGGAAACTCTATTTCGGCTTTGCCGGTTATTGTGATACGGGTCCTTATCACGGCTGGATCTTTGCCTATAATGCTTCCAATCTCAACCAGTCAGCGGTGTTCAATACGACCCCAGATGGTGGAGCCGGTGGCATCTGGCAAGCCGGGGGCGGTATGAATGCGGATAGCAATGGCAATATCTACCTGATGACTGGTAACGGGGATTTTAACGCTAACAATGGCGGGCCTAACTACGGCAGCAGCTTTATCAAGTTCGACCAGAATTTAACCGTTTTAGACTACTTCACTCCCTATAACGTTAGTTCACTTAACGACCAGGACCTGGACCTGGGCTCTTCCGGTATCACAATGATTCCAGGTACGACCCTTATGGTCGGAGGCGGTAAGGAGGGTAAACTTTTCCTGGTTGATAGCACCAATTTAGGAGGTTTTACTCCGAATGGCCCGGACCAGGTAAAACAAAGTTTCCAGATTGTGGGTTCCGTCACCCATAACAATTTACATGGCACGCCGGTCTACTGGAATAGTTCCGCGGGACAACGGATTTATCTCTGGACCGAATCTGACCGGTTTAAAGCTTTTAGTTTTAATGCCCAGGCGAACCCGCCAATTAATACCAGCCCGGTTATGACCGGGAGCACGGCCCTGCCGTCAGGGTATATGCCGGGAGGGATGTTATCGCTATCCGCCAACGGCAATGATACTTCTACCGGTATTATTTGGGCCTCGACTCCCACCAGCCAGAACGCCAATAACGCCGTAGTAGCGGGCACCCTGAGGGCCTATAACGCCTCCTCGTCCGGGAGTAACATCACGGAGTTATGGAGTAGCGATACAAACTCGGCCCGCGATGCGGTAGGCTATTTTGGGAAATTTAGCTCTCCCACCATTGTGAACGGCAAGGTATACCTGGCAACCCTGGTCCCCAATAGTGGTACAACCGGGATTCTAGATGTTTACGGTTTATTGCCGCAAACCGTCACGAACAGTAGCGATAGTGGTTCAACCGGTTCAGGCAATACGAGCGGGACATTATCTTATGCCCTAAAAAATGCGCCGCCCTTTGGTCAGATTAAATTCCAGGGTGTCACAAACAACACTATCACCGTAACCGGGGCCCTGCCGGCCCTCAAACAGGGGGTTATTATGGATGGTGGAAATTGTACAAGTGGTCCTTCTCTAACGATAAACGGGTCAGGGGTCAATGCTAACGGGCTGGTTTTGGGAGGCCAGAATATTTTCAGGAATCTCAAAATTGTTGGGTTTATCGGGCGGCAAATTTATGCTCCCTCCACCGCAACTGGAAATGTCCTGGGACCATGTGTTAGTGCTAAAAGAAATCCATGATAAGAGTGTTTTTGCGAAACCCTGTACCTTTAAGATCCCTTATTTAAAAAGCACGTTGTAATTTGAGTGGCCCTGGAAGATTTTCCAGGGCCTCTCTTAATTTAATTAATTTCTTAATTAAATCTTTACAGAAGAGCAATTTTTTATTTTTTTTATAATTTATTTTAACTCTCAGGCTTATTAAAAAACTGACATCGGAATCACCAGGCCAAATTGGATTTTTTAAGTTTTTTTATTTATAATTTTCTACTCATTTCTTCCTCATTGACCAACAAATATTAATTTATTTTTATTCCCTTAAAGTTCGTAATATTTACCTCTAAATTCTCTAACCTGTAAAGACTTTTCTCTAACTGTAAAAAATAAAATTATTTAACGTTGGCCTGAACTCCAAAAAATCTTCAAGTTAATATTGCCAGTGAAATTTCGTTATGGAATGAGCCCTAAGTTTTATATAAATTTGCTGTTTACAGACATAATTTAATTATATCCTTTTGGAAAGCCAAACTAATTTCATCAAACTCTCATTTTTGGTTTGCTCTTGGGGGATTGGAATCCGGCAACAGCAGTAGGTTGTAGAGACCCTTTGAAAAAGTATTAAAGCTGCAAATTAATGAGAGTTTGCACTTTTTAGCACAATCTCGTAAATAATTACCACTAATCGCCCTTCCCAGGTTAACTATACCCTATCTAAACATTACGAACTAACAAATATAATGATGTTTTAAGAAATTTAGTCTAATGGTAATTAAAATAATTTTAACCCCTTGACAAAGCACCAACCTTACCCTACTATACAAGCAGTAGTACTTTTGGGTGAGAATTAAGGGTTATTCTTGGTGCAAAGTACTATCTTGGCTCTAGTACCAAGAATTCAAGGTAGAGTCTTGTTATAAATTGAGGGTTTGTGCTGAAGTTACTAAGTTAGATATGTATTATTCCAGGTTCAGTATAATTTGAATTTTTGGTGTCTGTATAGCTTTAATTGCTCTGGAAACTGCCATTTATTATTAGGAAACATTTATACTGCGCCCCTTCCCACTTTTCGTCCTTGTATCGTCCTATTTGTCCACTAGCTCTGTTTGATCCACTTTTCCGTCAGGGATGAAACTTCTCAATGCTGAGCTAATTTAATATTTCTTATTCTGGCTGCCTTAAAAAGGTTATTTCAGCACTCGTTTGCTGATACTGTGCCCTTTTCGGCTCAGGATTTATTTTAACTTGTCCATGTCTTGGCTGGATATTTTAACACTAGGGAGGGCTTTATGTTGGCTTGTCTTGTTGTGGTTCCAACATTTAACGAATACGGCAATATTGAGAATTTAGTCAAAGCAGTGCTAGGCCAGGGTACAAATTTCAATGTCCTTATTGTTGATGACAATTCGCCGGATGGCACCGGAGACCTGGCCGACCGGTTAGCCCAGGAATATCCCGGGCGTGTCTCTGTAATGCACCGGACCGGCAAGCTTGGTCTTGGCAGCGCTTATCTGACCGGGTTCAGGTATGGGCTTGAGAAGGGGTTTGATTACATTTTTGAGATGGACGCTGATTTTTCCCACGACCCTAAATATTTGCCCGCTTTATTAAAGGCGGCCCAGGTCACAGGAGTGGCGGTCGGCTCGCGGATTGTAAAAGGGGGCGGGGTTAGAAACTGGGCCTGGTATCGCCGGTTAATAAGCCGCGGTGGAAGTTTATACTCCAAGACAATTCTGGGGCTGAAGGTCAAAGACTGCACCAGCGGGTTCAAATGTTTCTCACGAGAAACCCTCAAAATGCTCGACCTTGAAAAGAATATCAGCTCCAGGGGGTTTGGGTTCCAGATAGAGGTGAATTGCCTGTGCGAGTGGAATAACCTGGAAGTCCGGGAAGTTCCAATTATCTTTCCTGACCGGGTTGAAGGGAAGAGCAAGATGAGTAAGAAGATTTTCCTGGAGGCCCTGCTAATGGTCTGGCAACTTCGGGCCACCAAGAAAGAGGTCCTCTCTGCCAGGGCCACTACTTTTTCTCCCATACCTGCCAGCGAACCTAATTACCGTGAAATAGCTTGAAGCTGTCCAACTTAACCGGTAATCAGGGGAGAAATTTTAGTTTGAAAATTATGTCTGGGATTAGCACATTACGGGAAAATCCGAAGTTCAAAAACCTTTTTTTAACTTTTGGGCGTTTTCTAGGAGTAGGTCTTAGCGGGATAGCGGTTAACCTGGCGGTACTATGGGTATTCGTGTCAGCGGCGGTGGTGCCTTTCCTGGCATCACTGCTGGCTACCGAAATTTCAATAATCTGGAACTTTTTCCTTCACGATTATTGGACCTTTAAGGAAAAAGGGCGGGATGCCAGCCGCGCCAGCCTGTCAGCCATTTTCTCCCGGTTTATACGCTTTCAGCTCGTTTCCAGCCTGGGAGCGGGGTTGAGTATCGGCCTGTTTGTATTGTTCAACAGTGGGTTGCACCTTTTTTATGTCCTGGCTCAAATTGGAGCAATCGGGTTAACCACTATCGTTAATTTCACTCTCAATGCCTGGCTCACCTGGGAATGGTTTAAGGGTTCATCTCCTGGCTATATGCCGATAGAGCAATTGGCTGCTGAAAATAATTTAGACACCTTATAGAGGTATTCGACGTGCAAGAAGTTCAAGAGAAAACTCACTTTACGGTCGAAAATAGACCCCTGAGTTCCCTCAAAAAAAATATCAACAAACCGGGAACTACCTCAGGACGCCCGTTACCTGAACGAATAGGCAAATATTTTACAACGATCCTGCTCGGCTCAATCATAATCGGCCTGTGTGTATTCAATTTCGATATCTGGCTAGTTTTAGCTTCAGTATTTTTTGGCGCCGCCTTTATTTTAAGACAGGGCGTAGCCGTTCACCGGGTTGTTACCAGCCTGCTGGCGATAGGGGTTTTATTCAGTTCGATTACTTACATGAGCTGGCGCTGGCAGACCGTTAACTGGGACGCCTGGTGGGTGGCAGTGCCCTTATGTCTGGCCGAAACCCTCGGTGTATTTCACATCCTGGGGTTTCAATACACGATCTGGCCTCGCACCCAACCGGCTCTGGAAAAGAAAGAAGATCCTACCCGGCACCCGGTCTTTATCTTTATACCTACGGTTAATGAAGGGGTAGAGATTTTAAAGCCGACCATCGAAGCTGCCAAGGTCGCACGCGATAATTATCTCAAAGCCTATCCACACGGCAAAGTTGAAATAATTATTTGTAATGACGGGTATGTTGCCAAAGCCTCCAACTGGACCGAAACTGAAAAGCTGGCCCAGGACGCCGGGGTGAAATGCATTACCCGGAAAGTCGGGGGCGGTGCGAAAGCCGGTAACCTGGAAGCAGCCCGCCAGCAGGTAAATGCTACCGGTAACGCGTTTATCGTTATTTTTGATGCGGACCAAATTGCCCACCCGGACTTTTTGCTTAAGACCATTCAGCCTCTGGCCGACCCTTCTATCGGCTGGGTTCAAACTGGTCAATACTACAGCAATCTCGAAAACCCGGTAGCTCGCTGGGCCAATGACCAGCAGGCGCTCTTTTATAAAATTCTCTGCCCCGGTAAAGCCAAACAAAATGCCGCCTTTATCTGTGGCACAAATGTGGTTATCCGGGCCGCTGCCCTGGATGAAATTGGCGGACTACCCCAGAATTCTATAACCGAAGATTTTGCCGCCTCGATTGACCTGCACGGGCGCTGGCGAAGTATTTTCCTCTCCGATGTGCTTGCCACCGGGTTGGGCCCGATGGATCTGCCTAGCTATTTCAAGCAGCAGCGGCGGTGGGCCACCGGCACCATGAGTGTCCTGCGAACCCATTGGAGAAACATCTTTTTACCTGAGAACCTTTTTAGTAACAAGTTCCCCAAGGATCATTTGAGCCTGGGTCAACGTACACAATATGCGATTGCCTGCACTCACTATTTTTGCGGACTGCGGGATGCAATCTACCTGGTTGCGCCGATAATCTTCTTGTTATTTGGTATTCCGGCAGTAAAAGGGGCCACCCTGGACGGATTCTTTGTCCATTTCCTGCCCTACCTGATAGTGTCTCAATTATCCTTCTGGTATATGGCCTGGGGGAAAACCTCTTACCGGGGGATTATTCTCGGTTTTGGCAGCTTTCCAATTTTGATTGGCAGTATCGTAACTGCCTTCTTTGGCAAAAGGATTGGCTTCTCAATAACCGCCAAACACCGCGAAGGTAACCGGGCCTGGCGGTACCTGGCCGGTTTCGCCAGCTTACTGGTAATTAGTATTGTTAGCCTGGTTATCGGTTTATCCTCAAATATTGAGGATGGTCCGGTCCTGGTAAGCGCCTTCTGGGTAGGCTATTCAATGCTGCTGCTAGGCGGGTTTTTATGGCTGGTCCTGGCGGATTTCCGCCTGGAAAGTGTCAATTTAAAGAATAAAAGCGCTGCTAAACGGATTGTTGCGCCGAGCCTGAAAACTGTCCGCCCGGTTCGGCCCCTGAAACGCCTGGTGCCGGTCTCGGTCTTTGCCGGGGTTTTAATTCCGCTGGTTTTTATGGGTATCTGGGTTACAAATAATGAAACGTTATTTGCCTCTAACCCTGGGGTGTTTACTCCTACCCTTTCAGGAGAGCAGGTGCGGATTGGGGCTTCTTTACCCTATGAGTTACTAAACGACCGGCCAGCCAAGTTATCCCAGGAGTTTGGGACCAACCTGGCGATTGTGGGCCGCACCCAGGATATTACGGATAGTTTTGACCGCAACTGGGCTGACGACCTGAATGCCAAGGGGTCGCGCCCCTGGATAACCCTGTTATTCGAGGGGACCCAACCGAGCTATGAACTAAAACCTTTAGACTCAAGTTTACCTTCTATCATTAACGGTCTTCACGACGAAGCTATTAAACGCTGGGCCCAGGAAATCCGGGCTTACGGTGGGCCGGTCTATCTCACGGTGTTACCGCACGTAGATAAAAACTGGTCGCAAACCTCGGCGGTAAGCAAGGGAGGCATTCCGCAGGATACTGCGCAGGCCTGGGCGCATGTCAGGGAGATTTTTCAGCAAGAAAAAGCTAACAATGTAGCCTGGGTGTGGGCCCCCGCCGACCCGGTCCATGACCAGGAATTCGCGCCACCGGCCAACCAGGTTGATATTACCCTGATTAGTTTCTTGAATTACCCGGATACGACCTGGCTAGACCCCGCTACTACCTTGAGTGCGTTGGCGGCTCGTTACCCCAATAAACCTTTATTTGTGGAAGTCAGCCTGGCCGGACCGGCTGAGCAGAAGGTGGAGTGGTTGAACAAATTAGGGGAAGCGGTAAAACAGACCCCAACGGTTTATTCCTTGCTCTATCATGAGGGCTCACCAGACCCGGAGGCAACGGCCAGTGAAAATGCCCTGTGGTCGGTGAGTGCTGACCCGCAGGAGCTAACAGCCATGCGCGCTGTGATTGCTTCCGTAAATTCAAAGAAATAAACAAGTTTCAGGCTTTAAGTCTTCAACTTCATTTGCCCGAACAACGGCCTGGGAGAAATCAAACCCAGGCCGTTGGGAAGGTTTGCACTCCCAAAGTTCAGTGGGAAAAGGATCGAGGTAATGGTAACACAATCAATAGACCAACCAAGGTTATTGCAAAGGCCCTTCAGCCTCTTCGGGCTGGCTTTTAAATGGCCGATAATCCCGGTGCTGGTTTTTCAAAGTCTTGTTTCTTTACTGACTTTGCACAATACCGCTTTTCAAGACGAAGCGCTGTATGTATACGCGGGCAGGCAGTTGTTTGACGCCATGTTAGGCGGACCACCTGTTACGGAGCCTTATTCTACCTATTTCTCAGGTTTACCCTACCTGTACCCGGTCCTGGCCGGGGCTGCCGACACGCTGGGTGGGCTTGAACTGGCCCGCGCAATCAGCCTCGTAAGTATGCTTTTTGTAACCTGGTCGGTCTATTATGTTGGAAAACACCTTTTCAACCGGAACAGCGCTTTGCTGGGGGCAATAGTCTTTTCCGTCCAGGGGTCGGTGCTGTTTTTAAGCCGCCTGGCGACCTATGACGCGCTATGCCTGGCTTTGTTGAGCCTGGGGGCAGTCCTGGCGGTACGGTTTGCGAGTTCGAAGCTCTTTTTCCTTGGCTTCTTCCTGGCTCCAGTCCTGTTACTGGCCTTCCTGACCAAATATGCCGGGATGCTCTTTATTCCCAGCGTATTTTTCCTGTTCTTCTGGCAGACCCTTCAACTAAAGGGCTGGAAACAAGCTTTTATAAGGACCGGCATCAGCTTTGTTAGCCTTATTGGGCTGGCCTTCCTTCTTTTAAATATCCTGCCTTCCGATGTAGTGGCCGGTTTAAATTCTACCACTACCAACCGCACCCCCCTTATGAGCGCGAGTGGGACCGACCTGGCTATCCGGGCGGCTACTCTCGGTGGAGGTCTTTTTGTCCTGGGATTGATTGGGCTCATCTGGATACCTAAAAAGCAACTCTTGCTGGCTTTTGCTCTACTTGGCACCGCTTTACTGGCCCCGGCTTATCATATTTATAAGGGGGAGGCAACTTCCCTGCACAAACACGTGGCTTTCGGGCTCTTTTTCCTGGCTCCCCTGGCGGGGTATGCCCTCGCTAACCTGAGCGGCTATACCGAACACTTTAAAAAACTGGGTAAGAACTGGCTGCTGGGCCTGACGATATGCCTGGTGCTTTTTGCCATCGGGTTTAACCAGGCAAAAGGGCTTTACGGTGAATGGGCCAACAGCGATAACCTGGTGAATGTGCTAAAAACGCAAGTACGTCCCGGCAGTGGTCGTATCCTGGCCGAGGAATCCGAAGTGCCGCGCTACTACCTCCAAAACATTGTGCAATTCTGGCAATGGAGTGGCCTTTATTGGTTTGAATATACCGACAAGAATGGCAACTATCTAACCGGCGAACCGGCCTATAAAGCCGCTTTGCAAGAAGGTTATTTTGATGTCGTGATCCTGCGCTATGGTCCGACCGCCGCCCTTGATTATGCGATTGATGGCGACCTTAAGGATGGCAAAAACTACGAACTGATTGCCAAAATTCCTTACTATACCGGGTTTGGAAGCGGCGATTATTGGATCTGGCGAAAGAAGGTAGCCTGACAACTTACAGGTAAACCTTTAGAAGTTCCCACCCTGGGTTTTAATCACTGGGGAAATGAAAGTGGCCGCTAGCATGACTTCAACAATCATACTGGCGGCCACTTTTGGGTTTACTGGGAAAAGATGAATTAATGCCCGTCTGTTATTTTGAGAACAGGTTAGCCTGGGGAATAATTTCCTTGCTAATAGAAGGGGATTGCCAGAATAACTTGATTATGGCATCGTAGTTATATTCAAAGTATTCCAGTTTCAGGTCGTAATATTTCCCTTGCTGCAAGGCCATTGAACCGCAGTTTTCGGTTGCGGAGTGATTGGTCCAGTTATCCACGAGCAAGGTACCGCCGACCCATAGCCGGACACCATCATCACTTTTGGTACAGAAGGTGAACGTCTCAGTGGTGGGCGCTAATAACCGGCCTGTCCAGCGAGCCGAAAAATTATCGGCAGGGATACCCTGACCGGGTGAAGAACTCCAGCTATAGTTAATAGAAGGATCCACCCGCGAGAGAGTAGCAGGGCCGGTAAGGGTCCGATTGGCAAAATAAGCGCCGGTCAACCCATCCCCTGCCGGAACAGCATTTTGCACACTTAAAGAGGCTGGCAGCGCCAGAGGGGTTTTCGAATAATAGTTTTTCGTCTGCAACCGGAGATAACCGCCATCATCGTCAGGTAAGGTCGCCACCAGATTATTGCCATTTATAGGGGCCGGGTTGGTGACACCATCTTTGGCATTGTCGGAATAAGAGGTTGTAACGCCGGAACCTTCGGCAAAGATAATCCCGATAAAACCGCTGTTCATTAAATCTTGCAAATGCTGGGTACCGTCATTATTCAGGTAATACTGGACCTTATTGTCCTGCCAGTGATGGGCGGTATTGTTCATAGAGCTGTACACAGTATTGCCAACCGGGACCTGCCACAGAATTGCTCGTTTGGAGGTCATTGTATTGACGGTCCTGGCAAAAGCATGGAACCGGTTAAAGTTGGGATATGTAACATTTTTGAGGTCCCACCAGGTCGCGTTGTTACCCTGGCTGGTCTTCAAAGCCGCGTCAGCATCGGCAATATCATAGAAAAGCAGGTCGTAATTTGCCCCGGTTTTGAGATAAAAGTTTGCGGTTTCCTGGGCCGCGCCCTGCACGTTAAAATCGGTATAATGACTGCTCCCGATATCCCCATAAGAGGAACCCCAGATGGAGATATGGTAGGCCAGCAGCACGTTCGGCGCATATTTATTACGCAACCCGACCAGGGCCCTGGCGAACCCGGAAACGGTATCGGGATAGCCTGCCACATCGGCGTAACCGCTGCTTTTCACCGCCGCGCTCAAAGTGTTGGGGTCAGGGGACATCCTCTGGAGAAATCCCCACATATCAGGCTCAACCTGCACGATAACAGTCTTGCCAAATATTTTGGCCCGGTCCATAAGCAACTTGAAATCTGCAAAATAAGCACTCATAGTCGACTTATTATTCAGATTGTTAAAGTCTTTTTGACTTTCGTTACTGCCCGTAGCCGGGGAGGACGGCAGGATCTGGTAATAAGTCAGTACTGGCATGAACCCATTTGAAGCGCTCTCGTTCATAATAACGTTAGCGAACTGACCGGCCGGTTTATCCCAGGAACTCCAACCGGAAGTTTTATTGGCCCCACCGGTTAAATATTGTGACCGGTAGCCCCAGGTGACACCGCTGTTTTTCATCCAGGTTATATTGTCCGCCCGGTTGGCAAAACCTAAGGCAAAGTAAGGCTTTAACCCGTTGGGGACGGCGGCGAGGGCAGTACTCGTTTGAGCTTCCGTAGGAAGGGTTGTATAGATTGAAAAAGCTAGGAATAACAGGGCAATAAAAACTAGAAGTAACCGTTTAACCATGTATAACTCCAGATAGGAAAAACCAGAAGAAAGTAAAAATAATGCTTGCAAAAATAAGTCTTTTCAAAAATTAATTTTCCGAGTCACAGTGTGCAACCCAAAAGCACCTATTATAGATAAGATACACCAATAACCCTTGAATGCTCAATAGGAAATCTAGCTTTAAAAAGTTAGCAAAAAAGTCCCTAAATGTAGGGGTTTACCCGGGTGGCTAAAAACTCTTTGTTTTGAAGCCTCTTCCCTGTATCTGCCGGGATAAGGGTTTGTCCGGCCTGTCGTAAATTATAAAAAAGCGGAAACTCTGCTTGAAAAGTGGTAAGCCCCGTTAAAAAAAGTGTGGAAATCTCCATGATGCGGGCGAGGGTGAAGATAAGAACCGAGTTGGAAACACGGGTGGGGGACAGAAAAGGGGGATTAGCCAAACAGGTTAAAAACTATCCTGGCTAACCGGTAATAGAAAGCGACAAGTGGCAATACACTGATAGGGGGATAAAATCTGGTATCGTTTTAAGGTTTTATTTGTCAGTTCCTTCCCCAAGGAAGGTTTCTACTTCTTGTCTGCTCGGAAGGGCTGGGATTGCCCCCTGCCTGGTTACGCTAAGGGCACCCGCCGCCCCTCCTTGCAGACAGGCCCGCCGGACCAGGGCGGTGTCCTCAAAATCAAAATGGCCTCGCCTTAAACCATCCAACAACCCTGCCATAAAGGCATCCCCGGCCCCTATAGTATCAACTGCCTCCACCACCCGGGCCGGTAGATAACCCCAATCATGGGCAGTCCGGTAAAAACTACCTTCTTTATCCAGGGTGACAACCACCAGTTTGAAGTTATCTCGCCATAACTTTTTAGTCCCGGCCTGGGGGTCGGTTTCACCGGAAAGAAAAGCAAGCTCGGCCCGGTTTATTTTTAGGATGTTGGCTACTTCCAGGGGAGCACTGACTCCCTGCCTGGCAACGGCTTCATTTTCCCATGCGCCCAGACGCAAATTAAGGTCATAGGATAGGAGTATCCCGGCAGCCTGGGCTATATTCAAAGCGCGATAAGATGCCTGTTTGGAAGGCTCGGTTGCCAGCAAAAGTGAGCCAAACTGTAGAACCCTTGCCCCTGAGATATAGCCAGGGTCAATATTTTCTACCGCCAGCAACGTGTCAGCCGAGGGATTGCGGTAGAAGAGATAAATAGCATCCCCGCGCTCATCCCAGTTGACGAAAGCTAAACCGGTTTTAGCGTGGGGGTCCAGGCTTAAATGCCGGGTATCTACACCATTCTTATCGAGGACGGCTTTTATATGGTAGCCGAAGAAATCGGCCCCAACCCGGCCCAAAAATCCGGCTTTCGTGCCAAGACGAGCCAGGGCTACCGCCACAATAGCCGGGGCGCCACTGGCTGTCATTAGCATTTCACCGCTGGTAAGGATGTTGGTGCCGCTCACCCGTGGGGTAATATCAATTAAACCTTCGCCCAAACAAATTATCTCAGGCTGCACTTAAGCTATCACCCCTATCAAAAATTGTTTAACCGTTTACCGGGGTTAGTTCGGGTTGCATGGCCCGGTCCCAGCACTCCTCGGCGATTCTTTTGAATACCAGGGCTTGCTCCCACCGGTCCGAAATTTCCCGGACGGTGCCCGGCAGAGTAATCGCATAACCGGCTGGTCCAAGTTCACTGATGAAAGGAAAAATATCGCCCGGTCTCGCCTGCCCGGCCCAGTGGCGCATCCCGGTCGTCCACCAACGTTTGAAGTGTTCGACCATTGGGTGAGTGCCTTCCGGCCCGATGTCAACCTGGATTTGCTCCCCGTTGGAGACCCTCGCATGCACACTGCCGGTCCGAGGTAGCAACTCATTGAACAGCGCTTCACCCTTTTCGGAGTAGCTGCCCATCTCCCCGGCCAGCACATAGTGAGAAAAGTCGAGGGTCAGTCGCAGGTCAGGGATGGCCTGGACATACTCAACCGTCCGGTGCAAGTCCTGGGTAATTCTACCCCGGTGTGTCTCGGCAAAGAAGGGTATTCCGACCTCTTTCCCGGCCTCAACCAGCCCTTGGAGTAAATCAATGGCCGCCTGACCGATTACAAAGTTATCCTGGACCTGGGCATTGACATAGTTCACCCCGAAATTTTTGGCATCTTCCAGGGCGGCTTTGCCTTCCTCCACCGACCGGGGGGTAATAGTAATGCCAAAATCAAAGTGGTAGTGGTCGAGAAGATTTCGCCATTTGGCCGCTTCTTGGGGGTCAGAGGGAACACTACCAAGAATCCCGGTGAAACCGGCGGCGGCGATTTTCTCAAACTTTTCTTCCACCGTCCACTCGCGCTCACCATTACCAAGGTCAATCATGGCCCACCAGGATTGGTGGACAGCCAGGTGGGGCGGCTGGTTACTGCCATCATTCAGATTTTGAATGAAATCCGAAGACATTTAACACTCCTTAATTTAACAGGCAAATAAGTTGTCAATTCCAGGGGATAAAGTAAAGCCTGCAACGATTATACACTAACCTGTAAAATCTCCTTTCCTGGGGCAGGCCACAAATCCGGCTAATTATTTGTCATTTTAAGCTGACTTTTTCCTTTTGAGCTAGATTTTGTTTCCCTAAAATTTTTTCTTTGGTAAGATGGCGGGGTATTTCATCTTTTCAGGGGGACTTTTCCTGTCTATTGCACTGCCTGTCAAACCTAATAAACCGCAAAGGAGCGTAATATGCCAAGTAACCGAGGGGTAGCTTATGTCAAGCCGGGTGTCGTTGAATTAAAGTCAATTGACTATCCGAAACTGGCTATTGGCAACCGCAAGTGCGAACACGGTGTAATCTTGAAGATTATTACTACCAACATCTGTGGTAGTGACCAGCACATGGTGAGAGGTCGGACCACGGCCCAGCCCGGCTTGATTCTAGGACACGAAATAACCGGCGAGATTATCGAAGTTGGTAGAGACGTGGAGTTTCTCAAAGTCGGTGATATTGTTTCGGTGCCGTTCAATATTGCCTGTGGACGCTGCCGGAATTGCAAGGCCGGTCAGACCGGTATCTGTCTGAATGTGAACCCGGCCCGGCCCGGTGCCGCTTACGGCTATGTTGATATGGGCGGCTGGGTTGGCGGTCAGGCGGAATACGTGATGTGCCCTTACGCCGACTTCAACCTGCTTAAATTCCCCGACC
Source organism: Chloroflexi bacterium 54-19 (assembly GCA_001898225.1). Classification (GTDB taxonomy): domain Bacteria; phylum Chloroflexota; class Chloroflexia; order Chloroheliales; family Chloroheliaceae; genus 54-19. Next base: position 223,247 of record MKTJ01000072.1, read on the forward strand.
GGGACCAGGCCCTGGCAAAAATCAAAGACCTAACCTTGCTTTCCGATATTTTCCCAACCGGGTATCACGGCGCCGTAACGGCTGGCGTGGGTCCGGGGTCAATTGTGTATGTTGCGGGGGCCGGGCCGGTCGGGCTTGCCTGTGCCGCCTCCTGCCAGTTACTGGGGGCTGCCGTAGTCATTGTAGGCGACCTGATTGACGACCGTCTGGCCCAGGCTCGCAGCTTTGGTTGCGAAACGGTTGACCTGAAAAAGCCTATCCCGCTGGCCGACCAAATTGCCGCCATAGTTGGAACGCCGGAAGTGGATTGCGCCGTGGACTGTGTCGGGTTCGAAGCGCACGGGCAGGGGAAAGATGCCAATACCGAGAAACCGGCCACCGTCCTGAATTCGGTGATGGAGATAACCAGGGCAGGTGGGGCGATTGGGATTCCGGGTTTGTATGTAACCGGCGACCCCGGCGCGGTCGATGAAAACGCCAAGATTGGACAACTGGGTATCAGAATCGGGCTGGGCTGGGCCAAGTCGCATACCTTTAGCACCGGCCAATGCCCGGTGATGAAATACCACCGCCAGCTAATGAACTGCATCCTGTACGACAAAATCCAGATTGCCAAAGCCGTCAATGTCAGGGTCATCACTCTCGACGAGGCTCCCCAGGGTTATAAGGATTTTGATAAGGGTGCCGCCACCAAATTCGTTATCGACCCTCACGGTATGGTAGCGGCGTAAACCGGGGTTTTTGCCGGGCGGCCTAACTCCATTCGCCAGGTTGGACCGCCCCACCGCTGACCTGGAAAATAATAAGCCTCGGCGGCTTTCGGGGAATTTTTATCCGAAAGCCGGGACACCATATATAAACTTTGCCGGACCGGTTGCCCCTGGAACTTTTGGGGAACAACCGGCCCGACCCCCACTATCTCACCTCGAACCAAATACTGGCTTCTCCGGGAATTTACCTTTATACTTTGTAAAGTAACAGTTTAACCAGGTCTGGTCTTTAGGGGCCTTCCCGAATGTATAGCTCTATCGAAAGCTCATCGCCAGCTAAAGTTTGTTCTGGTTAAATACAAAACCCTGTTTCTTTTTATAATATAGAAGGTAGAAAGGTTTCTCCCAGGATGGCAAAGTCCCTCAATCTAAACCGTTTTGAATTAGGCGTGTGTTATTACCCGGAACAATGGCCCGAAACCATGTGGGCGGACGATTTCCGTCGAATGCGCGAAGTCGGCTTTAGCGTCATTCGTATCGCCGAATTTGCCTGGACTGTCTTCGAGCCCCAGGAAGGAACCTTTTCTTTCGATTTATTTGACCGCGCAATTGACCTGGCCCACCAGCATGGCTTGCAGGTCATCCTCGGCACTCCGACCGCTACGCCACCCGCCTGGCTGACCACTAAATACCCCGAAGTGTTAAACGTGACGCAAGCGGGGGTCCAATACCGGCACGGAGAGAGGCGGCATTACAACTATAACGCGCCCATCTACCGGGAGTTATCAGCCCGGATTGTCCGCCGGATGGCCGAACACTACGGGCAACACCCGGCGGTTATTGGCTGGCAAATTGATAACGAGCTGAACTGCGAAACCAACGTTTTTTACTCGGCAGCCGATAATACGGCTTTCAGGGAGTGGGTCAAAGCTAAATACACCACCCTTGATGAGTTAAATAAAGCCTGGGGCACCGTCTTCTGGAACCAGACCTTTACCGGCTGGGAGCAGGTGAACCTGACCGGGCCGACCCCCAACAATTCTCCCAATCCTCACCAGGCTCTCGACGAAAAACGCTTCATCTCGGATAGCGCCATCAGCTTTGCCCGTTTACAATCGGAAATACTTCGAGAGGTTGCACCAGACCAATGGCAAACCACTAACGGCCTCTTCGGCCACCTGGATAGCCACAAGCTTACCGAAGAAAACCTCGACTTTTTTTCATACGACTCTTATCCCAATTTCAGCACTATTTTTGGCGATAGTGGGCCGGACCCGTTGCTCGACCGTAAATGGAGCTGGAACCTGAGCATTGCCAGGAGCATTTCACCCAAATTCTGCTTGATGGAGCAACAATCCGGTCCTGGCGGCTGGGTCAACCGCATAGCCCAACCTTCCCCCAAACCGGGCCAGATGCGGCTCTGGGCCTACCAATCTATCGGGCACGGCGCGGACATGCTGCTCTTCTTCCGCTGGCGCACCGCCACTTTTGGAACAGAAATCTACTGGCACGGCATCCTCAATTATGACAATCGCCCCAACCGCCGTCTGAAAGAAGCGGCCCAGGTCGGTAAGGAGCTTGAAGTCCTGGGGCCAGTTATGGTAGAAACCAGGGTTTCGGCAAAGGTCGCAATTGTTAGCGACTATGACAACGAATGGGACGGCGAACTCGACCTCTGGCACGGCCCCTACACCCGGCAAAGCGTCCAGGCCTGGTTCAAGGTTTTGCAACGCCGCCATATCCCGGTGGATAGTCTTTATCTCGGCGCTGCCACGACCCTGGATGACCTGTCTAAATACGAGGTTTTAATCTATCCTCATGGGGCCATTCTGCCGGAAGATGTGGCTAATAAGTTTACGGATTATGTCAAGAAGGGCGGTACGATAGTGTTCGGCTGCCGGACCGGGTACAAGAATGTGAACGGGCATTGCCGTATGACTCCTATGCCCGGCCCGGTAGCGGATTTATGCGGGGTAACCGTTGAAGACTTTACCCGTATCGAAAATATAGAAACGGCACCCTTGCTCAAGTGGCGCGGCAACAAATCGGCCAATTCCGGCCCAACCCTGGTAGCGGAAGGTTTTAACGATATTTTGCAAACGACCTCCCCTGAAAGCGAAATACTGGCGGAATATGCCGGTAATTTCTACGAAGGTGCCCCGGCCCTGGTACGGCATCACTCCGGTAAGGGTCAGACTTACTATTATGGGGCTGTCTTTAACCCGGAAGTCGCCGAGGCCCTGGTGGAGGAGATAGGTCTAACAAGTCCAACTGCCGAGTGGCTTGAACTGCCCCAGGCAGTCGAGCTAATTGTGCGCGAACGGACTCAGAGAGAGGGGGAAATAGCCATGGTTTTGAATTACAGCGAAAACATCCAGACCTTAAACTTAAACCGGGCTGCGACGAACCTGCTCACCGGCACCACTATAAAAGGAAAGGTGGAGTTGGCTCCTTTCGATGTAATTTTCCTGGAACTGGCCGAACCAGGGCGAAATAGTTAGCTGGGCGCTGTTACGGGACAGACTATTTATCTAGCAGGTATGAATATTTGTGAAAGAGCCGGAACCCGAAAATGTCCCGGCTCTTTCACCGGACAACTATTACCAGGCCTTTTTCCTGAAGCCTATTCTCTTAATAACTCATCGGGATTTCAAATCTGGGTAAAATATTCAGCCAGCTTCACCTGTTCCAGTAAAATAACGGGAAATTTCCAATCCTTTAGGCCCACCCTAAAAATTGAATTATGCCCGGTAAAGATCAGACAAATGTAATATGGTTTCTCGTACGACACTAAATTAAATTCAATATTTGATTATTCATTATATAAATAGTTAGTCCATGCATAGCCTGCTATCGCTTTTTAAGGCTTTACCGGAAGGGTTTTTATCCAGGCTTTGGCCTATTATGTAAAGTAACACTATAAAGCTTAGCACTCTGAGCCAAAAAATCTATTGGGCCATTTTCAATTATTATGTAAACCAAAAAATTTAGCTTTAGTAACTTGCCACGGCCAAGCATAGAATACTGGTTACGACCCTTCCTTATTCGGGGCAAATACCGGCATAAATACCGGAATTTCCGTGTTATAATGTATTAAACAGGTGTTTTTCCAGACTAAATACCGGAAAATAAGGAGTTTAATTGATGAGTCCCACGCAAATACCGGGTAAAACCCTGGGTTTAAGTAATCAAAAGGGGGGCGCGGCTAAATCCACTACCTCTGCCGCCCTGGCCGTCCTGTTTGGTCAACAGGGTAAAAAAGTGCTGGCTATCGACAGCGACCCCCAGGCGCATCTCAGTCTCCAGTTCGGTGTCGATGTCCTGCGGGACGAAGGTGTACCCGGCACCTCATCCGATCTTTACCTGGGAAAAGCCGCCGCTCACGAAGTAGCGATTCCAACCCGCTTTGCCGGGGTTCACCTGGTCCCGGCTTCCGTCGACCTGGCCGCCGTCGAGATTAACCTACCCGGCATGACCGGTTGTGACCTGCGGCTGCGGCGTTCACTTGAAAAAGCCCGCGCCCAGTGGGACCTGATTATTCTCGACAGCCCACCAAACCTGGGTAAATTCGCCGTAAACGTCCTGAACGCCTCCGACTACTTCCTGGTGCCGGTAGATGGTCCCTGGGCCCTACGTTCGGTCGATACCCTCCTGGCTCTAGCCAAAGATAACGCCAGTATCTATAATTTGCCCAGCGAATTCCTGGGTGTATTTCTTACCATGTCCGATCGGACCAAAATCATGCAGGGTGTCCGGGAAGAAGCCGAGGAGCGGTTTGGCCCAAAACTCTTTAAAAGTGAAATTCGCCGCTCCACGCTGGCCCGCGAAGCTGCCGCCCTGGAAACTCCCCTGCCGCTATACGCCGCCGATAGCGGGGTAGCTGCCGATTACCGGGCCCTCGCCCAGGAGGTCGCGGCCCAGATCGGGCTTTAACTTTTAGACTTGGCTCCTAGACGAGCACTTTATTTCAGGGAGTTTGCACAAAGATGCCAACAAAAAATTTCAGCGGGGCCCTCAGTAAACAACGCGCCGGTAAATCGGGTGGCACTGCCGGGGTCGTAGGCGACCTGCCCAGCCCCTTACGTGAGGAAATCGAACAGTCCGCCGAACATATCCTGGTCCAGCAAATCGACCTCGAACGCCTGCACGACAATCCCTTCCAGCACCTGGCCCGTCCCGTCCTTGACGAAGAAGCCCTCGAAGACCTGGCCGGTTCGATCCGCCAGAACGGTTTCTATGGGGCGCTCCTGGCCCGACCGGAAGGCCGCAATTCGAACGAGTACCAGATTGCGTACGGTCACCGCCGCCGGGAGGCCGCTCGCCGGGCCGGGCTCAAGACGCTCCCGGTCAAGGTAATGGAGCTAACCGACCTCCAGATGGCCCAGCTTATGGCGAGTGAAAACTTTTCCCGCGAAGACCTGACGCCCCTGGGTGAAGCCAATATCGTCGGCCATCTCTACACCGACCAGAACATGTCCATCGAACAGATCGCGGCGGCGGTCGGTAAAAAGCGCGGGTGGGTCCAACCCAGGCTTGCTCTTTACCAGGCCCCTCAGGATGTTAAACAACTGGTTGAGCAAAAACCGCAAACTCTCAGTCACGCCCGGCTTTTACAGCAGGTCAAAGACGCCGGGGAGCGGGCCTCTCTAATCGAGCAGGTTATCCAGAACGACCTTACCTTCGAACAGCTAAACTCTTATATTGCCAGTGACAAGACCGGGCGCCCTTTCAAGCCGGAAAAGATTGATACGAAAATCACAAATAACATCAGTGATGTTAATAGTGAGAGAAATCACAATCCTAGTGATAGAAAGAGCAAATCAAATAAAGGTGTTACAGAAATCACAAATAACATCAGTGATGTTAAAGGTGAAAAACGTAACAATGTTTCACACGAAACAAATTCCCCGGACCTGAATTCATTATTATCCCCGGCAAGGCTTCAGCGCTCGGAACAGTTGCGACGGATAGACAAAGCCGCCCAGAAACTCGACAGCCTGGCCCGCCAGCAAGACTACAAACTTACCAGGGACGAACGCACCTATCTGGCCGAACTGATTGACCGCCTTAAATCAATCCTGGAACGATAAAAGTAAGCATGAAGCCGGAAACTCAAAAGAAATAAAAGGGCATGACTGAAGAACAGTTAAAAGCTTTAATCGAACGGGACGAGGAAATCAGCGTCGAATTCAAACAGGAGAGTGAACGCCAGCAGCCGTTAGCCGAAGTGATGGGGGCGATGGCAAATGCGCAGGGCGGCTGGCTCCTGGTAGGGGTAACCGATGATGGGACAATCATCGGGGTAAACCATCCCAAAACAATTATAGACCGCTTACACGCGGCGGCGGACCAGGTAGAACCTTCAATAGTGGGCCGAGTGACGGTCGAACGGGTTACCACGACTGAGGGTCTGACGGTTATAGTAGCCCACATCCCGGAAGGATTATCGGCTATCCATGCCGTGTCCGGGGTCTACCGGGTCCGAATCGGTTCTTTTAATAAAATACTGACCTTCGACCAGGCCCAGGCCCTGGCCTTTAACCGGGGTATCCGCCACTACGAGCAAAGCCCTCTCACCCGGATGACCCTCGAAGACCTGAATGAAGAAGCCGTCAAAAACTACCTGGCCCGGCGGCTAAGGGATTTTACTCCGCAGTCTTATGCCCGCCTTTCCCGTTTTGATGTGCTGCGTAACCTGGGCTGTGCCACCCAGGAAATAGGTCTACCCGTGCCAACAGTGCTGGGGGTTCTATTCTTTAGTCCGACCCCCGATTTTTATCTACCCGGCGTCCAGCTTATAGCCGCCCGCTTTGCGGGAACCACCAGTGAAAGGGTGCTGGACCGGGCCAACATTCGCGGCCCACTCCCCGAAATGCTCGAAACCGCGGCCCGCTTTATCGAAAAGAATATTCGTCACCGTCTCCAGATGCCTTCAAACAGGGGTGAGAGCCTGGCAGCCCAGGAGCAACCCGAATACCCGGTAGGAGCCTACCGCGAGATGGTTGTCAATCTGATAGCACACCGGGATTACTTCAACCCGGTGCCATCCCACCTCATGATTTTCGATGACCGGATTGTTGTGGAAAACCCCGGCGGTCTTCTACCCGGTCTTTCCATTGACACCATAGAAAATTACCACCGGCCCCGCAACCCCAGGCTCAACGAAATGCTCCAGACCCTCGGCTATGTCGAACGGTTCGGCAGCGGTATCCGCCGGATGCGGACGGCAATGCGAGAGGCAGGTCTGCCTGAGCCGGTATTCGAAGCGGACGAAAACTATTTCCGGGTGACCCTGCGCAACAAAGTAGAAGAACCAGCCACGCCGAACCTAACAACGGAACCAGGACTGGTCCAACCTTCCAGGGCCAGCGAGGTTCTGCGGGAGCAGGAAATTTTAGAAAAGTTACCGTTAGCCCGCCTGAAACCACGCCAGATAGAAGCTTTACGCTTCCTTATAAAAGAGGGTAAGCTTACCAATGCCAACTACCGGAGTATTGCAAAAGTAGCGGTAGATACAACGCTGCAAGATTTAAATCAGTTGGTGGAGTTAGGGGTTATTCGGAAGGTGGGGACGGCGGGAAGAGCAGTCCATTACGTCCTGGACCAGCAATTTAACACTTAGAGTCGGCCTGAGAGGTTTTGAACAAGTAAGAAATTTAGAAACTAGACCACCAACTGAAAATTTATTTTTCTCGCAACGGCAGAAGTTAAGTCCTGTGAAATAACCAGTTTTAATAAAGACTTATCACCCTCGGAAAAAAAGTAAGGATAAGAACCGGTAACAGGTTCCGCCAGAATAAGCTGGATAGTCTCTCCTGTTTGGCCTGTCTTCCAATCTCTAATGTCGACAATCCGGCTGAAATCAGGCCGCCGGTACCGGGCCGATAAAGACTCGACCACGTTTTTCTTGAGTGTATCCAAAACCTGCTTCAAAAGAATAAAGTCACCATTGTCGGATTCGGAAAACTCGGTAACTGCCTGCTCATCAAAAACCGGTTCAACCGTTGGAGTAACATCCGAAATATTCTCAAATTCGGACAAGATGCCGCCCTGTCGCCGGGAAGGCTTGAGATTTGTTAAAGTGTCAGCAGGGTTTAGACAAGGTTCAGGAGAGGAATCTGAAACGGGTAACAAAGTAATTTTTGGGGAACCGGTTCCCGTTGCAGAACCACCTTCGGCTAAACATTTATTCAGCCGGTTGTGTAGAAACCCAATCGGATTCTTATTGCACTTGCCTACGGTCCATAAAGAAAGCACCTGGAAATAAATCTGTTTTACCCTGGATAGGGTAAGCACAGGGCTGGAAGCAAATTTCAGGGCTTCTCGTTCGTCAAGAGTCTGGCGGCCATCCGAACGCGAGAAACCGGGGAAAAGGGCAGCGGTTGTTAAAAATACAAATACCTCTTCGGAAACATTGTCTTGAGAAAAATCAACCGGTTCCCCTGGTAAATTTAGTGCCGGCCCACGAATTCCAGCAGAGGTAAGCGGTGTCAGGGAGAGATTTTGAGTTCCCTGCTTGGTTTCAACAGGTCCCGATTCTTTTTGAGTAGCATATTGAGCATGCTTAACAGCATGGTTTTTATAACTTTTAAATTCATGTTTTAAATTATTAGAACATGTACATGGGGCCATTTTATTATTGGTCTCAGACGGATACGGTTCCACATTACCGGGAACCGTATCTTCCAGGTTTTTTAGCGGGTTGCCAGGGTTGTAACGGTCTTGGTTTAGTTCCTGCAAATCGGTTCCCGTAAATTGTAGGGCCGCAGTTTTGGTATCGCTTGCCTGCCTGATGCCGGCAGCGCTGGCAAAAGGTGTGCTTTCCGGGTCAAAAGCTGGTAAGGCGTGGGTTAGGGTAACTGAGAGCCGGTAAATTCGAATGTAGGCCGGGGTGAATCTTTGCTTATAAACTTTGGTAGACCCTATGCTGTCATTATTAGCAGCCGTAAGAAGTGCAAACTTTTCACGTTCTTCAAATAAAAGCTGGGTTTCTCGCTTTTCTAAAATAGGCTCGTTAAGAGTGCCGTAAATAATCAGCCCGGCTTTTTGTAATTCTTCAAGATAGAGGGAAAGACTGGCCTTACGCATTTTAAGCTCTCGTGACCACCGGTTAAGCGGTAGCGACATCCAGCCTTGCGCAGTCAGGCACTTATCCTTAAAAAAGGGATGTTGCGTCCAGGCCAGGATTGAAGACAGTACCAGAACAGCGCCTGCCGAGATATTGGTAGAAACCTGTGAAGAACGAATAACCTTAATTGCCGCGGTGTAATATACCGAAGCCTGGTAGTCATAGGAGTTAAAAGAACCTGGCGTCTGGATTGGCGTTAAGTCTGACCCCGGTGCTGCCGGGTACGGCTTTACTCCCCTTTCACGTGGGGCTTCTTTGACCGGGATTGGTGCGGGTTGAGGTTTCGATTTTGGCTTTGCTCGCGGTACTTCCGGTCTGTCCGGTAGTTCCATCCGGTCGGGCGGGGTCGGCCAGGCCCCGGATTGTTCGTGGTAATAGCCTAACCACTGAAGTAATACTTCAAAAGGGGGCAGGTCTGCCGCTACCTGGCTATCATCATCCTCAATTGGACCCGATATGGACTTATTGGCAGGGACGCCGGGTAGGGATGAAAGATAGCTTATGTTGTTCTTTTTTATCGGTTCGGATGAAGCAGACATGTTACGCTCCGGTTTAAGGGTTGCAAGCCGTGATAAAACCCAGACCCATTCTTTCTTACTTTTTGTGGATTACGCTGTAAAGCCTGAACCACCTTAGAAATTATACAAAGGTAGTTATAACCTGCTGGTTATAACCGGCTCTATTAATATTATTAAGAATCATGAGGAAGAAAAAAGGTTATATTTGAGGCTAAAAAATTCATTTGTTGCATGGATAACCACGACACCGGACATGGATGACCACGACAAATGGAAAATATAACCACGACCATGCATAAAAGGGAATCCAATATAAAAACAATACGAACAGCGCAGGTTCAAATTAACCGAATTGAACCGGAAATAGACCTCAAAATAAAAGTTTGGCGTTCAGCCCCACTGTAAAAATATACGTTTTATGCAACGATAACCACGACTAACGAAAAAACAGGTTATAATTTTGGTAAATCCAGGTTTTTCCGAGTAAATAATAACTGTTAAAGCACTAATACCCGGATAAAAATATACGTTTTATGCAGTGATAACCACGACTCGAACATATTGAGGTTATAAATTCCGAAAAGTAAGCTGCCAGGGTAGCTCGAAGTTGTGTGCGCAAGAAAAAAAGGGATTAAGGGTTAGATATTTGAGGTAATTTAGAAGATGTTCACCGCAAAATTTACCTGATGTTCGCCTGTAGATATACGTTTTATGCAACGATAACCACGACTGCACCGGAACACCTGGAATAGACTAATCTTCTGAGTTCAAAAATATACGTTTTATGCAACGATAACCACGACCGCTGAAAATTATAACCTCCCCGGCTGTTATATAAGCAGAATTACCTGTGAGCTAAAACATGGCAAGGAGCGTTTAGTGGGTGACACGCATAGGGAAGAGCGATTAGTAAGATAAAGGAAGTCTCCGGTTAATTAGCTGCCCGGCTCTTAATTAAGGTGGCCTTTAGACGGTTTCCTGGTTATAAACTGTTTGTTAGCCAGCCATTCTTTTAAACGCGGTTTAAGTTGTTCGGACAGGTTTTCCTTGCCATTTTCCAACCGGCTCAGGAAGCCCTGGGCGATACCCAGTTCATTCGCGCACTCGGCCTGGGAGATACGCAGGTTCTTTCTAATCTCCTTAAGCTGGGCAATCAGGGTATCGTTCTCACTTTCCAGCGTATGGACAATAGATTTTTTAGGGAGCCGCGGACTCTGCCGGGTTGCATACGTAGAGGAAGCCCCGCCATGTAGCTCACCGCTATTGCTGGTGCGTGCGAGACTTTTATAATTCTCCCGGATACTGGCCGGAGGTTCTATGAGGACAGTTGCCTCAAGCCAGCCGTCCAACCATTTCTGGCGTTCGGCCAGCCGTTCGTCCCAGCGGTCATACTCCCATGACGAGATAACCTCATCCTGCTGTAAGCGGTCAAGGGCCTTCTCAAGCCTTTCCCGGACAAATTGAGGGCGCTGTTTATTGATTTCCTCTCCAACCGCCTTGAGGAGGGTCTCAACCCGGTAAGGCCGCCCAAAATCGGCCCGGTTAGCCTGGATACGCCATTGCCAGCTTAAATAGCGGGCCAGCCTTTTTTCCCATTTCTGGCGATAAGCGTCGTACTGAATAGCCTGGGCCGAAAGTAGGGCGGTCTGGCGGCCCGGTCCGAAAAGGAACTTGGCAAAAATCTCGCCGGGCCGGTAGATAAACCGCTCCACATCCATGTAGCCGTCCATATTTAACTGGCCCAACCGGTCAGTTACTACGAAAGCCCGGCTTTGCACTTCTTTAGTGACAGATTGTAATTTGCCGCGTTTGCCCCTTTTTTCTTTTTCCTCAAACATTTCAATCTGGCCGAAATTGAGCCAGATACTCTGGATGTGGGAGAGGGCTTTTAGCATTTCCAGGCGTTGCTCCGGCATGTAGCCGCCCCGGCGACCATTGCCGCTTATTTTCTTTTTAAGACCGCGCATCTCCAGAAATTCGTCCACTACCGCTACGGCGCTATCTTCCGGTTTTTTGGCCTGGACCAACCAGAAATGACAGAGCATATCAAGGGCGTCGGCGTCCAGGTCCGTCAGTTCCTGGCGTTGTTTCCACATGAGCTGGGCCCAGCGGTTCTGTTCTTCGGCTGGCATGAGGGGATGGTTTTCAATTGCGGGCGGCACCAGCTGGGCCTTGCCACTGGCGCCACCTTTATTTATAAAGGCAGTTGGCCAGGGCGAGTCTTCGGTCTTGTCAAAGGTGTTGTGGTAGAGGGCTTCACGGGTAGCGTGATACCAGGCGCTGCTCAATACATGCACATCTTTGGTCGAGGTAATTTCCGGGTTCCTTAGAATACCATTGATTTGGCGGATAGCGCTTTCGGCGGCAAAAGCCTTACTTAAGTCCAGCCCGGCTAGCTCTTCCCCATTGTGAGTTTCCACCAGTTCAACCGGTCTGGTTTCCAGGATTTGAAAATCTGGTTCGATTGGACCGGTGTCAAAGCTGTTAGAAGGCGATGGCGGCAGTTTTGCAGAGTTAAATTCAGCCGGATTTTTGTCCGTATCTGTCGCTATTTGCGGAGAAACCAGGGTATTCAAGGTGTTTGTTAACTCAACCAGGGCTTCGGCTACCCCTGGCACCAGGAGCGGATTAACACTGGAAGGGTATGGTGCGCTTTGTTCTTTTATTGTCCTTTTGCCTTCCCGTATTTGCTCGCCTTTTATAGGTAGAAGGGTATCAAGTTTTGACTTAACCTCCGCCAGGTTTTCGGCCAGTTGGGGAATAGAACCTAATTCTTCAATTAGTTTACTGAAGGTGTCGAGGTTATTCAAAAGGGTTTGGAGTTGAATTGAGTCCGGGCGGCCAGGATTTGAGGCCTGGGACAAACCGGGTTTATTAGGAGTTGACATAATTAAAGAATCAGGCAAACTTGTTGTCGGGTCAGGTGCGTTAAAGACTTCCTTGCCTGACTCGCCAAAAGAAGCAGCCTCTTTTTCCTCCTGGGTCCTTTCAAAATCCAAAGCAGTTTGCTCTTGCTCAGTTGGGTGGGAAGGTGAGGTTAAAATTTTATTGGTTGTTTTTTGCCTTGTTGCCAAGTTTCCTGCTCTCCCTAGTCCGAGTTATTTGAACCCTGGCGACTAACTCAGTAGTTGAGATGTAACTAACGAAGAAATTCCAGTAAACGAATTTTAACAGGCTCAAAACATTTTAGCAAAGGGTCAGAGGTATCCTGGTTATATTTTAAGTAACCGGGCTCTTTCGTTCTTAATTTAAGTTTTGCGGGAAATTGAGGTCGAGGAGCAATTCGATTAAAAAGCAACAGGCATGCCCAAGGGAAAAGCAATAACAAAAAGTATTGAGTGCACCGGCTTATCCTTTCAGTTCCTCAATTTTTCTCTTTTCATTCTCAAAAAGGTTGTCCCACCGAAACAACCGCGTAAACTCAGGAGGTTACGCTTAAAGAATTATAAGGGAAAGACAAATGCTTTTTAAGGATTGATAGTAAGTTCGTTAGGTCAAAGGGTTTTGGTAAATAGTCATCAGCTTGTATTTGATTGGCGTAACGGGATATAGTCATTGCTGCCGTCATTACAATAACCGGTGCCTTTGAATCATTTTTCAATTCTTGTTGGTATTGACGGTAAAGTGGTAGAAACCTCCAACCATCCAGTATGGGCATTTGCATATCCAAAAAGATTAGACTGTAAGTACCTGGCGGATTTTGATTGAGGTAATCTAAAGCTTCCTTCCCATTAGCTGCTTCCTGGACTCCCCACCCTTCACTGGTCAGGGCTGCCTTCAGAAACTGGCGAATTTCAATATCGTCATCTATCACCAGAATCCTTTTTTTGCCATTTTGTGAAATCATATCAACCTCGATATGGTTTTCTTAATTTTTGTTAAGTTGTGGGTAAGCTTTTTAACCTGTTCGCTTCTACCGGCCAGTTTGATTGGCCCGGTCGTTTCGTTCCTAACAAAGTGCCACCTAACCTGAACCGGATACCAGGTTCGGTCCAAAACCTGGCTAAGTCCCCGGTCTTTAATAGAATTATAGCAAAAGGCGCGCCTGCAAAGAAAGAGTATCTTCAAATTTATCATAAAATCCGGGACAGTTGGCATTCGTGTGCAACCAGCCCGGCAGCTTCGATTTTACCCTGGAGCCCAGGGCCGCTATAGCACCATCGTTCATGACCCTCTACATGATTTTTCGGCCAGTTTCCGAGTAACCGGTAACCCCGGATTGATGTATCCGGCGAGGGTATGGCATCCATTAAAAAGGGGGGATACTTGCGTATACCCCCTGTTTTGAAATTGGTTATAACCTGTTTCGGAGATACTCCCTTGAAATCTAGGTGTGGTCGGGTAGTGCGGTCAGTTCTACCACAGCCCCGCTGGTATTTCCCCCCAAATTTTTCTTTGAAGTACGGGTCTGGCGGGTTATCAGACAGGTTATTATAGTTAATGAGAACGCCAGCGTGATGACAAGACTCCCGACCAGGCCCAGGCTCGCAGGACCGGCGGTATTTATTATCATACCACCTAAACTTGTACCGCCAGCAATTCCCAGGTTAAAAAATGAAAGGTTTAAGGATAAGGTTAACTTGGTGGCGGTAGGGGCCATACCGATTAACCTGGATTGCTGCGCCGATGTAAATGACCAGGAAGATAACCCCCACAGCAAAATGACAAAACCCACCAATATTGAGGAGCTACCGACCACGGACAAACCTAACATTGCCAGGGCATTTAATCCTATACCGGTAAAGAGAGTGCGGCTACTACCAAAGCGGTCGGTGGCATACCCGCCCAGCAGGTTTCCTATGGTGCCAGACACACCATAAACCAGTAACATAAATGTGATGGCAAGCGCTCCTAATCCGCTAACATCTTTCAAAAAGGTCGCCAGGTAAGTATAAGCAATATACTGCCCTCCCAGAAAAAGGCCGCTGATGATAATGGTTAAAGAAAGTTCAGGGCGTTTTAGCTGGGCGATTTGTTTTTTAAGACCCGGCACCTGGGGCGTCTCAATCTTTCGGGGAAATTTGGTCCAGATACCCAGTGCTACCCCGGCGCTCAGAATTATTACAAAGATAAAACTGGCCCGCCACCCAAAGGTCACACCCACCAGGGTACCCAACGGTGCGCCCGCGATAGAAGCAAGCGTCCAACCGGCCACAATGATTGAAACCGACCGTCCCTGTTTTCCGGCAGGCGCGATACTGGCGGCACAATCAAAGGCGAGGGTGGTATAGACGGCTGAACCACAGGCGGCCAGCATCCGTGAAAATAATACCAGGTAAAAATCGGTAAAAACTATCGAAACCAGGTTGCCCGTTATAAAAATACCGAGAGACCCTAACAATAATTTGTAAGGATTGATATGGCTACTGAGCGCCATGATAAGTGGACCGCCAAACGCGAAAACAAGGGCATATACCGTTACAAGCTGACCGGCCATGCTGGTTGAGATTTGTAAATCGTTGGCTACGAGGGGTAAAATTCCCGCAATAAAGAGTTCGGCAGTACCTACCGCAAACGTGCCTAAGGCAAGAACCATCGTACGAATTAGCATTTTTATTCTCCCTGAGTCCTGGTTTTTTAACAACTCCTTTTAATCTATCCCTATGCCCACCGGTAGTTTTGATTCTTCGAGTACGCCTGGTAATACCGGTTTAGCTAAAAAAACCATAGGGGGAAGGGGAGTTGTCTGAATGATGTACCTTGATGGACTAATTATGCGCATCCATCGCTTCAAAACCGCTTCCGGCCAGGGAGATTAGTTATTCAATTTCGAACCATAATTTGTTATAATTATGATGTTAATTCCTTTAAAATTGAACCTGACCCAACTACATCAGAAAATTTAATAATTGCCACCCTTAAAATCTTTGTTTGGCGGGCCTTGACCTGGCTATATTTCCACCCCACCCCAATACAAAGAATCAATCGGATTTAGGGTTAAGAACGAGATGAACGAAACATTGGAAATTTTGACGCTTGGCAGTCTGATTTTACGGCGTGGGTCATTACTATTAACAGAAATACTCTCAAATAAGGCTGCCGCCTTGCTGGTCTTTTTAGCCTGTACCGGGCGGCCCCACACTCGCCTCCAACTGGCCGAGTTCTTCTGGTTCGAACGAAGTGAGGAACAGGCTTTATCGAATCTCCGAACCTTACTTACCCGGATTCGTCCTCACCTGGGCGATAATTTGATTGTCACTCGCGAAACGGTCTTCTTTAATCCGGCTGAACCTTTCTACCTTGACCTGGCCGCTATAAAGAATGGTCTCACAATCGTCCACTCAAAGTCGCCAGAAAGGGATAACCTTCCGGTTGAACAGCTAAACCGGCTGGAAGATACTTTGAGTCTTTACCGGGGAGAATTTCTGGCCGGGTTTTTCGTGAGTGATGCCAATGGTTTTGAGGAGTGGGCCAACCAGGAACGCGAACTCTTACACAGCCAGGTTGTAGAAGCTCTAAAAATAGTCAGCGCCTACCGAATGAAACTGGGCGATTATAAGATTGCCTACCGCTGGGCCAGCCGTCTCCTGGAACTTGACCCTTTTAATGAGCAGGCCCTTCGCCAGGAGCTATTTATTTTAGCCCACGAGGGGCGGCGGACCGCCGCTATGGGCAAATACAAAGCTTACCAACAATATTTAGCCCAGGAACTCGATATTGCCCCGGAGGCCCGGACCACGGACCTTTATGAACAAATAACCAGGGATAGTGAGCAACTCGACGCACCGGTTAATCCCTACCAGGTGGGGAGCCAGGCTCTCGCTTTATCCGGTCCTTCCAAGCGTTCTGGGGATGCTAAAAAAGGGTAGTGGAGCAATTAAAACGGGTCAGCCTGTTTGCCCAAACCCCCGATTATTTATTGGCTGAACTGGGAGACCATCTCGAAGAAGTGGTGGTAGCGCCGGGTCAGGTTATTTTTGAAAAAGGTGAAATCGGGGAATGTCTTTACATAATCGTGGAGGGGCAGGTACGGGTATACGACCGGGAAAGAACTATAAATGACCTGGGACCGCGGGACATTTTTGGCGAAATGGCGGTTTTGGATGCCGCGCCGCGCCTGGCTTCCGTGAAAGCTCTTACCGCTGTCCGCCTCTGGCGTCTCGACCAAACTACCCTTTACCACCTGATGTCAAAGCGGATTGAAGTGGTCCGGGCCATTATCAAGATGTTATCGGAGCGATTAAGAGAAAGGGTTCATGAAGTTGTAGAATTAAACGCCCAGCTTGTAAGCTCCGGCGCTTCCCCTCGAAACCAGACCTGATTAGTCCATACTCTTACCCTGAGGAATGCCTGCCACTAGGGCGAGAAACCAGTAATAAGCCGGTCTTTCAATGGCGCTGCCTGACCTGGCTCAGGTAGTTTACTTTCAAAGGGATAATTCCAGACCGGTTGCTATTGTTGCAGGAAAGAAGCTAACTTCGGATGAAACAATACTTCTCGCGTTGGCGGAAATTTAATCCGGTCCTGTTGGTGGCAATTCAACTAGCCCTGAAAGGGATTTAAGCTAATGGCGCACGTTCCAGGTATCCGCAAATATGTAGCCCGCTGGGCGGCTGAAGAATTTCGTCCCGCAACCCTGGTAAATAGCCTATTTTCCGGGGTCTTGATTTATATGCTTGAAATTATCTTTGTTATCTCCTTTACCGCCCTGGTCTTTTCGGGGCCGATGGCAAATCAATTGCCTAGGGCGCTTAGCTTTATCCTTTTGGGCAACGCCATTTTATTGGGAGTGCTGACCCTGCTCAGCTCTTATGCCGGTACGATTGGGGTAGCCCAGGATACGCCGGGAGCAATCCTGGGTTTAGCCGCTACCGCAATTGTAACAGCCTTGCCTGCCCAGGCCCTCGAACAGCAATTTGCCACCGTAGTCATGATGATTGTCGTCACAACTCTTATGACCGCAGTGCTGTTTTTAGTCCTGGGAATATTCAAGCTGGGTGGCCTGGCCCGGTTTCTCCCTTACCCGGTTATGGGTGGTTTTCTGGCCGGGACGGGTTGGTTACTCGCTAAAGGTGGCATCGGTATCATGTCCGGTAAGAATTTCGGCACCGAATTGCTTGAGCCACAAACGCTGTACCACTGGGTGCCGGGCCTTTTTCTGGGTCTGCTTATTCTGGGCAGCGTAGCCTATTTTCGCTGGTCCTTAATTTTGCCGGTGCTGCTGTTTGTAAGCACCCTTATATTTTACCTGGTGACCTTCGTTATAAAAATTTCCCCGGCCCAGCTTGAGTCGGAAGGCTGGCTGGTCGGCTCTATCCCGGCTGGTAGTATGTCCGGTTATCCGCTTGGTCCTGACATGGTGGCGCAGGTTAACTGGGATGTATTGTGGGGGCAAATCCCCAACCTGGTGCCCGCCGCCGTTATTTGTGTCATTGCCCTTTTATTGAATTGCGGCGGCCTTGAACTGGTCACCAAAAAGGATATTAATCTTGACCGGGAACTTGTGGCAGCCGGGGCCGGGAACCTGCTGGCAGGGCTGGTGGGAGGGTTGGTGGGTTATCACGCGATCAGTCTATCTAACCTGAACCACAATCTGAGTGGTGGCAAACGCCTGGTGGGAGTCTTTACGGCGCTTCTTTTGTTTGTGACAATCCTCCTGGGAGCGCCCTTACTCGGTTATATTCCTAAACTGGTGCTTGGCTCGGTTTTAGTATACCTTGGAGCAGGTTTGTTGATTGAATGGGTTTATAAAGCCTGGTTTAACTTCCCCCGGATAGATTTCGCCATCATAATAACTATTTTGGCAGTGATTATGTTTAGCGGTTTTTTGAATGGAATTATCCTTGGGCTCGTCTTCGCCATTATTTTATTTGTGGTGAGTTACAGCCGTCTTAATAACGTTAAATATGCTCTGCCAGGAGGCGCTATTCGCAGCCGGGTTACTCGCAGTTGGGAAGAGCAGCAGCTTCTCGACAGTCAAAACGAGCGGTTTTTCCTCTTCAAGCTCCAGGGCTTTATCTTTTTTGGCACAGCCAACAACATTTCCAACCAGGTGCGTAAACTGGTTCAAAGCAAACCGGCAGGGACGATCCGGTTTATCCTGCTGGATTTTACCCTCGTAAGCGGTTTAGATTCGACCGGATTACTAAGTTTTAGCCGCATCTTGCAATGGGGAGAGAAGCAAAAAATTGGGCTGGGTTTGACCGGAGTTACCAAATCCCTGCGAGACCAGTTCATCCGGGGTGGGATGCACGAACAGCCCAACCACCTCCTTTTTTTTCCTACCCTCGACCAGGGTGCCGAGTGGTGCGAAAATCAAATTATTGCTGAAACCTTAACGCCCGCTTCAGCTAATCCAGACCTCATTACCGAGTTAAAAGGGATTGTAGGCCAGGGAAAAGAGGTTGAAAAGCTGTTAACCCATATGGAGTGTAAGGAATACGTTGCCGGGGAATACCTTATTCGCCAGGACGATACCCCGAACTCAATCTACTTTATAGAATCTGGCAAAGTTACGGCCCGCTGGGCGGGGCAGGACCAGAACGAAGTGCGGTTGGAAACAATGGGTGGCGGTAACCTGGTAGGTGAACTGGGGTTTTACCTTGGCATCAGGCGTACGGCGGACGTAATTGTGAATGAACCGAGCGTTATTTATTCATTTTCCCGTCAAAAATTGGCGGATGTCGAAAGGGTTGACCCTGAATCCGCCAATTTGTTTCATCAGATTGTGGCAACCCGGCTTGGCGAACGGGTCGTTCACCTGCTGGGTATTGTCGAAAATTTTGAACGTTAAATTATCCTGAATACCGGCTAAAGCAATAGAGCCATGCCTAACCTGTTTGGTGTTATAAATCAGGGCTCTAGATTACGCGCTAAACCTGCACGCACCTCCATTTCCCAGGTTTACATAAATAAATGTTTCGGCAGAGTAGTTCCGGTGCAGATAAAAGCTGGCGTGTTCAAAAAAGGCTACCATTTTACTTCGACCTGGCGACCCTTCTCGGCGCTTTCAACCGCTGCCAGGACCATCGCCAGGCTTTTGATATTGTCACTACAGACGGTTTCCGGGGTACGACCGGTCTGGATACACTCGACCATCTCCGCAATGATACTGGCGTGCCCGGATTCCTTACCCGAACTGGCTATTTCAGGTACCTCGATATTATTTAACTCCGAGATGAAGCCGCCCTGCTTCGCTACCGTCTGCGCGGCAAAGCCCTGGCCTCCATCCCATTTGAGACTCCCCTTCTGCCCGATTATTCGCCAGTCGCTTTCCCAGGTTGTATTGAGACCTTCGGCACACCAGCTTCCCCGGTAGGTGTAAACCAGCCCGTTACTCATCTCAAAGATCGCTACTGCCGAGGCATCCCGCGCATACCACGAACCTGCCGGGTTCCATTCTTTACAATAAACCGAGACCGGGTCGGCCCCGCTGATAAAGCGAGCCGTATCAAAAGTATGTATAGCCATATCCACCAACAGAACGTGTGGCATTGTCAGGCGAAACCCATCAAAATGGGCGCCCAGGTAAAAATCACTATTCAAGGTGGTGAGGGGGCCAAGCGCCCCGCTTCTCATAAACTCTTTAAGCCGCCGCACGTTTGGGTCGTACCGGCGGTTCTGGATAACCGCGTAAATCTTACCCGCTTTTTGGGCCGCCGCGACCATCTCCCTGGCTTTTTCCAGGTTAATTGCCATCGGTTTCTCACCCAGAACGTGACAGCCGTGCGCCAGGGCGGTTAAGGTCACTTCAGGGTGGGCCTGGGGCACCGTGCAGTCAAATACAAGGTCCGGTTTTGTCTCGGCTAACATCTTTGCCAGGTCGGTCCCGATACGGGCCTGGGGCCAGCCTGACGAAACGGCCCGGTTGCGGGCCGCTTCTTCGTAAATATCGACAAATCCCACCATTTCGAGGTTTAGAGAATTAGCCGTTTTTAGCCAGGTCTGGCTCATTGCTCCACAACCGGCCAGGACAACCTTCATTAGATTTCTCCTTTTATCCTGGTATGTTACCAGTTAGTTATAGGGTAGCTGCTATTTTTAAAGCTATTTGCCACAAGTTTAACAGCCTACCGTCTGCCTGGCGAGTAACCTCGAATTAGTGGTGGTGTAAAGAGCTAAGTCCCGCTTTACCAGGGTGCCAGCTATCGCTAAATCGCTGTTTTAAGGGCCTCAAGTAAACTGTTGCCTTTTGGGCTGCCCCAGCCGGTACAGGGATCCCACCCGGTGCTGGCGGAGAAGCCTCCGTTACTCCCCTCAGTAATATCGTTCAAGACCCCTTCCCCGGCCAGACTTTTATACAAAAGTGGATTGAGATAACCTACCGGTTTGCCCAGGCTCTGGTTGATAAGCGCCAGCAGCCCGGCCCAGAGTGGTGCCACGGCGCTGGTTCCCCCGATTACCGTATCCTCTCCATCCACTCGCACGGCATAACCGGTGGCCGGGTCGGCATCCCCGGCGACGTCCGGTACGCCTCGCCCGGTTTTCAACTTCGAGCCGGAAGGAGGTTTCGGTACCTTAACAGCGCTCTGAAAATCCGGGAGGGGAAAGGTCGTGCTAACCCCGCCGCCGGTGGCGCTCCTGGTAGGATCTTCGTTCCAGACGGTTTCCTTTGTAATAGCGCCGTTGGCGGTGGTGAGTTTTGTTCCGCCACAGGCCAGGACGTAAGGGCTGGACGAGGGGAAATCCACGTGGTTTTTGCCGTCATTCACGCCATCTGAGGAACCGCTGTCACCGGCAGCGCAGCAGACCGTGATACCAACCGAGGCAGCCACTTTGAAAGCCTGGTTATAACTGGTGAGCGCCTGCCTGGTCCAGCTATTCTCCGGCCCGCCCCAACTGATAGAAATAATCGTCGGCTTATGGGTCGTGTCTTGCACGGCGGCATTGACCGCATCCAGAAAGCCCTTGGTGGTATTGGGCGCAAAGTAAACGACGATACTCGCGCCAGGGGCAATGGCCCCGGCTACTTCAACATCCAGCATCACCTCGCCGTCCGGGCCATTGGGATCTTTCGTTGGCTGGTTACTCCCACCGTCTACCTCTACGGCTGTGACCTGGGGTAGCGGCACCTTCAGGTCTGCAAAATAGGTCTTCAGGTCACCCAGGTTATAGCCACCGCCCAACTCGATAATGGCAATACATTGGCCTTTACCATCCAGGCCGCTGGGAAACTGGTAGAGGGAGGCTAACTCAGGGGGAGTATATTTAACAGGTTGGGTCCCCGCCAGCGGGCGCACCGCTTGCACCTGGTGGAGGTATTGGAACTTAGGGGTGGCCTGGGGCCGGTCGTCCAGGCCCAACACTGCCTCGACCAGGTCCACCAGAGAACGAGGTATATGGACAGGGCCGGTGCGACCGCGATAGACCAGCCCTCCTTTCTGGTAAGTTTCGAGTTTCACGCTAAAGGCCACGCTCATCTGGGCGACCGTCCCTTTTAGCTCGACGGTGTTGGCGGTTGGGTTGACTTGCCCTACTTGCAACTGGTTAGTGCGAGCGAACTCTTCCAGCCGGGCAATTTCCTCCGGCCTGGAACTGAACATGGCCTGGGCTGCCGCCAGGCTTTCCTCCCGGCTGCTGCTCCGGGCCTGGACGGCCAGTTCTTCACTGTTGAAATGAGCGGCAGGGGTTGGTGGTTTTAAGACTACCGTAACGGCCATTTGTTGCGCCGGGTCGGAAGGTCCAATCACTTTCGCGCCGGGAAGGATACTCCTTTCACTGCCGGAAAGGGGTATTAACTCATTGTTAGAAGAAGCCATACCTACACCTCTTTCTAAAGGTTTGCTCCCCGGCACTAACCGGGGTAGCGTATTAATTCGGGCCAGGTTCTTGCCTACAAGCCTGGCTGCCATCAAGACCTCAAGCCTGGTCAAGTGAGTTTAGAGGGGCATCACCATTTACTGTTAAAAACACCTGGTTAAAACTCTCTTTTGTCACTTACGACCCCAATAGATTTACATAGATAAATAAACGGTTGAATAGCTTACAATTTGATAAAAAATTTGCCAAAAACAAAAAGCAAAACGGCCAACAGAAAAATAACCTTGATTACCAGGGGTATTTTGGCATCCCTGAAAAACTTTCTAAAGGCAAATATCAGGTCGGTGCTGATTTTGCTTTTAGAAGGTTTATTTTCCAACTTGACCACCTGTTTGAGTCCTACCAAAAAGCGCACCAGGTTTTCCCCAGCCCCTGGCACAAAAGCGATCAGAAGCAGCAGCAAAGAGGCCAGGTAGGTTAGCAAAAGCAATAGCACCGTAGGATTAAGCTGGCTCAAGAAGAAATCGTGTTCCATAAATTTTCTCCTTCTTCGGTTTCTATAAATAAAGCCTGACTAATGTTATTTCCTTTTTTCTCAGGTTTTGCCCGGTTTTAAAGGGTCTTAAATCGACCCTGTCCCTTTGTATCCCGGGGACAGGTTGAAAGCTGGTTTATTATTCCAAAAGTTGTTGAGAAGTTCTTTTCTTACTAAATAGTAGTTGACATAAAATTAGTAATAATGGCAGGAGTAAGACGCTTTTCTAAGAAAAGAAAGAGCTGGAATGAGTATCAGGACTTGCTGGTCGTCAGTTGTTCCTTTACCAGGTCGGTTAATCAATATAGATATTTAGCAGCGGGATAAAATACTTTCCTTTCGCCTTAAGGAGTTCTACCCTTAATTCTAACAGCCGGGGTGTAATTACCAGGAGGCGGCAGACCTGGTCAAAGTCGTAACCCTGCGAGAATAATTCTTTGACCTTCCAGCCTGGCGCAGCCAGGTAGCAGGCGAACAGGTCCGCTTCGACTTCCTCTTTTCTTACTACCCCGCCCTTACTCACACAGCCGTGCCGTCCCCCGTGTTCACCAAAAAGCAGGTGGCCGAGTTCGTGGAAAATGGCGTGGTTCAGAGAAGCTTCCGAAAGCTCGTGGTTAAAGACCGCCACGCCATAGTCGTCATAATGGTTTCGATAAGTAAAAGCATTAATACCAGCCGGTAGTTCGATGCCCGTACAAACTTTGATACTCAGGGCCTCAAATAGCGGTTGCGCCGAGACCGGGTAGCTATCGCTGTGATGAAGGTTAAACTCCTCGATTATTTTATCCAGAACTTTTACGTCAAATTTTTTAAGCCAGATGTCCGAAAATTGTGCCATGTTATTGGTCCTACCGTCCTGCCAACCCACCAGGGTCAGGGCCAGGTCCGGTCCAAGGTTCCTTTGCCTATTTAGCCTTCTTTTTCTTTGTTTTTTCTTCCAGGTGCTGCGCCCTCTCCGGTCTATCGGGCAGGAGAGCTTCGGCGATTTTCCTCAACTGCTGGATGGTTTCGGGGCTGGGGTTCTTACCTTGCAGGTAAAGGAAAAACTCATCAAGCTCGCTGGTAGGTTTAATTTTCAGCTCGGCGTCCTCAAATAAAACATTCTCGGCAACCTCAAGGGCCTGGGCCAGTTTGATTATCGGTTGGGCACCGGGGCTCTTTATCGCGTCAATTTCCAGTAGTGAGATATAACTGCGCTTCAGACCCGTAACCTCTGCCAGGGTGTTTTGCGACCAACCCCTGGCCTCACGCAGCTCTCTAATTTTTGTTCCTAACGACATCAAATCCTCTTATGTATGTTTACTTGTAGTCGTAATCAGGCTGTTTTTACCCAGCCTGGGTTAAACCGAACCCATTAATATCCTAATTAATCCTGGATATTTCATGCTAATTTACTAGCACGTTTCATGCTTCTATATTAGCATATTTCAGGAGAATGTCAATAGATTTTAGCTAAAATGTTCTAAAAATAAAGGGGGACACCTGCCGGTTAAAGCAGGCCGTCAGCAAGGTTTTTTCTTATTTATGATTGACCAAACTTGACGACAAAGAGTGCCCTGGAAAAGGTAATTCGCCTGGATACATATCCCTTTTATTTGAAATAAAAAACAACCTCAAAAACGAGGTTGTAGTCAGAGGTTTATTAATCGGCTAGAATCAAGCCGCTTTCTCTTGGCTGACCGGTTTTGTTCCTTTTAGCCTTGTTACAATAACCACGGCGATTATTGCCATAACCACCGCACTGACCAGGGCGGCGGTATGATATTCTTGCGCAAAGGCGTTGCGGGCGAGGTACAAGACCTCGCTGCCGAGTGGACCGGGGAGATGTCCCGCTTTATCTACGGCAGTTGCCAGAGTTTCGCGTACAGCCTGCGCATCGCTCGGAGACAGTCCGGCAGGCAGGTTCGTGGTCTGGGTATGGTAGACAAAAGCCCCCAGGCTGCCCACCACCGCCACGCCAAAGGCAAAACCGAACTCATTGCCGGTCTGGGAGATGGCTGCCGCCGAACCGGCTTTCTGGGGTGGCACCGCCCCGATAACAATCCCTGTTCCCAACGTCACTAAAGGCCCCGCGCCCAGGTTAAAGAGGGCAAACCCGATAATGAGGGGGGTAATTCCGCCGTCAACCGTCGTCAGACACAAAACGAGCAGCCCGGCGATAGAGCAAAGCAGTCCCAGGCCGATAAGATAGGCCGGGCGGATAAAGCGGGCCAGGTAAGGCGAGACCAAAAACCCGATAATCGAACCCGACATGGCCGGAATCATCCAGAGGCCCGCTTCCAGGGGTGATAGCCCGGCTACCAGTTGTAAAAACTGGGTCGAAAGGACCATTACCCCACCCGGAAACATTGTGTTGCAAAGCATGGCGAGAAGCATAATCGTGAAAGCCGGTTTCTGGAAAAGTCGTACATCTACCAACGGGTCGCTCAACTTTAGTTGCTGTCTGACAAACGCGACCCCGAAAAGGATACCCACTACCAACCCCACCACCGGTAAAATACTCCAGCCATTAACGGCGATTTCTTTGATACCATAAATCAAAGGCAGGATAGTCGCCAGGGATAAGATAACGCTGGGAAGATGAAGGCGGCCCGCCTCAGGGTTTTTGTATTCCGGCAGCAACCTGATACCCAGGAGGAAACCGATAACCATTGGCGGCACCCCAACCAGGAAGACCGACCCCCACCAGAAATGTTCTAAAAGGAGTCCCCCTACCAGTGGCCCTAGAATCGAGCCGCTGATAAGACAGGTCAGCCAGATACTGATGGCCCTGGCGTTTTCTTTAGGGTCGGGAAACATGAAGCGAATGAGCGAGAGGGCGGCGGGGGCAATCATAGCCCCGGCGATACCGAGTAAAGCCCTGCTGAAAATAAGCATCTCGGCGCTCTGGGAGAAAGCCACCAGCACCGAAATTGCCGCGAAGGCGGCGCTACCAATCAACAAAACTTTTTTGCGGCCAATCCGGTCGCCGAGCGTCCCCATTGTGACCATAAACCCGGCCAGCAAAAAACCATAAATATCGGTTATCCAGAGAACCTGGGTGCTGCTGGCGTGCAAATCCCCGGTAAGTTTGGGAAGGGCCAGTAACATTACAAAAAGGTCAACCGCTACCACCAGCGAGGTAACCCCCAGCACTCCCAGCCCGACCCATTCTTTGACTGTGGCCTTGCCGTTCCCTCTGGTTACAGGTTCTCCTATTTTCCCTTCATTTTCTACCATCATTTTGGTTCCTCTTTCTTTCCTCGTATTCCCAAAATTCTATGTTAGCGTCTTGCTTTTTTGCCCCTTTACCTGCCAACCCCCGAATTTTGGACAAATTCAAGCCAGGGTGTGAATTAGATGCGCTCACACCCTGACTTTTAATTTTGCCCGGTGGGTTGCCTTCGGGGAGTCTTTTAAAACATCCTTCTAGCAAACCAGGTTTGGTTGAAACTAAAGGGGGAAGAAAAAGGTCATTCAGCCTTGAAGGTCTGGCCCAGCGTATCCAGCAAAATGTTCATACCTTCCAGGCGGAACTGGGGTTTATCTTCATCATCGAGATAGACGCCCTGCTCGGTGTAAGTCAGTTTTGTGGTTTTCCCGGCAGCTTTGAACTCTACCGTCGCCAGGGACGCGGAAATACGGGTCTGGTCGCGGTCCATAATATAGCTGTAGACAATGCGTTCGCCCGGTATGATGTCCAGGTAGAGGGCATCAAAAGTGTAGACAGCCCCATTGTGAGAACCATGATTTACTTCCCGGCCACCCACCTGGAATTCGAATTCAGCGGCTTTTGGGAACCAGTGGGCTTTGATTTGCGGGTCGGCCCAGGCGGCAAAGACTCGCGCCGGGGCCGCGGAATAGGTACGTTCAACTACAAAGGTATCGTGCTTTACAGACCGTTCGTTCATGATTATCGGTTCCTTTCGTCCGGTTCTTCCGGGTGTTTATCTGGATGTTCATCTGGATGCTCATCTGGATGCTCCTCCAGGTATTTGCCGAGGAGGTCGAGGCTGTGTTCAATGCTGGCCTTTCGTTCGGCAAACCACTGTTCCGCTGAACTCAAAACCTGTGGCTCGATATGGCAGGTGCGGACCCGGCCAACTTTCTCGGAATGGACCAGGCCGCTGGCCTCCAGGATATGGAGGTGCTGAATGACAGCCGAAAGTGACATGTCAAGAGGCGCGGCAAGTTCCCGGATTGAAGCCGGGCCCCGGCTCAACCGTTCTACCATTGTCCGCCGCGCCGGGTCCGCCAGCGCGTGAAAGATTAAATCAAGTGCCATATCATCCTCAATAGTTAAGCATTTACTTCACTATTATAACCACAACCCTAATATCGGTCAACCGTCTAAAAAAGTGCCATCTCTATTTTCCCAAAATAACCTAAACCAGCTAAATACCCTGACCGGAAATCCGGAAACTTAAATTCGCAACTGATAATTGTAAAGACTGGCATAGAGGCCGTTCCGGGCGATTAGCTCGTCATGGGTGCCCTGTTCGGCTATGCCGTTATCCCCCAGTACAATGATCCGCTGGGCGTTGCGCACCGTTGAAAGGCGGTGGGCAATTACAATAGTCGTGCGGTTGCTGCCTGTTAATTTCTCAAGCGAAGACTGCACGGCCTTCTCGCTTTCATTATCCAGGGCGCTGGTCGCTTCGTCGAAAATGATAATCGCGGGGTCTTTTAAGAACAACCGGGCAATACTCAGCCGCTGCTTCTGTCCACCCGATAGCTTTACCCCACGCTGCCCGATGTCGGTATCATATCCGTCCGGTAGCGCCATAATAAAGTCGTGAGCATTGGCTTTCCGGGCCGCCTCGATGATTTCTTCCGGCTCGGCCCCCGGTTTGCCGTAGGCGATATTTTCCGCTACCGTCCCGGCAAACAGGTAGACATCCTGCTGGACAATCCCGATATGTTTTCGCAGGGACCGTAAAGTGATATTCTGGATATTTTTGCCATCAAGAGTTATCTCACCACCGCTCGCCTCATAAAAACGGGGAATTAAAGAACACAGGGTAGTTTTGCCTGCCCCCGAATAACCTACCAGGGCTACATATTCCCCGGCTTTTATATCGAGTGAAAGGTTTCTCAGGACATAACCGTAATCATCCCGGTACTTGAAGCTTACGTTTTTAAACTCCAAATTACCACGCACACATTCGATGTCTCTGGCCCCGACCCTGTCGGTTATATCGGGGGCCACTTCCATAACCTCCATAAAACGGTTAAAGCCGGTAATCCCCTCCTGAAAGAGCCGGGCAAAGTTGACCAGGCGCTGCACCGGCTCAACGACAATGCTGACACATAGCAGGTAAGTTACAAGGTCGGCCAGGGTCAGAGAATTACCTGCAATCGCCACCGCTCCCAGGATAATGACCGTTATCGTTATGAGTTGGGTAAAGGCGTTCATTCCGCTGGAAAAGAAGGCTTCGTTTTTGTAGCCTTCGCGCCTGCTGTCAATAAAGCGGTGGTTGGTGTAGGCGAATTTGCCCTTTTCAATTTCTTCGTTGGTAAAGGACTTCACCACCCGGATACCCGCCAGGGTGTCTTCCACCTGGGCATTGATGTCGCCGATGCGGTCCTTGCTTTTGCGCAGGGCAATATTCATCTTCCGGTTGAAATAAAAGGCAAAGACGGTCATTATCGGAAAAAATAAAAGGGTCAGGAGGGCCAGGGGTAAATTGATAGTAATCAGAATAATTATTACCCCACTTAGCTTCAACAACCCGATAACCAGGTCTTCGGGGCCGTGATGATAAAGCTCGGCCAGCGACAACAAATCCCCGGTCAGGTGGGTCATCAACTGCCCGGTTTTGCGCTCATCATAGAAGCTAAAGGACAATTTCTGGTAATGGTCAAATAACTCCCGGCGCATGTCGCCTTCCATTTTGGCCCCCATCATATGCCCCATATAGTCCACAAAAGTGTTACAGGCCGTATGAATGACCACCAGAAGCAGCATAACTGCCCCGACTAAATAAATCCGGGAGAGCGCCTCCGAGGTATTCATCGCCAGTAGCTCTTTGGTGATGTAGCTCGTACATAAGGGGAAAAGAAGGGTCGTAGCCGCTAATACAAAGGCGCAAAACATGTCCGTAAAAAACAAACCGGCATAAGGTTTGTAATAAGAAAGGAATTTTTTAGCTCGAAAACTCACAAAATATCTCCGCCATACTTGGTCAGGTCCATTTCGACCTGGCCGGTAACCTGACATGACAAAAAGACACGGCGGTAGCGGCAATATATCCACCGCCGGACGCCGGACAGGATAGTAGAAAAGGCAAAAAGGCAGACAAGCCCAAAACTACTCCCTGGAAGTCATGAAGTCGGCAGATACGCTAAATTAACTGAGGTCTGGGAAAATGAAACGGCGGGATTTATCCAGAATAGATTTTAAGCTGGACAGGGAAATGTCAGCGGTAACTCCACCGGAAGAAGGAGAAGTGGTTACACTAAATAAATACCGGCTCAGTAGAATCCAGGCGCACCTTATTCGACTTTTGTGTAGTTTTTGGCATTTTGCGCCTCCTTTCCACTAAACTAAAATTTACTATACTATAACCAACAA
Organism: Chloroflexi bacterium 54-19; assembly: GCA_001898225.1. Taxonomy (GTDB): domain Bacteria; phylum Chloroflexota; class Chloroflexia; order Chloroheliales; family Chloroheliaceae; genus 54-19. Next base: position 252,390 of record MKTJ01000072.1, read on the forward strand.
AGTTATCATAGCAGAAAAAAGCGGTCCTGGCAAGCCGCCACTTTATCCCCGGCCAATAAAGGGCATACCACTTGCCATTACGGTCATAAAAGGAACATTGACATCTAGGGGCAGGCCCGCCATATAGAGTACGGCCCGTGCCACATGCTCGGCATCCATGGTGGGCTCGGCGGCTACGGTGCCATTGGCCTGGAGGACGCCGTTTGTCATCCGGGCGGTCATCTCGGTGGCGGCGTTCCCGATGTCAATCTGTCCGCAGTTTATGTCAAAGGGTCGCCCATCCAGCGCGGTTGCTTTGGTAAGACCGGTTATAGCGTGTTTAGCCGCCGTATAAGGGGCAGAATGGGGCCGTGGAGCATGCGCCGAAATCGAGCCGTTGTTGATAATGCGCCCGCCCCGTGGATTTTGCTTTTTCATGATGGCGACGGCCTGCTGGGTGCAAAGAAATGTGCCGGTTACGCAGGTATCCAGCACAGTCCGCCACTGCTCATAACTTAATTCTTCGAGGGGGATAGCGGGGGCACCAACCCCCGCATTGTTAAATAAAACATCAAGGCGTCCGAATTTAGCCAGGGTGGCGGCAAATAAGGCCGCCACGGCTGCCGGGTCGGTTACGTCTGTAGCCATTACCAGGGTGCGCGAGTCTGAAACACCGGCTTCCCGGACGGTCTGTTCCAGTGGCGCAACCCTGCGTCCTGCCATTACGACGCTATACCCGGCTTCGAGGAGTAGCAGAGAAGTTCGTTTGCCAATACCGGTCCCGGCGCCGGTCACCAGGGCAATACGGTCGGTTACATTCATGTTTTACCTTTCCTGGGGTAGGTCGGTTCCGTCAAACAGGGCCGGTTGAATAAGGGTTTGTTTTAGATAGGGTTGGAACTGGCTATATTATACCCTATTGGCCACCCCGGAACCTTCTTCTACCAACCGGCTGGCCCAGGGCAATAGTTCGAGACGCTCCAGGGGGATTGGTTTACCCGAAATTTCCGAAAGTCCATACGTCCCACTCTCGATCCGCCCCAGGGCTTTGCTAATTTCTTCCAGGTTTTCTTGCAGGTAACGCTGGCGGCTCCTTAAGGATACTAACTCTGAGAAATCACTCTCAAATTGCTGTAAGTTTACCTCGACCTGTTCAAGTTGTTCAAGGACCCGGCTTTTTTCAGCTAAAAGGCGCTTACGAAAGACATCCAATTCTTTCCGGTTCATAATTTGTCTCCTTAAAAAGTTTCCCGTTCTTTCTCTACCTGGTAGAAAAGAACGGGAAAAGAAATTATCTCCACAATTAAGCCTTGAAATAACCTTTGAAAAGCGGTCGCCTTCAAGGCATATAACAAGTAAAAGTTGGTCTTGCTGTACCAACAGCCAGAGTCTATCAAACCGCCAATAAATTTAGTAGAGTATATTAGCCGTTTCTAAACCATACTTTCGAGAATAAAAATTAGCCGGATGGCCGGGTAACCCTACCTGCCATCCGGCTATCAATATTTTATATTGCCTGTGATGCTGAACTGAAACTGAAGTAGCTATTCAGGGTTTGTCGGGGGTTGAGTGTTAAGTCGAATCAGGTGAGCCCGGCTAAAATAATTTGAAGCCTTCATAACCATTGGCGGCCACCTCGTCACATAACTTTCGATAGTTTCCAAGACCTCCCACATACGGCATAAAGATGCGAGGTTTTCCCGGAATATTGGCACCGAGATACCAGGAATTAGCATGCGGATAAAGGGTATGGCTGGCTACCTCGTTGACGTGGGCCACCCAGTTAGTTTCGGCCTCATCGTCAGGTTCAATGGTCTGAATACCCTGCTCGCGCAAATAGGTTAAACAACCGGCAATCCACTCAACGTGTTGTTCAATTGCAACGGGCATATTGGTAAGGACGGAGGGACTGCCCGGTCCGGTGATAATAAAAAGGTTCGGGAAACCGGCGCTCTGAAGACCCAGGTATGTAAGCGGCCCAGCCGCCCATTTTTGTTGGAGGGTTAAGCCCGCTTTGCCGGTAATGTTGATGCGGCGCAGGGCCCCGGTTAAGGCGTCAAACCCGGTGGCAAATACCACTGCATCCAGGTTGTATTCGTGTTCTTTAGTTTTAAGACCACCTGGGGTAAATTCTTCAATCGGGTCTTTGCGAATATCTACCAGGGAGATATTATCCCGGTTGTAGGTTTCGTAATATTCGGTATCAATCGGGATACGTTTGCTGCCGAGGGGATGGTCGTCAGGCATCAACATCCTGGCGATTTCCGGGTCTTTAACAATTTCGGCAATCTTGGAACGGACAAAATCCGCCGCGTACTTATTACCCTCCAGGCTGGCCGTGAGGTCCGTAAAAGAAGCCATCATGGTTTGGCCCCCTCGCTCCCAACCCTGTTCAAATTTCTGTTGCCGTTCTTCCTCCGTTAAGCTAAAAACCGAGGCCGGTTTCCCTACAGGGTCGACGGTAAAGCCGCCGAACGACTCGCGGTTAGCCTGGCGGATTTGCGGATAAGTGGCCTTGAACTGGGCCTGTTCATCCGGGCTTAAGGGCCGGTTACGAGCCGGGAGACTGTAATTAGGCGTCCGTTGAAAGACTGTCAGGTGCGCGGCCTGGCGGGCGATTTGAGGTATCAGTTGGATACCGGTCGAACCTGTGCCGATTACCCCGACCTTTTGCCCGGTGAAGTCAACTTCTTGGTGCGGCCATTCGGCGGTGTAGTATAACTGCCCCTTAAAGCTATCAAGACCTTTGTAACTCGGTTTGCTGGGCGCGGAAAGACAACCAACCGCCGTAATACAATATTTAGCCGCTACCCGGTCGCCCTTGTCTGTCTCAATTAGCCAGCGGTTGGTCGTTTCAGAATAGGTCGCGGAGGTTACCCGTGTCTCAAGCTGAATGTCCCGGCGCAAATCAAACCTATCCGCGACGTGGTTGAGGTAGCGTAAAATTTCAGGCTGCCGGGGATACTTTTCGGTCCACTCCCATTCCTGTTCGAGTTCGGGCGAGAAGGAGTAAGAGTAATGCACGCTGGGGCTATCGCAGCGCGCGCCGGGGTAGCGGTTCCAGTACCAGGTGCCGCCCACCCCACTACCTGCCTCGAATTCCCGGACCTTAAACCCATTTTTTCGCAGGAGGTAAAGCATATAAAGGCCCGCGAAGCCTGAACCTATAACAACCGCGTCAAATTCGCTGGCACTCGGAGAAGACCCGTTTACTTCTGGCATAACCTCACCCTTATCTCCATCAAAGGTTTTAGAGTTACACGCATCTTTAATATAGTAATTTAGTATTATGTGGTGGAAAAGTTAGCAGTTTCAGCTATACAGATAGCATAAATTAAAGAATAAAGCAAGATTTTTCACCCTGTGCCAGATAGCCGGAACAGGGCTAATATAATTTTTCCTGTTATAATGACTCCAATCAAATCTTTATGACCCAAAATTAACCTGTTGAAAGGCTCCCGGCACACCTATGGACTCACCCCTGGTATCGCTAATCCTGCTGTCCATCAATTCTGGCCGTACTATTCGACAGACGATACAGTCGGTGCTGGACCAAAGCTATTCGAACTGGGAGTTAATAATTGTTGATGACGGTTCTACGGATAATTCCGCCGAAGTCATCCGGTCTTTTAATGACCCCAGGATTACCGCGATTTTTGATGAAAAAGGCCGGGGCACCGGCCAGACCTACAACCAGGCTTACGCCCTTTGTACCGGCAAATATACCGGTTATATTGTGGCCGGTGATTGGTTTACCCCGGAGAAACTGGCGCGCCAGGTGGATTACCTGGAAACCCATCCTGAAACCGGTGTTGCCGGTACTTTTATTTTCGAGGTGGATGGCACCGGCCAGGTGCTTGAGGGGATTTTTTCGAACTGGTTCAACCAAAAACGTGATTTGAACCTGGGCGACAACTGGATTATCCAGAATTTTTTGTGCCATTCCTCGGTTTTACTTCGCAAAGAACTCCACGACCGGGTTGGTGGTTTAGACGCGGACCTGTTTTTGACGCCTGATTTTGATTTGTGGTTGCGCTGCCTGCTAAACGGGTTCAGGTTCCATGTCATACCGGAAAAGTTAACCTATTACCGTTCCCATCCTTCCAGTGTTTCAAACAATAATACTCAAAACGACCTGTTTTTCGAGCTGGCTTATCTATTTTGCAAGCGCCTGGCCGGTTATCTCCAGGCCACCGGCAGGTCCGACCTTTTCATAAAAAGCTATAATTATTTCCGGTTAACTTTCTTTGAAGAGGTGCCGCCCTTTTTACTGGCGCGGCTTTATCAAAAACTTTCGAATTTCCCCCTATACCCCCCCGATTTTCTCTCGTTTAAGGCCGATTTCGGGTCCGACTGGGACCTGCAACTGGACCCCTTAAAAGAACAAACAATTAAATGGCCCGGCCCACAAAGAGTTTTGGATGTTCCTCGTGAGCGCGTACCAGCCCCTAACCAGGAAACACGGGCCGGGCTGCTTATTTATGATGATTATTTCCCCAATGTCTTATCCGCTTTCCGGGTTGCCGAATTTAACTATTATTTAGCCAATTTGAATTGCGACATTGTCTCCGCCCAGCCAAATTTCGATACCTTAAAAGAGGAATATCTCTCTTTTTATCCCCAGAACAGGGATAGGCTTAAGCGGTTTGTAGCCGAAACCGCCTTAAATTACCGGTTACTTTACGTGGTCTTTTTGAAAAATGCTTTCAAGCTTCTCCCCATTATCGAGCGAGAGGAAATTCCTTTTATTTTCACGCTCTATCCGGGCGGCGAATTTCTTTTCTACGACATCATTTCCGATTCCCGGGTACTCCGGTTGACAAACTCAAAGTTTTTTAAAAGGATGATAGTTACCCAGAAAATAACCTATAATTATCTACTTCGGAACGGTCTTTGCCCGCCTGAGAAAATCGAATATATTTATGGGGCGGTTATTCCAGCCGAATTATATAACCGTTTCTCCATTCCTCACCGTTATTATGGGCAGGATAAGGCGACCTTTGATATTTGTTTTGTTGCCATGAAATATATGGCGGAAGGGCGGGATAAAGGGTACGATGTTTTTTTAGAGGTTGCAAAAGTTTTAGCCCGGCTTAGCCCTCTTTTCCGGTTTCACGTGGTCGGTGGGTTTGGGGCGCAGGATATAGATGTCACAAGCCTGGCGGACCGTATCACTTTTTATGGTCACCAACCAACCAGCTTCTTCCCCGAATTTTATGCCGGGATGGATATTACTCTTTCACCCAATATACCTTTCGTGTTAATGCCCGGCACTTTTGATGGGTTTCCTACCGGCGCCTGTAGCGAGGCAGCTTTGTGCGGAGTGGCAGTCTTTTGTACTGACCTTCTCAACGAGAATGAAGAATTCACCCCCGGTGAGGATATTTGTATTATCCCTGGGGAAGTTGAGGGGATTGTGGGAAAAATAATTCCTTACTTTAACGAGCCCTCAGCGCTTCACCGGCTGGCAAAGGCAGGTCAGCGCCGCTTCCGGGAAATATACGGTACACAACGCCAGCTTGTACCTCGCCTGAAATTATTTAAGAAATACCTTGGATGAGTACAAACCTTGTAGTAGCCGGGTTAGCAGTAAAAAGGTTAACCCGGCCCTTGCATTAGCCCCAAGTAGAGAGGAACCGGGCAAATGTCCCCAGAAAACCCCCAGGTAAGCGTCTTAATCACAACCTATAACGAAACCCAATACATCCGGGAAGCGATCCAGGGTGTGCTGGACCAGACCTTTACCGGGTATGAATTGCTTATTATCAACCACGGACCCGCAGACAACACCGGGGAAATTGTCCGAGAATTTAAGGACGAGCGCCTTATCTACCGGTTTGACCGGGACCAGAGTAGCGGCTTTGCCTTAAACACCTTGCTAAAACTCGCCAGGGGTAAATTTGTTTGTTTTGCCGGGGCGAATGATATTAGTCACCCCGACCGGCTCGAACGGCAATATAATTTCCTGGTGGAAACGGGCGGGAAAGGCGCCTTTGCCGGGTTAGAATTTACCGGGGAAGTCTATAGACCCCTCCAAATTGTTACCAAATCAGCCGACTACACCACCTTAACTGCCGCTACCCAGGCCGAAATGTTCAGCCTGCTATTCTTTAACCAGTTTAACGAAAACTTCTTCCCGGTTGAAACCGCCATGTTCGAGCGACAGGCTCTGCTTGAGGCCGGTTTATTTTCGAATACCTTTGTGCAACTTGCTCCCCAGGCTATGTGGCTAAAACTGCTGAAGAAAATTCCCCTTGCGGTCATGCCGGAAAAGCTGGTAAACCGCCTGGATGATTTTTACCACGTAAAAAACAGTGTCACTAAAGAGACCCTCGCGACCCAAACCATGTTCGAAGCCGTCCAGATCCGCCGGGAAGTTCTGGCTGATATTCCGGTAGACTTTTTTAAAGAGGCTTTCGCCGGACAATTGCGGCGGCCCGATTTCCAGGAAGGGCCGGAATTTGAGCTTGAGAAAGTTTTTATCTATTTCAAACATCTTTTACAACCGGTCCGGGCTGTCGGGCGAGAAAAATTAAGCCTGTTACTGCAAGATCCTGCTATGCTGGCCGTCGCCCAGGAACATTATCAATTTGGGCTGTCCGAATTTTTTGCCCTTTGTGCAAGCCAGAACCTTAGCAGCATGATTGAAACGATTGCCCTTAGAGAGTGGGGCGTTAACCTTCATTTGACCTATAATACCCTCCGGGAAGAATATATTAAACTGGAAAACAATTATTTAGGGCTGGAAAAAGGTTATAATGTCTTAGAATCCCAATATGCACTGCTACAGGAAAGGCACAATGACCTGGAAACGGAACACGCAAAGATCAATAAATGGGCTAAATCCCTGGAAAACAAATACCTTTTAGCGGAAGATTTGTCCCGGAACCTGGAAGCAGAATACCTTAAACTCAAAAAAAGAACCCCCACCCTGCCAAAGGGAAGTTCTACGGGCAACCTGGCCTCCCTGGAAGCCGAACTACACCAGGCCAATTCACGGTTGGCCCGCCAGATCGAAGCCAACCGTGAACTCGAACAGACTTTAGCCCGTTTTGAGAAGGATTTGCGCCAACTTCAAGCGACCAGGACGGTCAGGCTGGCCGGTTTTACTGCTAAAACGCTGCGAAAGATTGTCACGAGTAAATATAACCCTCTCAGGCCCAACCGGAAAAGCGGTCAGGATTCTGTTTAAGCTGTAAAGTTCATAAGGGATTTCAAGAAAGACTGCGATAAGAGGGCTACTGGCGTAGGGAGGTTAGTTATTCAGGTCGCCAGACCTGAATGTCTACCCGGTTACCTGTCCCTAAAAAGTTTGAATTTAAGGGCAGATAACCAGGGATTCAGCCTTGGGAACACATTTGGCATTTCACCGGAAGCGGTGTCCGGGCGGGCAGCCTGGAGATTATAAACCCTTCTGCATGCTCAAGCGGCCATTTTTGATGACTGCGGGCACTTTATTGGCGGACTGCGGTTTGCTTTCACTATACTGGTTTGCCTGCCGGACCTGGCGCTCGCGCTGAACTTCTTGCTTGTAAAGGTCGTGGCGGTAATTTACTTCGCTCATCATCACCTGAGAATACTGGTTAAACATAATAATTCTTCCTTTCCTACTAAATTTCCAACAATTTACGAATTTTTTTAATTTTCAAGTCTTCCAGGCTCAGTATTAGCCTTTGTTTGATTTTACCCGTTGGGTCCGTACAGTCCTTACATTTTGCGGCATTACTAATTGTTGCCAGGTTACTACTCAAGAATTTTTATTTTATTATCTCTAATCATCAATATTATTAATCTCAAAGTTAATATTATTGATGTTGTATTTCTATTATCCATGGTTTTTGGAAATTGTCAACACCTTTTATAAAATAAGTTGTAAATCTTAATGTTGTGATTAATATTCTTAATTATATTTCAGTGGTCAGCATTTTTGGGGTGATTTACAACCAGGGGAAACGGCTTAACTCGGCCTTTTATAGGCTGATTTGCCCTGTCAACAAAGGAACTGGCTCAAAAGTTAACATGTTTAGTTCGGTTTGTTCCCAGGCGTTCTAACTGATCCCTGGAAATAAAAAGACACCGGCTTTTTGAAAACGTCTGCTTTCAAAAGCCGGTGTCTCTAGAATGTTGGCCCCTACTGCTTATTTACCGGGTTTGCTGACCAGGTCGCCTTTGTCGGCGGCGGAGGCGTTCTTACGGGCTGCCGCTTTATCCTCGGCCAACTCCGTAACATTGCGGGTATGCAACCGGGCTGCTCCCTGCCCGCTGCGCAACCTGACGCGGGTATTATTGCGGACCGCTTCATCGAGCCGGGCCTGGGCAGGGCCGACCTCATTCTGGTACTGGGGCAGCCAGCGGCTTTGCGCCACCAGCATTTCATCTACCAGTTGCCAGACCTCCTCAGGGTTACAGACTGCGCCGGTTAAGGGGTCGTGTAAGACCGCCTGTTTTAGCAGGGTGACATCCCCGTGTACCGCCGCCTCGACCGCCATTTCCTGCACCCTGACACTGGCGGCACAGGTAGCAGCGCAGGCCATTGGTAGATTTCCCACTGTAGGAATATTCAGGCCGGTTTTATCGACATAGCCGGGGATTTCAACCACACACCCATCTGGTAGGTTGGTGATATGGTGTTCGTTCACCACGTTAAAATGGCCCCGGTAAACCCGGCCCGTTTCCAGGGCTTCAATAATATAGGAGGCGTGTTCTTCGCTGCGGTTGTTGGGCGAAATCACCGGGGGCTCCTCTTTCAACCAGTTGGGGAAATCGGTCTCGAACCAGTTGCGCCCTTCGGTGGTTACCCGCAGATAGCCGCCTGTTTCACCGTTAATCCACGAGGAAAGGTCAATCCAGTTCAGGATTTCTTCGGGACGCTTGCGATACCACGGCAGATATTCGCTCAGGTGGCCGTTTGATTCGGTGCTGTAATAGCCAAACCGCTTTAGCACGTCAATTCGCACCTTTTCGGTCTGAGAGTATTTAGGATGCCTTGCAAAGAGTTCGGGTAATAGCGGAATAAAATCAATCCCTCGCCATACCACCTTTATAAACCAGGTTTGGTGGTTCAGCCCTGCTGCAATCACATCAACTTCCCGGCGGTGCAATTTTGCCTCCGGTTCGAGCAACCCCTGTTCTTTAGCCCACATTTCGATAACACTTGTTATCTGCCAGTGAGCGCCCTGCACCCCGTGACATAACCCGATAGTTTTAACCTGGCCGTATTTGTTGCAGGCCCAGGTATTCATAGCCATGGGGTTTGAATAATTCAAAAAGAGCGCGCCCGGTTTGGCTACTTCCCTAATATCTTTGCAAAATTCCAGGAGCGGTGGAATCGTTCGCTGGCCGTACATGATGCCCCCGGCGCAGATAGTATCCCCGACACACTGGTCAATACCATATTTCAAGGGGATGTTAATATCCGTTTCAAAAGCTTCGAGACCGCCCTGCCGGATTACACTTATGACATAATCGGCATCGGCAATTGCCCGGCGCCGGTCGGTGGTAGCTTCAATCGTGGCGGGTAAATTATTGGCTTTTATTTCCCGCTCGCATAATTGAGTAACCATATCCAGGTTAGTCTGGGAAATGTCGGTAAAAGCAAAGTTTGTGTCGGCAAGTTCCGGGACCGCCAATATGTCACGCATCAATGAGCGGGTAAAACCGATGGAACCGGCCCCAATCATTGCAATTCTAATGGGCATCTAAATTAACCTCCTTGTTAAAGAGTTTGGGTTAGTAGTTTCTGGCTGAATGGGTAAGGTCTGGTAGGGCAGGGTTCCTTACTTTACTATCAGTTTACAACCGAAATTTGAGGTTGCAATGGTCAGGTTGCCCGGTTTATGGTCTATTTGTGATAAAATTAAACCTGGGATAACCCTTTTTTGAAGAGGAAAATCTGGGGTACTGGGAAAATATATTCCCATTGTGGGTAATTGATGGACGACAATTCTTTACAAAAATTGAGGGGTATGCTGGATTCTCATTACAATGAGAGCGGCGGAATCGGGGTGCTTCAAACCGGCGACGATAGCAGTTATTTTACCGGGCTGGAAACCCGGACGCAGCCCAGTTCTTATTACTGGGATGGTTTGAAACGCGGCGGCGACCCGGCTTTTCCAAGACTCCTCTTTCAATATACCCTGGATGGCTACGGGTACTATTGCGAGGAAGGTCTCGAATATAAGCTGACCCCGAAAAAGGCTTTTATAACAATTATCCCCTCCGAGCATCACTACTTTATTCCCAGGGAGTCGCCTTCCTGGACCTACTTCTGGCTTATCTTGCAGCACCCATACGTGGTAAATAGAATGGCCCTTCAGAAAAAGATGGTCGGGCCGGTCCTCACTATTGAACCGGAAAACCGGTTTGTCTTGCAGGCGGTGAAACTTTTCGAACACAGCTACCGCAAGACCTTTCGAGATAATTTTGTGAGCGAACTGGCCCTCTTTGAATTTCTGCTGGAATACGAGCGCTTTGCCCAGCACCATGTCTATGAACCACTTTCGCGTGAGAATCTGTTGGAGGAAACCCGCCAGTATATTACAAGCAATCTGAAACGCCCGGTTGGCGTAACGGAACTGGCCGCCCTTAAAAATATGACCCGCAGCCATTATAGTCACTATTTTAAGGATACCACCGGCCTTAGCCCGGCGCGGTTCATTCAAAAGGTCCGGCTGGAAGAAGTAACCAGGAAACTGGTTGAAACAAAATTTAAGCTGGAAGATGTCGCCAGGTTGTGCGGTTATGCCAATGCCAACCACCTCTGCAAGGTATTTCAACGCGAACTGCACATCAGCCCCGGCGAGTTTCGCCGCCAGATGGGCCTGGATTGATGTCCCCTCGCTACCGCTGGCCAGAATTGTTTATAGCTCTTAGTTACCCCATGTAACAGGGTAACTGGCCAAACGAGCGGCTTGCCTGGAACGCAATTAAATAACTTATAAATCTTCAATATTTAAAAGCTGGTGGCGGTCATAATCGAAAAACTTCCCTTCCAGCAGTCCTACCAGGGTATTGGTCACCCGCACCTCCAGGGTGTTTTCTCCCACCTTTAACGTTTCGCACCGGCCCTGCCAGGTGTAGGGTGACCACGGCCTGACTCCCAGGGAACTATCATTTACGGTTACCTCAAGGCACTCGTGCAGATTGGCATCCAATCCTTCAAGCACCAATTCAAAGGTTTCTTGCCGGGGCAGTTCGGCCAGTTTAAAAATAGTCGAATAGGCCAGGGTCCCGGCATAGAAAGGGAAACCCTTGGGCGGATTAGCCCTCAGACCAATAGCGGCGGGTAGTGACGCCAACTGTAGTATCCCGTTGGACCCAGGGTAAACTCCGAAATTCCCGGTAAGGTAGAGTGGGTCGAGCAGCCCGTCCCAGTCACACCTGGCCTCGACGCGCACTACCAGCCGGTTCGTTCCTTTGACGAGCAGGGAACCAATTTCGCAAGCCCGGTTCGAAATATCGTATTCCCGGCGGGCTTTGAAATTGGCCGGGTCAAGGGCCTGCCCGTTCAAGAAAATGGTATAGGCGCCCTCGATAGCGCCCGCGTCCATTCTAAGCTGACAATCAGGGGGCATTTCGGCAACCTCAAACGCGGTTTCGTACCAGCAGGTTAACGGGTAGGCCAGGGTATATTTCATGGGAGTGCCAAAGGTCTGCGAAAAATTTAAGGGCAGAGCCAGTTTCTCCGACCGGGCTAAATCGTCCAACTGGTCTATCAGGGTCTTGGGTTCTACTGGCGGCCACATTACTCCTGGAAGACCGGCTTGCCAGCCTTCATTCAGACCTTTATTGTCGAGGTCGAGCGCAAAATTAAAGAGCCCCAGCCGGGCGGCGTTTGGTTGTAAAGCGTTTACCTGCCACTCCTGGGCGGCATTAATCTTCAACTCGACATGGCCGGGAGCGTTCAGGTCGGGGCCGGTTTCAACTTCCCCCGGCTTTGCCGCTACCCGGCTAAAGCGGAAAAGCCGGGCCTGGTAGGGGGCCAGCCTGACCTCAAGCTTTTGGTCCTGGCCGGAAAAAACCGGGGAAAGTGGAATAATCTCACCCGTTTCTAAATCCAACTCCTCTGTCCTGGCGGTATCCTGCCCTCCTTCGTTGAGGGAACCAACCCCGACCGTAATTTGATTCCCTTCCTGGTTTGAAAGAAAAAGCAGGCGAGAGTTATCACCCTGGACGCGACGGTGGGCCAGGAGGGCTTTCCGGTCGGCTTCCTCAACCTCAAGCTCGATTACCCGGTCAAGATGTCCCTTTAGAAAGGTAACCAGCCGGGTAAGTTGGTCAGACTGGATGCCCCCAGGACACTTTAGAAAATAGGCTGCTCCTTGCCCCTTTTCAAAAGGCATCTCGCCGTTCTCCCCTGCTTCCTGCCAGTAGTCGTCTGGCCCGACCTGGCTTGCCAGGCCGAATTGACCCCACATCTCGGATGCAACCCTCGACCCTGCTTCAATTTGTTCGTAAGGTAGGAGCCCCAGGGCAATGACGGTCCCCCCTTTCGCGAGAAATTCTTTTAGCCTGGCCCACGCGGCTGCTTCCAGGTTTGTCAGGGGCGGTAAAATTATGGTCGAATAGGCGGCGTGGCCGATTTCAAGTTTTCCCCGGTCGGTTACCCTCCCAAGGGCCAGCATTTCAGGGTCGAGATGGTCATAGTCAAACTGGTAGAGCAGCAGGGTTTTGCACAGGGCCGCCCAATCCGCTTTGAGCCGTTCCAACCTTTTTTCTTCTTCGGGGTCGCTCCCGCTATAACCAAATTCCTGGAAAGGATTGCCCAGATGGGTCCAGAGGCTGGTGGTCGGGTCAAGCACGGCGAGTTCGCCTGCGGGCTGGCCCTGGCTCAAAATATAACTCAGTCGCCCGGCGTAGTCGGCCAGCTTTTTAAAGTGAGGCCAGTAAGGATTTTGCAAAAACTGCGAGGGTGGCGCGTCGTGTTTTCTCAGGCCGTCGAGGGTATAAAAGAAGGCGTGAAAATTGAAAAAATTTATCCCCATGGCGGCCAGCCGGTCAATCATCCAGCGGGCGTCCTGGAGGGTCATCGACCAGCCGACGCTGTGAAAGCACTCAATCATGGCCCGTTCCCGGCCAAGCTGGCGGGCTAACGAGCTAACCATCTTCGGGTTCGACCGCAAATTGAGGGCGTAACGGTCGATAATCCATTCGAGAGAGCGGCCCAACTTTTCGTGGGCGCTATCCCCGCCCGGCGTATCGCTGTAAAACTGAGTGGTCATTCGCAGGGCCGGGACTTCAGCCACGTATTGCAGGTCGTGAGCCTGGGTCCATTCTTTCACCTCCCGGTGATAGCTATTCCTGAGCAAAAGATGAAGCGACTGAAAATAGTCATAGCGCACCCGGGCAGTATTTTCCCCGGCGGGGTGTTGTAAGGCGCCCAGGTTATCCAAAAGGGAATACCCGGTCCTTTCTTCAAAGAAAGCAGGCAGGGCCGGCGACCAGGGTGGGTTACCGTATAGACCTACCTCGTCACTAAAAATCCCTTTGACCTGGCCCGGCAATCTTTTCAGGAGTGGGACATAGCGTTCGTGGGTGGTTTTGAGAAAAGTTTTAACTGCCCCGGCGTGGCAGGGGTCGAAAAAGGTGCCGAAAAATTTAAAAGGTTCGATTTCCTTCTCGACAAAAATTTCTACTCGCCACTTCCCCTCCGGTGCGGACCATGTTAAAAATTTGGTCGGTTGGGCTGTAAAGTAACGCTTGCGGTTGTAGGCGGTCAGGCCGGTCTTTTGAAAGACGTTCTGGACCTGCAAATTGCCGATATTTCCTTCCAATCTGACAATGGTTTGGGGTTCCGGTTGGTCCAGCGGAATGGCCTGGGCGGCTAAGACCCTGGCCCAGGGTATTTCCTGGGAAAATTCCTGGGGTCCGGAAACCTCAAAACTGAGGCATACAAGGTTGTGTTGCCTGGCGTCGGGATGTTGCAAGATGACCTCACCTCCGCTCATCCCGCTCGGATAAGGATATTCGTCATAAAGCCAGGCTTCCAGGCCGTATTCAGCCGCCTTTTCCACGGCGAAGGCGACCCGCTCGAACCACGAATCGGAGAGATAGGGGATTTCCAGCCCCTGCCGGGCGCAGATGAAAAAGCCACCTACCCCTTTAGTGGCCATCTGGGCAATCTGAAAGGCAATTTCGCTTTCAAGCATGGGGCCGTTCCAGAACCAGAACGGGATAATGCGATATTTGACTGCCGGGTCCTTAAAATTTTGCTCCTGGAATTGGTTCACGCTTCCTCACATTTTTATTAAAATTTTGGGTTACCTTTTGATTTATCCGAACTATATACCATCTGGTTTGAGAAAAGGTGCAGTTATGGTGGCTTGCTATAAGTGCAGTATAGCATCCTGGCTCTTTTTTCACCCCACTCTAGCGAGATAAAGTCAATATATTAAAAAAATTTCTTTGGCTTGTTAGATGAGCTAAATACCTGTAGAATAAATTGTGATTATATGATACTCCTGGGATTTTAAGCTGGTTGGTAGTTATGATATTGCCCGACTTTAGTGGAATTTTACGTCCTGCTTAACTCTAAACTCTGCTCAAAGTTTTCTTTTTAGAAAACAGGTTCTTTGACGAATACTTTTATTTTTTTGTTATAGATTATTTCCATAAAGTCCACTTTTTACATTTAAGATTTACCGGCTAATAAAAAAGACCCGTTCCTATTTTTTGGTCTTCAGTCACACTGGCTGAAATTGGAGAGCGCAACCATGACCGGAAACCTGGACTATACCGAAAAGCTTTTACCAAATCAATTATTTCAGTTATATCGGAACCGGGCAAATTTAACTCAGCTTCAACTAGCCAGGCTTTTGAACCTTAAAAGTTACCAGGCGGTAGGTTTTTGGGAAGAAGGCCGCAGTTTACCCAAAGCCGCCAACCTGAAAACCCTGGTCGAAATTTACCTGCACCGGGGAGTTTTCAACCGGGGTGAAGAAACCTTTGAAGCGCGTCAGCTTTGGGCAAGCGTCAAAAATCTACAGGATGCCAGGCTCAACCTCACTACACCCTACCCGGTTTTTGATAGTTTATGGTTTAAAAGACTCCTTCAACAATACCTGGATTCCCAAAAGAACGCTCCCCCTCAACTTGAACAATTCAAGAAAATAGGGGGGGATAAAAGAGATAAGGAACCCGCAAATTCAAAAGCAAACCAGGCTGCTCCTATAAATGAAGCGCCCCAACTTACCGGTGCCTTACCCGGCCCTGCGAATTTACTACCCCGGTCGTTAACACCCCTGGTTGGACGGCAGACCGAATTAGAACAGCTTTCAAAATGGCTGGTCGAGACGGATTCAAGGTTACTGACAATGAGCGGTCCAGGTGGTACGGGTAAGACTCGCCTGGCTATTGAGCTGGCCTACACCTTATTACCTGACTTTAAAGATGGTATTTTCTTTGTGGACCTGACCACTTTAAGGGAACCCGATTTACTTCTTTTTAGCATCGCCAAGACGGTTGCTCCCGAACTTATGGGGGCCAACCGGAATTTATTCGAGTTCTTAAAAAAGTACCTTCGTTTAAAACGAATACTTTTAATTCTGGATAATTTTGAGCAAATTATGGATGGGGCACCTTTGCTTGAGGCGCTCCTAACCGAAACCACTTACCTGAAAATCGTGGTTACAAGCCGCGAGGTATTACAAATCAAAGGAGAACAACGCTTCGAAGTACCACCTTTAACCTTACCCAGCTTTATTCATTCTCCTTCTCCCGAACTGAACCTGAACCCGGCGCTGGATTATTTAGTTGCCCCGACCTCTCCTGAGATGCTTAATGACATAGCACAGGTATCCTCAATCGCCTTTTTCCTTCAATGTGCCAGGGTTATTATTCCAAATTTCATTCTCACACCCGGAAATTACCAGCAGGTTATAAAAATCTGCCAGCGGTTGGACGGTTTACCCCTGGCCATTGAACTGGCCAGCAATCACCTCAAGACTTTTTCGGTTGACCAAATGGTGCGGCGCCTCGATAAGAGCCTGGAAATATTGGTCGGCCCCAACCGCACTTCCTTATCTCGCCAACAAACTTTACGGATGACCCTCGATTGGAGTTATGACCTTTTGACCCAGGCGGAAAAAGAGCTGTTCGAACGACTATCCATTTTATCGAACGGGTTTACCCTGACAACCCTTGAGAAAATTGTAGCCGGTGACCCTTCTTTGAAAAACCTTTTGAAAGGGCCTCCTACCTGGGCGACCCTGGAAAGCCTGCTAAATAAAAGCCTGGTAAGTAGGATAGAAATAACTACCCCGGTAGCCATAGCCGGGCAACCTGGTAATAATGACGAGGACCGCGTTTATCGCTTTAGAATGCTGGAAACAATCCGGGAATATTCTTACGAAAAATTACAAAAAGGGGGACTGGCAGAAGCTCTGCATAAAAGCCACGCTCTATATTTTACCGGGGTGGCAGAAGAAGCTGTTAAGAACCTGTCCCGGAACGAGACTGAACCAGGTTTGATATATTTTGAATTGGAGCAAGATAACCTTCGGGCGGCCCTGGATTGGTGCCTGGCGACCGGAGAATGGTCCATGGGACTTCGCCTGACCAGCGCCCTGTGGCGGTTCTGGCGGTTCTGGGGTTTTATCAGTGAAGGCAGGCGTTATCTGGGCCGGGTGCTGGCTGCCGTTCCGGCTGATTATTTCCCAGGTAATGATAAAAAGACCTTGGCAAGTTACGCCGAGACCTTATACGGGGCGGGCGTCCTTTCAATTCGCCAGTCCGACCATTCCGAGGCGGCAAAATTCTTCCAGCAAGGGCTGGACCTGGCCCAGAGGACCGGGGATAACCATTATAAGGCCAAGGTTTTATGCTCACTGGGTGAAAATAACCGGCGGCAGGCCCATTATACGCAGGCCCTGGAAAATTATAAGACTAGCCTGGACCTTTACCGGCAATTTTCCGACGAAAGCGGTATCGGTACGACCTTTTACAATATAAGCGCTCTCTGGCAATTAAAGGGCGACCCTGAACAGGCTCGCCAGTACGCCGAAGCCAGCCTGGAAATCTGGCAAAGACAGGCCAACAAACTCGGCCTGACCGCCTGCTACAATATTCTCGCCGACATCTCCCTGACCGAAGGCAAGTATAACGAGGCCCGTTACATGTGTCACCAGAGCCTTAAAATTAAAGCTTTGTTAGGCGATAAGACCGGACGGGCGCGTCTATTTATAATCCTGGGCTATATTTCGCTTGCAGAAGAAAATTACCAGGAAAGCAAACAACTTTTTACCAATAGCCTCGAATTATTCAGATTCTGGGAAGATAAAAGCAGTGTGGCAAATTGCTTGAACGGGTTGGGTTTGGTTGGGCTGGCCCAGGGCTCAATCGAGCAGGCCGAGGCTTGCTTTTCCGAGAGCTTACGGCTTAACCAGGAACACTCTGACCCTACCAGCACTATTTGCGGGCTGGTGGGGATGGCCGGGGTATTAAGTCAACGGGGTAATTTCGTAAAAGCCGTCGAGTTATGCAGCGGGATTGAAAGGCTTATGGAAGTTAGCGGGAGCGCCTTAACCGCCCTCTATCTCCAAAAATATACTCAGACGATCAGATTCTTGCGGGATAACTGCCCTGAAGACGATTTTAACCGGGCCTGGCAGACCTCTAAAACCGCTTCGCCGGACGAGATTTTGACCGGGGTCTTTCTTTTCAAATATTCCACTAATTATTCTCTGCAAAATTGATTTAGCCGCGCTATAAATCAACCCTCCCCCAATTTAATTCTCTCAGCCCAGGCCAATTTCTCTCGCCGGTTTAGGGTAAGCGGCCAAAATTTGGCTTTTTATATTAAGTCACCCTAAAAGCCGGGGTCTCCTTTGCCCCTATAATTGAATTGATGAGCAAGTTGAAAATGTATGGTAGTTTCCAAGCTTATTGTCTTCCTTGAACATTGTTTGCACCTGAAATAAGCCGCCCTACCCTGGGAATATTCTTTTCAGCATCTTTTCAAACCCTGTTAACTTTAATATTTTAAGCCTGGTTTAGTAGCTAAAGGCTCGGAAACCCGGCCATAGAATTTATGAATTATGCAGAAGCAAAATAATCTTACCCCTAACTCCACCGCATCCTCTAAAAATACTGCCCCGGTTGCCGTTACCAGCGCCCCGGAAAATGGGTTTGCACCTTTACCGGTCTTGACTGGTCCGGCTAAATATAGCCACTCAAATATTCTCAGGATGCAACAAACCGTTGGCAACCAGGCTGTAATGCGCATGCTTTCCAACCGCTCAAATGCGGCATCCTCGCTTATAGCCCGCCCCGATTCTATCCAGCGGTCTTTAGCGCCCGCCAACGTTATCCAGCGCAAAGGTGGTGGCATGACGGCCAAAGAATTGGCTCCCTCTCTCACGGGAGGAATTGTCAACTCCACCTGGACGAAGATCCATAAAACTTACAGAGATTATATGGCGGCCACCGATCCCGACAAAGAAATGCTTTACCTTGGGAAACTGACCGACCTGCTTGAAGAATGGAAAGGAAAAAGGGAGGATGGAGAGAAAAAGAAGAAGAGAGGTTTGATAAGCCGCCTGGAAGCTATGATAGACAAAGAGTTTCCAGAAGTAATGGCAAGGGCTATCGGCTTACCCCCCGCTCTCATCGCGAAAATTCCTTCGGAAGATTTGAGTACTTTGGCTTCTGCCGCTAAAAATTTGGAAGACGGCAAGGTCGGCCAGGCAGATGCGCAGTTACAAAAGATTAACCACATGCCCGGTTTTAACCTCATCAAATCTATGCTCGTGCGCCGATACCTCGGCCAGGTAAACCCTGAGTTGCAAGAGGCTATTAACAATCCCCAGTATGAATACAAGCCTGAAAATAAAAAGGAAGAAGATGAGAAAGTAGATAATTACTTCATTGGTACCCACCATAAGGATACATTTGAACGGGTAAATGAAAATCCTTTACTTAAAGTGGAAGAATATGATAAGTCTAAAAAATATGAAATTGAAAAAAAGATGTATAAAGAGGGTGACTTCCAGCGGTTGGAAAAAAGGGAATTAAAAAGTTTGATCGGCTATTCTATGAATGCTTATCATGATATGAACGGTCACTTGCGGAATGGTTTACTGGCTGGTAATAAAAACCAGGGCCAGGAGAATGCTATTACTGAGCCCATAAAGAATTCAACCGCCGGGTCCGGGCACTTGATTGAGAGTGCTTCGGGAGAAGCCTCCGAATTGACCGGTAATGCGGGAGATAGAAATTTCGATATTGATGAAATGACCGCAGTCGCGAATAACCTACCGGTTAAAAATTCCACTGCCGGCAATCTTCCTCAACTTCAGGATTCTACAGGTGGGAATTCTCATTTGATTGAAGACGCTTCGGCTGGAAATGCCCAGGCGAATCAAGATTCCGGGTGGAGAAATTTCGATATTGATGAGATTTCCGCCGCTGGAAATAACGCCGTCTTTGGGCATGCCCCGTCTGTTGATCCTTATAAGGATGATGAGGTTGATGAGGAAACTAAAAAGAAATTAAAAAATGAAGCTAAAAAGGCGCATATAGAGAAAGGGAGAATGGCATTTACCAAGTCCGCTATTTCCGGCCTCAATAAATTGCGACCTTTCAATGGCAAAGTTTACCGTCATTCCAAATTTTTCCCGGGTTATAACGACCTCAACCAGGTTGGTGGGGTCGTCACCGATATGGGTTTTACAAGCTCTACCTTTAGAATTAAATCTCTGAGTGATGCTTTTGGTTTGGACATTATGGAGATTATCTACTC
Source organism: Chloroflexi bacterium 54-19 (assembly GCA_001898225.1). Lineage (GTDB taxonomy): Bacteria > Chloroflexota > Chloroflexia > Chloroheliales > Chloroheliaceae > 54-19. The sequence continues at coordinate 272,104 of MKTJ01000072.1, forward strand.
TAAGAATGGTAGGTTAATCAAACCAATTTCGGAAGCCCAGGGTGAAGATGAGGTCTTGTTTAAACCCGGTACCCGGTTTAAAGTCACCAAACGAGCTGATTCCCACCCTTCGGTTGAAGATCCCAAGCGCAGAGAATGGGATGAAAAACTTGATGCCGAAATGAAATCAGATCTGTCTCAAAATAGATACAGACATGCTATTAAAGTTGTTATAGTTAAAGAGGAAGTATAGCCGGGCGGCTATTTTGCTTGAGAGCCGGTACCCTCATATAGAGGATTCGGCTCTTTTTATATTTTTAGAAGGCTGGTTGGTGCGATAAAGGCAAGTCTGCGCTACAATTAAAGTCTAAATTAACCCAGGCAAAAATCAATATTTATAGGATAACCTTAAAAGATAAAGGTAAAGGAGCGCCAGGTGGCAGCACAAGACCGGAAAAAAGAAGAATCCAAACTACCGCAGGGGCTTTTTACCCTTTCAGGAGGGGACGAGCTAGAAATTCTCCGTCCCACCGGAGTGTACTATCCTATTGGGGTAATCGGTCGCTGGGTTACCCCAGGGGATGGCCGGACTGCTTTGAATGAAATGCTGAGCGGCATCCTGGTCCTTGAACTGGACCACCTTGTAAAAGCGGCGGCTTCAGGTGAAAGCTACCGGGTTGACCCTTTGAAGGAACTGGGAAACCGGGAGGGCTGGCAATTAAACACCTCCCTAGAGGAAGACCCCTCAAAATATTCGCTGGTTAAGGACGGGACGGAGCGGGCACACCAGGGACCTCGCCTCGATTTGCTGTTGGTCCTTGAGGTAATGATGCGTTGTGCGCTCAAACCCTTTGAGGGGCAAAAAGAGCCTCCCAGTTGGGTCACCCGCTCTCGCCTAGTTTATCCCCAGCTTCTAAAAGAGTTAAAAGGCCAAGCCTTGTTTCAATCTCGCAGTTAAAGAAGGCCTCCCGGTGGTCCTGTATCAAATAGTCCAGGGCATTCATTATTCTTATCTCCTTATGGAATGAGCAGTCGCCCCAAAAGATTAAATCTTCGGAGTTGGTTGGGGACCGGTGGTTGGTCCCTGGACTACCGGCTTGCCGTTTTGCCACTCTACCTTGTCCAGCCACATCAGGCGACGATCGGTTTTCAACCCCGCGTCAGATACCTCCCAGGCGTGATAGAAAATCCAGGTCTGGTCCCCCACCTGGATTAACGACTGGCCGCCCGGCCCGATAACAGGCGGTTTATTGAGCGATGATTTGAGAATCGGGTTTTCGGGGGCCTGCTCGCAGGGTCCGGTGGCCGATTTACAGGTGGCATAGCCAACCGCATAGTTCACCCCCGAATAGTCGTTGGCCGAGAAGAACAGGTAGTAGGCGTTGTCGTGCTTGAACATCTGGGGCCCCTCCACCACCCGCCCTACCCAGGGCGCGTCGTTAGTCATAAGTTTGGTCGGTTGGCCGGTTACGCTAAGGCCATCCGCCGCTAACTCCTGGACGTAGAGGTTGGTTGGCATCGAGCAGCAGTTGCCATCGTTTTTAAAGTAGAGATAAAGCTTGCCGTTGTCCTTAAAAACGTCCGGGTCAATCGTGCCGCCCTCGTCGGACTGGCAGACCAGCGGTTTGGTACTGCTGTCTTTGAACTTACCTTCCGGGGCGTCGGCGGTGGCTACCCCCACACACTGTTTGTTGGAAGTTTTGTCGCGGGCGGTATAGTACATCACGAATTTCGAGCCAATCTGGGTCACGTCCGGTGCCCAGACCAGCGAACCGCCAAATTTGGCCCAACTCGGCAGGCCGGGCATGGCATCGGTGCCAAGGGTCCAGTTAATCATATCGGGCGAAGTCGCCACCTGGATATTCTTACCGTTGGCGTTGGTGGCGTAGGCGTAGAACTTGCCATTGACCTGCCAGACGAAGGGGTCGGCAAAGTCGTTCACCAGCACCGGGTTCTGGAAATCACCGGGTGGTATGACGCCTGTGCTTGCGGTAGCCGCCTCGGTCGTCGTGGCAGGAGCCGTACCCGTGGTTGTTGCAGCAGTCGTGCTGATGGTTGTACCGGGTGAGCCCGCCGCAGTCGTGGCCGGGCCGGTGGTCGAGACAGCCGTGGTTACAGCCGCCGTGGTAGAAGTGGTCCCGGTTGTCTGGGCTGGCGTGGTAGCCGCAACCGTAGTTGCAGCACCAGTAGTTGCAGCACCAGTAGTTGCAGCAACACTTGTTAAGGCGACGGTCGTAGCCGGGGCCGGGGTTGGGGCCGCCGTATTATCTCCGCAGGCAGCTAACAGACCAAGCCCCACCAATAAAATGGTAAATCCACTTAACCAGCGCGTCTGCCCAAATTTTTTGTGCATAATTTTTCCTGACTATTTTCCTGGGTATTCAGCCTTTTAACCTTTGATACCTGCCGATGCCACGCTGGCTACGATGAAACGTTGCAGCGCGACGTAGAGTATTAACACCGGCACCGCCGCTACAACCGCCCCGGCCATCATCAACCCGTACTCCGAGGTGTAAGACCCTTGCAAACTGCGCAAGCCAATCGGCAGGGTTTGCAGGCTGCGGTCCTGTAGAATAAGGAGCGGCCACAGAAAATCGTTCCAGCTACCCAGGAAGGTAATCACACCGAGGGTCGCCAGGGCCGGTTTAGCCAGGGGCAGGGCGATGTACCAGAAAGTCTGGAAGGTGTTGGCCCCGTCAATCTGACCGGCTTCTTCCAGTTCTTTGGGAATACTCTCGAAGAACTGGCGCATAAAGAAAACCCCGAAGACCCCGGCCAGGGCCGGGAGTATCACCCCAAGGTAGTTGTTGCGCAGGTGCAGGGCGTTAACGGTAAGAAAGTTTGGCACCAGGAACAAGATGCCCGGCAAAAACAGGGTGAAAAGCAATATTCTGAACAGGATATTCCGGCCAACAAACTCCATGCGCGCGTAGGCGTACGCCGCCAGCGAGTCGACGGCCAGCACCAGGACGGTTACCAGGACCGCTATCAGGATGCTGTTGGTAAACCAGGAAACAATCGGTGTTTGCGGGTTGTCGAGCAGGGTTTTATAGTTGTCGAGGGTCGGGTTAGCGGGCCACCACTGCACGTCCCTGGTGAACAACTGGTTTTTTGGCTTGATAGAGGTCGCGAACATCCAGAACAACGGTATCAACACGATAAAGGCGATTAAGGTCAGAATTATATAGAGAATGGCCCGCTGGAAATAGATGCGGCCCCGGTAAGAAAAGGCCGAATTGCGGGTGGGCCTTTGGGCCTGGACTGAATTTGCCATCTTCCTCACTCCTTTTAGTAATTGGTATCCCGCTGGCGAAAGAGGCGGAAGTTCAGGTAGGAAATTACTATCATGATCAGGGCTACCACGAAAGACATCGCGGCGGCGCTACCCTGGGCATTCCGGCTGAACCCTTCGTCGTATATACGGAACATTACCGGCTCGGTCCCCCTTGATGGTCCGTTGTTGGTCATGAAAAGAGGTTGGCCGAACAGGTTGAAAGAGGCAATAATGGTAATCGTGATGACAAAGACGAGGACCGCTTGCAAAAGGGGCAGGGTTATCCGCCAGAATTTTTGCCAGGTATTGGCCCCGTCAATGGTGGCCGCTTCGTAGAGTTGTTCGGGAATATCCTGCAAGGCGGCCAGCAGAATAATCATGTTGAACCCCATAGTCCACCAGACCGTCGCGATAGTAATGGCGACCCAGGCGGCAGGCAGGGTGGAAAGCCAGCGCGGCGGTCCATCGGTACCAAAGATACCGAGGGCCTTGGCATAGGAGTTGACCAGGCCGCCGTTGCTCTGGAAAATCCAGTACCACAGCAGGGAGATGACCGAAACCGATAGCACCCAGGGGGCAAAGATAATGGCCCGGTAGATATTGCGACCAGGCAGTTTGGTGTTGAGCAGGACGGCTAATAGGAGCGGGATAATCACCAGGGACGGGACGCTCCAGAGCATAAATATGCCGGTATTGCCGAGGGCATTCCAGAACAGGTCGAATTCACGGCTCTGGGGATTAAACAAATTAGCGTAGTTGCCCAGTCCGACAAAAGTATTATTTTCAGGCGTGAGGAAATTATATTGGAAGGTACTGTAGACCAGGCCGCTCACGAACGGGTAGCCTACAAAAATCGCAAAGAAAATCAGGTGGGGCAGGATAAACAGGTACGGCGTGATACTGAAACGTCGCCTGGAGTTTACCCTGGTTACAGCCGTACCGGCCCCTGCCTGCTCACGCTCCTGGATGGTTTTCGCCATTAAAATAGCCTGCCTTTCTAGGAACTTTCCGTCTCAAACGGGTGCGCCAGCCCTGGCCGCATGAGCCAGGACTGACGCAATAACCCGTAAAAATCGGGTTCAGGATTGTGGCGGTAACTCAGGACTTGGGTGCATCACCGTACTTGGCCTTGTTGGCCGCCAGGGTCTGATTACTCTTGGTGGCGGCGTCATCCAGGGCTTTTTTAACGTCGGTAGACTTACCCGTCATAAGGGCGGTTATGGCGTCACTGAGCGGCCCGAAAGCATCACCGATACCAGGGACGGACGGCGGGAAAATCGGGTTTTCGACCGCTTTCGCCAGTTCGGCCTGGGGATGCAGGTTTGCAATATCGGGGCTGTTGCGGACCGAGTTGTAAGCCGGGACATTACCCGCCTTGGCCCACGTCAGCGAATTGTCGAGGATGTACTTCATCAACATCGCCGAGGCCGCGTCCTTGCAGGTGTCATTCCCTTTCTTATGTACGGGGAGGCCGAGCGAAGCCATCCCGGCCCAGGTGGCAGGTTGGGTGCCGATTTGAGGAGCGGCGGTAGCTTTGCCATCGAACGATACCGCCGAACCGGTTACATTCGTGGTCTGCCAGATACCATTCCAGATCATTCCGGCGGAACCGGCCTTGAAGGCGTTCAGGTCGGCGTCTACTTCCAGGGCCGGTTCGGAATACTTCTTCTGGGCGTCGAGCATCCACTGCATCGCCTTCACCCCGGCGTCGCTGTTCCAGGTAGCCTGGGTCACGTCGGAGTTAAATTCGCTACCGCCGAACTGGTGGAGTAACTGCTGAAAAATCTGCTGGACCGGGAAACCGCTGGTGATCTCAAAGCCTTTATTGCCATTGGTGGTCATGGCGGCGGCGGCTTTCTGGAAATCGGCGTCATTGGTGGGCGGCGCAGTAATACCCGCCGCTTTGAGCAGGTCGTTGTTGTAGTACATGGTCATGGGGACGATGCTGAGCGGCAGGGTGTAACGTTTCCCGGCGACGACCCCGTTATCCCAGGCGATTTTCGGGAAATCGCTGGCGGTATAGCCAAGCTGCTGCACAATCGAGTCGATAGGCCGGATAATGTTGTTGAAGGCGAAGCTGGCGACCACGTCTTCGTTAACGATGATGATGTCGGGCAGAGTGTCCGAAGCGGCAGCGGTCGTCAACTGGGTGTTGTAGTCGGCCTGGCTGGTCATTTTGACCGTGATTTTGCCGGAGTTGGCCTTGTTGAAGGCGTCTACAATCTGGCCCATGAACGGACCGTCCGGCCCGGTGAAGCCGTTCCAGTATTGCAGTTGAACGTTGGTGCAGTTAGCCGGCAGGGTGATAGCCGTCCCGGTCCCGCCCGCCGCAGTCGTACCGCTGGCCGCGGTGGTGCCACTCGCCGCGGTGGTGCCACTCGCCGCGGTAGTGCCACTCGCCGCGGTAGTAGCTGCCGCCGAAGTTCCGCCAGCGGCGGTGGTCGCAGCGGCTGAAGTGGCCCCGGCAGCAGTAGTGGCCCCGGCAGCAGTAGTTGTCCCAGCCGCCGTGGTCGCCCCGGCAGCAGTAGTTGCGCTAACTGCGGCGGTGGTAGCCGCCGCTGTGGGAGCAGCCGTATTATCGCCGCAAGCCGCGAGTAAACCGGCTAAAAACAAAGCTACCAGGGTAAGACTCAGGTAACTCCATTTTCTCAAATCTCCTTTGATCATGGGATCTTCCTCCTATTGAGCTAAAACATTAACTAACTTAAACACGACTTTCGCTTTGGGCCGGGAAAAGCTAAATATTGGGGCTAAACCCCCTCAACAGGAATGTTTGAAGCGAAAGCCCTATAAAAGATAAAGTCAGCAAAATAAGTCAATATTTCTATGGTTCGTGTAATTGTGCGAGAGGTTAAAGATGTAGGAGGACGTTAAATGACGGTGTAAATCCTTCTGGGTCAACTGGCAATTGCCCGTGGATTAACTTATAGAAGAACAATGATGAGTTGTAGCGGCGTACAAGCTTTAGCTATTTTTTGAAACAATACCGGCCAGGCCGGTTTGCTGGTTTTCCCTTTCTGACATAGCTTTCCCACTTTTCAACAGGGCGGGCGGACGGTAACTGATTTCAAGGACCAGGTCCTGCGGATAGTTACCAAAGCGATTGCCAAAGAGATTTAACCCCCCCACATTAACGGCATCCGGTTTGACCCCGATACGTACAGAAATGAAGGGCGAGTCGTTCAATTTCAAATCCGCAATCCTTACCTTCGAAACGGGAGCCCCGTCGACTCTGGTTGTGGTGTCATCCACGTGCCAGAACTTCAGGAGCCCGTACTGGGTATTCCGGGGGGTCCACCAGTCAGGTGTCAACCGGCCCGGTTCGCCGCCGAAATCGGAGGGACTGGTCCAGGAGCCGAGTTCGACCCCGTTTATCCAGACCGTTATATCGGAAGGCCAGTTCAGGTTGTAGAGCGGCGCTTCCGAACAGACCTCCATGCTCAGCCGGATTATCGAAGGGATATTGTCTTTCGGCATCCGGTTTGGAAAGCGGTATTCCACGTACCCCTGGTGAAACCAGAGCAGTTGCGCCTTATAGTGCTCCGGTTCGTAAAACGAGGTGGGGTCGTCGAGCATCCCGATAATACCGGTATCGCTCAAAATCCCACAGGTTGGCTGGATCAGGCAATCCACGTACGCCCCGACAGGCATACTGTATTCGGCCCTATGCTCACCACCCTCATCTAGCAGCGGTAAGTCGAGTATTACCTGGTCGACCATCCGGCTGCAAATCTTCTGGAGACCCCGGCTGGCCGGTTCGAATTCAGTTCGGACAAGCCTGCTTTCTTCAAGAATCTCTACGTGCAAAGCGGTCGAAGAAAGCGGAATGTCTAGGGCTGCGGCTATTTCACTGATGCTGGCAATCCGGTTCGACAAAAAGCGTAAAATTCGGATTCGATTTGAATTATCCAGGGCTTTTAGAACTTTATGGGTGACCTGGCCTGGAATGTCATCGTCAAGGACGAGTATGCGCCTGTTTTTAAAACCATTAGACTGCATAGCTTCTTTGCCAGGTAAAGCCTTGGACCATGGATAGTAGCCATTAGGATCTATTTGGTTAAGATGATAGAGTGAGAGCGTTAAAGGCAAATCGAGGATGAAACAACGACGTTTCTAAATTTGTTAGATCTAATTACGTTTATAATAGCAAAACTCTGCTCTTTGTCAATCTATTTTCCAAAATTGTAGGGTTATTATCTATAAAAATTGGAATATATAATTAAAACCTGCCTGATCCATAAAATTTCACCTGTGTAACCTTTACCTGAAAGTTTCCTCTCTTAGCCAGATAAATGTTTCAGTCAAAATCCATCTTTATTATTATGAGTAGGAAAGTCAATTCAAGATATAATGGCACATTTAGGGTAAATTAGAGATTTATATAAAAGGTAAGTTTCTACAAGCAATTGGCATGAAAAATCCATGTTAACAACTTATAGGCGGGTTAATTAATTACTATAGACTTTCAGTTCAGACTAAATAATTAGACGAACATCCACCTAAAAAAGCCCTGGTAGGTTAAGAAATTGCTCAAGCTATGAATAAAACTAACAAGGAAACGATTAGATATTTAAAATGAGGAGAGTCTTTGCTAATGAATTCTAAACGAGCAGCCGGAGTTTTGCTGCATCCCACCAGTTTTCCTGGACCTTATGGTATCGGTGACTTTGGAACGCAAGCTTATCGTTTTGTAGATTTCCTGGAAAAGACCGGGCAAACTCTCTGGCAAATTTTACCCCTGAATCCGACCGGTTATGGTAATTCACCCTATGCCGCCGCTTCCGCTTTTGCCGGAAACCCGCTACTGATTGACCCGGAAATCCTGGCCGGGGAAGAATTGTTGCGTGAGGAAGATTTAAATAATGTGCCTGAATTCCCGGCTGACCGGGTTGATTACGACCGGGTAAGCGAGTGGAAGAACCAGCTATTCAGCAGGTCTTTTGAGAGGTTTAAGGCCCGGATTGAGGGTGGGGATAAAGTCTTAAAGAAACAAATCGCGGCATTTGAGGCTGAAAATGCCTTCTGGCTAGAAGATTACGCCTTTTTCGTTGCCGCTAAAAAAGCTCACGCCGGAAAAAGCTGGTCGGAATGGGAGGAAGGGTTAAGCAAACGCGAAAATGAGGTTTTAACTTGCTGGAAAGAAAAGCTGGCGGATGAAATAGCCCTTCAAAAATATATTCAATTCCTGTTCTTTCGCCAGTGGCTATCTCTAAAAACCTACGCAAACGATAGACATATTCAAATAATCGGGGATGTCCCAATCTTCGTGGCCTACGACAGCGCCGATGTCTGGGCCCATCCTGACCTTTTCTTACTGGATAAAAGCAACCGGCCAATCGTTGTTTCCGGGACACCGCCCGACGACTTCAGCGAGACCGGCCAGTACTGGGGCAATCCGCTTTACCGCTGGGAAAGTCTTGAAAAAGATGATTATAGATGGTGGCTGGACCGGCTCCGGCAATCCTTCAAGATGGTAGATGTTGTACGGTTGGACCATTTCCGGGGTTTTGAAGCTTACTGGGAAATTCCGGTAAACGACGAGCAAGTTGCCACCAATGGAAAATGGGTTAAAGGTCCAGGGCTTCGCTTTTTCCAGAAAGTTCGGGAAAAGCTGGGAAACCTCGAATTTATCGCGGAAGACCTCGGAACCGTTACTCCCGAAGTCGAAGACCTGCGCCAGAAGACCGGCTTTCCAGGGATGGCAGTGTTGTTGTTTGCTTTTGGAAACGGTGATGAGTTTGACCCCACCAATCCTTACCTGCCGGAGAATATTGGCAAAAATACTGTGATGTACACCGGCAATCACGATACCGATACCGCTGCCGGTTGGTTCGCTTCCCTCAATGAAGCCGCGCGAGAAAAGGTGTTCGACTACCTGGATAGCCTTGAGCCCTCCCAGGCCAAACCCGCCTCAAATCACCACGTTGCTACCCCCTCTCAGTTGGCATGTCGCCTGGTAGCCCTGGCATCCAACTCGGTAGCCCGGCAGGTAGTAGTGCCTCTGCAAGACCTGTTGGGACTGGGCAGTGAAAGCCGGATTAACCAGCCGGGCCAGGCAGAGGGTAACTGGGGCTGGCGTTTTCAAACCGAAGCCCTCGATGATGTGCATCTCTACCGGAATTTATCGGAAATCACCCGGCGCTCCGAACGTTGGCCTTCCAAGTAGTTGAATTTTAGGAAGGGGCAAACCACCTAATAAAAGATAAAGACCCCTCTTTTGGCGGGTGATGAGTTGAGAAGGAGAAGAAAAAAGAAGGAGGAAGACCTGCATAAGCCTTATTTCAGTACCTTAAAAAGTTTCCTTTTGCCAGAGGAACCTGGCTAAAATTTTCTTATAATATTGTGATACTTTGGGTGATATTTTTTGAATGATGGTTTAGTTGCTTAAGCAAGCAACCTGTGAATTTGGGAGAAATAAAATAAATGAACGCATGGCCTGGAAAGCCCTATCCGCTCGGCGCTACCTGGGACGGAAAAGGGACTAATTTTGCTATCTTTAGCCAGAACGCTACCGGGGTCGAACTATGCCTTTTCGATAAAGATGATATTCAAAAAGAGATTGCCCGCATCCCCGTAACCGAACAAACCGATTATGTCTACCACTGCTATTTGCCCAACGTTAAACCGGGCCAGCTTTACGGCTACCGGGTTTCGGGGCCTTTTGAACCGGAAGTGGGGCTCTTCTTTAACCCGGCTAAACTACTGCTGGACCCTTATGCCAAGGCCATCAGCGGCCCCATCAACTGGAGCAATGCTATGTTCGGCTACCCGGTTACGTCCAACGACCCCAACCGGGATGCCCAGAGGGACGAGCAGGATAATACAGCCAGTATGCCTCGCTCGGTGGTCATTGATTCGGCCTTTGACTGGGGCGATGATAAATGTCCTGATATTCCTTTCCACGAGTCGGTAATCTACGAGGTCCATGTCAAAGGTTTTACGCAGCAACATCCTGGGGTTGCCCAGGAGTTGCGGGGCACTTACGAAGGCTTGGCTTCTCCAGCGGCAATTAACTATTTCCAACAACTTGGTATAACCGCCGTGGAATTACTGCCAATCCAGCATTTTGTCAGCGACAAAACGCTGGTGGACAAGGGTCTTTCGAACTATTGGGGCTATAACACTATCGGGTTCTTTGCCCCTCACTCCGAATATGCTTCCAGTGGCAAGCTGGGAGAGCAGGTCCGCGAGTTCAAGGCCATGGTTAAGACGTTGCACGCCGCCGGTATCGAGGTAATCCTGGACGTGGTTTATAACCATACCGCCGAAGGCAACCAGTACGGACCTTTTCTATCTTTCAAGGGTATTGATAACCCCACTTATTACCGGCTGGTGGCGGATAACCCCCGCTACTATTTTGACTATACCGGCACCGGTAACAGCCTCAATATGCTGCAATCGCGGACCTTGCAACTGGTAATGGATAGCCTGCGCTACTGGATAACCGAGATGCACGTGGACGGGTTCCGCTTTGACCTGGCGGCAACCCTGGCGCGGGGCCTGCACGAGGTCGGCAAGCTTTCAAGCTTTCTTGACATAATTCATCAAGACCCGATTATTTCGCAGGTCAAACTTATCGCCGAACCGTGGGACATCGGGGAAGGCGGCTACCAGGTCGGCAACTTCCCGGTAGGTTGGGCCGAATGGAATGGCAAATACCGCGATGCCGTCCGCAAATTCTGGAAAGGTGACGAAAGCCAGGTGGCCGAGTTAGCCTACCGGCTTAGCGGTTCGAGCGACCTCTACCAGCATAATGGCCGGAGCCCTTACGCCAGCGTTAACTTCGTGGTAGCTCATGACGGTTTTACCCTGAACGACCTCGTCAGCTACAACGAAAAACATAACGAGGCAAACGGTGAGGACAACAATGACGGGGAAAGCAATAACAATAGCTGGAACTGTGGGGCGGAGGGACCAACCGATGACCCGGCAGTTATAGAGTTGCGCGAGAAGCAAAAGCGCAATTTTTTAGCCACTCTCCTCCTGAGCCAGGGCGTCCCGATGATTTGCGGCGGCGACGAGTTCGGGCGCAGCCAGCGGGGGAATAATAATGCCTACTGCCAGGATAACGAGATTAGCTGGTTCGATTGGAACTGGAACGAAGAAAACCACAACCTGTTTGAGTTTAGCCGCTGGCTAATCCGCCTGCGCAAAGAGTTTCCGGTCCTGCACAAACGCAAGTTCTTTCAGGGCCGGAGTATTCGGGGTAGCGGTGTCAGCGATATTCGCTGGATCAGGGCGGACGGTCAGGACATGACCGAAGAAGAATGGAACGCCGCTTACGTCCGCAGTATCGGAATGCTGCTCAATGGACAGGCCATGCTCGATGAGTTCACCGCACATGGGGAGCGCATCAAAGATGATGTCGTGCTTCTCCTTTTTAACGGCTACTGGGAAACCCTGCCCTTTGTATTGCCGGGCAAACCGGCCGAACCGGCCTGGGAGGTAATAATTGATACAAATTTCCCTACACCTTCCGGATCGCTCAAAACCGATGATGGCGCTAAAAGGAGTGCCGGTTGCGGTGAAATTTTCGAGCTTTTACCCCGCTCGGTCATTCTGCTGCGCCAGCCGAAAGTAGAAAAAGAGTTGCTGGACTAAATCTAAGTCCAGGCTCTTTAAGTTAGCCTGCCGGGTTAGCTTTTTTGATAAACTGGCAGGCTAACAAAGAAACAACCTGCTGGCATTCTACCACTGGACCTGGTCATCCTATCCCATTATCACGGCGACCATTTCGACCCGGTAGTACAGCAAAAATTAAATAAAAGATTGCCGATTGTGACCAATTCGGCTGCCGCTAAAGCCTTAAAGGCTAAAGGGTTTGAACATATCATCGTTCTTGAAACCTGGGAGACTTTGCCGGCAACCAAAGGCAATGCAACCTTAAAAATTACCGCGCTGCCAGGGCGGCATGGTCCGGGGCTTTTGACCCTGGCTTTACCCCCGGTGATGGGCAGTTTGCTGGAATTTAGCAGTGGTAACAAAACCCCCCTGTTAAGGTTATATATAACCGGAGATACCCTCCTTTATGAGGACTTACGCGAAATTCCCCGGCGCTACCCTGAAATAGATATTGCCCTGCTGCACCTTGGCGGCACCCGGATTATGGGTTTGATGCTGACAATGGACGGGCGCCAGAGGGTGGTAAAGCTCATCCAGCCCCGGACGGCTATACCCATTCACTACAATGACTACCCGGTCTTTAAGTCTTCCCTGGCCGATTTTAAGGAAAGGGTCCGGGCTGCCGGGTTAGAAAAGCAGGTTCACTATCTCAATCACGGCGAGACCTTTAACTTTGTCGTGCCAACCGAGCGGCTGGAATAGCCCCTTTTTTCTCCAATTCAAGCTTCTTTCAATTAATTTCACACATTAACCGCCCGGAACAGTCTTGGTGTCTAATACTTTAGTTTATTTATTTGCTAAAGGTGGTTTACTGGCAACTTGCTTGCTTATTTTATTGTGTGGCTTATCGGGAACACTTGCGCCCTTGCGCCGGTTAGCGGGTGGTTGAGGATGGATTCTTTCGGCTATAAAACAGCATTTAATTTTTAATTATAAAACAGAAAGTTTTAACCTATGTTCATGTTGCCTTTAGCCCCCCTGGTATTGTTACTGGTGAATTTGGTATCGGTAGCTTTGCTTGGAGTTGGGGGCTGGTTGGTTATCGGCTGGGTTTATGGAACCCTGACTATCGGCTTTTTGATTGCCGGTATCGTGATGCTTCTTTTTACCTTCTTCGGGCGCTATTTAGTCCTGCTGTTACTGGGCGGTCACAGTGGGAAAGATGAACCAAAATTTACCGAATCACCTGAGAATATGCGTCTTAAACGACCAGACGGCACCGAGCTATATGTCGAGTTTCTCGGCCCTGCCGATGCCCCGCCCCTGGTTTTAACCCATGGCATTGCAACCGTTAACTCTGACTGGTATTACGTCAAAAACCACCTGGCTGACCGCTTCCGCCTGATATTGTGGGATGTGCGAGGATTGGGAAAATCCAGCCGTGCGCCCAACCGGGATTATTCCCTTGAAGCAATGGCCGGCGACCTTGAAGCGGTTTTGGGCCTGGCAACCAAACCGGCCATCCTGGTCGGGCATAGTATGGGTGGAATGATTACCCTTACGTTCTGCCGTCTTTTCCCCCAGCATTTAGGCCAGAAAGTAGCCGGGCTTGGTTTAGTAAATACAACCTACCTGAACCCGGTAAACACGGCAACGGCCAGGGGATTTTTGCGGGCGGTCCAGAAACCGCTCCTTGAACCGATTTTGTACCTGGTGGTTGGATTATCGCCGCTGGTCTGGTTAATGAGCTGGCTGAGTTATCTGAATGGGACTGCCCATATCGCCTCCCGGTTTTCCTCGTTCAGTGGGAAGCAAACACGGGGGCAGCTTGAATTTATGACGGTTTGCCAGCCGTTATGTTCCCCGGCGGTCCTGGCGAGACAAATGTTGGCAATGTTTCACCACGATAATACGCAGGTGCTGCCCCAGATTAATGTACCGACCCTGGTTGTGGCGGCCAATCACGACCGGGGATGCATCCCGGAAGCAAGCCAGTTTATGCACAACCAGATTTCTGGCTCACAACTGGCAGTTATGCAACCTTCCGGTCATGTCAGCATTTTCGAGCAAAACGAACAGTTTGTCATCGCCCTGGCTGTTTTTGCGTCAAGTGTAAATAAGAATTCAAAGTCTATGCGAGTGCAAGACTAGGGGTTTCTGACGGGGACAGTCTACAGAAAAAATCGTTTTTTTATCCTGCTCGCCCTAAATTCTTTCTCTTAAAAGGTTTTTAAAACGAGGAATGGTAAGCATAAAACATTCATAGAAGGGTGGATAGTCAGTTAAAGTACTTAGACAAAAGACCATTGATAATGATTAAACAAGGTGTATATAATCCTTTGTTTGAGGGATGGATTTTTATTCCTATATATTAAGCCCGGTATCAATGTCGCTACCGGGATTTTATTCAATGAGCCTGGTACCGTTTCTTTTTGCTGAAATCACCCTGTAAAGGCGTTCAAAAAAGAAAAGGTGAAAATTTGGGTTAATTTCAGCCCTGCTACCTTTAGATAATATGTCAGATGAATTAAATAACCGAACCCCTGAAAATACCCTGAATGACCCTTCTACCGACCAGCAGGGTCGCTCTTTTGGTTTCCGACCCAATAAGGCAGATTTTCCTGAACAAAATATTCGTTTAGTAGCCCTGGAAGGGCTGCTGGCAATAGAAACAATTGATGTTACAGAAGCGTTGACCCAGGCCAGCAACCTTGTGGCTGACGCCCTGAAAGCGGATAAGGTCGATGTTTTCTTATACGATGCCAGCCAGGAAGCGCTGGTTTCGTTAGGGGTAAGCCAGACCCCCACCGGTGATAAACAAAAAGAACTGGGCCTCGATTTTCTCCTTATAGAGAACGGGGGCCGGACTGTTCTAACCTTCCTCAATGAGGAAACCTTTATAACCGGTCATGCTGAACGGGACCCGGAAGAACTGGTGGGTATCGTAGAAGGGTTGGGCATCCATTCGGTTATAGCCGTCCCCCTGTATGTAAAAGGACAACTCCGGGGTATAGTTGAGGTTACAACGCTGATACCTGAAGCGTTCACCCGGGCCGATTTACATTTTTTGGAAGCGGTGGCCGGTTGGATCAGTATAATTTTACACCGGGCGGAACTTACCCGCCAGGTGGTTTATGAAGCCAGTGAGGAAGCCCGGCGCGCCACCGCTGAAGAACTGGTCACTATCATAGCCCACGATTTGCGCAACTATTTTGCTATTGTGGCCGGGCATCTCGGTATTTTGAAAAGAAAAGTCCTGCGGCGCAAAGATGCTGTTAAAGGTAAACCGCCTGACCCCTGGGAAATTAACGAGGGCGATATTGACAGTGTGGATAATGTCTTCAACCAGCTAAACCGGATGGTTGAGGATCTCCTGGACGTTAGCCGCTTAGAATCCGGTCCCTTCTATATAGATAAAGAACTCTTTGATGTAGTAGGGCTCGTCAAAGAAATAGCCAATACCTTTAGTACCGTAACCAATCCGGTCCAGGTTGTGGCCCCCTCCGAGTTATACCTTTCGGCTGACCCCCGGCGCTTGAGACAGGCAATTGAAAATCTCCTTACAAACGCGCTTAATTTCTCCCCGACCAATAAACCTGTTGAGTTAATTGTTACCACCGCGACACAGGCAAACACGACCTGGGCCGTTCTTACCGTGGGCGATAAAGGCCGGGGTATTGACCCGGAAGTATTACCCCACCTTTTTAAGCGGTTTGTAAAGACCCCCGGTTCAACCGGTCTGGGGTTAGGGCTCTATCTTGCCCGACAAATAGCCCTTGCCCACGGAGGCACTCTTGCAGTAGAATCGATGCCTGGAAAAGGAACAACTTTCATCTTTTCGTTACCCCTGGAAGGGGATTTTGCCGGAATTGATGGTTAGAAAAGGCCTGCATAATTCAAAACGTGTTAAAGATAAACGAAATAACTGTTTTCTTATAGTAAATAACTGAAAAAGTAGACAAGGTTATAGTGGTTATGGTTAAAACCCTGATCGTAGATGATGAAAGTGTGGTACTCCAGGGACTTGAAACTTTTCTTTTAGAAGATGGTGAAATAGAGGTAATCGGTACCGCCCAGGACGGCCAGGAAGCTATCCAAAAAGCCCGCAAATTGCGACCTGAAGTTATATTAATGGATATATTTATGCCCAAGATGGATGGGCTGGAAGCTACCATCCTTCTAAAGCGTGAATTACCGGCTACAAAAATTCTCATGCTAACCGGGAAACTCGACTTTGGGATTGTTAACAAGGCTGTAAGTTTTAAGGCTGATGGGTTTCTCCTGAAAACAATCGATCAAAAAGGTTTATGCCAGACTATTAAGGCCGCTAAGTCAGGCCAGTTTTTCATGTCACCGGAGGCTGCTTTGCTATTGGCCGGTCCGGCCAAACGACCAAATAGTTTGCAAAATCTAACCTTGCGAGAAGCCGAAGTATTGAAGCTTGTTGCCAGGGGTAAGGCGAACAAAGAAATTGCCAGGGAAATGGGTTTAAGTGATGGTACTGTCAAAACCCACGTCAGCAAAATCATGTCAAAACTAAACTTACAAAGTCGCGCCCAACTTGCTCTTTATGCCGTGCAGGCAGGCCTGGTTTAATAGTTTTGGGTTTCGTCCAAACCAAGGGGCCTGCTAAACACAATCTATCTATTTCCCCTGAAATTACTTCCCCCCTCGAAATTGCCGGTATTTCAACTCCTGCCTGTCATAGCATCTATAGGAGAGGAGTGGTTGGAAAATGGCGTTAAATTCGAGGCTTTCCCGGTGTTAACTGAAACCAAAATGAAAATGCAAACCGCCACCTCTTTTTCCTTCCAAACCTGAAAGTTTAATCTGGAAAAGAGGTGGCGGTTTCAGCCGTGGAGCGGGAAAAACCCTGGGTTTCTCCAGGCTGGTTCAGGTATTCCCGGTTAAGGAACCACCTTTTTAGAAGAAGCCCTGCTTTTTAGGAGAATAGTTGACCAATAAACACTTGGTCTGGCTGTAATGCTCCAACATCATCTTGTGGTTCTCCCGGCCAACCCCGGAATCTTTGTAACCACCAAAGGCCGCGTGGGCAGGATATTTGTGGTAGCAGTTGGTCCAGACCCGGCCCGCTTTAATTTCGCGACCCATCCGATAGGCTGTATCAATGTTACGGGTCCAAACTCCGGCTCCCAGACCGTAATGAGTGTCATTGGCGATGTGCAATGCTTCCTCTTCATCCTTGAAAGTGGTCAGGGCCAGCACCGGACCAAAGATTTCCTCCTGGAAAATCCGCATGTCGTTGGTGCCTTTCATAATGGTTGGCTTGAAGAAATAGCCACCGGCCAGGTCCCCGTGAAGACGGGGTTGCCCACCCCCAATGAGCAGTTGGGCACCTTCTTTAAGGCCAATATCAACATAGTGGGCGATTTTCTGAAGCTGGCTGGTAGAAACCTGCGGCCCCATCATCGTTTCGGTATCGAGCGAGTTCCCTAACTTGATGCGCTCAACCCGGTCCAACACTCGTTCCATGAAAGGCTTGTAAATTGATTCCTGGACAAGGGCACGGGAAGGACAGGTGCAGACTTCGCCTTTATTGAAAGCAAACATTACCATACCTTCAATAGTTTTATCCAGGAAATCGTCATCCCTGGCGAAGACATCTTCAAAGAAAATATTGGGAGATTTACCCCCTAACTCGGTGGTGGAAGGAATTAACCGCTGGGCGGCATACTGCATAATAAGCTTGCCGGTGGTGGTTTCGCCGGTAAAAGCAATCTTAGAGATACGTTTGTTGAGGGCCAGGGCTTGCCCAATCTCGGCTCCCGGCCCGGTTACGACGTTGATTACGCCGGGCGGTACTACTTCTCCGATTACTTCCATCATCTTCATGATGGACCAGGGCGTCGGGCTGGCCGGTTTAACCACCACACAGTTACCGGCAGCCAGGGCCGGGGCGATCTTCCAGGCGGCCATCAGGAGTGGGAAGTTAAAGGGAATAATCTGGCCAACCACGCCGAGTGGTTCGTGGAAATGGTAAGCGATGGTATCTTTGTCAATTTCGCTGATAGTCCCTTCCATGGCGCGGGCGCAACCGGCAAAGTAGCGGAAATGGTCAATCGCCAGGGGAAGGTCGGCGCCGAGGGTTTCCCGGACCGGCTTGCCGTTATCGAAGGTCTCGGCGACGGCCAGCATTTCGAGATTGGCTTCCAGCCGGTCGGCGATTGCATTTAGCACCCTGGCCCGGTCGGCAGGCGAAGTATGGCCCCAGGCTTCTTTAGCGGCGTCGGCGGCGTCGACCGCCAGCTCGATGTCTTCGGCGGTTGAATAGGCTGACTGGCAGAAAGGCTGTCCCGTAATAGGTGTTACGTTCTCGCGATATTGGCCTTTTGTAGGGGCAACCCACTCTCCGTTAATAAAGTTTTCGTAGTGCTCTTTAAGTGAAACCTTGCTCCCGGCTTCTCCGGGTGATTTGTAAAGCATAGGTTATCTCCTTTGAGTTGGTTATCTACTACCCACGCACCAGCGCGTGGGCACGTCAAACTGGTAAAACCAGTGCCAGTTCAAAAAATATTATTTAACTTCCTGGTTATAAAATACGTTTACTGCAAAAAATATTAGGTAACGGTTTCGTTGGGTCTGAGCAATGAAGCCGGTTTTCACATAATCTCCACCGATATGCACCCGGAAATACAGCAATAAAGTGTACCCTGGAAATGGGAGGTAGACCCGCTGTTGGCAAATGGTTTATTTTCCTCTTAAATTGCGGCAAGCAAAAGGCTTTGAGATTGACTAAAAGAACCGGGCCGGTTACTTGCACCAGGTAGACAAAAGGAGAAACCTTATGAAAGCTTTAGAAAGATTGGAAGCTTACCTGCGGGATAAGGATGTACCCTATTTGCTAAAACATCACCCCAAAGCTTATACGGCCAAAGAAGTAGCCGGGAGCGAACATATCCCTCCGCAGCTTATGGCTAAAGTAGTTATGGTTGTAGCTGATGGGGAAATGGTTATGACCGTCATTAGCGCAAAGAATCGTGTTGACCTGACCAGGTTGGCCGATATTTTGAGTGCTCATGTGGTTCGACTGGCCGAGGAATGGGAGTTCCAGCATATTTTTAGCGATTGTGAACCGGGGGCAATGCCTCCTTTTGGCAACTTCTACAATTTGCCGGTTTACGTTGACCGTTCGCTGGCCAGTCAAGAATTTTTTGTCTTCCAGGCTGGCACCCATAAAGTCACCGTGAAAATGGCTTTTTCTTCTTATGAAGAGCTGGTAAAGCCTATTATCGCGGATTTCTGTTCGGAACTTGTGCTTAATTATTCGGTTGAGGCGGAAGCCTATCGCGATGACTGGTAATAATAACTTTTGCTTTTCTTAGGCTGAGGCCCTGGGGCCGTTATAGCCAGGTTTAACGAGGGACTGGACCCCAACCCCCGTGAAACCAGCTTAGTCTGGTCCCGTGATTAATAGTTTTGCGGTCAGCCTGGGTAGTACCGGTCCGGCACGGCCCAGGCTGGCCGTAAGGATGGTATTTGCTCCGGGCAGGAAATGGAGCAAAGGGCTGTATTCTATTATTTCGGGTTTATTTTTCTCCGATTTACCCGCGCTTGCAAATTCTCCTGGTAATAAGTATTCCGATTGCAAACCGAGCTAAACCTGTAATTTCGTCCGGTGAGCAACCAGAAGGGGCCTGGTTATGAGCGAATCAGAAAAACCGCCCAAAAAATTTTATGCTCCTGAGATTTATAAGGACAAGGCTCTGCTGGATAGACTTGGTTACGGGATAATGGATGTCGAATCCAGCAGCGGAGGCCCGGTCGGGTTTGAGGATGTACGGAATTTTGCTTATACAACCGACCCCCAGCAAAACCCTCATTATTATCGCGACCAACTCCACCGTGTAACCGGGCGCTATTACCCGGATAACCTATCCCGCTTTCTCTGGCAGGGTATAATTGAGTACAAACTCGGCCAGGAACGAGCAACCGGTGAAAAGATTTGTTTGAAGCTTGCCGCAAAGCAGTATTTTGAAGGCCCTGCTCATAAGTTTATCCGCGAGTGGTGTTTCCAGACTGAAGAGCCCCTACCCACCCGGCTAAATAATTGGCCGGAAGCCAATATTACTTTTTTAAGTAGCTTTGTCCGCCGTTTCGTGCCCGGGCTACGCCCTCTGATAGAAGCCGGTTTTAATTTTGGCGATATAATCAGGGCAACTTTCCGCCAGAAAGCGGCCTTTACCCCATTATTTTCCAATTTTCAAAGTAAATTATTTGCCTCGTTATTAGCCCGCCTCACGGGGCATCCCTGGAGTAGCTACCACGAAGCCGAAAGAGGCTGGTTGGAAATCCTGGAGAACCAGCAACGGTTGGAAACCCGCCTGGGTAAAGAGGTGCCAATCCGGCAGGCGACCCTTGATTACTTCCAGCGGCTGAACCTGATGGAAAGAGTCGAGCATGGTGAGTGGGTCTGATTTATTCTTCCCTGTTAGCCGGTTTAGCTCCTGACTTTTCGCAGGGCTTTAAGGATCTCAAACCAGGCAATCCCCAGCAGTCCACTGCCCAGGCAAATCCCCAGGTCGAGCGGGTGTAAGTAAGAGAAATGGAATAAATTTCTCAGGAAAGGCACGTAAAGGACCAGGCCGAGAAAGACCAGGGCTCCGCTTATAACCCACCAGAGGGCCGCATTTGGTATCCGCAGCGAAGCCAGGGCCGTGTTATACCAGGAGCGATTGGTAAGGATTAGACCCAGGTTAGCAATTATCAGGGTGGTAAAAGTGAGGGCCCGCGCGTCCAATTCGCCTTCACCCCGGTAATAAGCCATGGTAAAAATAGCCAGTAATATAACCAGGCTTGAAAGGCCCTGTAGCAGGCTAAATCCAACGGTCTTGCGATTAAACAACTTCTCCGATGCGCCACGCGGCGGCCTGCGCATAATATCGGCTTCGGTGGGTTCCATCTCAAAAACGACCGAACAGGCCGGGTCAATAATCAGGTGGAGAAATGCAATATGGACCGGCAGCAGGACCAGCGGCCAGTTGAAAAATACGGGTATCAGTGACATCCCGGCAATCGGCACGTGGACGGCCAGGATATAGACCATCGCCTTTCTTAAATTATCAAAAATACGCCGCCCCAGTTTTACCGCGCTTACAATTGAAGAGAAATCGTCATCCAACAAAACCAGGGCCGCTGCCTCCCTGGCTACATCGGTCCCCCGGCCACCCATGGCGATACCGATATGGGCGGATTTTAGCGCAGGCGCGTCGTTTACGCCGTCCCCGGTCATAGCCACTATTTCCCCGGTGGCCTTTAAGGCTTCGACCAGGCGTAACTTTTGTTCGGGGGTGACCCTGGCGAAGATGTTTACATCCTTGATAATCTCTTTTAATTTTTCGTCATCGGTTTCGGCCAGTTGCGTGCCGGTTAGTACCCCACCGGGTGAATCGAGGCCGATTTGCCGGGCAATTGCCAGGGCCGTGGTCGGAAAGTCTCCCGTAATCATAATTACCCGGATACCGGCGGTCCGGCATTCTTCCAGGGCTGCTGGGACCGCTGGCCGGACCGGGTCTATCAGGCCGATCAGTCCGACCAGTTCGAAAGTGAATTCTCCTTGATTGCCTGGAAGCTCGTCACCCCCTAAAAATGCCCGCGCCACTCCCAGCACCCGCAAACCCAGGTTTGCCATTACGTGTACCTGGTCCAGCAGGCCGGTTCTTTGGGCCGGGTCAAGCCGGCATAAAGTCGCGATAGCTTCGGGGGCGCCTTTAGCCGCGATGCGATAGCCGCCCTCCCCCGGCACTTTCCAGGCCAGGGACATCGCTAACAGTTCAGGTGTAAGGGGATATTCCCGGTTCAATTTCCAACCGGCGTGAAGAGTGCCTGGCTGCTTCACGTTGCTATCACCTTTCTGGTCGAAAATAGCCGTACCAAATTTGCGGATAGCCCGTTCCATAGGGTCAAAACCGTCCGGGTGGCTGGCGAGCATGGCCGTTTCGGTGAGAGTTAAAAAAGGACCGGGCAGGTCGGTGTAGTTTTCTAAATTGATTTCGGCAAGGGAGATGGCTATTCCGTCGCAATAGAGATAGCTAAGCGCCATCTCGTTCTGGGTCAGGGTCCCGGTTTTATCCACACATAAAACGGTAGCGGCTCCAAGCGTTTCGATGGCCGGGATACGGCGGGTCAAAACCTTGCTCTGAGAAATTCGCCAGGCCCCAAGCGCCAGGAAGATAGTCAGGACCACCGGGAATTCGTCCGGCAAAATCGCCATAGCCAGGGTTATCCCGGCCAGTAATCCTTCTAACCAGTTGCCCTGGGTCAGCCCGAAACCTATAAACAACAGGCAGCACATGGCAAAGCCGACTACCGCGAACAATATAACCAGGTGGCGAGTTTCTTTTTGGAGTTGAGTTTTTTCTGATTTTAAGGTTTGTAAACTGCGCCCGATGCGACCGAGTTCGGTTGCCGGTCCTGTAGCCGTCACGCGGGCCAGGCCGCGCCCCTGTACGACCAGGGTACCCGAAAAGACCAGGGGTAAATCGTCCCCACCGGGACGCCCGCTAACGGCAGGATTTTCTTTGCCCGGCCAGCCTATTTTACGGACCGGCACCGACTCGCCGGTCAGAATAGACTCATCGGTAGTTAAATTTAACGAACTAAGGACAAGCGCGTCGGCGGGAACGCGGTCCCCTTCGGCCAGGAGTAAAATGTCCCCGACCACGACTTCCCGGCCTGGAATACGCTGCTGGTGTCCTTCCCGGACAACCAGGGCCCGCGGGCTGGATAGGTCTCGTAAGGCGTCCAGGGTGTGCTCGGTTTTTTGCTCCTGGAAAACGGTGATACCAATAATCAGGACAACAAAACCTAAAAGCATCAGGGCTTCCCTGGTATCGCCTAAAATCAGGTAAATACCGCCTCCGGCGAGCAGCAGAATAAACATCGGTTCCCGCAGGACATCCAGGCTAATCGCTAAAATGCCCCTCGGTTTGCTTGAAGGTAACTCGTTATAGCCTTGCTGGAGCCTCTGAGCTACCTCCTGGTTAGTCAAACCTTTTTCCTGGATTGTTTGCTCGATTGTTTCAGTCATTCGCAATTACCTTTTTCTATTACGGCCCTGGAATAGCAGTTGAAGTAACCGTCGAATCCTAACAATGGTGCTGTTAAGGCGGGTCTATTCGATTAATTGTTGACCGGGGAGATTTATTTTCGGGTATAAACGGGTTAAAGCTTGTTGAAACTTACCTGTTTAACAAGTGGCTTATAAAAATGCAAAGGCCGGTCACAACCGGCCTTTGTAAATGAAATTGAGTGTGATTTGCGATGGAGCTACTTTAAGGTGGCACGTAAAGCGACGCTGGTTTACAGCCACCGGTGGAAACCAATAATAGGTTTATTCAATCCTCCAACTTACCCTGACAGAGACCAGGGCCAATCTCAAAGAATTGTTCATATTGGAGGGAGTAATGTGATTATACTAAATAAAGGTTAAAATCCTGGTAAAAATTCTGACCAATTTTTGACTTTTTATATATTAATTCAAATTTTACCGGGATGGCGCGGCTATTCTGCAAATTCCTCGTCTTGCCCGGCGAAGCCAGCCCCCTACTATGGCGCTGGCTTTCCGGTTTAGACGGGTAGGTTGCTCAGGACTGCAAAGAGATCGGCTGGGCCAGTTTCATCAACCGGTAACCCAGACCCCGTTCGGTCTGAATCAGGCGCGGGTGTTCCGGGTTATCTTCCAGCTTTTTGCGCAGACGGCTGATATAAGTCTTAAGATAATCGAACTGGTCGCGGTATTCCGGCCCCCAGATTTTATTGAGCAAATGCTCGAAAGTGAGGACGTGACCGACATTCCGGGCCATCAGGAAAAGCAGGTTGTATTCGGTCGGAGTCATTTTTATGATCTGGCCGTTTTTGGTCACCTCCCGGTTGTCAAAATTAATTGTTATATCACCGCTGACAAAAGAAGGGGTAAAAGAAGCCGGTGACGGCATCAACATCCGGCGCAGCACCGCTTTGATACGCGCGAAAAGCTCCAGGTAGGAGAACGGTTTGACGAGGTAATCGTCAGCACCTAGCTCCAGACCCTTAACCTTGTCCAGTTCTTCTCCACGGGCCGTTAACATTATTACAGGTACATCATTGGTCTGCCGGATTTCTTTGAGGACAGTATATCCGTCTTTATAGGGCATCATAATGTCCAGGAGAATTAAATCGGGATTTTCTTCAAAGAACTTCTTTATCCCTTGCTCGCCGTCCAGGGCGGTGACGATTTCGACCTCTTGCCACTGTAACTGAAAACCAATTTGAATCGTCTCCACCAAATTTTTATCATCATCAATTACCAGGATTTTCATACCAACTTCCTTTCATTGAAGTTTGTAGCCGAACCTTGTAATCAAAGCAAAGCTCGTAACATCATTGTTCCTAAGCCAGTCTAAGAAATAGCGGGGTTACTAAATTCTGAAGGGTACCGTGTCACTGGAATACACTTTATCCAAATTTGATAATCAACCACCAAACATATCCATTTATGGTTTTTTGCCAAAACCAACCGATAACTGGTTAAAGTAAAAACTTTCTCACTGGATTTTAACAAAAAGGGGTTTAAATTCTGGTTAAAAGTGGGTCAAATTGAGTATATTATTTCAAGTCTTTTATCATTTGGCTAGTGCATTTTGGTTCAGGTGCTGTTCGGATGACGCCATATCATAAATAGACCGGATAAAACGGCGAGGGTGCCAGGTTATTCTGGTAAGAAACTACATGTCAATTTGCCTGGGATTGTATTTATATTTTTACAATGAGGATTATCTTTACCCGTCTTTCACAATTATGTACCCGGTTTTTAAAGAGAGGCTACTACTATAGATAGGACAAAACGAGTAAAACAACGAAAGTTTTTATCGTTTAGCAAAAAGCGAAGGAGCTTTGCGATGAAAATTGGTATCCCCAAAGAAATTCAGCCGGGCGAGACCCGCGTAGCCCTGGTCCCGGCCCATGTAAATTTACTAACTAAAGACCAGCATACTGTTTTAATTGAGAAAGGGGCGGGGCAGGCTGCCCTGTTTTCGGACGCGCAATACGAACAGGCCGGGGCGACAATAGTAGATTCAGCGGCGGACCTTTACGCCGGGGCCGAGGTGGTTTTTAAAGTGCAACCACCTTTTTTAAACCCCACCACCGGAGAACACGAAGCGGAATTGGTCCGGGAAGGCACCAGTTATATCGGTTTTCTGGACCCGTTTAACCGAAAAGATAATATCGAGATTTTCACTCGAAAATGCATCACCGGTTTTGCCATGGAATTTATCCCCCGCCTTACCCGTACTCAGAATATGGACGCGCTGAGCTCGATGGCGACCCTGGCCGGTTACAAAGCCGTCCTGGTCGCAGCCGCTCGCCTGGGCAGTATCTTTCCTTTACTTTCTTCGGCAGCCGGGACACTTTACCCGGCTAAAGTGCTGGTGTTGGGTGCCGGGGTGAGTGGTTTGCAGGCGATTGCCACCGCTCACCGGTTGGGTGCCCTGGTAGAAGCCTTTGACCCCCGCCCGGTTGTCAAAGAGCAGGTCGGGAGCCTGGGCGCTTTATTTATCGAAATGGCGCTCCCGGCTGACCCAAAAATTGAGACAGCCAGCGGTTATGCCAATCAGCAGTCGGAAGAATTCCTGGCGCGGGAGCGCGAAACAATTTCCGCCCGGTTGGCGAAAATAGACGTGGTGATTTGTACCGCCCAGGTCTTTGGCAAGGCCGCGCCCCGGTTAATCACCCGTGAAATGCTGGACCTGTTAAAACCGGGGGCCGTCGTGATAGACCTGGCAATAGAGCAGGGTGGCAATTGCGAGTTGGCCGAGCCGGGAAAATGGGTGGAATACCACAATGTTGCGATTTTGGGAGCCGCCAATCTCCCGGCCACCTTGCCGGTTGATGCCAGCACTCTGTATTCCCGCAACCTTTGCAACTTCTTCACCCATATATTTCCAGCGGGGGCAAAGGGTCTGACCTTATCGGACGAAATAACCTGGGCCAGTTGTGCCACGCATGCCGGAAGGGTTGTAAATCCCCTGCTAGGCCAAAAAGAAGTAAAGGAGGGTTCAGGTTCAAATGAGTAGCTCAATCTTTGATTCGATTTACATTCTTATACTGGCGGGCTTTGTTGGTTACATGGTTATCACCAGGGTAACGCCTTTACTGCATACCCCCTTGATGTCCGCCACGAATGCCATATCTGGTATTTCCCTGGTCGGGTCGCTGGTAGCCGCCGGCAGTAACCAGGGCTTTTTAAGCACCCTGCTCGGCTTTATCGCGGTAACAGCCGCGACGATTAACGTGGTCGGCGGTTTTATGATAACGGACCGCATGTTAAGGATGTTCAAACGGAGGGAGGATAAATAGCCGTGAACGATTATTTGCTAAACGCGGCTTACCTGGTTGCCGCCGTACTCTTTATTCTTGGGTTAATGGCCCTGAACTCACCCCGTACGGCCCGGCGCGGTATCTTCCTGGCCGAAATAGGCATGTTACTGGCGGTCGTAGGGACGCTTCTTCGGAACGAGATAGTCTCTTTTGAATGGATAATTGTCGGTTTTATTATTGGGTCTTTGATTGGCGGGGCCATGGCTATCTTCATGCCGATGACCGCCATGCCCCAGCGGATTGCGCTCTCCCACTCTTTTGGGGCCCTGGCGGCGGCCCTGGTCGGTATCGTCAAATACAACGAGCATCTTCCCCATGTGGATAATGCCCTGATGGTCGTTATCGGTTTTGAAGTCTTGCTGGGCTCTCTTACCGTCACGGGTAGTTTGATGGCTTTCGGGAAGTTGCAGGAGCTTATCAAGGGTGCCCCAATCGTCTATCCGTTTCAGAACATATCCAATATCATCCTGTTTTTTGGCACCGTCAGTCTGTTTATTATTCTCATCTTTTTCCCCGGACTGACGGTGCTTTTTTACGTGCTAATAGGCGCGGCCCTTTTAGTAGGTATTTTGATGGTGCTGCCGATAGGGGGAGCCGATATGCCGGTGGTCCTGGCGCTCTTAAACTCCTATTCCGGCCTGGCGGCGGCAGCTACCGGGTTTGCCATTGACAATAAGATGCTCATCATTGCCGGGTCACTCGACGGCGCTTCCGGTTTCTTCCTCTCCATGATGATGAGCAAGGCCATGAACCGTTCTTTTGCCAACGTGCTATTCGGGGCAGTCGGCAGCGCCCCATCGGGCCAGGCTGCAACAGGCCAGGAAGAAGCGAAGACCGTCACCCGTTATACTCCCGAAGATGTCAGCTACATGCTTGAAAACGCTCGCTCTGTCATAATAATTCCGGGATATGGGATGGCGGTAGCCCAGGCTCAGCACGTCGTGCAGGAGCTATCCGCCAGCCTGATAGCGCGGGGTATTCTTGTGCGCTTTGCCATCCACCCGGTGGCAGGCCGGATGCCAGGGCATATGAATGTGCTTTTGGCCGAGGCCAATGTGCCTTATGACTTGCTTTGCGAACCGGAGCAGATAAACGACGATTTTCCTAATACTGACGTGGTAATCGTGGTCGGCGCTAACGACGTGGTTAACCCGGCGGCTCGTTATAAAAAGGATAGCCCGCTTTACGGGATGCCTATTTTCGATGCGGATAAAGCGCATACTATCGTGGTTCTCAAGCGCAGCCTTAACCCTGGTTTTGCCGGGGAAGACAATGAGCTTTTCTACGATAAAAAGACCATGATGGTTTTCGGGGACGCCAAAAAAACCCTGACCAGCCTGGTGCAACTGCTGAAAGAAAGGGCGGCAGTCGCCGTTTAAGGCGGGCAACTCTCTGGCCGGACTTACGTCGAAACGTGCTTTAGCGGGTTGCTTTTTCGCCTGGATTTCAGAGGTTAGGTAGCACAAATCGGTAAGAAAAGACTTGTAAAAAAAGAGGCCGGCCTGCTCTACCGGCCTCTTTTGGGTTGTTGAGTGAACAAAATAGGAGAGTAAGCAAAGAGGTAAAATAAGAAGATAAGGTCTACCCGGTCCGCTCGGCAGGGTTGCCGGGGCATAGCCGGGAACAGGGGTTTTTGACCTTATTTAAGGTCAAAAACCCTTCGTGGCTTACCACTCCTGACAAGAGTGATAAGTTAGTTTAGCTTTAGAACTCGTAGACGAGCCGGGCTTTTACCAGGCCCATTTCAACGGCGGCATAATCTTCGTTAACCGTCTCAATTTTCCGCTTCTCATAGATAACTTTAGTTTTCCCGGCGGCGTGAAGTTCGAACACCTCGGCCAGGTCGGTGCGGGTGCCGACAATCGAGCCCACAATTTTGATACCATTGAGGACGGTTTCAAAAATCGGTAACTGCATAAAGTTGTCAGCCGGTAAGCCTACCAGCACCAGAGTGCCACCCCGCCGCAGCGATTTGTAGGCCTGTTCGCAAGCCTGGGGCGATACGGCCAGCACAATGGCGGTATCGGCCCCACCCAGCTTTTTAATTTCCCCAATGGGGTCTTTCCAACCGGCATTGATGGTGTAATCAGCGCCCAGTTCGCGGGCAAGTTCCAATTTATCGCCATAGAGGTCCACAGCGGCTACCGACGCCCCGGCAATACGGGCATACTGTAGAGCCAGGTGTCCCAGGCCGCCTACCCCAAAGACCGCCACCAGGTCCGAAGGCCTGGCCCCGGACATCTTGACCGCCTTGTAGGTAGTGACCCCGGCGCAGGTCAGGGGAGCGGCCTCGAAAGAGTCTACCCCATCCGGCACCTTAACGACCATCCGGGCATAAGCCCTGACATACTCGGCATACGAACCATCCATGAAATAGCCGGTATTTAGCTGTTTTTCGCAAAGAGTTTCCCAGCCGGTGTTGCAGTATTCGCACTCGCCACAGGCATAGCCCAGCCAGGGAACGGCTACCCGGTCTCCTACTTGTAGATTGGTGACACCTTGTCCCAGGCTTTCAACAATCCCTATTCCTTCGTGGCCCGGAATAAGCGGCAATTTCGGTTTGACCGGCCAATCGCCATGGGCGGCGTGAATATCGGTATGGCACAGCCCGGCGGCGATTGTTTTTACAATGACTTCGCCCAGCCCGGCCACCGGTTTTGGCACTTCCTTTATTTTAAGGGGCGCCCCATATTCTTCGACAACAACCGCTTTCATGGTTTCGTAGGGTAGATGAGTCCTCAAACCCGGTCCTCTTGTAACTTCAATGTTCATCAGGAACCTCTCCTTTCAAAGGCCACCAAGCCACACTGCTTGTTTTACTTTAATCACCTTTCTATTTTAGGTTTGCCAGTTTTATCACCCGTGTTTTAAGCCCTGCCTTAATTACGGGGGATTGCCGGGCGTTTTTCCAGGTTACCTCCTGGTTAATATAGAGGGTGTGGCTAAAACTGGATTTACCACAAATTTGCTACCGGACATATTTAAAAACTCCGTGGGTCAAGCGGGATAAAAGCTGCCGGTAAAGCCATATCCCGGTTCAAAAAGTGTTCAAGCAGGTTCAAACCTAAGTTGAACAAACTTAAATCACAGCGTTCGGTGCGGTGAATAATCTTGTTGTAGCCTTTCACCATTGCCACCGTGCCCAGGTAAACTATCCAAAGGTAAGCCAGACAAGCTGCCAGAAGTAATCGAACCAGGCGTTTAGGCTCTTTTAGATGGCTCTTATCTAGCCGAAACCCTCGGCTTTTAGTATCGCTGAAGAAGGTTTCTATCCTGAATCGCTTTCGGTAATAACACACGGCTTCCTCAGGTAACGTCAGATTGCTAACCAGGTAAATCGGCTCTTTGTAAGGCGCTTGCCACAGTGCAATCGCCAAAACTGGACCATATTCGTATTTACTAAAAGCCGCTTCGGCGATACTAACCAGACTGTTGCGTTCAACCGCCAACCCGGCAAAGTTAGTGCGGTCGTCGCCTATCCATAACAGGCTATTCTTGGCTGTACGGCACACATACTGCCAGCCATAGTAGGCTAAACGGCGAAGAAGGCGGCACCCATCAAACTCGCCATCACCAACAAAGATAACCTGACTATCTTGTGGCACGAGTGGCTTTACCTGTTTGAGAAGAGCAATATGGTACTTCTCAGCCAGATGACCTTTCTTGGATTTGATGACCAGCCAACCAATTGGCAAGGCTCGGCCTTTGTAAACAACGTTGATGAGTAGGGCCATGCCACCTTGCCCTACAACCGAACCATCAATGACTAAGACCAGTGGACAATCGGCCAAACTGCTTAGTAAAGCAGCGGCGAAAGGGGCAAAGATTATCCGGTAATCTTGGTCACGATTGTCGTTTTTGAGCCAGCGATAGAAATTCTTGACCTGGCTTTCGCGTTTAGTGCTAGTCGGCACCTTTGCAGCTATGTTCGGCAAATTGGTATGGCGACTGCCGACAATACCGCTAATGATGGCCGCTAGCACACTTAAATGTTGTCTTTGGCGTCCGCTGGCTTCAGGATAAAGTTGCAGCAAATGCGCTTTTATGGAATGATGGCGGCGAAGGTTGTCACTCATGGTCTCTACTCCTGTTCTCTACTTTGGTCGGTAGGAAAAACAGGCCTAGTTTACCACTCAGTGACGACCTTCTCCTCTTTCACCTAAATTCTGTCCGGTAGCAAAACCACAAATAGCTTTGGCTGCGCTAGCAGGTCTACTCCCCAGGATTCGGGGATAATAATAAATAATAAAGGTATAAATACAGGTATAAGATAATCACAATAAGATGTAGTATTTAAAAGATCCTGACCCCGGTTAGTCGCTAACTTAATAGCTGGCCGGGCCTGGCAAATTTTAATTAAAGGTATGATTTCTGATTGGCGAAATGCCTAAACCGAGTTGTTTTAGCAAATCGAACTGGTCAAAGCTGGTCCAGCTTTCGGCCAGTATTCCCCCAACGAACCGGTAAATCCCTAAACCTTTAATTTTTATGGTTTTACCGCTTGGTGGTTCGCCGAAAAAGGAGCCGCTATGGGTAGCGGTGAGACACCAGCGCCTGGCTACGCGGTCACCCTGTCCAAACAGGTCTTCAATTACAAAATGGGTATCCGGGAAAGCCTTCAGGAACCTGCCGACATAATCCTTAAACGCCGCCGGTCCAGGGGCTGAAATGTAGGGGTTATTTTCGGTAAAATCGGGGTCCAACATTTCATCTATAACGGCAAAATTATGTTTGTTCCAGACTTCCTCGTCAAAAAACCGGGCTAAATCTTTTAATTCTTCAACCGTTATAAGTTTTTCGATTGCCATATATTTCACCCCTTTCTATTTTCCAAAATTTAGCTAAGGCCAAATATGCCGGTTAACCATTGGCCTGGGTGAGAGAATCAGTGGCATGGATAGAAAGGCCGGGTGCGGTGAGACAATCACTTCGCACCCGCCATTTTAGCCATCAGCTTTCAGGTTGTGCGGCATCCTCGGTTTCGGTCCTTATTATCTCCAGGGTACAGTCCGAAACCATCATGCCAATCGCGCCCACGGCGGCCAGGGTCGGGGAAAGGAGCGCTCCAAGCACCCCCCAGGTCACCGGGATTTCCACAATGGTATGCCCGTTCTGTTTGATAATCAGGCGCCGAACATTGCCTTCGTGGATGAGTTCTTTGACCTTGTCGTACAGATACTCACCTTTGACTGCTAATTGTTCGCGTGGTTCGGCAGATTGATTTTGTTGCTCGGAAGGTGAAGTAGTTTGGGACATTGTCACACTCCTTACTTACGATTTAGGTCCAGCCGCCACCGGGGTTTTGTCCGGGTTGTCAGCCGTATCGGGTTCAGACGGATATGGGGGATACCCGGCCTGCGGTTGAGCATAGTCATAGGTGTTCAGGCCCATATTGCCCAGTTCCTTCTCCATCATTCTCTGTCTCATCGCGGGGGTATCGGGGAAGATGTAGACGGCCATGAAGTTGAGAATCAGGCCAATCCCCCATCCGGCTATCGGCCAGATAATCCAGGGATAATAAAAACCGCCACCGGTCCAACTGGTCACCAGGTAGATAACAGTCAAAAACCCGTTGACTACAAGATAAGTCACCAGGTGCCAGTAAAAACCCATTTTAGCTTTAACCCGAATCTCCGCCTGGCGGTAAGCCTCGGCTTGTGGGTTGTAATTTTCGTAGTTGTTCATATTTGAAACCTCCTATCTATGGTTTCTCGGCTATATTTAAAACCTTTGAGATGAAAATAAAGGTAGATTGCAGTCAAAGGAAGGTTAGAAATTAAGCTTGATTTAACAAAATAGAAGCCATAACTTTTATTTTATTTAAAGAATATTCAAAAGAGGAAGGCACTCTCGATTTAACCAAAGTTAACTACCTATCATCCCTGTTTTTTACCTCCCGGTATTACCTTTATAGAAGGTAAACACGCTCCACTTTGCACTCTGCAAATTGGAAAGGAGGCTGTTTAATGAACAGTACAAATCAACCCCTTACCGTTGATTTCAATCAGATTGCTCTCAAAGACATTCCAACAGTTGGTGGGAAAAACGCTTCTTTAGGGCAATTGTTTAATAATTTACGCCCACTGGGTATTAATGTCCCGGATGGCTTCGCCATAACGGCGGAATCTTACCGGCAATTTCTAAAACAAAATGACCTGGAAAGTCGCCTGAGGGCAATTTTCGCCAATCTCGACTTTGAAGATGTGAACGAACTGGCAAAACGGGGCAGCCAGGCCAGGACGGCTATTCTTGCCACCACTTTGCCGGAGGAACTAAAAGAGGCCATCCTGGCCTCGTATACGCAACTTTGCCAGCGCCTGGGACGTGAGCCCGAACTGGCGGTCCGGTCTTCGGCCACGGCGGAAGATTTACCGGATGCCTCGTTTGCCGGGGCCCAGGAAACCTTCTTGAATGTGCGCGGCCCGGAGCATTTGCTCAAAGCGGTCGTCGGCTGTTACGCTTCCCTTTTTACCGACCGGGCAATCAGTTACCGGGCCCGGCTGGGTTACGACCAGCTTCAGGTTTATCTTTCGGTCGGCGTTCAACCAATGGTCCGTTCCGATAAGGCTTGTTCGGGGGTAATTTTTACGCTCGATACCGAGTCAGGGTTCCGGGACGCGGTGATTGTGTCCAGTTCCTACGGTCTGGGTGAGTTTATAGTCCAGGGTATCGCTACCCCTGACGAATGGATTGTCTTCAAACCCACTTTGAAGACCGGCCACCAGCCGATAATTGGCCGCCGGTTGGGTGAAAAAGCCGTCCGTTTGATTTATGGCGACGAAACCCATCCGACCCGGAGTGTGGCAGTCCACGAAAAAGACCGCGCCAGGTTCTCCCTGACCGATGAAGAAGTGCTGAAACTGGCCCGCTGGGCCTGCCTGGTAGAAGACCATTATTCCCGGCTGGCCGGACGGCCTCAACCGATGGACATTGAATGGGCTAAAGATGGCCTTACCGGGGAATTCTTCGTTGTCCAGGCCCGGCCTGAAACGGTCCATTCCGCTAAATCGCGCCAGGCTTTCGCCGAGGTTTATAAGCTAACTGCTACCCCTGGGCCGGTGCTAGTAAAAGGCCAGGCCGTCGGTGAGAAAATCGGCCAGGGCCGGGTCCGGGTGGTCAAAGAAGTCTCCGGGCTGGAAGCGGTCCAGGCCGGGGAAGTCCTCGTAGCCGAAAGAACCGACCCAGACTGGGAACCGGCCATGAAGAAGATTGCCGCTATCATCACCGACCAGGGTGGCCGGACCGCCCACGCGGCCATTGTCTCCCGTGAACTGGGTTTACCCTGTATCGTGGGGACGGGCCAGGGTACCTCCACCCTCCACGATGGCGACGAAGTAACCGTGGTCTGCTCGGAAGGTGAAGAAGGCCATGTTTATGCCGGGTTGCTGCCCTTTACAACCGAAAAAGTAAATGCGGCGGTCTTACCCGAAACCCGGACCAGGGTCATGATGAATGTTGGCGACCCTGAAAAAGCTTTTTCCAATTCCTTTATTCCAAACTCAGGCGTGGGCCTTGCCAGGCTGGAGTTTATTATCAACAACCACATCGGTATTCACCCGATGGCCCTGGCCCGTTATCCCGACCTCAAGGATAAGCAGGCGCGGCGGGAAATCAAAGCCCGGATTGGGCAAGAAGACCCCAAAGAGTACTTTGTGCGCCGGTTGAGCGAAGGTATCGGGCGGATTGCGGCGGCCTTTTACCCCAAACCGGTCATTGTCCGCATGAGCGATTTCAAGACCAACGAGTACGCCGAGCTGTTGGGCGGCGCGGAATTCGAGCCAAAGGAAGAAAACCCGATGCTCGGCTTCCGGGGTGCTTCCCGGTACTACGACCCGCGCTACGCTGAAGGCTTTGCCCTGGAATGCGCCGCTCTCCTGGCAGTGCGTGAGGTGATGGGCCTGACCAATGTGAAAGTCATGATACCTTTCTGCCGAACCGTCGAGGAAGCCCGCAAGGTAATCGAGACCATGGCGGCCAATGGGTTACACCAGGGTAAAAATGGCCTTGAGGTTTACGCGATGTGTGAAATTCCGGCCAACGTGGTTTTAGCCAGTGAATTTCTGCGGGTCTTTGATGGCTACTCCATCGGCTCTAACGACCTGACCCAACTGGTGCTGGGGATTGACCGCGACTCCGGGACGGTAGCGCACCTGTTTGACGAACGAAATCAGGCGGTTACCCAGATGATTTACCAGGTCATCGAAGCGGCCCACAAAGCCGGTAAACCTATCGGGATTTGTGGCCAGGCTCCCTCGGATTATCCTGAATTCGCGGGCTGGCTGGTCGAATGTGGCATCACCTCGATTTCGTTGAACCCTGATGCCGTCATAAAGACAATCCAGGTTATTGCCAAAGAGGAAGCGCAACAAAAGCACTTTGCCCTGATTAAGTAAACACTCGGTTGAGCAAGAGCAGCCCGGCTTACCGGGCCGCTCTTGTGTTGAGGTTTTGGCCTTTATAGGACTGAATTTCGCAAGTTTTATTGGCTTGTGCATGAATAATTATGGAAATTCTTACAAAGAGGCATAATTCAAAAATTGAGGCCACTACTAACCAGGCCCTTCTCTTATCACAGGATGCTAAATTATTAGAAACACCCCCGGAGGGCCTCAGCGAGGTTGAGGCCGCCAGTCGCTTAAACCGTTTTGGCCTTAACTCTATCGCAAATGCCCCTTCCAAACCGTTAATAGTGCGGTTCGCGGCCAATTTTACCCACCTGATGGCGTTATTGTTATGGGCCGGTGGCATCATCGGTTTCCTGGCGCAAATGCCGCAACTTGGCTTTGCTATCTGGGCGGTTAACCTTATTAATGGCGCCTTTAGCTTCTGGCAAGAATACCGGGCCGGGAAAGCCACCGAAGCCCTGCGCAAACTCTTACCGACCTTTGCCACGGTAATCCGGGGCGGACACGAGATTACCATCCCGGCCGAAAACCTGGTGCCGGGCGACATCATGCTATTGAGCGAGGGGAACCATATTTCGGCGGACGGTCGTTTGCTGGAAGAAAACGAGTTAAGAGTTGACCAATCACCGCTGACCGGGGAGTCGCGCCCGGTGCGTAAGATTTGCCAGTCGCCCAACGGCAACAACCTGAACCCGGTCGAAAAACCAAACCTGGTCCTGGCCGGGACCAGCGTTATTACAGGGTCGGGGCGGGCGGTAGTGTTTGCTACCGGGATGCAGACCCAGTTCGGCAAAATTGCCCAGCTTACCCAGAACGTGGCTGAAACCCCCAGCCCTTTGCAAAAAGAGCTTAACCGGGTTACAAGGACTATTACGCTTCTTTCGACTGCCCTCGGCACCCTCTTTTTTGGCCTTGCTATCCTGATGGCCGGGGTAGATTTGGCCCAGAGTTTTATATTCGCAATGGGCATGGTGGTAGCTTTCGTACCCGAAGGGATGCTGCCGACTGTAACCCTATCGCTGGCGATGGGGGTCCAGCGGATAGCCCGCCGTAATGCCCTGGTGAAACGCCTTTCTGCCGTAGAAACGCTGGGCTGTACTTCCGTTATCTGCACCGATAAGACTGGCACTCTTACTAAAAATGAAATGACAGTCTGCGACCTCTGGGCGGGTGGCCAACCCTACAGTGTGACCGGCACCGGCTATTCTCCGCAGGGCCAAATATTAAAAGAGGGCAACCCGGTTAATCCCCAGGCTTCAGGTGATCTGCACAGCCTGTTGATGGGGGCGCTGCTTTGTAACGATGCCCAGTTAGTACCGCCTGATGATGACGCCTCCTACTGGAAGGAACGGGGTGACCCCACCGAAGCCGCCCTGGAAGTAGTGGCCCTGAAAGGCGGCCTGGATTATACCGAGGAACGGCGGCGTGTCCCCCGGTTACGCGAGATTCCATTTGACCCTTCCCGCAAACGCATGAGTACGGTTCACCAGGAAGGCGATAAGCGGGTGGCCTATATAAAAGGGGCCCCGGAAGTGGTGGTCGGGTTATGTAACTATATTCAAATTAATGACGAAGTTGTACCCATGACCGAGGCCTGGGGCGCCAGAATAGTGGCTGTTAACAACGAGTATGCCGGGGCCAGTTTGCGGGTGCTGGCCGTAGCCCGGCGAGTACTGCCGGAGACCCTGGACTGGAAAGCTTGCCGCAAAGCCGAAATAGAACAGGATTTAATTTTCCTGGGCCTGACCGCTATGATTGACCCGCCTCGCCCCGAAGTAGCCGAGGCAGTCGCCAGGTGTCAGGCTGCCGGGATTAAAATTATTATGATAACCGGCGATTATGAACTAACCGCCCAGAGTATCGCCAGGCGCCTTGGCCTTATTAAAAATCCGGCTTGCCGGGTAATAACCGGTTCCCAGCTTAGCCAGATGAGCGAGAACGAATTGCGCGAGGCGCTAAAGGGTGAAGTTATTTTTGCCAGGGTCAGCCCTGAACATAAACTAAGGGTGGTCAGCGCCCTCCAGGATTTGGGTAACGTGGTAGCCGTGACCGGCGATGGTGTCAATGATGCCCCGGCCTTGAAGAAAGCCGACATCGGGGTGGCGATGGGATTAGCCGGGACCGATGTCGCCAAAGAAGCGGCGGACATGATCCTGACCGACGATAATTTTGCCTCAATTGTCAACGCTATCGAGGAAGGGCGGGCTATTTTTAGCAATATCCGAAAGTTTGCCGTTTACGTCTTCAACAGTAACATGGCGGAAGCGGTTCCCTTCATCCTGATGCTATTTTCCCGTGGGGCCATTCCCCTGCCCCTGACCGTTATGCAGGTCCTCTCCATTGACCTGGGGACAGACATGGTCCCGGCAATAGGGCTGGGGGCAGAATTGCCGGAAAGCGGTGTAATGCAGCAACCGCCCCGTTCTCTTAAAGAACCCCTGCTGACCAGGAGACTGCTGGTTAAAGCTTTACTCTGGTACGGCATGATTGAGTCGGTGGCGGCCATTTCGGCCTATTTCTTCTTAAACTGGCGGTACGGCTGGCCGGGTCTTCCCCTGGCTGCAGAAGGTACGCAGGTCTACCAGCTCGCCACCACCATTACCCTGGCGGGCGTGGTAGCAACCCAGGTTGGGGCGGTTTTTGGTTGCCGGACCGAAACCAATTCAGCATTCAAAATAGGGTTTTTCACCAACCGGTTAGTGCTGGTGGGCGTCGGTTTCGAGCTTGTATTACTGGTCCTGCTGGTTTATCTTCCTTTTAGCCACCAGTTGTTTAACACGGCCCCGCTCGACGCGATTGATTGGCTTTACGTCTTTGCCTGGACGCCGGTTATCTTCTTACTGGACGAAATTCGCAAGCTGGTAAAGCGCCACCAATTAGCGAGTAAAGCGCCCCTGCTTTAGACCTAAAACACGGCCCAGGGGAAAACCAGGCCGTTTAAGAATTCAAACTGGTCATCTTTCACCCGGTCCTTGCAAATAAGAGTTCCACCATTTTCCACTCGGTTTAAACCTGCCTTTTCCCCTTCATAATTTATTCTTAAAAGAAGAAAGGAGGAAACCATGAAACAAAACTTTATTCAATTTAAGACTGTTTCAGGCCACCCCATGACCCTGGACCGTTTCACTTTTACTCCCCAGGCCAGGGTGCTAACCTTGCGGTTGCCTTTCGGAGGGGTAGTCTGGAACCGGGCGCAGGCAGTGCTGGTAAAAGACGCCGTTCAGACCAAACGTTACCCGATTACGAATGTTACCAGGCTAATCCAGGGCGCTATAATCGGCGCCGCCCTGGTTTTTATGCTTATTAGCCGGTTTATGCGAAAAAGAAGGGAGGATACCCCAAAATGACCCAGGTATTTGATAAATTCAATCCCGTTACCGAACCCTTAAACGGGTTTACTCCGTCCGAGGACAAGAGTATGGAATACGGTGTACAAGCTTTCGATAAACTCTTCGCGGCGGCTCAACCCGGTGCGGTCTTTAGCGCCCCGGTGGTAAAGGGTGATATCACTATCATTTTGACCAGTGAAGTGTCGAGTGGCGGCGGTTTTGGTTTTGGTAAAGGTTTCGGCCCGGCAGGCCCCTCGCCTAAAGCTGAAGATGCCACAGGGCCTGTTTCAAAAGAGGAGTCCCAGGCGAACATGCCTGTCGGTGGTGGTACCGGCATGGGTGGGGGCGGCGGCGCGAGCGGTCGTCCGCTGGCGGTTATCATGATTGGGCCGGACGGAGTAAGGATTCAGCCGATTGTAGATGCCACCAAAATCGTCATCACGGCCCTGACTACTTTCGGGATGATATTTGCAGCCATGCTAAAAATCCGCCGGGCGGCCCGGAAAATCTAGTCTTCTGAGTCTGCCTTTGCTCTCTTTTACAGGGTTGCCCGGTTGTACCTGGAGGTGAAAAATGTCAGCTAAGAATATGTTAATTCCCCTCTCCCACCAGGCCCTCCTTGACGGCCCCTATTGGGCAGCCCTGACCACCGTTATGCCCGACGGCCAGCCTCAAACTACCCCGGTCTGGTGCAATATTGAGGGTGATTTTGTAATGGTCAATACCATGCGCGGTTTCCGCAAAGAGAAGAATATGCGGGCCAACCCTCGTGTAACCCTCCTGGTCTACGACCCGCGCAATCCCTTTCGCAATATCGAAGTCCGGGGCGAGGTCGTTGAGATGACTGAAACAGGCGCGGTGGAACACAATGACAGGCTGGCGCAACTCTACCTGGGCAACCCGGCGGCCCATTTCTTTGGGGATGCAATACCCGCCGCGCTTGCCGTGAAATTTCAGCCGGTCAAAGTGTCAATCAAACCGCTCCATGTCCGCGTGGAAGGATAAGAAAATGCCTGGAACAAATTCCACCGCTTTAACCGCAAGCCCCCTGACACCTGCCGTTATCCCTGTATCCCACCGGGACTTACTGGTCAGGCCGGTATTCGCCATTCTTTCAACACTTATGCCCGGTGGGCAACCCCAGTCAAGCCTGGTCTGGGTAGACTACGATGGGACGGACCTGCTTATTAACACTACCCTTGAGCGGCAAAAAGCAAAAAATATGGTAGCCGATCCAAGAGTGACCGTGCTGGTAGTGGACCCGGCTGACACCTCTCGCTTTATCGAGGTGCGCGGTCGCGTGACCTCTATATCTGAGGAAGGCGCAACAGCCCACGCGGACAAACTGTCCCAACGCTATACCGGCAAACCCCATTTTTACGGTGATATTTACCCGCCCCAAAGGCAGACCCAGGAGACCAGGGTAATCGTGAAAATCTGCCCGGTTAAAGTAACCCTGGATGCCTTCTTCAACCAGCCGGAGCCTTTGTCTGCCGGTGATACCAGGAGGTAAAAACTATAGGATGAAAGCGCGGCGAGAAAAAGTTAATAAACCACCTGCTCCTTTTGAGGTGGCGCCCTACCCCAAAGTCCGGCGCGCCATGGAGTTGACTACCCGCTCGGCCCAGAAGACCCGGATGATTCACGGCCTGACCGAGGTAGATGTGACCCTGGCCCGTCAATTTATACGTGACTACAAGGCCCGCACCGGGGAATCGCTTTCTTTTACAGCTTTTATCATCAATTGTTTAGCCAGGGCCGTTGAGGAAAACAAAGGGGTACACGCCTGCCGCCGGGGCCAAAATCAACTTGTCTTGTTCGACGATGTAGATGTGGCCGTTACGGTCGAACGGGAAATGGATGGGCAAAAACAACCCATAGTCTATATCCTGCGGGCGGCCAACAAAAAAAGCTTCCTCGAAATCCACCGGGAAATTAGAGAAGCTCAGGTAAATCCTGTCGAACAATTCTGGGAAGGTTTCAGTTTTTTCTCGAAATTGCCCCTGGTTGTCTTTAGAGGAATCTGGCCTTTCTTCTGGTGGCAGATCAGGAACAACCCTGGTTTTCAAAAGAAATTCGGTGGAACGGTCGGGATTACAGCGGTCGGCATGTTCGGCAAAGGGGCCGGGTGGGGTATCCCGGTGGCCTACCATACCCAGGTCACGCTGGGTGGTATCGCCACCAGGCCAGCCGTGGCGGACGGCCAGATAGCAATCCGCGAGTTCCTCTGCCTGACCTTAAGCTTCGACCACGACATCGTTGACGGCGCCCCCGCCGCCCGGTTTTCGGCCCGGTTCAAAGAGCTAATCGAAAGCGGCTACGGTTTAATTCCGTAGTCGCCCCCTTCCCCTTTTAAGCCATGTTCAGGCTGGTCCGGCGCTGGAATTTCCAGGTGACAATGCTAAAAAAGACGACCGTATAAGCCATTAAGATACCTACCGGCAGCAGCACCGCTCCAATCCCCTGACCGCGCACAATCACGTTCTGGAACCCTTCCATGGCCCAGGCGCTGGGAGTCAGGTGGCCTATCGTCGAAAAGACCGGCCCTGTGATTTCGAGCGGGAACCAGCACCCGCCCAGGGTCGAAAGAGTGAACATCGCGATAAGCGAAAACATCACAACCTGTTCCATGACCCTGGCAAAGACCGCGATTAGTAACCCCAGGCTGGCGGCCCAGACCGCCAGGGCCACCATTACCAGCAATACGGCCAGGGGGTCGCGCAGGTAGTCCACGCCAAAAGCAATTTGCCCGAAGGTAATCAATAATATTTCCTGGAAGAAAATCAGGCCAGCCATCGCCAGGCCGTGTCCCAGGAGAATACCCAGGGGGCTGATAGGGGTAGTTAGCATCCGCGAAAGGGTCTGGGTTTTGCGCTCAAGGAAGAACACCACACAAATGGAAACCAGCCCCAGGACTACAAATTGGACCAGGATACCGGGTGAAAGCTGCGTAGCCGGGCTAACCTGGTTGCCGGTGGATTGGGTCCCGCCTTGCTCGGTCCTGACGGTCAGGGTTGGAGTTTTCCAGGCCCCGGTGGCTGCGGCCAGGGCTTCGTTGAAGAAATTCTGGCGAGCGGTTGCATCCGTAAAAGGCTGGCGGGCCTCGAAAGTTTGAGTGGTCTGCCTGGCCGTCTGAAGGGCACCCTGTAAACGGTCCGAGGCCGTTTCAATCGCGTTGAGGGCGCTTTGCCCGCTTTCACTCCCCTGGTCAACAATGACCTGGGGTTTAACAGGAGTACCCGCGATTAGTTGTTCGCTGTACCCGGCGGGCACAATAACCGCGGCGGTGTAGGTGCCATCCCGGACCTGTTCGCTAATCCTGGCCTGGGCGTTCTCGTCCGGGACGCCCAGGCGCACGACCTCGGAATTGCCAAGTAAATTGAAAAATTGCGCGCTAACTATCCCGTTCGGGTCGTGGTTTATAAAAGCTAACGCCAGGCGGCTATCCGTGCTCGAACCACTTGCCCCACCATTGACGGCAATCAGGAAGTAAGTAAAGAGCAGGGGCATTACAACCACAAAGACGGCGGTCCGCACGTCACGGGTAGTTTGCAGCAAATCCTTGAAAGCCAGGGTAAATATACGCATACCTTCTCACTCCTTCCCGGCTTCAGGCGAACCGGCGGCGGAAAATCAGGGTGGCAACACCAAAGAGGGCCAGGCCGAGCACGATTGAGACCAGCCACGGCCCGATTATATCGCCCACCCCGCCGCCGCCCAGGGTACTGGTCCAACCTTTCAACACCCAGCCTTGCGGGGTCAGCAGGTTGATAGTGGCAAAGAACGACGGTATATTATTAAAGCCGGTTGTCATTAGTCCTCCGAGCATACCGGTTATAGCCAGCGCTCCCCCTATCACCGGACCGCTCTGGCGGGTGGTTTTGACAAAGGAAATCAAAAGCAAACCGAACCCGGCGGCCAGGACGACCGTACCCACGGTCATAAACCCGACCGGGAGGGGCGCTCCCCAGTTAATGCCAAAGAGCAGGGCGGAAGCCACCACCAGCGTCACTACCTGGATGAGCAGGGTTATGACGACCGAGACGAACTTGCCCGCCAGGATTAAAGGCCGGGAAGTCGGGGTTGTAAAGAGCCGGGCCAGGGTGCCTTCTTCCTCCTCTTTAACGATAGTTTCAGCGGTATCGGCCCCGGTGTAGAATACGAAGAAAAGCATCATCCCGGCCATAACCGAGCCAATCAGGCTGGTTAAAGGTTTATCGTTCGCCGACTGGCTGGCCGGGGCCTGTAAATCGAGCAGTTGGTTTGGCTGGGCGCCCTGGGTCTGGGCCCATTGGCTATACTCCAACCCGGCCACCTGGGAGGCGGTATTATCGAGCGTCACCCCGTATTTGCCAGCCTGGGCCGCCAGCACGCCCCCGGCAATCCGGCTCCCGTTATAGTGGTCAAGGAAGTGCCCGATAAGCTCGCGGACTATTTGCGGTCCCAGTCTTAACGTAGGGTCCTGGTAAAGGGTCACCGCTGTAGCCGCCCCGGTAGCGCTGTCCATTATGGTGTTGCTAAAGTTAGCCGGGATAATGACCGCCACCCCGGCCTGCTGGCTATCTACGGCCTGGCGGGCGCTGGCTTCATCCGGGGACACCGTAACGGCGATAAGTTTGGTAAGTTCCTGGCTCTGTAAAAAAGTCACCAGGCTATTCCCGGCGGCTACCCCCTGGGTTTGGTCGAGGTTAACCACCTGGACTTTGGTCGGGGCCAGTTGGTCGTTATCGCCGTTAATAATCCCACCAAAAGCCAGGTAAAAGAGACCGGTAATCAGCAGGGGCAGGCCAAACATCATTATGATGGCGAACCCGCTGCGAAAAGAACGCAACATGTCTTTGAAGGCAATATCCAAAATTTTCACGGCCAGCCCTCCTTAAGAGTCGCGTAAGCCGCGCCCGGTCAGGTGCAGGAAGACCGCTTCGAGGTTTGGTTCCTGTATATCCACCGAAGTAATCCGCGCTCCCAGGCCGGTAGCGACTTCAAACAGGTTGGGCAGGATAAGGTTGCTATCGCTTACCAGCAAGGTCAGGCTGTTATCCTCGTTTAGCGAAACCCGGTTGACACCTTCCAGGGCGTGCCAGCGCTCGGCAATCTCTTTCGGTACCACCTGGCTGACGGTCAGGTTAATCCGGTCCTGCTCACCGACTATTTTTACCAGTTCCTGGTGGGTGCCCTGCACGATAACTTTGCCCTGGTCCATAATG
The DNA here is from genome assembly GCA_001898225.1 of Chloroflexi bacterium 54-19. Classification (GTDB taxonomy): domain Bacteria; phylum Chloroflexota; class Chloroflexia; order Chloroheliales; family Chloroheliaceae; genus 54-19. The sequence continues at coordinate 315,236 of MKTJ01000072.1, forward strand.
ATGATCCGGTTGGAAAGCTCCTGGGCCTCCTCCATATAATGGGTGGTATAAAGTACGGTCATGCCCTCCCGGTTCAATTTCTTGACGCTATCCAGGATATTGCGCCTGCTCTGAGGGTCAATCCCGACCGTGGGTTCATCCATATAGAGGACCTGGGGCCGGTGCAGCAGGGCTACCCCGATATTAAGGCGGCGTTTCATCCCACCGGAGAATTTAGCGACCGGGCCTTTCTGGCGCTCGGTCAGGCCGACCAGTTCCAGTATTTCTTCCACCCGCCCGGTTAGTTTGGGGCCTCGCAGCCCGTACATTTTGCCCCAGAACTGCAAATTTTCCTTTGCCGAAAGGTCGGAATAAAGGGCTATTTCCTGGGGTACTACCCCAATAGCTTGTTTGACAGCCGCCGCTTCGGTCTTGATGGAATAGTCCATAATCCAGGCATCCCCGCTATCAGGCCGCAGCAAGCAGGCTAACATCGAAAGAGTCGTGGTTTTTCCGGCTCCGTTTGGCCCTAGCAAACTGACAATCTGGCCTTCTTCTACCTCAAAACTGACATCCTGCACCGCCTGAATTTTGTCGAAATTCTTCCCCAAACCTTCCACGCGGATAGCTATAGGGCCGTTGTGGTTGGCGGCCTTACCGGGAACCTGTGGCTGCGTTACTACCTGGAGCATCCTGGCACCCCCTTACCTGGCACAAAAATTAAATTTATAAACAATCTACTTTCCTTAGTTTTAACAAACGGCTGTAATAAACAGGGTATAGGTTGGTTTATTCGCGGTCAAAAGGGCAGCAATTTCCTTTTAATTGGACTTTCGCTTGAAACATTCCTTTTGAGGTGGTTAAGCCCCAATATTCTGGCTTTTCCAGGCCTAAAGCAAAAGTCGTGTTTAATTGAGAGTAATCATTTTAATCCTAATTTATCTTTATAAATTCATTTATTTACGCTAATTTGCTACCATAGTGACAGGGTATCAACTGGTGAGGCTCAAAAATAATTGAAGGGAGGATTGCTATGGTCCACAATGTTTGCGAGTTCAAAGTTGAGTTAGGCGACACCGATTCGGCGGGCCTGGTCTACTACCCTAATTATTTTCGCTGGTTTGACCGGGCGACCAGGGATTGCCTGCGCGTTACCGGGCTAACACCCAAGGAAATGCTGGAGAAATTTCATTTCGACCAGCCGGTCGTAAATTGCGGCTGTAATTTTTACGCCCCCCTCCGCTATGACGATACCGTGCATCTTGAAACCGAAATTACGGAGGTCCGCGAAAAAACTTTCCGGCTGGAACACAAAATTTACCGGGAAGCCGAACTGGTAGCCAGCGGCTACGAAATAAGGGCCTGGGTTGAAATTGACAACCCGTTAGATGAAGGCAAACTGAATTCAGTGGCTATACCGCGTTACTTTGCCGAGATTTTTAAAGAAGAAGGAGAACCGGAACCTTACGACGAGTTTGTAGAAGTTACAGATTAAGGCCGGAGGTGAAGGTGTGCAACGTGTAAAATCACTTAATTTCCTGCTGGCAGGAATCCTGGTCCTGGGGCTTATTTTGGCCGTTGAAGCGACGCAACCCAAAACCAGCCAGGCAGCCTCGTCCGGCCCGGCTACCGTCATAATGGTCCAGACTGAACCGACAACTGCCAGCCTGTGGGCGGTCTGGTACGACCAGCCTGCCCTGGTTGGGGACCGGGCTTATCTCAGCCATTACGAGGGCGATGGTTATCCTTTGCAGGTCCTGGCCGTACCGCGCAGTAGCGCCCTCCTGCCCCAATCCGGCTTTGCCTTTTTGTCAGGGTCCGATTCTCGCTATTACTACGCCACCTATCTTTCGCTGGATAACTCCCACAGTTCTCTGGTAAGCGTGGCCTATCAAAACCTCTTAACAGGCCAGACTACCCGGCTGGCGACTAACCTCGATTTATCAATTTGCCGCCAGGACTCATGGCCTTTAACCCGTTATCTACAGCATACCGTGGTTTATAATCCCGACCTCAACCGGATATATATGCCATGCTATGCCAATACCACCACCAAACAGGCCGCCCTGGTTATTGACCCGGTCAGCGATAAAATTGTGGGCAGTTTGCCCTACGTACCCCTGGCCTATAACCCGGTCAACCATCGCCTATATTCTATAAAAAATTATCCCGACCCATCGAATATATTTTATGGCGAGGATTTTGACCTGGTAGCCCTCGATTCGCGCACTGAACAGCCCAGTAACGACCCGCCTCTGATTGCCAACCATAACGGTGGGGCCGGGTTAACCTCGCTATTGGTAAACAGCCGGACGGGTGAGGTTTACCTGACCAGGTACGCCCTCTATACCAAGAGCAACGGGGTATTCCAGGCCGCCTTTGACAAGAACGGCCAGCAGACCCAGGCCTGGAGCGAAACGCCCGTGGCCGGGTTCCTGAGCCTCAATGAAGCCACCAATCAACTTTACGGCAGGCACTATAACGGCACCTATATCGCGGTGGATGCCGCAAATTTAACAGATGGACAATTAGCCTCGTTTAGCTGGACCCCGCTGGCTGCCAACTACCAGTATAACCAGGTTTACTCGTTTGATAATCACGACGCCAACAGCCCCTTCTTTTACAGCCGGGGTATGGGAATAGTGATTATGGACGGCAAGAATTACGATATAACCAATTTCTTCCCGGTCCGCCCGCCGGACGGTTTTTTCAGCCAGTATGGCATGCACTTTCCCGAACCACCCCGCAATTTGCAGGGTCTATTCTTCCCGGAAACCGGCCACTCTCTGAGCGGTAAGTTTCTGGATTACTGGCAAAGTCACGGTGGCCTGGCCCTCTTTGGTTATCCTCTAACCGAGCCATTTTTAGACTATAACCCCGACGATGGCAAGATTTACCAGGTGCAATATTTTGAACGGAACCGTTTCGAACTACACCCCGAAAATGCCGGAACTCCTTATGAGGTAGAATTAGGTTTGCTCGGCAAATCCTTCTCGGCCATTCCTGGGCCGGAAATAACCGCCCACTATGGCACCGGCGAAACGGCCCCTGTTCCCGGTGGCGTTGTATTCAAGGAGACCGGCCATACCCTGACCGGCAAATTCCTCCAATACTGGCAGAATAATGGCGGCCTGGCTATGTTTGGCTTACCTCTGACCGAGCCTTTCCCCGAATACAACCTGGCGGACGGGCAAATTTACCAGGTGCAGTATTTCGAACGAAACCGTTTCGAGTATCACCCGGCCAATGCCGGGACCCCTTACGAGGTCGAATTGGGCCTGCTGGGCAGCCAGTATTTAAGAGCGCGAGGCTGGTTCAGGTGAGTAAATAAATAGCACTCTATTCAAGGAGAAAGACTAAATGGCCTGTTTGTTCGCCCTGATAGCTTTAATTTCACCTCGCCTGGCCCTTTTTCTGGTCTGGCTGCTAACTCCCCTGGTGAATCGAGCTTTTGACGGCTTTCTAATCCCATTTTTGGGTTTTCTTTTTCTGCCAATGACTACCTTGCTATATGTCCTGGTCTATAGCCCGGATTACGGGGTAAGTGGTTTTGGTTACCTGTTGGTGCTGGTAGGCTTTCTAATTGACCTGGGCTCCTACGGTGGCAGTGGCTACCGCAACCGCGACCGTTTCCGGCGCAGGGACTATTATTGAGTTTACCCGTCAGGTAAAGACAATAAAGTGAACTATTTCCAGGGAGGCATAATTTTCTTTTTTGTAAGTTAATTACACCCTCTTATTTACCAGACCGACCCATAATGGTAGGGAAACAATGAAGTTGTCCCTACCAAAAATGGAGGTAACGGTATGGGAAAGTATTTACGTCTTGCTGTAGCCCTGGATGGTTCCCCTCACGCTGAAAGGATTTTGCCGATAGCAGTTAAACTGGCAAAACTCCTGCCCGCCGAGATTTTATTGTTACACGTTTGTATGGAGCCCTCCTCCGCAGAAGAAACTGATTCCGCCTCGCCAGAAGAAGCTGAACAAAATTTCAAACCGCTGGTCTATCTTGCTCAACTGAAACAAAGATTGACCGGCACCCCTAAGGGGAGTTTTCTACCACCCCACCAGGTCCTGACCAAAGTTATATATGGCAAATTTGCCTATGAATTAGGCGAGGTGGCCGCCGAGGAAGGGGCGGACCTGTTGCTTATGACTACGCATGGGCGCAGCGGCCTGTCTCTCCTGACCATGGGTAGCATTGCGACCGGGGTGTTAAAACACGGCCACCACCCTTTGCTTTTATTTCGCCCCGAAGAAACAGAAATCTCTCTAGAAGAAGCCCTGAAAGAGGTTGACAACCGGCCACCGAATCAAATTTTGTTAGCCCTGGATGGTACGCCGAAGGCAGAAGCCGCCCTCGAGCCGGCTTTGAAAATGGCAAAGGATTTAAAAATTCCGCTCCATTTGGTCGAGGTCATCTACCCGGTGACGCCTATTATTATGTCGGAGCCTGGCCTGGACTACCAGATGCTGGTTGAAATTGAGAAGTATGAAGAGGAAGCGCTGGCCCGGATAGCCGCCCAGTATTTAATAAAGGTGGTGAAATGGCTCAAGGAGCAGGCGCCATCGGTAACGGTGGAAACAACTGTTTTGAAGGGTATGCCGGAAGCCCAGTTAGCCATTTTCATCCATGCCGTTAAACCGTTTATGGTGGTTATGGCTACCCATGCCCGCAATGAATTAGGCCAGCTTTTCTTAGGCAGCGTAGCGGAAGAAGTTCTCAGGAAAAGTCATTCTCCGGTGTTAATGGTCCCCATTCCAAAGGGTTTTAAGGGCTATGGGTTACAGGTTGAAGAAAATAAAAAGCCTCTAACCCTGGGCAGTTAAACCAGGAAGTTACCAGAATTAAGGCTAATAACTCCAACCCGGCAAATAAAAACGGTTAAGATTATGCTAGATAATTCAAAAAAGACTGAAAAAGAAAAACCGGAAAATAAGCCAGGCGAAAAGCCGGTTTCACCTATTCCATCCCCAAAAGGTTCTGGCTGTCTCTGGTGGTTTCTTTTACTGGGTTTGTTGATGGCCTTAAATATCCTGGCATACTGGCCGACCAGGCAGGGCCAGACAAACGTGACGCTACCTTATTCTGCCTTTCTGGACCAGGTGAAAGCAAGTAATGTAACTACAGTCACTATCAATGGCGACCAGATTAACGGTCAATTCAAACAGACAATTAACTGGCCTCCGCCTGGTGTTACGCCAACTCCCGTCACCGCCACGGCCTCAGGCACCCCTGCTGCAACAGTTACCGCTACTCCTGCCGTGAGTACCGCCGCCTATTCGTCATTTCAAACCTATTTTCCGGTGACCGTGGGAGACCCGAATTTGTTGCCTTTACTCGAACAATACAGGGTCGAGGTAACCGCGCAAACCCAGAGCACTCCCTGGTACACCATATTACTTTCAAACTTAATCTATCTTTTACCGTCTTTGCTGCTGCTGGGGCTCCTGGTATATATGGGCCGGCGCGCTTTCCAGGGACAGTCGGGCATGCTCGACTTCGCCCGGACCAAAGCCCGGCGTTATAGCAATGAAAAAGGAGAGCGTTCAAGTGTAACATTTGGGGATGTAGCCGGGGCCGAAGAAGCCAAAAACGATTTGCAAGAAATAGTCGATTTTCTAAAGAACCCTGATAAATACCGCAACCTGGGCGCGCGTATGCCTCACGGTGTTCTCCTGGTAGGGCCGCCCGGTACCGGCAAGACCCTGCTCGCCAAGGCAGTAGCCGGCGAGGCAGGAGTCCCCTTCTTTAGCATAAGTGCCTCGGAATTTGTTGAAATGTTTGTCGGCGTGGGGGCCAGCCGGGTGCGTGACCTTTTCGAGCAAGCTCGTAAAGCTGCGCCTTCTATCATTTTTATTGATGAGTTGGATGCGGTGGGCCGCCGGCGCGGGGCAGGTGTGGGAAATGTTAATGACGAGCGCGAACAAACCCTTAACCAGCTACTGGTAGCAATTGATGGCTTTGAAGAAAACCAGGCTGTGGTAGTCCTGGCCGCCACCAACCGGCCCGATGTGCTCGACCCGGCTCTTTTAAGGCCGGGCCGGTTTGACCGGCAGGTAGTTATCGAATTACCGGACCGGGCAGGACGCGAGGCTATTTTAAGGATTCATACCAGGAAATTACCGCTCTCTCCGCAGATTGATTTAGCCGGGCTGGCGGCTTCTACTACCGGTCTCAGCGGCGCAGACCTGGCTAATCTTTGCAACGAAGCCGCGCTTCAGGCCGCGCAACACAACCATAAAATCGTTTTGGCCGGGGATTTCCAGGAGAGCTTTGATAAAGTGGTGCTGGGGCAAAAACGCCAGCTTTTGCTAACGGCTTCCGACCGGGAGGTTATTGCTTATCACGAAGGCGGGCACGCCCTGGTCGGCTGGTTTACCCCTTTGGCCGACCAGGTCCGCCGGGTAACAGTAATCCCTCATGGGCGGGCGCTGGGTGTTACCGAACAGCGCCCGGAGGAAGACCGCTACAACTATAGCCAGAGCTATCTTAAAGCTCGTTTAACTGTAATGCTGGCGGGGCGAGCTTCCGAAGATCTGGTTTTTGGCGAGGCTACTACCGGCGCGGAAAGCGACCTGGTGGAGGCCACGAAATTGGCCCGGCAGATGGTCACTGAATGGGGTATGAGTGAAGTAGGGCTGACCGTCCTCCAAACCGATGGCGAAAAACCTTTCCTGGGATACGAGCTTGCCCAGGGTCGCCACTACAGCGAGAGCATGGCAGCGAAGGTGGATAACGAAGTTAACAGGTTGTTGACCGAGGGTTTCAACCGGGCCAGGCAACTGCTTCTGGACCACCGGGAGAACCTTGATAACCTGGTAACAACCCTTTTAAGGGAAGATACGGTATACCAACCGGGACTCGCCCAGTTATTCGGTCCCAGGCCAACCCCTGGCGGTGCGGAAAAGACTCCCGCAGAACCGGTAGGAAGTTTTAAGAATAGCTAAGCCAAATTTTTATCGGGCTTCTACCGGGTAACGCCCTGATTTAAACCTTTCCTGGTTACCATAAAAATGGTTATGACTATTTTAGTTTCAAATAAAAAGGAGGGTAAAAGTAATCGGGATGAAGACCTTGGTCCTTTACGAGTCTAAATTTGGCAATACCGAAAAAATTGCCCAATCTATCAACCAGGCAATCGGCGGCGAAATTTATAACGTGGCTGAATTCAGACCGGAAATGTTAGATGATGTAGATTTATTAATTGTCGGCAGCCCGATTCACGGCTGGCAACCATCTTCGGAAACGGTCCAATTTCTAAACCATCTTGAAACGGGTAGCCTGAAAGGAAAGTATGTCGCGGCTTTCGATACCGGTTTCAAAAATATATTTTCGGGAAACGCGGCTTCCAGGATAATCAGAAAGCTCGAAAGGGCAGGCGGGAAACAGCTTGTACCGACCCAGAAATTCGTCGTAGTCCAGTCGGAAGGGCCGTTGGCGTCGGGTGAAGTAGACCGCGCGGGGAGCTGGGCGCTTGGTCTCAGGGTTGAGCTGGAAGAAGTCACCCATACAATGAGTCATTGAGGTGGCTAAAAGGTAAATCTTAAAACACTCCTGCATTGCACCGGGATAGCGACCTAGCCGCCCCGGACGGTTATCAAAGAAGTAAGTTGTTACGAGGCCGCCCGGTCCTTAAGGTTGGCGCCCTGTTCGGGTTCCGGTTAACCAGGTGGCTCAATTAGTAATTTCTGACAAAACATCACTCTTTCAGGGTGGTGTTTTGTTTATTAAAATTATAGTTCACGAAAACGCCGGTTAAATAATCGTTTAGGCGGCAGAAGGTAATCAGGGCTAATTTGATAGTTAATATATAAGATATACCTTTTTTCAACCGCTTTTATCTCTAAAATTCACCCCTAAAGGTTAAATTTAGATTGTCAACCGGACAGCCCAGGACTTTCAAAGTGGTCCTGGTGGGCTTTCATCCCGCCGACCCTTTTCCTGACGCTGATTGCATTCTCGCTCTTGCTCTTGCAAGCCAGCATTGACGAAATATTCAACCCGCGCCTGCGCCGGGCTTGAGATACGCAGCCTGGGAGGAGAATTATGAAGATTACACATGTCCGGGCTTATTACAAGGCGGCGCCTGACCCCGACGTAAAAGCGGTTGATGATGTTTCTTTGACGATTGAGGAAGGCGAGGTGGTTGGTATCGCGGGCGAATCCGGTTGCGGTAAGTCCACCCTGGCCTCGGTTATATCGCTAACAACCAAGCCGCCCCTCTACCTGAAGGGCGGTACGTTGGAACTGGATGGTGAAGTAATACAACTTACCCGCGAGTTAAAAGCCCCGGATGGTTGGAACGGGCTCAAGGTGGCTTTGCTTCCCCAACGGGCCTTGAACTCGTTGAACCCGACCGCCAGGATTGCCAAATTCGTGGTTGACGTGGTCCGGGCCCACGACCGCAGCATCAAACCGGAACAGGCGATTAAAATGGCCCAGGAACGCCTGGAATTTCTCCAGTTGCCTCCCCGTGTGCTGGATAGCTACCCGCACCAGTTAAGCGGCGGGATGCGCCAGCGGGTCGTGGCGGTTATCTCGACCCTGCTCAATCCGAATTTACTTATCGCGGACGAACCGACTTCGGCCCTGGACGTTTCATCCCAGAAGCAGCTCATGTTGCTGCTACGCCAGTTGCTTGCGAACGGTTTTATCAAGCGAATTGCCTTTATAACCCATGACCTGCCCCTGCTGAGCAATATTGCCGACCGGATTGCGGTCATGTACGCGGGTAAATTTATCGAGGTCGGCGTTACCTCGCAGATTGTTGAACACCCCCGCCATCCTTATACCCACGCCCTGATCAGTTCGACGCTTGACCCGTCCCCGGAAGTGCGGCATCACCGGTTGGAAGGCATCAAAGGCACCCCGCCTGACTTGCGCTGGCCCCCTGCCGGCTGCCGTTTTAATCCGCGTTGCCCCCTGGTCATGGATATATGTGCGCGTGAAGAACCTCCTGTTATAGGTGATGAAAACGACTTCGCGCTCTGCTGGTGGTTCCAGCAACAAAAAGAGAAGCGCGCCGCCGCCGGACAACTGAAGGAGGCAGAGGCAAAATGAGTTTAACACAGGATATACTGGCAAACCCACCGCAAAATATCACGCCGCTCTTTTTAGGTTCACAACTTCGACCACACCTTCGGCCAGGGTTCTACCGCTATTCACGCCGTGGACAATGTATCATTTGACTTTCAGCCAGGTGAAATCGTGGCTTTCGTAGGGGAAAGTAGTAGCGGCAAAACTACTCTTGGCCGTTTGCTTTTACGTCTGCTCAATCCAACCGGCGGCCAGATCCGTTTCCAGGGTAAAATGTAACGACCCTGCGGCGAAATGGTGAATTAAGGCGTTATTGGACAGGTGGGCAAATCCAACGGGTCATGATTGCCAGGGCCCTGGTAGTCAACCGCAACTGCTTATCGCCGACGAGCCGGCCAGTATGGTGGATGCTTCGCTCCGGGTTACGGTACTCAACGAGATGATGGATTTGCGCAAGCAGCACAAAATGAGTATTGTCTTTATCACCCACGACCTGGGCCAGGCTTACTATATGAGCGACCGCGTCCTGGTAATGTACCACGGCCAGATTGTCGAGCAGGTGCCGGTAGAGGAAGTCCTTTTGCAACTGCAGCACGACTATACCAAACGCACGATGTCCGATGTACCGTTGTTACATGGGCGGCAAAGTATGTTGCAAAAAGCGGATTGAAGGCAGGTATAAAACAAAGGGCCGTAGCCGGAAAATCCGGCTACGGCCCTTTGTTTTGTTCTTACTAACCTACCGAAGAATGCTTTTACCCTTTCAAACCCGGCTTAGTGGTGAGTTACGGGCATGGCCTTTGCCTTGACAAAAGCCAGGTTGACCATCACCACCGGAAAATTACCCCGGGTTAAAACCTGGCTGGCAACGGTACCCAACATGGCCTGCTCAAGTCGTCCGTGAGGGTGGGTAGCCATAACTACGAGGGAGGCTTTTCTCAGGTTGGCATAATCAATAATTTCGTTTACAGCGTCGCCAACCCTGAGCGCAACTTTGCCATTTAATTTATGAAGGTCCATCTTTGTGGCAAGGTCTTCGAGATAGCAGGTAGCTTCCTCCTTGATGTGTTCAAAATCATGCTCATGCAGATACTCATAGCCCCGGTCGATATTAGCTTCGTACCAGGAAGCCAACTCGTCCACCGGGACAAAAGGCGGAATTACCCGGAGAAGTTGAACCGGTAGCTGTAGTTGTTCCGCCAGGTCAAGGGCGGGAGCCAGGGAGATTTCGGCTTCCGGGGTGCCATCAAGGGCCACTACCACCGGCCCTGAAAACTCCTTGTAATCTTTAAGGTAAATATTTGAATCAGGCTGTCCTGTCGGGTGGAGCAAGGTAGGCCGTAAGAAGATTACCGGTAAGTTCGTAAAACGGATTACTTCATGGGCGGTGCTGCCCAGCACCAACTCGCTTAAACCGCTCCGGCCATGCGTGGTCATGATTATAAAATCGGTCCCTTGCTTGCTAGCTTCATCGGCTATGGCCTGACCGGTAGATGGGCTCTCAATTACTAACGGATAGACCTGGTCTGCCGCTAAAGGGTTTTCCTTGGCTTCTGTCAGGTCTTTAACGATATTGTTGAGATATTCCTCGGCAGATTCTTTTTTCTTGATTGGTGCTACCTGGCTCCAATCCCACAGGAAATTTTCTCTCACCGGGGGAACCACTCTCAGCAAACAAAGCTGTCCCTTCCAGAGCCGGGTAAGTTTCAGGGCTATCGGTAAGCTCTCAAGGGCTAAATGGGAACCATCCAAGGGTACTAAAATCCTGGTTGACATAATTTTATCCTCCAACTGGTCCGCCTTGATTCAGGAAGGACCAAGTATAATTAGAAGGCTGGCTGGCCGGTCGTTTTCCGGGCTCTCAGGTGACGCAAGACCAGCTTTTCGATTTCTACCACTATCAACAGGCTGCTTCCCAAAACCACACTCAGACCGAGATCGAAAAGGGGTAGCGGTGTGAGGCCAAAGAAAGTGGCGATTGGTGAATAAATCGCTAAAACCTGGCACGAACTCACCAGGCCAATAATTAGCCACATCCAGCGGTTACTGAAGACGCCGATACTGAAAAGAGACTCGGTACTGGAACGGGTCGCCAGGGCTTGAAAGACCTGTAACAGGGCTGCCGTATTGAAAAGCATGCTTTGCCAGTAAGTTAATCCTTCCCGGTAATAAAGAAAGCCGATACCGAGCCCGACCAGGCCGATAAAAATACCTATTCCCAGAACTTGCCAGCCTAATCCACCGGTAAAGATACCCTCTTTTGGTGAACGGGGCGGGCGGTGCATCACGTTTTTTTCGGCCTTCTCAAAACCCATGCTCAGCCCCAGCAATCCATCGGTCATCAGGTTCAGCCAGAGCAGTTGCAAGGGCAAAAACGCGACATGGGTCTCAAAAGGTAAATCGAATAGATAAAATGGCAGCGGCCAGGCGAGCATTATGATTACCTTGCCGATGTTGCCAGCCACGGCAAACCCGATGAAACGCCGTAAATTGTCGTAAATGACCCGCCCTTCTTCGACGGCGGCTACGATGGTTTTAAAGTTATCGTCCCTCAGGACCATGTCGGCGGCTTCCTTGGAAACATCGGTCCCGGTCAGTCCCATGGCTACTCCGATGTCGGCGCATTTGAGAGCCGGGGCGTCGTTAACCCCGTCGCCGGTCATTGCCACCACCTGCCCTTGCTCCTGGAGGGTTTGCACAATTTTAAGCTTGTGTTCGGGTACGACCCTGGCGAAGACCTCCACTTCCCGGACGGTCTTTTCGAGTTCCGCCGGGGTCATCCGGTCTAATTCTCCTCCGGTTACAACCCGGCTGTCCGGTTCGGAAATACCCAGTTCACGGGCGATATACCCGGCTGTGAGAGGGTGGTCCCCGGTGATCAGGATGGGCCGGATACCGGCAGTTTTACACTCCTGGACGGCTCGCCTGACTTCAGGCCGGGGCGGGTCAACCATCCCCACCAGGCCAAAAAAGACCAGGTTATTTTCATCCGCCGGGTTTAAGTCGGTATGGTCGTAGAATTTGAAGGCCAGCCCCAGCACCCGCATACCGTCACAGGCCAACCGGTTGCTTACGGTCAGGATACGTTCGAAGTGGTCGGTCTCCAGGGGTTTGATTTCCCCACCGTCCCATACAAAGGCCGAAATTTCCAGCAGACCGTCAACCGAACCCTTGGTCAGACCAAGATAAGGTAAATCCGGTTCAAGGCCGCCCTGACTCCACGGTTTTAAACCGGCGGGCAACCCGGCGAGGTTAAGGGGGCGTTTGTGGACGGTAGTCATTCTTTTACGGACCGAATCGAAAGGTAATTCACCTACCCTCGGCATGCTTTCACCCAGCATTTTCAAATCGAGTCCAACTTCGTGGCCGGCCACTAACAGGGCCGCCTCGGTAGGGTCGCCCAGGATTTCGTTTTTACCCGCTGTACCGGTTTGCAACCGGGCATCGTTGCAGAGGGCTCCCCCTGTCAGCACCATCGTAACGGCGGCTGGTTGCCAGGCCAACACGCCTTCAACCCCGGGTCTCACCTGAACCTCCGTTAGCTCGTTAAGCTGTTCCGAAAGCTCAAAATGCTGTCCGGCCACATCAATGACAGTAACGGTCATCTTGTTCTGGGTCAGGGTGCCTGTTTTGTCGGAGCAAATGGTAGTTACCGAGCCGAGGGTTTCTACCGCCGGGAGTTTACGGATCAGGGCATTGCGTTTGAGCATCCGCTGGGCCCCCAGGGCCAGGGTTACAGTGACAACCGCCGGTAAACCTTCGGGAATAATTGCGACGGCCAGGCTTATCCCGGTTAGAATCATCTCGCTTAAGACTTCCCCGGCGCTTACCCCCAGAAAGATGATGAGGAGGGCGCAGGCAATCCCGGCCAGGGCTAACTGTTTGCCCACCCGGTCGAGTTGTTCTTGCAGGGGTGTGGTTTCAGGCTTGAGGGATTGGAGCATTCCGGCGATTTTGCCAAGTTCGGTCCGCATCCCGGTCTCTACTACCACCGCCCGGCCCCGGCCATAGCTAACCAGCGTACCCATATAACCCATATTATGGCGTTCGGCCAGGCTTAACCCGGTGGCGGGCAGGGCTGCCGTAGTTTTTTCGACCGGCTGCGATTCCCCGGTCAAAGTTGCTTCCTGGATTTGTAAGTTGGCGCTTTCGATTATCCTGACATCGGCGGCGACAAGGTTGCCGGCTTCCAGTACTACTATATCCCCCGGCACCAGCAGCGGCGCGGCAATTTCGACAATTTTGCCCTCCCGGTAAACTTTTACGTTTGGTACGGCCAGTTTTTTGAGAGCGGCAATTGCTTTTTCGGCCCGGAATTCCTGAAAGAACCCCAGGGCTACAAAGAGGACCACAATTGCCAGGATGGCGCCTGCTTCCAGGAATTTTCCCAGGAAAAAGGATAGGACCGAAGCGGCCAGTAAAATCAGGACCATTACGGCGGTTAGTTGTTCCCAGAGAATTTGCCACGGTCCCCTGGCTCCTTGCTCTTGCAGTTCGTTTGGGCCGAATTGAGTTAACCGGCCTTCCGCTTCCTGCCAGCTCAGGCCGTCTTCCCCGGTCGTTCCGGCCAGTACCTGGCTGACTTCCTGGCTATACCAGGGAACAGCCGTAAGGGCTGGTTCTCCTGGCGCTTTGCCTGCCGGTTTTGTGTCTTTGTCATCTGACTCGGTTGTAACCATTGAAGCTACCCCTTCCGGTGTCAAATTCGTCCATTATTACCAAATTTGATAGATAAATCCTACCAAAATAGGGTGTATCTCCCGGTAAATAAAAGTAAAAAACCTGATTCACATTATTTCATTACCTGGGGTATATGAACTTATACTTTGCTTTTTACAGCCGGGTTGTACCCTTTAATAAAGAAGATGTTTCTTCTTTATCTTATGTGAGAAAGATGTAGAAAGGATAAGGCTATGGCAACCCAAATATCGGGCCAGCCGGAGCATCTTGAACCGCCTCCGGCAGATAGACCCGCCCCTCCGGGCCCTAATGCCCCTATGCCACCTTATAATTATCCTAACGCTATGCCGCCCCAGGGAACGTATTACCAGCAGCCGCAACCTGGCGGCTACTATTACCCCGGCGTACCATCTCGGCCCGTGATGCGGCCACCTTACCCCCGGCAGCGTCACCCGGTAGCAATAGGGCTGGCATTATTCTTTGGCGGGGTAATTTTTCTGACCGTCCTGGCCGGGGTCTTCTTCAGCCTGTTCGCCCTGAATATCCTGGACTGGCCCGGCAGGGGTCCCCTTGTGACCGAAACAAGGACGGTGGCCCTGGATAATGCCACTCAGGCCAATGTTGAAATCCATAAAGGTATCGGCAACCTGATCGTAAACAGCGGCGCAACCGACCTGATGAGCGGGACCTATAGTTTCAACAACACCCGGTGGCGCCCGGAGATAAATTACAGCGTTAACGGCACTACCGGTAACCTGATTCTCCGGCAACCGGACGGTCCATTTTTTGGTTCCTTCCATTACGATTGGGACTTACGTTTCAAAAGCGGCACCCCGCTCGACTTCCGGTTTGACCTTGGGGTCGGCAATGCCAACCTCAACCTGTCCGGTCTGACCCTTACCGGTCTAAACATCCAGGCCGGGGTCGGCAATACTGACATCAACCTGGCCGGTATTACTACCACCACCCTGAACGGAAATATCAATGGTGGGGTTGGCAGCATTACTATTCGAGTCCCCCAGGATATTGGGGTCCAATTAGTGATTAACCAGGGCCTGGGCCAGATCCATGTGAATGGACTGCGGGCTAACGGTAACACTTATACCAATGATGCTTTTGGGAAAACGGCGAACTCGATCAGGTTAAACATATCTTCTGGGGTTGGTGAAATAACCATCAACCAGTAAAGGCCGGATTGTGGCGACCGGAATAAGGAAATTTAGATAGAAAGGAGAGCAAGCGTATGATGAATTACCCTTATCCCAACAACCAGTATGCCGAAGCCTATAGATATGCCGAGCGGCGGGTGAGGGCCAGGGTAAGGTTTTTCTGGCACCTGGCAATTTACCTGATGGTTAATGCCTTTTTGTTCGCAATTTACCTGGTAGACAGCCTGGCGCTGAATTGGTTCGGCTACCCCTGGTTTTTGTGGCCGTTAGGGGTGTGGGGGTTTTTACTCATGCTAAGATTCCTGCGCGTCTTTGTCTTCCCGGATAGCCCGGCTTATCGCGAGCAGATGATTGCCAGAGAATTAGAGCGAATAAATTACCCGCTCTATCCGGCCCAACCACCGGTAACTACCACCAATCACCATAATACCTATGAGGAACCAATAGGTAGTAAAGAAACAAGGGAGCGAGGTCAATAAATTATACTCCGTCGCTTTAACCGGCCCGCTTCCGGTGTGATGGGTTCTCCAGGAAACTCCTGGTTGCCTGGAGAATTCCACCTTTTAATGCAAATAGTTTTGGCTTTCTTTTAACGCAACAGGCCGGTTTGCCGATTATAAACCGGCTCCTGTTATCTCTACATTGGAGAATTAAAAAATTCTCCAATAGGAGGTGATTTAGCTATGCGACCCAAAATTTTTTACGGAGTGGTATCGGTAGCTATCCTAGTAGTCCTTGCGGGCACGCTGTTAGTGGTGGCTTTGCTTGTAAACCGGCCAGCCGCTGCAACTCCCCAGGCGGCGGTGCCAACACCAACCTTAACAGCGACCCCAATGTCCATACCAACCCTGACCCCTACCCCTGCTTTAACATCACAGGCGCAGGTTCCTGCCGGGGAAACTACCCCTGCCCCTAATCCTAACAAGATTATAACCATCACCTCGGTTGGTCAGGTCAAGGTTGTCCCGGACGTGGCCTACTTAAATGTAGGTAGCGAAATCCAGGCTCCAACTGCCACTGAAGCTATGGCTAAAGCCGGTACTACCAGCGAGGCGATTTACAATGCTTTAATTGCGGAAGGTGTCACCACCGATACCATTCAGACCTCCGGGATTAATGTCTACCCGGTTAACGATCCAACCGCAATAACAAAAGGCCCCAATGGTTACCGGGCTTCTTTCACCTATTATGTGACTATTTCTGAAATAGGAAACGCCGGTAAAATCCTGGACAGTGTTACAAATGCCGGGGCGAACCAGATCAGTGGACTGAGTTACGGCATAAAAGACGATACCGGATACCGGGTTCAGGCGCTTGAAAAGGCCATTCAGTTGGCCCGGCCAAAAGCGGATGCTATTGCCCGCAGCCTGGGAACTGAAATTACCCAGGTCTTGACAGTCCAGGAAGTACAGGGAAGTTATTATAGCCCGAGTAGCGCTTATGGGTTAGGCGGCAAAACCGATGCGAGCACGGGAGTAACCATCGCGCCGGGTGCCCTTACCGTCAGCGTCCAGGTAAGTATAAGTTATGGGTTCCGGTAAAAATAAGGCCCGGCATTACTACAATTGTAAAACGCCAGTTAGCCGGGCCAGGCCCCAGGGGTGAAAGAATGGGTAGATTATCTTCTAAACCGGCTGAAAGTCGCCTGGTCAAAGTCCCGGCCAGCCAGGTAACGTTAAACGCTATTTTAACGGTACCGGAAAAAGCCAGGGGTATTGTAATCTTTGTCCACGGGAGCGGCAGCAGCCGGTTGAGTCCACGAAATCAATTTGTAGCAAGAAGTTTGAACCAGGCCGGTTTGGCGACCCTGTTGTTTGATTTGCTCACTCCCGCCGAAGAACTCAACGAGCAGGGAGGCCAGTTCCGGTTCAATATTGCCTTACTGGCAGGTCGACTGCTGGAAGTTACCCGTTGGGTTGCGGAAAATCCTGGCACCAGCCATTTGAAGGTCGCTTATTTTGGGGCCAGTACCGGAGCGGCGGCGGCTCTTTTTGTAGCGGCCCGGCAACCGGAATCAGTAAAAGCGATAGTATCGCGAGGTGGGCGGCCAGACCTGGCCGGTTCTACTTTGCCACTTGTTAAAGCACCCACTCTCCTGATAGTCGGTGGAAATGACCCGGAGGTTATCCGCCTGAATGAGAAGGCGCTAGACTTATTAAGCTGCAAAAAGAAACTTGAAATAGTCCGGGGAGCCACCCATCTTTTTGAGGAGCCCGGCACCCTTGAACAAGTAGCCAGCCTGGCCCAAAATTGGTTTGAACAAAACCTGTGAAATTGCGGGTAATATTGGGCTAAGAAACCTGGTATTACCCGCCCACCCTGGTAATTTCTGCTTTTGTGAGTCTAAAAATAGAGGTTTAGCTTATCTTTAACCCGGTTTTTACCCTTTACTCCAGGTTCAAGGTAGGACTTTTATTTCTACTCCCCGTTGACCGCAGTCTACCCTTCTTTTTATCTCAACGGTTTTAAATGAGCATGGGGAAAACTGAAAGACGGGTTTAAAATACGACCTGAATAAGCTGGTCAATTAAGTTAAGTGATGCCAGGCCCCCAAGTTTAAATGGTTTTATCCTGTTTTATAAAAAGACTTTTAAGGTTTGTAAAAGGAGGTGTACCTGAATGAACAACTATAATAACTATTATTATGACCCCCAGGCCGACGCTTACCGCCAGGCGGAGCGCCGGGTAAAAGCTAAAATGGGCTTTTACTGGCACCTGGCTTCTTACGTGTTGGTGAACGGGTTTTTAATCACAATCTACTTACTGACCAGTTGGGCTGATAACGGGCTCTACTATCCCTGGTTTATCTGGCCGTTACTCGGTTGGGGCATCGGGCTCTTTTTCAATTTCCTGGCCGTCTTCGTCTTCCCGGATACCCCTTCTTCCCGGCAAAGAATGATTGAAAAAGAACTGGGTGCGATGGGAGTCAGCAATTATTCGGCTCCGGTCTATCCCTACGTCGTCCCACCGGTCCAAACCCAGGCCGCCCAACCAGACGCTCAGCCAGTCCCGCCTGAAAAAACGCCGGTAGGCTAGGGTACTATTGCGATTAACCCGGATAAATAGTTAATTATTGAGGAGAAAGGCCGTTTCAGGCGACCTTTCTCCTTTCTTGTGCTTTTTTTTCAAATAGCGATAATGCCTGGGTTTTTGGAATTTTGGCCGTCCCGAATCGTCCCAGGTATCCCAGGTCTGCTGCTGGAACTTTATAAAAAATCCGGCCCACTTCTTTGCTTTCGCCAGGTAAATGAGCAAACCCCCATCTTGCCAGACCCCATTATCACCCGCGAACATACCGGGCAGGTTACCCTGGTTCATGTGGATATTATGTAACCCGTAGCCGGGCTTGAACCCGAAAATTTTATCCGGCCAGCTTTCCGGGCCCCAGCGACTACCAAAGACACAGACCATTGATTCATTATCGCCAATAGCCTGCTGGATATATTTATCCAGGTAATCATTCAAATCGTTATTTGGGCCGGGCAGGTTAAAGGGCACCGGTTTCATCTTTTCCCGGTCGAAAAGGTTTCCCCGTACGAAATCGAGGGCCAATCCCCCTGGCCCGCGTTCTTCAGGTTTGGTCAGGGGGTAGAGGCCCGGTTCCAACTCCTCCAACCGGGCGACAATTGGATGGGTAAAATTTTCCACCAGGACAAATTCGACCTGGGAAAGTCTTTTCCGCCGGGAATGGTTAAGGCTCGAATAGACATTGACCGAAATCCGGTAATCGTTGGTCCGGTCTTGCGCGTGAATCTGGTAGTGCGGATTTTTATAGGTGGCGAACTGGCGCTCCACCACCCAACCCTTGAATAAACTGTAATGCTGGACCGCCACTGCCTTGTCTCCTCCCCTGGTTTTAAGAAACTTTCCTGCCGGGACCGGGTATGTTGGGTCATTGGCCGCCAGGTATTAGTTTACCGGGCTGGGTCATCAGCAGGCCAGTTCTTTTTTATATTGTTAGCAGTAAAATAACAGTTAACGGTAAAACTCCGGGTTGAAAAGGTCAAAAATGTTTAACCGGCCCCTGCCAGGTTTGCATTTATACTAAATATTTTCCAAATCTCAAGATGAATTTGAATAAATTAACCCGGTTTTTAATCAAAGAGCATTATATTATATCTGTAGCAGTCGAGAGACTACTACCCCAGGAGAAACCGTAAAAAGCAATTCGTTCTCTCGAAACAGAATAACCATTCGGGCAACTAATGGTGGTTCTGGGGATGAGAGGTGAGGAAAGCAAGGCACCGCAAGGTCCCAAGCACCTTAATAACCTGGTGTTCGATGTTGAGTGAGGCAGCTAGAGGTTATGTTTGCCCAATAATCATTTAGTTTATACCAATTCTCAACCCCGGCGGTAAACCGGGAAAAGCAATTTCCCCAGGCCCAAGACCGATTATCAAAGACCTGAAGCGGGAAATAAACCGGTCCTCTTGAAAGTTCGGTTCAGGAGAACCGGGAGCAGGTGGTCATGGTTAGCGCCAGCGAAGGGTAATTTTTATTCATCGTTACTCCTGGCAAGCCAACCCGAAACGAGAAAGGCTTGACCAAAAGGTGAGTAAAGGCACCATCAACGTACGGTTTGATTGGTTTTACCGGCTACACTCCGGTGGATAGGACCCAACCTAAAACCACATAAAACGAACAACCGGGTACGAAGTAAACGGCCAGTTCCTCTCGACCACTAACCGGACCGAGCAGGTATCAACCGCAAGAAACTGGCCGGAGTGTTCCTCAAAAAGCCAGGGCCTGGCGCAATAACCGGGACAAGCAGACGTGAGGACAGTAACTCCGATAAGGGGCAAATCAAAGGTAATAAGCTCTTAATAGGTAACACTTCCTAAAGTAGAGATAAACCGGTCAGCACTAAAGTTAAGGAACCAGGCGGTGTATGGTGAAAAACTTATAGAGACCGGGAAAAGCCAATGACCCCTGTTATTTACTCCCAGGGTTAGAGGAGGCACCGGAACGGTAGAGTTACTGAGAGCCGTATCCTGGAAAACCGGGACGTACGGTTCTGAAGTTGAAGCGGAGGGGGCGACCTCTCCGCTTTCGCCATTTTATATCTTATATTCCGGTTTGTCCGTTGATAATAAATTTGATAACCGCCAAACCAACCCCGGCCCGCCTCTCATTGAAAGGCGGGCCGGGGTTTTAGCGCAACTGGCAGCAGTTTTATTTAATACAACCTGTTAAGGCTAGTAGTTAGTCTAGAATTGATTGATAAGTAGGATAACGATTTTGCAGCTTTTGGCGAGCTTTGGCA
>MKTJ01000073.1 GCA_001898225.1 Chloroflexi bacterium 54-19
CTTGGCCTGGAACTGGTTATTGACGAAACTTGGTTCGGCGAAGGCCGCTCCTGCCGGTAACAGCAGGCATACCAGCAGCAAGACCGCTATCAAAGAGCGGGCACGCCGAAATGTACCTAATCTCATTTCCTTATTCCTTTCAAGAGCATAGCAAACAAAACAAAATAAGTTAACAATTAGCGGGGAGGGAATTTATTGATATTTTAAAATTGAAGCAACGAGCTATGGTGCCTGACTATCATACAATTAAAACAACGCTAGTACAAGTCCAAAAATTACGGGATTAAAAGCAATTTTATAAAGTTATCGAAAATTGTTGAAATTGCCATTAATTTGGTAAAATAAAGGTAATAGCAACAACAACCGGCCCAATTGGAGATAAAAAAGATGACCAAAGCGCAGATGAGAAGGTTTCAAATTATAACATCCTGGGTTTCAGTGGTAACAGGTTCGTTTTTTGTGGCTATTTCCCTTTTTATGGCTATTTATGGAGGCGTTTACTTCTTTTATGGCTTTGCAGTAATCTTTAGTATTTTACTTATAATTCGGATAAAGGAATTAGTTAACTGGCAAAAGGGAATACCGACCCGCAGGTGCAAACAATATTATGACCTACCTGAGTGATTTCCTTTTCAACGAAATAAGTTTTAGAATTTGTTACGGCAACTAAATTTAACAGTTTAGGAGGAACCCATCTTGTTCAGGGTAAATTCGGAATTTGACCGTAAAGTTCGTATAATTAGCTTTCTAATTGTGGGAACGACTTTGCTATTTTTGGCCGGGTTTAATTTTTATATGGCTTTTTTAAATCGACCGAATAACATTACTTTGTTTTCGGTTGGTATTACGTTAATTTTCCTGGCGATTTCAATTCCCAATTTCTGGGCGGCCTGGAAATTTTCCAGGGTTCCTGTAACTCCGCCCCATTCCTGATAGCAAGTTGTAAAAAGGCAAACGGTTATTTCTCTATAGTGGACTGTTTATGTTAAAGCTTAAAGTCAGTGGCGAAAACCGCAAGTCACGTTTTATTATTTACATGTTTATAGGAGTGGTCTGTTTACTTTGGGCTGCCATGAGCGCATTTATGGTCTATGCGTTTGGTTACGGTGTTTTTTATCTTTTATTTATTGTCCCTTTACTTTTCCTGGCCCTGTCTATAATCTCTTTCTGGATTGCCAGGCAAATAATCAAACTCCCTCTCAATTCCTGATTCTTTCCCAAAATAAAAAGGCCAACCCGAAATGGGACTGGCTTCATAAACAGGACCGGTTTAATAAGAAAATTATTGCCCTAGCTTGCGTTTAATTACCTCGGCCAGGTTGGGCAGGTTTGCCCGGTAGCGGTCGGCAATATTTTTGTCGAGCATCAGTTCGATGCCGGGCGCAATCGTCAGCTTTTCCCACAAATTGCTAAGCTCATTAGAAGCGGTATTTTCCGGGCCGGGCTCGGCTGGTTTTGCTTCGCGTTCAAGGTTTTGACCGGTTTCGCCGGGCCAGCTTCGCGTAAAGCCCATTTGAAGCGGGTGCGGCGGGTTGTTACCGGTGGGTTTTGTTGGACTGTACCCGGCCCGGTTTAGCGACTGGTAAACGCCAAAGTTATTCCCGGCCTGTTCGTCCTGGGTGGTCGGGCTAATGGCCGTGCCAAAGGGGTTGCCATACGGTTTCGGCTGAGGGGGCGTGGGTTGGCGGTTGAGGAATTCGGTGGCCTGGGTGGCAAAGTCTGACGCTTCCAGGAGCGGCTTGATATTATCCGAAACTTTACCTTCCAGGAGCGATTTTATCTGGCGGAGCGAGAAATCCTGCTCCTTGAGGTTTTGAATAAGCTGGAGTCGTTCCAGGTGTTTGGTGGTATAGCGGCTTTGTGACTTGACCCCAACCGGGGGCGGCAGCAGCCCTTCCGCTATATAGTAGCGGACCGTCCGCTCGGTCACATGAGCTGCCTCGCATAACTCTTTCAGGTCAAATTCTAGGTCTTGCTGCATATTTTACAACCCTTTCGCCAGTGTTTACGTTACAACGGTTATACTACAACCCCCCTTTTCTGTCAATTCTCTAACACTTCCAGCCTTGACTCCCTCTTAAAACAGTGTTATAACAGTAATTACGTAATTAATGTCCATAACAAATGGAGGTGTCAATGAATTCCAAACGGCCCGATTTTACCAATCCCTTTAGCAATCACCCGGCTAACTTCGCCCGGCCCCAGTCTGTTATCCCGAACGTTATCGAGCACACTAACCGGGGCGAGCGCGTTTACGATGTCTACAGCCGTCTTTTGAAGGAGCGGATTATTTTCCTCGGCACCGAGATTGACGACCAGGTGGCAAACGTGGTCGTGGCCCAACTGCTTTTTCTCGACTACGAGAATCCCGGCAGTGACATTAAGCTTTACATAAACAGCCCCGGTGGTTCGATAAGTGCCGGTCTGGCTATCTACGACGCCATGCAGTTCGTCCAGTCGGATATTGAAACCCTGTGCCTGGGCTTGAGTGCCAGCATGGCGACAGTGTTGCTGTGCGCCGGGACGCAGGGCAAACGCTACACTCTACCTAACGCGGTCATTCACCAGCACCCGGCCCTGATTGGCGGCAAGGGGATGCAGGGGTACGCCCCTGACATCGAAATCCAGGCCAATTTCCTGTTCGAGCAGCACCGCCGGACCTGCGAGATTATGGCGCGGCACACGGGTCAGCCGGTTGAACGAATCCGGCGGGATTTCGAGCGCGACCGCTTCATGAACCCGGATGAAGCCAGGGAGTACGGCCTGATTGACGAGATTTTGCAGACCCAATCGGCGACTAAGCTGACCGCGCCTCTGCCAAACAAGCAACTCCCTAAATAGAAGAAAATCCAACTTCTCCAAAAGTGAACCAGGCCTGGTCTTATCGCTCTGACCCAGCGGAAAGCCGGGCCTTTATTTTTTTGAACTCGTTCTATTTTGACAAAGCGGCGTGCCTATGGTCTTATTTTAGCAAAGCTTTATTTCTCCCGAATTTTTAAAAATTAGAAAGCGATGCTAAACAATGGCGTATTTTGATTTACCGTACGAGCAGTTACAGACTTATTTGCCCGACCGCCAGGAACCGGCGGATTTCGGGGCCTTCTGGCAGGAAACCCTTGACCAGGCCCGCTCTTTTCCCCTCGACGCCCGTTTTGAGCCGGTGGACTACGGTTTGCGGACCGTTGAGGCTTTCGATGTGACCTTCAACGGTTATGGCGGACAGCCGATCAAAGGCTGGTTGCTTCTGCCCCGCCAGCGGAGCGGCCCGGTGCCCTGCGTGGTGGAGTTTATCGGTTACGGCGGCGGGCGCGGGTTCCCTACCGACTGGCTTTTGTGGAGCAGCGCCGGTTACGCTCACCTGATTATGGATACACGCGGCCAGGGTAGTAACTGGCGGCGCGGTGATACGCCCGACCCTGAAATTGACGGCTCCAACCCCCAATTCCCCGGTTTTATGACGCGAGGTGTCCTCAGCCCCAAAACTTATTACTACCGCCGGGTCTTTACCGATGGGGTGCGGGCGGTCGAAGCGGCCCTCAGTCACCCGGCCATTGACGCCGAACGGATAGCGGTTTCGGGCGGCAGCCAGGGCGGCGGGATTTCACTTGCGGTGGCGGGTCTCGAACCGCGTGTGAAAGTGACCATGCCGGATGTGCCTTTCCTGTGCCACTTCCAGCGGGCGACCCAGATTACCGATAGCCACCCTTACCAGGAAATCGTGGTCTTCTGTAAATCGCAGCGCGACCGTATCGAAACCGTCTTCGATACCCTCAAATATTTTGATGGGATGAACTTTGCCAGCCGTTCCCAGGCCCAGGCGTTTTTCTCGGTCAGCCTGATGGACGATATTTGCCCGCCTTCGACGGTTTTCGCAGCATACAACCACTACGCCGGACCAAAAAAAATCAAGGTCTGGCAGTTCAACAAGCATGAAGGTGGTGAAGGCTTCCAGGCTCTCGAAAAAGTCCGCTTCCTGGGCGAGGTCTGGCCGGTTTAGCTTTTTGCCGGTTAATTTTTACCCCTTTCTAAAAGGGTAAATAAAGAATTACCTTCCTTTTGTACTTGACCCGGTCTTTGTTTCAGGACTATATTAACCAGGCGCTAATTTTAAAATAAAGCGCCTGGAAACAGCCTGGCAAGGTTTACATAGGTGTCAAATACGAGGAAGGTAATTTTCAATGGCCGAGGTAGGCTCCGGCAGAGTCAAGCCACGTGAGAACTGGCAGTTAGTCCTTTACGCTTCATTTATTGCTCAGATGCTGTGCATCACCGGGTTTAGCGTTTCAATCCCATTTGTCCCCCTTTATTTAATTGAAGAATTACACGTCGGCAGCGTCGGTGAGGCCGGTCTGTGGTCCGGCGCGATGGCGGCGGGCGGCTCTATCGTGATGGGTGTGATGTCGCCTATCTGGGGCACGTTGGCCGACCGTTACGGTCGCAAAAGCATGGTCTTGCGGGCGATGTTTGGCGGGTGTTTGATTATCGCCCTGATGCCCCTCACCGGGAGTGTCTGGGTGCTTTTTGGTTTACGGTTGTTACAGGGGGCCTTTACCGGGACCGTCCCGGCCAATATCGCCCTGGTGGCGTCAGTCACGCCCAAGGAGCGGGCCGGGTACGCCCTGGGTATCATGCAGACGGCGGTCTTCACCGGTTCCAGCATCGGACCGCTGGTCGGCGGGGCCCTGGCCGACCTTTTCGGTTACCGCCCCACCTTTTTTATTACATCTTTAATGCTCGGCCTGGGCGGGGTGATTGTCCTATTCTTTGTTCATGAAAATTTCGTGCCGGTTAAGCCCGACCCTAACGCTCCCAGATTGAATATCGTCCAGAGCTACAAGTTGATGTTCAGCCAGAGGACTTTCGTGGCTACCCTGCTTATTCTCTCGCTGGTACAGTTTGCCAACAGCGTGATTGTGCCGGTGCTGGCCCTCTTTATCCAGGTTTTGAATGGCAGTTCGGATGGTGCGGCAACTCTGGCCGGGCTGGAACTGGGCATAACCGGTATCGCCAGCGCCTGTTCCGCGGCTTTCGCGGGCCGTTTGAGTGACAAGTACGGGCACCGGCGGGTCCTGTTTATCAGCGCCCTGGCCGCGGCCTGTCTTTACTTTCCCCAGGCTATCGTGGGGAACGTCTGGGAACTGCTGATACTACGCGGGTTTATGGGTCTCTTTTTTGGCGGAATAATTCCCTCGGCCAACGCCCTGATTTCCCAGCAAATCCCGGAAGGGCGCAAAGGGGCCGCCTATGGCCTGGTCAACGGGATAAACTCTATCGGGTTCGCCGCCGGACCGGTCAGTGGGGCGCTCATCGCGGCTATTCTCTCCACGCGGGCCGTATTCGTGGTTACAGGGGTAATTCTGCTGGGCGCAGCCTTTTACATCCGGCGAGTGCTGGCCCGCCCGTCCCACGAAGCCGAAGAACTGGAAGAAATTTCTTCAGATAAAATCGCCGGGGCCAATTAAGTCACCGGTTGCCGGGAAGTTAGAAAAAGGTTACTCCTGCTAAAATTCCACGTACAACAGCAAGAAAGGGGCTATCTGTCTGTTAATGGCAGGTAGCCCCTTTGCATTATTTGAGGTCTTGCGGAGGAATAGGCCAAGGCTGCGGGCAACCTATAGTAATGCGTGGTCGTATCCACCCGCCACTAACTTCGTCTAATTCTTGCCTGGTGATTTCGTCGGCCTCGGCCTCGGCATCTCCCGCCGGGTTGGCCGGAAGTTGGGCCAGTTGGTCGGGTGTCAGACTGCTGCGATATTCCTCGTCTTTCCAGGCGCGAACAATGTCAATTTTATTTTCCCGGTTTGTCATAAAAAATCTCCTAACATATTGAATTTATGGAACTAACGAAACAAAAATATATTCTTCACGAAAGAGGGATGTTGTACCGTATTTTGCCCGGTGGTAATTGATTTATGGTGGTTTGGCTCAAGCTCCGGGCTCTCAAGAGTATATTCCAATATAATCAAATAAAATATGATTGAAATCACCAGGAGAAGGGCAAAGACCCGGTGGGAGGGTTGGGGTGCTTGCCTTTATATGAAAACTGATAATTTTATCTCTACTTTTAATATATTTATAGCGCCTCACAAAGTGATAAAATATACAAAAATTGAAGCACGGTTAAAATGAGGCGCAATCTTATGAATTCAAAATTCTCCCTGAAATCCGGTCTTTTCGTGGCCTGTCTACTTTTATCGGTAACTTTGCTGGCTGCATGTGGTGACGCCACCCCGGAGGCTTTCCCTTCGCCCTCGCCCAATCCCCAGGCCGGGCAAATCCAGGTAACCCCGGTCGGACCGGTCCAGGGCGCGACAGTCAAATTCCCCCAGGACGAAGCTCCCCACGACAACCTGATGGAGTGGTGGTATTACACCGGCCACCTGACCACCACCGACGGCTCGAACTATGGCTTCGAGTACGTCATTTTCCAGGCCAACCGCTCGAATTTCCCACCCGGCTATGTCAGTCACTTTGCCATCACCGACCTGAACAAACAAAGTTTCAAGTTCGACCAGCAACTTGTAATGGCGAATAAGAAAATTGTCCCAGGCGGCGACCAGGGCTTTAACCTGGCTGCCGGTGCCTGGACCATGCAAGGGTTGGGCGCGACCGACCACCTCAAAGCCACCATGCAGGATAACTCTTACGGGATTGACCTGACCGTTAAAGACCAGAAGGGCCCGGTCTTGCACGGCACGGGGGAATTTTCTTACGGCCAGGCCGGGTTTTCCTATTATTACTCGCGGCCTCGCATGAGCGTTTCGGGCCAGCTACAGGTGGGGGGTGAGAGCAAGACGATTGCCCAGGGTGTTGCCTGGTTCGACCACCAGTGGGGTGATTTCCTGCCATTGTCGGGTGGCTGGGACTGGTTTAGCCTGCACCTTTCTGACAATACCGAATTAATGGTGTATTATTTAAGAGATGACCAGAACAACGTCGCCGATGTTTTTGGTACTTACGTGCCGGATTGCGCCGCACCCTGCCAGACCCAGACAAATCAGCCTGTAAAGGTGGTCGAACTGCACCGCCAGGATTTTGATATAACAAAAACGGGTAGCTGGACCAGCCCTACCACGGGCGGGGTTTACCCGGCTGGGTGGAACGTTAAGGTCAAGGCCCAGGGGATGCCCGCGCTCGACCTGAATGTGCAACCTGCTTTAGCCAACCAGGAGCTTGATACCACCCGCACGACCGGGATAGTTTACTGGGAAGGCGCTTGCACCGTGAGTGGCACCAAAGACGGCCAACCTTTGACCGGCCAGGCTTATGTTGAACTGACCGGTTACGCTAAACCAAAAAATACACCTGCCCAAACTGGGAGTTAAAAATTTATGTTCAGGCTGGAAGACTTGCGCCGGGTTGGCTGGACGCAGTTATTTGGGGGTATGGTGACCCTTATCGTGGGTATTATTGCCCAGATTGCGATTGGGTTTAACCTGACGCCCGTTGTCACTCAAAACTTTATCTACTACATTCTTTTTTCGATTGGCTGGTTTTTGTTCAGCCAGTTTGTTATGGCCTCGATTTATAAGCGGTTGCTGCCGGAACAAAAAAGGGCCAAGCTAACCCAGTTGAGCGCCCCGGTCACGACTCCACCCGTCGGTCGTTTTGGCATGGCCTTTCAGTACACTGAAATTATTTATGTGGTGGCCTGGGTTGTGGGCCTGGTGGTTATCATTCTGCTGGCGGGGCAAAACCTGACCCTGCCTATCGGCGGGTTCGTAGCGGCCTGGCTGGTCGGTGGAGGCATCGGGCGGTTGCGTTTTTCCTCAAAAGTCAAACAGGAAGAAGAAGAACAGGGTCTTAAATTCTACTTTAGCGACTCTTTCCTGGGGCCTTCGACTTCGGTTGCGTTCTATAGTCCCAAACCGGAAGACCAACCGGTCGCAACCGCTGCCGGTAGCGTTCCTTCGAACCTTCCGCCGGGCGTCAAACGCCGGGCCGCCGCTCCCCAGGGTACCAAAACCGGGAAATAGTTGGTTTACCCGTTTAGCTCTAAATTTACTTTCTGGCCTAACCAGGCGGGGGAATTTTCAGAATTCCCCCGCAGGTCATCGGCTCGACCGTTGACCCTGGCAATTTCCAGGAAGCCGTTGCTGCCAAACAGCACCACCAATTCCCCTTTGCTTGCCTCGCCATAGGTCCGTACCAACCCGTGTAACTTAAAACTTTCCGCGATTGAAATTTCCGCTGTCGCCAGCTTTTCCGTGCCTATTCCTTCAAAAGCCTTTTCAGGGATATTCGTCACCAGGGTCCCAAAGTGGTCCACGTGGACGATTTCCCCGTTTATGCTGTGGCGTTCCGGCCCTTCGACCCAGTCCGGCCACAAACCGGGTAAACGGACCAGCGACACAGTTGGAACCAGCGGCCCGATTTCTTGCCAGTCTTCACCTAATGTAAGGTGAGCGGCGGCAGGGGCAAAGACATCCCGCCCGTGAAAAGTGGCGCTGACCTCCGGTCTCTGAAAGCGGGGATTGCTTATCTCGCGGGCCGAAGCGTCCGGAAATTTATCCAGGATATACGAAAAGAGGCCGTTATCGGGGCCGACAAAGTAGCCCGTACCCGGTACGTTAAGGCATATCCCCTTGCGATGAGTGCCGACACCAGGGTCCACCACGGCAACGTGGACCGTTTCCGGTGGGAAATAGGGGTAGGCGTTTTGCAAAAGAAAGGCCCCTTCCCGCACGGCCTGGGGCGAGACCTGGTGGGTCAGGTCAATCACCTGGGCGGCAGGGTTGAGGCCATAAATAACCCCCTTCATTATCCCGACATAGGGGTCTTTCTCGCCAAAGTCGGTCAAAAGGGTTATCAACATTTTAGCTCTCCGCTTTGTGGCCGGTATACAAGAGGTGCCCGCTCATTCCTAAAATGCTGGGGTCACCGGCAGTTTGGAAGACCAGGTCGAGGGCAGCCTGATAGGTCGTTGGGTCGGCGGTCTTGAGGTCGAGCAAAGTATCCTGTAACCCGGCGGCGATGCCATCCGTACCCAGGAGGTTTAGGCCGGTCAGGCCAAACCTTTGGAAAAAGGGGAAAATATCGAAAGGGTGAACCCCGAAGCCCTGGTTAAATCTTCCGGGCACTTCGTTTGTGAAATGGCCGTTTTCGAGAAGTTGGTTTAGCCAGCCAGGTTGGGTCAGGTGATGGCGTTCGTCCGGCAGGGCCAGGGTCCGCCGCAAAAAGGTGTAGACGGGCATAAAAGCGACAAAGGCCAGCCCGCCCGGTTTGAGGACCCGTACAATTTCACTGGCCGCTTTCTCCCGGTCAGAGGCATCGGGGAGGTGGTAGAAGGGTCCTAGACTCAGGACCGCGTTGAAACTGGCGTCCGGCCAGCGGGAAAGGTCGGTCGCATCGGCTTCGACAATATCCGAAAACTTCTCGGTTAAGCCCGCTTCGTTTATTTTGGTCCGGGCTATCTCCAGTAACTCCCCTGAAAGGTCGGCCAGGGTCACCGTGTGACCTTGCCCGGCCAGCCAGATAGCGTAACGGCCCGGCCCACCTCCAATATCGAGGATGGCGCTGCCAGGCCTTAAAAAAGATTTGAGGGCGCGGGTAGTGACCTCGAATTCCACCTCACCCTCGGCGGAAGTCAGGCGAAGCCACTCCCGTTCGCCCATGCCTTTGTAATAAGTTTTGACTTCGTCTCGACTCATCTGAATCTATCGCTTACGACCGCCTGCTTTCGCCAGTTTAGGGCTGTGCCAGGTTACGGTCAGGTCTTCCCCGACGGGCAGGTTTTGCCACCTCTGCTCCATTATACGCAATTCGGCGCAGACTCGCTTCACCTCGCCCTGGCTGATCTGGCTGTATTCCGAATGGTCGTCCACCCAGGCCTGTCTCAGCATCTTCTGGACGCGAGGCCAGTCGTTTTCGATACCCATCTGGGCCACCCCGGCCATAAGACCGACCAGGACTTCGGACTGGGTACCGGTGCGTGGCTGCTCGCGGACAGCGGTATAGGACCGCTCGGCGGCGTGGGGTAGTTGGCGCCCTTCCAGTATTTTCATCCCTGAAAAGACCGCCCCGGCGGCTACCCGGCCCCAAAAGCCGTACTGTAAACCCAGGCTGTTTTCGATTACAAAATGAATCAGGTCGTGGGGTAGCCAATCCGGGTGGTCGTAGCCGGGTACCCAGACCCTGACTTTGTCGTCCCGTACGGCTACCGAGGAATAGGTGCGTTCGCCACTGCGGGTAAATGTGATTTCCAAAAACTACCTGAACCTTTTTAACAGGAATTCCTTAGCAACATCAATCTAAGCTTAGATGGTTGTATTATAAAAGGGAATTTTTCCACTGTCAAGGTTTAGCTTTTCCAAAAAGGGAATGCAAAGTTTTTAGTGGTTAGTTTTCAGGGATTGGCGCACCCGCAGGGACGAGCGCAGTTTAGAAATGACAAATTCCAGGGAAAGCGACTGTCCTTTGGTACAGTCTGAAAACTGTCCGGGGGTGCGATGTCTTGCCCGGCTATAAAAGGTACATTAGGAGTGAAAAAAGAAATTTTTATAAGGGGCCGGGGATAACCCGATTGAAACGAGCGTAATAATAAAAATTATTAGTGAAAGCAGGTAGAAAATGAGCGGAACGAACCCTAAAGTAGCCCTGGTGACCGGGGCCAGCCAGGGACTTGGCCTGGCGTTAGCCGAGCGGCTGGTGAAAGACGGCTGGAAACTCATTATAGACGCGCGCGGGGAAGCAGCCCTGGCGGCGGCCTATCAGAAACTGGCCGCGCACGGGCGGGTGCTGGCGGTCCAGGGCGATGTTACCGACCCCGCGCACCGCCAGGAGTTGGCCATAACCGCCGCCCGCCTGGGCGGGGTCGATTTGCTGGTCAATAACGCCGGGATGCTAGGCCCCAGTCCCCAACCGGCCCTGCTCGATTATCCGCTAGAAACCTTAGAAAAGGTCTACCGGGCGAATGTAATCGCCCCGCTGGGGGTTATACAGGCCGTCCGCCAGCACCTAAAACCGGGTGCGGTCATCCTGAATATTACGTCTGACGCCGGGGTCGAAGCCTATCCGGGGTGGGGCGGGTACGGGTCTAGCAAGGCGGCCCTCGAACAGCTATCAAATATCCTGGCGGCAGAAAATCCTGACTGGCGGGTCTACTGGCTCGACCCCGGCGATATGCGGACGGCCATGCACCAGGCCGCTTTCCCCGGCGAAGACATCAGCGACCGCCCCCTGCCGGAAGCGAGCGTACCGGGCGTCCTGGAACTCATCCAGAGCGAACGCCCCAGTGGCCGCTACCGGGCCAGCCAGTTTGCCGGGGCGACTTCCACGATTTAGAAATGAGGTTTTCCAATGTTTGGTGTTCCCACAACCGGGAAGAATTTTAACCTGACTTACCTGGTTGACGATAAACTACCGCTGGGCCGAGCCCTCGACTTTGAGTTGCCGCCCAGCCTTGAAGCCGCTGAGCCCCCTGAAGCACGGGGGCTCAGCCGGGACGAGGTGCGGTTGATGGTGTCCTACCTGCACGACAACCGGGTCGTCCACAGCGCTTTCCGCCAGATTGACCAATTTTTTGAGGCGGGGGATGTACTGGTAATCAACACGAGCGGCACCCTCAACGCCGCCTTGCCAGCGACCAGGGCTAACGGCCAGCACCTCGAATTGCATCTCTCGACCCGGCTACCGGGCGACCGCTGGACGGTAGAGGTGCGCCTGCCGGAAGACGGCACGACCCGGCCTTTCCGGGAAGATATGGCCGGTGAAACCTTAACCCTGCCTGCCGGGGCGACCGTTACCCTGCAAGAACCCTACAAACCGGCGGGCAACGACCCGGCCCGGCTCTGGTTGGCCTTGCTCGATTTACCCGAAAAGCTGGAAGATTACCTGGCAAAAAACGGTTTTCCCATCCGCTACAGTTACGTCCGCGCCCAATGGCCGAGCGAGTACTACCAGACGGTATATACCACCGAGGCGGGGAGCGCCGAGATGCCCTCGGCGGGTCGGGCTTTTACCGAGAAGGTTATCACCCGGTTGGTGGCGAAGGGAATCCAGGTTGCCCCGCTCCTGCTCCATACCGGCGTTGCCAGCCTGGAAGACCACGAACCGCCCTATGACGAGTACTATAGGGTGTCTCAGGAAACGGCGGACCTGGTGAACCGGGCCAGGACCACCGGGAAACGGGTCATAGCCGTTGGCACGACCGCCATCCGGGCGCTCGAAACGGTAACTGATGAAAAGGGGATGGTCCACGCCGGGGAGGGTTGGACCGGCCTGGTTATTACGCCTGAAAGAGGGTTGCACTCGGTGAATGGCCTCCTGACCGGTTTTCACGAGCCGAAGGCGACCCACCTGGCGATGATTGAGGCCCTGGCCGGGCTCGAACACTTGAAAGTGACCTACCCGGAAGCTTTGGAGCAGGGCTACCTCTGGCACGAATTCGGCGACTTGCACCTTATTCTGCCTTGAGCCGGGTTCATCCTGACTTGGAAGAGTAGGAAAGAAAGGTTACCGAAAGCCCGGGACGGTACCAGTACTCCTACCAATACCAGGGACTGTCCCAGGGACCTATGGTCAAAAAGGTCATAGGAAGAATGAGTAAAGGCCCCCATGACTAATGTAAGGGGGCTTTTCTATTGCTAAATTCCGGCCATAATTTAAAATACAAGGCATGTAAACGATACTTTACGAACGATTTATTGCCGTAGTCTGAGTCCCAGAAACCTCTTATCAGGAGTTTTAGGTATGAAGTGTAATAGGTGTAACACGTTTAACCCGGAGGGGTTCCGCTTTTGTGCGTCCTGTGGCCGGGCCCTTTTATATAAACCGTCCAAGCCTTTGATTTCTCCTAAATCTACTACCTGGAGTAATCTATCTGAGCCAAAGAAGGCAAAGTCCGGCTGGTTCAACTGGCATTTTGGTAGTAAACCATAACCGTTATTGGTTTGGTAGAACAGGTATTTTAAACTTGGTTGGTTAGCCAGTGTAGGCCTACAAATCAACTATTTCCATTAAACAAAATTCTGCTTCCTTCAGGTCGGCTCCCCCAGAGCCGACCTTTATTTTAAAGAAAAAAGAAACCCGCCGGAAAGGGCGGGTTTCTTTTTTGTCCGGTAAAAATTTATGGGTAAGTGACCCTGGTATCCGGTAAAGCGTTGTCGCGGGCAACCCCGGCGTACCAGAAACCGCTATCTTTGATGGTACGCTGCTGGGTGGAATAGTCCACGTAGACGATACCAAAGCGCCGGGTGTAGCCCCAGGCCCACTCGTAATTATCCATCAGGCTCCAGGCGAAATACCCGGCCAGGGGGACGCCTTCCTGGATGGCCCGGTGCGATTGGACGAGGTGTTCCTGGATATAAAAGTGGCGCAACCGGTCGTGGACCTTGCCGTTGGCGTCCGGCGCTTCTTCGCCGCTCGAACCGTTTTCGGTGACATAAATCTTGGTCAAAGGGTATTCCCGGTTCAGGCGGACCAGCAGGTCGTAAAGCCCCGGCGGGTAAACTTCCCAGTCCATGGTCGTATAGATGCCGGGCAACTTTACTTCCTCGCCCCCGACCACGCCCGGTTCCGCTTTGCGGACGTGCCGGATATAGTAGTTGATACCCAGGAAGTCGACCGGGGTCTTCATAATTTCAAAATCGCCCGGTTGGACCGGGACGGTAACCCCGTCAGGTAGTGAATTGAGATAGGTCTGGGGATACTCGCCCCGGAAAATGGGGTCGAGATAGACCCGGTTGTCGAGGTCGTAGCCTTCCTCTGCGGCCTGGCGGTCGGCAGGCGAATCGCTTGCGGGGTCGAAACTCCACAGGTTCAGAGTGATACCGACTTCGGCCTGGGGCGCGTTTCGGCGGATAACCGGGACGGCCAGCCCGTGCGCCAGCAAAAGATGGTGGGTGGCGGCGACCTGTAAAGCCGGGTCGGTCAGGCCGGGAGCGTGGATGCCCAGGCCATACCCCAGCACCGCCGAACACCAGGGCTCGTTAAAAGTGGTGTAGCTGCTTATCCGGTCGCCCAGGCGGCGCGAAACGATGTCGGCATACTCGACAAAGGCTTCGGCGGTGGCGCGGTTGGTCCAGCCGCCCTGGTCTTCGAGGGCCTGGGGCAAGTCCCAGTGATAGAGAGTGGCGTAAGGTTTGATACCGGCCTGCAATAGTTCGTCGGTCAGGCGGTCGTAAAAGTCGAGCCCTTTTTCATTTATCGCGCCCCGACCATCCGGCAGGATACGCGGCCAGGCTATCGAAAAACGATAGGCCCCCAGGTTGAGTTGTTTCATCAGGGCCACGTCTGAGCGGTAGCGGTGATAGTGGTCGCAAGCAATGTCCCCGGTATCGCCGTTCAAGACTTTGCCGGGAGTGCGGCTAAAGGTATCCCAGATAGACGGTTTGCGTCCGTCCTCGTTGACAGCGCCTTCGATTTGATAGGCGGCTGTCGCCGACCCCCAGATAAAATTGGCCGGAAATTGCAACCGGTTACTCTGGTCCGGGGACTGCTCGGTAATTGTCATAAAATTTATACCTTTTCTTCTTTGAACCTCTCTTGTTTCCCGGCGTAATTAATTGAGGCTGCGGACCGAATCGCGTTCGATTAGCTGGGTATGCAGCAATGTCTGCGTGATAGGCAGATTCGGGTATTTAACCCGTTCAATTAATTTGCGGACGGCGGCCCGTCCAATTCCCACCGGGTCGGCCCGGACGGTCGTCAGGGCCGGGGAAACGAGTTTAGCGGTTTCCGCGTCATCAAAACCAATAATAGAGACATCTTCTGGGACCCGCAAGCCCCGTGTTCGTAAAGCCTGCATGAACCCAAAGGCGCTCCAATCGTTCGAACAAAAATAGGCTGTGCAGTCCAAATCTCGTTCGAAAACGGTCTGGGCGGCGGCGATACCACCGTCCAGGGTCAGGTTGCCCGGCAACACGTAGGCCGGGGTAAAGGGAATCCCGGCTTCTTCGAGTCCGCGGCGATAACCTTCAAAGCGTTGTTGAATGGTGCTGTGCGGCAGGCCGTCCAGGAAACCAATCCGGCGATGCCCTTTTTTAACCAGGTGCCGTGCCGCCGAGACCCCGCCCGAATAGTTGTCGTTCGAAACGGTATCAAGTGGCAGGTCGGGAAAGAGATGGTCCACCAGCACCGCAGGAAGTCCCAGGTCGGTCAGACCGCCGACCAGTTTGTGGTCGATAAAGTTTATCAGGAGGAGGGCGTCCGCGTGCGACTCAAGGAGCATTTTGCGGCCCTGTTCGAGAGCGCGGCTCTCGTCCTCGATGATGCGGTAAATCAGGTGCAGCCCGTAACGGCGACATTCGGCTTCGACCCCACGCAATAGCGAGGGGAAGTAGGGGTCTTCCTCGCCGCTCCGCAGGGGCGAAATGATGGGGCGGCAGCAAAAGGCGATATGCGAAATCTCGGTGACGGTTTCCGACGGGTTAAAATTGCCGGACGGCTTGCCGATCTGGATTTCCGGTTCGGTACGGCGGGGAAGCTGGTAATTGAGTTCGCGGGCTGCTTTGAAAACTCTTTCGCGTAAATCTTCTTCGACACCGGGCCGATTATTGAGGGACCGGGAGACCGTGCCGACTGAAACCAGGGCCCGGTTGGCAACATCCCGGATATTAACTTCTTTATGGCGTTTGGAGGTCTGGGTCATACCTTACTCCCTTGAAAATGTCAATGAATGTTTCAAGCTGTTCATTCTGTTCATCGATGAACGACACTTCGAATTGTTTTAAGGTAGATTAAAACTCAATTTCAACCTTGAAACCGATTATTTTGGGGTTAGGAATCGAGTTTTGCGGGCTGGGGCTTATAAATTTAATGTAGCATTGCCCTTGAACAAAGTCAATAATTTTGCTAATTTTACCTGACCTTTACTCGGAAGAATGAACGTTCATCAAAATAGGGTTAGGATCACAATATTTACCTGTTTTTAACCTTTATTCACTTTCCCCTTTACTTTGCTGGATTAAATTAGGCTCATCAAAATAGTTTGTTGAGACAAAAGCAAAGAAGGTTTGAGAAATGAGAACAAGAAAGTTTGTAAAGGGTAGTCTTATTCTGCTGGCTGTTTTTGGACTGGTCAATCTGCCCGGCCTGGCCTCGGCCCACGAAAAATGGTTTGTGGATGACCCCAACGGTTTTAAAGTGGATTTGGGATTAATTTTTAGCTGGCCGGTAGCCATTGCGGTAGCGGTTTCGGCGGTGGCGGTGGCTCTTGTCACCTGGCTGGACCGCCAATACCAGAAACGTGTTCTCGACAAGAAACCGGCCAGAAACAACCTGGCCGGTATACCGGAAGAACGGCTGCAAAAGCTTTACGGTTTTCTGCCGATGTTGCTGGCCTTTCACGTAGCCGTACCGCTGCTGGTCAACGGTTTCCAGCTTCAACTTTTTGCCCCGAACCTGAAAATGACACCCAGCCTTTTGAGTGGGGCGCTTTCCCTGGCCGAATTTCTAATTGCGTTAGCCCTGGTATATGGCGTCTTTACCGATATTGCCGCCCTCGGTCTGATTGGTCTGTACGTGGCGGGCCTGGTCCTGGGGCCGTTTATCGGTATTCCCCCGGTCTTCTTGCTCGAACATCTCCTGGTGGTGGGAATTGCGTTCTTCCTGTACGTTTTTGGCCGGGGGCCATTCTCGGTGGATGCCTTGCTGGGCCGCACCACCCATCCTAACCGGCGCATGGTCCGCTATGCCATCCCGATTATTCGCTGGACCACCGGTCTGAGCCTGATTATGCTCTCCCTGACCGAGAAATTACTCAACCCGTCCCTGGCCGAATATTTCCTGACCCACAAAATCGATTTCAACCTGGGCGGCGGCTTTGGTATCAACGACCTGACCTTTACCTATATCGCGGGTATAACCGAGTTCCTTTTTGGCGCGCTCTTGATTTCGGGTGCTTTGCCTCGCCTGGTCATAATGATTGCCTGGGTGCCGTTCAATCTGACCCTGCCCTTTCTGGGCTGGCTGGAACTGGCCGGACA
The DNA here is from genome assembly GCA_001898225.1 of Chloroflexi bacterium 54-19. GTDB lineage: Bacteria > Chloroflexota > Chloroflexia > Chloroheliales > Chloroheliaceae > 54-19. The sequence continues at coordinate 16,926 of MKTJ01000073.1, forward strand.
CCTGCCGGTCTACGGGATAATGCTGGTCCTGCTCATCCTGGGACCGACGCAGAAGGTGGTGGCCGAACGCAGCGCAGTAGTTCTCGCTCGCCAGACCGGGGCTTTGCCTGAAAAACCCTCTAAGGCTAAACCCCTTCCTGGGAATGTCGAAACGGCTTGACGCCAGGCAATACCATTCTTCGCTGGAGAGGCTGTGTAGATAACACAGCCTCTTTTGCTTTTTAGTTTTAAGATAGCCTGGAAAATTGTTATAATTCTCTGGTAAATCGGGATATTCCGGTGGTTTTGATTATGGGTACCCTTTATCGCCGGAGTCTTTTTAAAACAAAAGGATTTTGTCGAAGATGACCGAATTTCAGAAAACCCTAAAACAACCCGGCATCATTGCCGCCTTAAGCTCTGCGCTATTATTTGGGGCAGGGACGCCGGTCGCCAAGCTTCTCCTGAACGGGGTTAGCGTCTGGCTGCTGGCCGGGTTGTTGTACATCGGCTCCGGGCTGGGCCTTTTTATTTACCGACGCTGGCAGCGTGCCCCCGGTGTAAAGTTACAACCCGGCGAATGGCGCTGGTTTGGTGGGGCTATCCTGGCGGGCGGGGTAGTCGCGCCCGTGCTGCAAATGTTCGGTCTGAGCGGGATGCCTGCTTCCGGGGCGTCTTTACTGCTCAATTTGGAGGGGGTCTTCACGGCCTTGCTGGCCTGGTTTGTCTTCCGCGAAAACTTCGATTTTCGGATTGCCCTCGGTATGGCCGTGATTGTGGCCGGGGCGGTGGTGCTTAGCTGGCCTGCCGGTCAAACGGTGGAGTTAGGTTCGTTATGGCCCGCTCTCTGTATCGTGGGGGCCTGCCTGTGCTGGGGTATTGATAACAATTTAACCCGCAAGGTTTCGCTGACCGATGCGACCTGGCTGGCTTCGGTTAAGGGTCTTTGCGCCGGGCCGGTCAACCTGACCCTGGCGGTATTGCTGGGCACGAACTGGCCGCCTCTACCAAATTTATTAGGCGCGCTGGTTACCGGGTTCCTGGCCTATGGGGTCAGCTTAACGTTGTTCGTGGTTGGTTTGCGGCATCTGGGCACTGCGCGGGCCGGGGCTTATTATTCGATAGCGCCCTTTTTTGGGGCGATCCTGGCGATTGTGGCCCTGGGGGAAAAGCCTTCCCTGGCTTTGCTGGTCGCTGGTGGGCTGATGGCACTGGGTATCTGGTTGCACCTGACCGAAAAGCACAAACATCAACATACCCACCTGGTCCAGGTCCATACTCACGAACACGTCCACGATTTGCACCACAACCATACCCATGCGCCCGGTGAAGCGCCTCTTTCTAAGGGCGCGCACAGCCATGTTCACCGCCACGAAGCGCTACCGCATTCGCACGAACATTTTCCCGATATGCACCACCAGCACAGCCATTAACTTATGAATTCTATAACAACCAGCGAAAAAGGCCCCTAACTATGAAAATCTTGCCGGTAGAGCAAGTTTTAGAGCGCATCCGCTCCGGTAGCCAGGTGCTGCTTCATTCGGCCTGTGCCGAGCCGCAGACCCTGGTCGAAGCCCTGATTGGCGGCATAAGGGCCGGGCATCCCAACCTGCAAAATCTGACCGTTTACGCCCTGACTTACCGGGCGGCGGGCGCTCCCACCCCGCTCTACGGCGCGACGGACCTTCTTCAAAACGGCCAGCTTCACCTCAAAAGCTTCTTTCCGCATCCCAGCCTGAAAGAAGCCAGCCGTCTTGGGCTGGTGGATTACGTCCCGGTCTCGCTCTCGACCCTGCCGGGCCTGCTGCGCAAGGGGTTTATCCGGCCTGATTGGGCCTTTTTGCAGGTTTCGCCACCAAACGAATTCGAGATGTGTTCTTTTGGTCCGGCAGGAGATTTACCGGAAGCCATTCTCGAAGCCGGAATCCCGGTAATCGCTGAAATGAACCGGCAGACCCCCTTTGTCTTTGGTCCCCAGGCTGCGCCGGAAAGGTTCGCCGCTATTATTGAGAGCGACCGTCCCTTGCTCGAAGTCCCGCCATTGGTGGCCGGGCCAGTCGAAAGACAGGTCGCGGCCAATGTTGCGGAGTTAATACCCGATGGCGCGACGGTCCAGTTGGGGGTCGGGACCATACCCGAAGCCCTGGTCGAATTTCTAAAACTGCGGCGCAACCTGGGGCTGCATGGCGGGGCCCTTTCGGACGGCCTGATTTCGCTGTATGAGGCGGGCGCGGTAACAAACGCCCTGAAACCATTCGCCAACGGCAAGACCGTTTCTTCACTTCTTATCGGAACCCGCCGCCTGTTTGATTTTGCCCACAACAATCCGCTCCTCGAACTCCAACCGATTGACCGCTGTAATAACCCGGTGTTTATCGCCCAACTTCCCGGTTTTATCTCGGTCAATTCAGCCCTGGAAGTGGACTACTGGGGCCAGGTTAACGCCGAAACCATCGGGGACTGGCAGTTGGCGGGGGTGGGAGGCCAACTCGACTATGTTACCGGGACCTGGTACAGCCAGGATGGCCTTTCGATTATTGCCTTGCCGAGCGTGACCGGTAGTGGCAAACCCCGGATTGTGCCCCGGTTGGCGACAGGAGCGACCATCAGTACACCGCGCCACCTGGCCCAGGTAGTCGTGACCGAAAAGGGGGTAGCTGACCTGCGCGGCAAGAGCCTGAGTGTGCGTGAGAAATTGCTGCGGTCCATCAGCTAAACCCTTCTTCTTAATAGATTTAATCAATCATTCTAGAGGCTTCAATAAACTTTACAGCCAGTAACGGCTGTGTTAAAATTCGGCACAAGATTGTGCGAGGCTGCACATAATCCTGCCACGCCCACTGGCAGGAATAGAGTCCTCCCAAAAAGAGGCTACGCAGGAAAAGCTCAAGGGAAGTTTGCTTTTCCGCACCACTCGCAACAGCCTCTTGCACACCTTATTTCAGAAAACAGGCTCAGGAAACACTTACCGGCTCTTAGGCTGGTCAAAGTTTTTATTGCAAAATTGCTAGACGAATCTAACTGACGTAAAAATAGGAGGAACCTTTTATGGTTGGTGCATGGCTCGGAGTAATCTATGGAGCCGGCCTAATCGGTATTCTGTTCTCGCTGTTCCTGGCCCGCCAGGTTCTTGCCAGCGATACCGGGACACCGGAGATGCAAAGTATTGCAAAGAAAATTTACCAGGGCGCGATGGCCTTCTTGCGCCGCCAGTACACGACCATAGCCATGTTAGCCATCGTTGCGGCGATCTTGCTAGGAGTACTGCTCAGTTTATTGCCCCAGAACTCCCGGAGCACCGTCACCATTAACGGCTTTGAGTTGGGTATTAAAACTTCTATCGCCTTTTTAGCCGGGGCCATTTGTTCCGGGATTTCCGGGTTTGTCGGCATGTTCGTCGCCATCCAGGCCAACCTGCGCACGGCAGCAGCGGCCCGCCGGAGCCTCTCGGCAGCTCTCCAGACCTCCCTGCGGGGTGGCGCGGTTTCCGGCTTCCTGGTCGTAGCCCTGAGCTTGCTGGGTCTGACGACTATCTTCCTGGCTTATGGCGGGCTTGAACTGACTAACGACGTCCCGAACCCCCAGGTGGTCGGCAATGTTATTGCCAGCATCGTCGGGTTTGGTTTTGGGGCCAGTTTTGTCGCTCTTTTCGCCCAGCTTGGCGGCGGTATCTATACCAAAGCGGCTGACGTGGGCGCGGACCTCGTCGGTAAGGTCGAAGCCGGTATCCCCGAAGACGATCCCCGCAACCCGGCGGTTATCGCCGACCTGGTCGGTGACAACGTGGGTGACTGTGCCGGTCGCGGTGCGGACCTCTTTGAGTCGACCGCCGCTGAAAACCTGGGGGCGATGATCCTGGGTGTAGCCCTGTTCCGGGCGACCGGGCAGGCCGCCTATATCCTGTTCCCGCTCGTGGTGTTAAGCTTCGGTGTGGTTGCTTCGCTCATCGGCGTTTTGGCGGTCCGCAGCAGCAACCGCCCGCACGACCCCATGAACGACCTCAACCTCGGTTACTATGTGACAGCCATTTTGGCGGCTATCGCGATGTTCGGCACCGCTTACTGGATGCTTTCGAGCGATAAGTTGCCTGATGCGGCCTGGAAGTTCGGTGTCTGTGGCCTGATTGGTATTGTCACCAGCGTGCTGTTTGTGTTCATCACCCAGTACTACACCTCCGGTTCCTGGAGGCCCGTCCGTGAAATAGCCCGCGCCAGCCGCACCGGCCCGGCCACGGTAATTATTAGTGGTACGGCGGTCGGTTTCGAAACAACCGCTTTCCCGACATTGGTTATCGGAGCGGCTTTGCTCGGCTCCTTCGGCCTGGGCAACTCCATTACTGGTGTAGACCCGGCCAACGCCTTCGAGTTCGGTATCTTCGGCACCGCCGTCGCCACGATGGGTATGCTGATGAGCGCGGCCTACATCCTGGCGATGGATACCTTCGGTCCGATTACCGACAACGCGGGTGGTATTGTCGAGATGAGTAACTCCCCCGAATCGGTCCGCGAAGTTACCGACGCGCTGGACGCAGTTGGCAACACCACCAAAGCCCTCACCAAAGGGTACGCCGTTGGTTCGGCGGCTCTGGCGGCCTTTCTCCTGTTTTCGGCCTACGTCCAGGAAGCCGGGTTTATCAAGAATGTCCGGGAAGTTAACGCCCAGGGCTTGCCTATCGCAGGAGATGTCGGTAAGCCGACCTCGATTGTAAACATCTTCGACCCGGTGGTCTTCGTCGGCGGTTTTATCGGAGCTATGCTCGTCTTCCTGTTTAGCAGTTTTGCTATCCGGGCGGTCGGCAAAGCGGCCCAGAGCATGATTGAAGAAGTCCGCCGCCAGTTCCGGGCGGACCCCGGCATTATGAAGGGCACCAGCGAACCGGATTACGCACGCTGCGTGGATATTTCTACGCGTGGGGCTTTGCGGGAAATGGTCGTGCCTGGTATCCTGGCGATTGGTACGCCGGTGCTGGTTGGCCTGATTTTACGGGCCCAGGCAGCAGCCGGTCTCTTGATTGTCGGAACTATCGTCGGCGTTTTGCTGGCTAACTTCCTCAACAACTCCGGTGGAGCCTGGGATAATGCCAAGAAGTGGATTGAAGCGGGCAACCTGAAGGACGAAGCCGGGCGGGTGATGGCGAAACGCAGCGAACCCCATGCGGCGGCGGTTGTCGGTGATACGGTCGGTGACCCCTTCAAGGATACCGCCGGTCCGGCACTGCACGTGCTTATCAAACTGCTGGCGACCATTACCCTGGTGCTGGTGCCGTTGTTTATCTAATCAGAAATCTGGGCTACCCTGAGAAATTCTTCTCAGGGTAGCCCAGGATTGGGCCGGTTAACCCGGCCCTTTTTTATTTAATTCTGCTCACGGGAAATAATCCGGGCAGTTTAACTGGCTTTGCTCTCGGCCAAACGGGTCGCCTGAGCCTGTTGCGAGAAGATATAGACCAGGTTTAACAGGGCATCTATATCGAAGGGTTTGCTCAAAAAGCTATCGGCCTGCAAATTCTGAAAGGTGCGTTTTAGGGTTGAGAAATTGGCAGCAGATAGCGCAATGATCGGCACCTTTCTCAAGAAGGGATTGGCTTTGGCCCGGTTGCTCCACTCCAACCCGTCCATGGCCGGCATCATAATATCTAGCAAGATTACATCCGGTTGGTATTCTTCCGCCAGCTTGAGTGCTTTTTCGCCAATCGCGTCTTTGGTATCGAACCCCTCTTCTTCAAGCATGCTGGTCAATAGACTGACCATTGCTAGGTCATCCTCCACAATCAAAACCCGAGGTTTGTTATTCATTTTGTCGTTTTTCCTCTTAACCCTGGATAGAACTGCATATATATTAAAAGTTAATCCCAAAATTGTATTCTTATATTAAGAATGTCCTGGTAACTGCTTGTACATAATTGCACGAATGTCTCTTTTATTAAGTGCAATTATTGGGCCACATAAATACATTAATAATTAAGCTTTTATGAATTCTTTTGCCGATTTGTTATAGGAAATTAGTCCCTGGGATTGCTTATCTTGAAGCCCTATTTTTAAAATGTTGTATTTTCATTACCTATTGTTACATTAATATTGCAGGCCGACCGCTTCCACGGTGGTCAGAGTACCTACAAAAATCGTCCCGTTGGATAGGGTTGGGGTGGCAAAACGGTTAACCGCCGGGAGAGCAACCTTCGCTCGTTGCTGGCCGGTATCACTATTGAGCGCATAAAGCGTTCCGCCCCGGCTCATTATGTAGACAGTTTTACCCCCCACGATTGGTGAGCAGTTTATATCGGCGGGCGCTTTCCAACCTGGGATCATCTTGCCATCATCGCCCACCGTAAGTTCTTGCAAACCGTTGGTGCAGGGCACGAAGACCCGTGAGTCGACTACGGCGGCCCCGCCAAACCCGGAGCAAATGTCCAAAGCTTGAAGTTGCCCGCCCACTCCGCCCAGGGCGCTGGCTTTGAGAGTGTACCCTATAGTGCCCTTCCCGGCGATAAATATCAGGCCGTTACCGAGCAAGGCCGGTCCCATCGAACCTAAATCTTTGTCGGCGCTATTTTCCAAACCCCAATCTTTCGGGGCAAATCCGTCTTCCAGTTTCAAGTCTGCCGAAAGCCGCAACACCGAGTCGCTTTTGTCCCATTCGCCACTGGTCTGTTCACCGTTGCCGACCGCGACATATACTTTGCCATTACTGTCGATTGCCATACCCGGTGAGGCCCATATGCCTCCCTCGCGGGTGGTCGGCACCTGGAAACTGAGCAGGTTGCCGGTGCCATCGGTGCGGCTGGCGATAACGGTACCCTTATAGTTGCCACAATCCCCAAAGAGACCGCCATAGGCGATATAGACCATGCCGTTATTAACGGCCAGGGCCCCCCGTTCCTGGTGAGGGGCCGGCTCCATACCGGGCAAGTCTACCGGGCGGCGAATCTTAACCTGGCCGGTTTGAAGATCTACCCCGACCAGGACATGGGCCGGACCGGTGGTCATGGCAACCGCGAAAATCAAATTTGTGACCGGGTCGTAGACGGGCGTTCCGGTGATGCCGGTGGGGTCGATATTACCGCAGGGTAAGGCCGAGCGCGGCACCGGCTGGCCGACATTGGTCTTCCATTCGACCTGGCCGTTAGCGGCATTAAGAGAATAAATGTTATTGGCTTCGGTCGCCACCAGGACATGGGAGCCGACCACCAGCGGTTCGGCGTAAACGGCACCATCGACCGGGACGCTCCACTTTTTAGCCAGCCCGGTCGGGTCTTTTTCGCCGGGGACATAGCCGGACCGGGCGTTATCCCGGTGATAGGTGGTCCAATCGCCACTCCCAGGCGTGGTTGAAGTCGCCGGAGTGGTAGTAGCAGGGACGGTGGTATTTGAAGGGGCGGTCGAAGCCGGGGCTGTAGTGCTAGCCGCCGGGCTGGTAATTAAGGCGGTCGTTTGAGTTGCCGTGGTAGGTACTGTGTTTGTGACCGGGGCGGTTGTATCGGCGGGTGCCGCGGTAGCGGAGGCAGTTGTCAGGGCTGCCGAAGCGGTGGTCGCTGGTGGGTTGGTGTTTGTTGAATCTCCACAGGCCCCTAGAATTATACTAAGAAAGCTTATCACGCCGACTAAACAGGCTACAATTCGCCTCATACTTCACCTCCCGCTAATTGTTCCCTCTAATATCCCGGCTATAATACCCAATCTCGGTTTGCTATTACCAGCCTAATTCGCCCAGTTTTGCTAAATTTATGTACAAAAAGTCCCTGCAAAAAACCGAAAAATTGTTTATAATCTGGATAGACTTAATATGATTGAAAAAACTCGCGATTAAAAGTATGACTAATTTAGAGAACCGGTCCTCTCCAACCCTTAATAATTCTTTGAGTGGTGAATTTACGGCTTCACCCCAACGCCGCCTGGTCGAAATTTTCGAGGGTAAAATCAAGCAGGGCGAGTGGAAACTTGGCGAATTAATTCCCCGTGAAGTAGATTTGATGGAAGAATATGGCGTCAGTCGCTATATGATTCGCCTGGTCCTGGATGAATTGGCCCAGGCCGGTTACCTGGTGCGGACCAAAAAGCGGGGCACCGTGGTTAGCCAGCCCAAGCTCGAACAGTCACTGTCGAGTTTCTATAGCTTTGCGATAGATATGGCCGCCAAGGGCTACAAACCGGCCAGTTATGTTTTGGGCCTGGAAGAAGTGCTTCACCCCGACGAAACAACTAACAATTTGCTCAGCCTGGATAAATACCGCCAGCCCAGGGTCTATAACTTGCGCCGTCTGCGGGTGGTCAACGAAGAACCGCTGGTGGTCGAAAGCAGTTTCCTGGTCTTCCCTGAACCGGTCGATCTCTCTCGTTTTGACTGGCACGTCCTCCCTTTTTATGAAGTTCTCGAAAAGGAGTTTGGCCTTAAAGTCGAGCGGGCTACCGAATATCTCGACCCGATTACCCTCACCCGGCATGACGCCCACCTTTTGCGAGTCGAAAGTGGGGCCCCGGCTTTCCGAGTCGAGCGCCTTACCTACGATGTAACGGGCCGGGTTTTCGAACGGCGTATCAGCCTTATCCGGGGCGACCGCTACCGTTTCTATGTCGAGCTACCCAAAAGACAGCTAATCGGAGAGCCCGGTTAAGAATTTGCCCCCGGTTTGCCGCCGGAAATGGCAAAATGAGAAATAAATCACTCTAAAAGTGTGTGGCAGGCCATAAACAAAAAGGCCTACTTTTTTTATAATAAAAGTGTAAGCAATCGACTCGACCAACCGCTACATCAAAGCTTACAAACAAAGCAATAATCTTTCTTTTCTTCTTCTCTCTCTCAAACTTCTCCTCAAAGTACGCCGGTTGAGCAGCGGCGTAGCCATTGGCCGGGACGGTGCCTAGCAAATTTTGTAAAGCACCGGCCCGCTTTTCATTTTATAGAAGGCCCGTCAATCTGAGGTCTTGTCCGCCCGTCGAAATGGTGTGAAGATAGCAGGATATTTAATTTTCTTCACGCCAAATTTAAATAATTGAGGAGAAAAGTAAAATGTCACAACCGCCGCAGAATAACTACCAGCAGCCCGGCCAACCGCCCTACCAGCAGCAGCCGAACGCCGCCTATCCGCCCCAGGGTTATTACCAGGGGCAGCAGCCAGGTTACCAGCCCCAGCAGGGTTACGCGCCTCAACCGGCCTACCCTGGCGCATACGCGGCCCCGGCCCAGAGGGTTAAAGTTCCTGGCAACCGGAATCTTTATTTTATTCCTTTAATTGGCGTGATTTTATTGGCGGCGGGGGCTTTTCTCCCCTGGATTAACCTGACAATCCAGAACCAGTCGATTTCCATTAACGGTATGGGTAGCGTCAGTGGTAACGCGGAACTGGCAGCCCTCTATAACTCTGCCGGGGGTGGAGGCGCTAAAGATGGAGTTATCGCGCTCAGCCTGGCCGTTATCTCATTAATACTTGTACTGGTGGGTTTATTGACCAAAGCCCGCGGCTGGGCTATCGCCACGATAGTCTTCGGGGTCTTTTCAATCGGGTTAATGGCTTACGAAGTTTTCGATGTCAACCGCAGCACCAACAAGGTCGCTACCGACAGCGCCGGGCTCGGTTCTTCTTCCGGCGGTATCGGTCTGTATGTCGGTCTGGCCGGGGCCATCATCATTTTAATTGGGGCGATTGTTACAGTCACTTTCTTCCGCAAGAAACAGGCTTAATACTTAAAACAAAACCAAAAAGCCCCTTCCGGTTAAACCTGGGAAGGGCTTTTTGGTTTTTCAGCAGGTTTTTTCGGGAGTGGCGCGTAGGCGCAAAAGACTTCTTCGCAGGCATAGTTGTATTCGAGCGATTGGTCTTCAATGGCGGCCTGGGCTGCCGGGGAAGGACCAATATTGAGGGCGGTGCCGGGGGCTTTGGGTTCGGCCCCGGCCAGTTGACCCTGCCGGGCCAGTTTGGTCGGGCGTTTTTCACCGCGCATCTCGGCCCAGACGCTCGAAACTTCGCCCCCGACAAGGATTACCAGGGCCAGCAGATAGAGCCAGAAGACGAAAATTATCACTCCGGCCAGGCTGCCATAGGTATAGCTGTAATGCACAATCTGGGTCACATAGAAATTGAAACCGATTTTCAAGATTTCAATAAGGATGGTTACCAAAAGGGCGCCCGGCCAGACATCAAAGAAAGTCACCCGGCGTTGCGGCACTATCCGGTAAAGGACCATAAAGATGACAAAGGTAATCGCCCAGGGAATAATAATGGCCCACCAGTTCCACAGGTTGTCGTTCCCGGCATAGGTCCGTAACTGGTCGTTGTTGTAGACGAAGTTGCGGACGAACTCAAAGGTGACAGTCACCCCCAGCGAACCGATGATAAAGACCAGGAATAACCCGAACAGGACAAAGCGGATAAAAAGGCTTTCGAAGAAGGTGCGGCTCTGACCGGGGATTTGCCAGGCTTTGTTAAGGGCGTTAGTCAGCGAGTCGAAGATACCCGAACCACCCCAGATTAGCCCCAGAAAAAAGCCAATGAAGAAGATAGGCCGCAGGTTCTCGCTTTGATTAAGCGTCTGGTTGACTATGTCGGTTATTGGAACGGTACCGGGTGGGAAAATCCGGGAAAGCTGTTCCAGCAGGTTGTATTTGGCGACCGGGTCCTGGTAGATAAAAGAGAAAATTATAATGACGCCTAGGATAAGCGGGAAAATCGAGAAAAGGGCGTAATAGCTTATCTGGGCGGCCAGGTTAAGGCAGTCGTCCTTGATAAATTCCTTGACGGAAGTAACTATCAGGGCAAAGAATTTTTTAAAGCCTTTACCCAGGATACGGTGTAACCGTTGCAGGGCAAGAGGCAGTCGCTGATTGAAAAAATCGAGAAAGATTCGGTCGGGTGAATTTTTTTCCGGGCGGGCAGTAAAATCCATTCAAGCACCTCTATCGGGGTGGACTGGTATCCTGGGGCGTCGGTGTAACGTTATCATCGCTCTCGATAAACTGGACTTCCGTAAAACCGGCCTGTAAAAAGAGGTTGCGCAGGTTATCCTCGGCATACTGGCGGGCGTCTTTCATCAATTTGCCCTGTTCCAGGATGGTCTGGACGACCCTTTTCTGGCCTTCCTGCTCGGTTAAATCCTGCAAATTGGGATTTTTGCTGAAGGCCGAGAGGATTTCGCTGTTGGTGGAAATAACTTTACCGCTATGTTCCACCCGCAAGACGGTCGGCGGGGGCAGCTTGATGGTTACTTTTGTGCCGGAGGCGATGATGTCGCTATCTTTGATATTACTCATATCTATCCCGGCGGTCATGGTGACGACCACCTGGTAAGAGAGGGTATCCTTTGAAAAAGGCAGGATGCTGGAAGTTTGACCTTCGACAATGGTCGAACTGGCTACCTCGGCGGTTTCCATTTTGTATTGCTTGATAATCTGGCCGACCATGATAGGGGCCGGGGCCGTAACGGTTTTGAAAGGACTATTGTTCGAGAGAAAATAGCCGACCACGATTACGGCTAAGGGAATGAGAATCGCCAGGAAAATCAAACGATTTAATGTGCTGACCGACCGGCCTTTGCCTGCCATTAAAACTCCTACATCCTTACCCGGCGGGCGGACTTTCGCTCTACCGTCCCGCCGCTACAAGTCATCCTCTACCTTGCCAGAAAAATTAACTACTTGATAACGGTGGTGCCGGTGCTGCTACCGATGACCGCAATAGCAATTATTATCGCGATAATTACCAGCACGACCATAATCAGGGAAATTACACGGGTAATGCTCATACCACCTCTGCGACGATTGTCCATCTTTATCTAAACCTCCCGGTAATCCGTTAAAAATTTACCAACACATATACGCAAAAATGTTCGACAAGTTTCTATAATCCCCAAAAGAGTATATGCAAATACTATGCCTTAGAGCAGTCCTGGAGGGCTTATTTTCAAAAAGGCTTTTGCTATTGCCTGTTTTCACCAAAATTTATAGGTCAGGTGGCTGTTATTTTACCACAAAAAAGGCAAAATACCCCGGTTTCCCGGCAGGTATTTCGCCTTTAGTTAAATAAATCCTCTCACCTTTTCATCCTGAACGTAGCGAAGGCACCTAGAGGGTACCTGCCGGCCCGTTGAGCTAAAGCACAGCCATTGTCCAACGGACCGGAGATTCCTCGGAATGACAAACAGGTGTTAAGAATTAGAGATACTTTTTGAGCCAGTCGAGCGTGGCGGTCCAGGCCATGTTCGAGGCGTTTTCGTTGTAATTGGCCCCGGTATCATTGTTAAAAGCGTGGTTGGCCCCGTCATAAACAATCTTTTCGAACGTCTTCCCGGCGTTTTTGAGGGTGCTTTCCAGGTCGGGGATACCGGAGTTAACCCGTGTATCGTTGCCGCCATAGATGCCAAGGATAGCGGCCTGGGTACTCGCCATCTGGCTGACCGGGGAGGGCACCGGGCCGTAGTAGGGGACAGCGGCGGCAACCCTGGGGTTAGCGGCGGCAAACCGTAAAGTATAGCCCCCACCAAAGCAGAAGCCGACCACACCGTATTTCCCGGCTTTGACCCCCGAGACGGTTTCGAGGTAGGTTTCCGTGGAATTGAGGTCTTTAACGAGGTCTTCCGGCTTGGCATTGGCGAAGTAACCGGTCACCTGGTCTTCGGGAATTTTGGCGGTGCCGCCGTTGCGCGAGGCCAGGTCGGGCGCGAGAGCAATATAACCCGCCTTGGCAAAGCGCCGGGCGACGTCTTTGATGTGGTCGGTCAGACCCCTGTTTTCGTGAATAACAATGACACCGGGATAGGTGCCGGAAGCCGCCGGTTTGACCAGGTAACCCATGATAGTGGTATCGCCGGGATAGGTTACATCGGTGGCGACCACCGCTGGGTCGTTAGCGGCTACGCTAAGCGGACTCCTGGAAGCCCCGGCAGTGGCACCAGCGGCGGTAGTCCCGGCAGCAGTTGTTGTGCCCGCGGCTGTCGTTCCGGCAGCAGTCGTACCTGGGGCGGTTGTGCCTGCGGCAGTGGTCTGGGCGGCAGTAGTAGCGGCGCTGGTGGTTGAAGCCGCCGAAGTGGCCGCAGTGGTAGTGGCGGCAGCCGAGGTCGCGGCAGCCGTGGTAGGCGCGGTAGTGGTCGCAGCAGCGGTTGTAGCGGCGGGAGCCGTAGTAGGCGCGACGGTCGGGGCGGGTTGGGTGGCGGTCGCGTCACCACAGGCAATCAGGAGAGCGGCGGCACCCGGCGCGCCACAGATCAGGACCAGGCGGCGAAGCATTCGACGGCGCGACATCTGCCCGGCCTGGTAATTCTCGATGGTTTCCTCACCGAGGTAACGCTGCATGTCGTTCAGTTCGTCAACAGAAATTTCCTGGCGCTTTTTATAAGCCATTTTAACTCCTCCTAATAAGGCTAAGGTCAAAAAGGGCGTCCCGGACGAGGAAGGAGCATTCAAAGACGAAAGTGGGATGCTAGGGCCGATAGTCCGGCGTTACCCGGCAAGCTTTCAGGTAAAAATTGATAAAAAATTTCCATCCCGTACTATCCACAGTTCCTTTAGCTTAACATGGTCGAGCGGCTAAAAATTTCCACATCGCCTGCCAAAGTATTAGGGTTAAATTAAGTTACGGAGTCGAAGGTGGGGCGGAACATTAAAATGAGCTAAAGAAAATCGATTACTCACTCGTTAATAAAGATGCTAGAATTAGCCAGGCTTTGATTTGGCTGTTTACAATTCCAAATATTTCAACAGCAGTAAATTTGTTAGTAATAATATTGGAGAAATTTGATGCCTGGCTTAGAAACCGGCCTGGAAATCCGAGAGGCTCAGCCCGCCGATAACCAGGCTTTGATTGAAATCCAAAGACGCTGTCTGCAAGGCACTTCCCTGGTTATATCGTCGGTAAATACACCCGATTTTTTCGCCAGGGCCAGGGCCTATACCAACTACCGGGTCTTTAACGCCTACCTGGAAGGGCGACTGGTCGGCTCGGCGGCGGGCGCGGTCCAGGAGGTCGTGGCAAACGGTTTACCTGTAAAATCGGGTTACGAATTCCAGTATTTTATTGACCCTGACCAGCGCAAAAAAGGTATCGGGCAGCAATTGAGGGATAGGGTCGAACAATATTTTAATGAGCAAGAGGTTGCCTTTGCCTACGCTTTTATAGTGGACGACAACCTGCCCTCGATGCGGCTTTTTGAAAAACAGGGTTTTAGCCTTCTCAAAAAGCTAAAGATGCAGTTACTTTTACCTTATCGCAAAATGCCGCTTCCCGCCGGGGTGACTATCCGCCCCGCCACTGCCGAAGATTACCCGGCCATTGCGGCCCTGTTAAACCGGACCTGGCAGGACTATAACCTCTACCACCCTTTTACGGCGGAAGGACTGGCGGCACAACTCGCGCATCTTCCCGAATACCAGGCCAGTGACCTTTACGTCCTGGAAGAAGGCGGCGAGCTTACGGCTTGCCTGGGCACCTGGGACTGGCAAAAGATAACCCAGCTAAAAGCCGTTTCACTAAATTTCAGCCTGAAAGCGATTGGCAGGACCCTGGACCTTCTCAGGTTGGTCCGTCCGATGCCGCGCCTGCCGAAACCGGGACAGGTCTTCAAACAGTGGTGTTTGCTACCGGTGGCCTTTAAGGATATTGAAGCCCTTAAAACCCTGCTCTATTTCGTCAATAACCGGGCCCTGGACGCCGGTATCGAGCAGTTGGTGAATATGTGCGACCCGGTCTGCCCGGTGCCCCAGGCCATGCAGGGTCTTTTCAAGGCAAACAGCCAGATGCAGTTGTTTATAAAACCCCTGAAACCGGGGTTCGTATTGGATGACCGGCCGTTATATATCAACCCCCTGGACTTGTGAGCCTCAACTTTTTCCAGGTTGAAGCCCACTTTTCACAAATTTATAAAGCCGGCCTGGGCCGTTATTTGGTTGGAGCGGGGGTAGCCGTGGCGGACGAAGACGAACCGCCCAGGAAGCTACTCATAAAAGCCTGTAAGATGCCTGTCCCCGAAACGGTTATGACAACCGTCTTTTTCCCGGCAATCTGGCTCGTTACGCTCTGGATAACGTCTGCCGGGACACCTGCCGAAGAAATCTGTTTTATAAGGTCATCGGAGTAGGGTTCCAGGGCCACAACTGCCTGGGTATCGCCCATGTTCAGGAGCCCGATATATTGTTGGCCCTGTTTGGTCAGAAGGGCCGAGCCGCCGAACAGCACCGAGAACGGCTGGAACCCGGCGGTTTTAAGGGCCGCTGAATAGTTTGTTGCCAGGGTATCCAGGTCGTCGTTCGAGGCGTAGATATTGATCTGGAGCGGAGTGGTCCCACTCGAGGGGACGCCGAGCGATTGCAACAAAAGACCGAGGGCGGTCGTGTCAATCGTTACCGGGGCGGCACTGGCCGGGGCCGGGACCACGGGCGGTGTTGAAGTAGAAGGCGTGCCCTGGGATGGCAGCGAAATAGCCGTCGGGCTGGGCGCAAGGGTTGGTGTCGGGGCCGGGGTCGCGGTCGGAGGCAGGGTCGGGGTGGCAGTAGGTATTGCGGTCGGAGAGTCGCCGCAAGCTACAAGCAAAGCAGTTAGTACCAGGCTCACCAGCCCCGCCAGAAAAGTTCGTTTGAGCATTCATTTCTCCTTCAAGTTCTGGGACTGCGTTTCCCGCCAAATGTAGCGGGCATTGTTATAGTGTATAATAGCAAGATAAGTGCTACCATCGCCAGGTTTGACGAGTGGGTAGCCAGGTGGCTTTTAAAAAGCCAGGAGTAATCAAGGAAAAGAAAAGAAGTTTAAGAGTTGAAGATATTGGAAAGACCGGGCCGGGCGAACCGCCGAGCCCGCGAAACCCAGGCCGACCAGGTAACGCCCGTCCTGGCAAACCTTACCCCGGCCCAGATTGTGGCCGAACTGGATAAATTTATTGTCGGCCAGAAAGAGGCCAAACGGGCCGTGGCTATTGCCTTGCGTAACCGCTATCGTCGCCAGCAGCTTAGCGAGGAAATGCGCGACGAGATTGCCCCCAAAAATATTATGATGATTGGCCCTACCGGCGTGGGGAAGACCGAAATCGCCCGCCGGATGGCAAAACTGATTGACGCCCCCTTCCTGAAAGTCGAGGCTACCAAGTTTACCGAGGTCGGCTATGTAGGGCGGGATGTCGACTCGATTCTCCGTGACCTGGTTGAGGTCAGCATTTCGATGGTCCACGACGAGAAATTGCGCGAGGTCCGGCCCCAGGCCGAAGGCGCTGCCACCGAAAAACTCATTGGCTACCTGGTCCAGCAGTTGTATTACCAGGACCAGGCCAAAAAACCCCGTTCGCGCCATTTCCAGATTATCGAGGTCGGTTCCCCTTCTTTGCCGGTAGACCTGAACGGGCGCACCGAAGTTATCGAGGCCAAAGAGGCCGAGCCGGATGAAGTTGAGAGCAACGGGGCGGAAGACAAACCGGTCATGACCCCGGAAGAAGCCCAATTGTTGCAGCGCCGCCGCCGCCGAGTTGCGGCTATGTTGCGCCAGAACAAACTGGAAGAAACGACCGTCGAGATTGACCTGGACGAAGAACCGTTTAACGGGATGGTCGAATTTATGGCGGGCCTGAACACCGATGAAAACGGCGATAACTTGCAGGACTTTATGGATAATCTTGGCTCGCTGACCCGCCACCGCTCCCGGCGTGTTTCGGTCAAGGAGGCCCGGCGCATCCTGATAAACGAGGAAGCCAATAAGCTGATTGACTTCGATGGGGTGGTAGACGCCTCCATCCAGCGCACCGAGCAGTTGGGCGTGGTCTTTCTCGACGAGATAGACAAGATTGTCGGCAACGGCAACGAAAACGGCCCTGACGTTTCGGGCGAAGGGGTCCAGCGTGACCTGCTCCCGATTGTCGAGGGTTCAACCGTAATGACCCGTTACGGCCCGGTTAAGAGCGACCACATCCTCTTTATCGCGGCGGGGGCTTTCCATAATGCCAAGCCCGCCGACCTGATACCGGAGTTACAGGGCCGTTTCCCGTTGCGGGTGGAACTGGAAAGCCTCGAACAGGACGACCTCAAGGAAATCCTGACCAAGCCGGAAAACGCCCTTACCAAGCAGTATATTGCCTTGCTCGGCACTGAAAAAGTCACTCTCAAATTCGAGGAGTCGGGCCTGGATGAAATGGCCCGGATTGCCGCCGAGGTGAATGAACGGACCGAGGACATCGGGGCGCGGCGCCTGCATACCATTATGGAAAACGTCCTGGAAGAAATCTCGTTTGACGCGACCGACCACGTTGGTGAAACCTTCGTGATTGACAAAAAGTACGTCCTCGATAAAGTCGGCGACCTCGTCGAAGACGAAGATTTGAGCCGTTACATTCTTTAAAGCACGTTGAACGTTCCACGAAACAACGTTAAACGTGAAAAATAACAGTTAAGGTTGCGCGGTTTCCAGTAAATGGGCCGCGAAACCTCAACCTAAAGAACGGTTGAATGGATTCCAGGTTAACCCAACTCCCGGTCGAACCGACAATGGACCTCTGGATGCAAATCGCCCTGGTGATAGACGGGTACGCCCTGGCCTCTACCCTGGGTCTTGGGGATTGCGGTGAGTTTGCCAACGGACGGCTGCAAGAGTTTACGAGGACCGGGGTCTGGCAGGGCAGCGCCATCGAGTTGTGGATTTGTCTCTTTTACGAACAACGGCGTTATCACCATTATGGGTATGCGCCCGAAGGCCAGTCCTGGGAGAATATCAAAGCGCTCTACCGGGCCTGGCGCGGCGCGATGCTGGGCGCTTTAACGGAGACGGCGGATACCATGGAGCAAAACCTGGCGGAACGGATTGAAGTCAAGCAAGGTGATATTACAAAACTTGACGTGGATGCGATTGTAAACGCCGCAAACACCTCGCTGCTCGGCGGGGGCGGGGTAGACGGGGCCATTCACCGGGCAGCAGGGCCGGGGTTGCTCGAAGAATGTCGGAAGTTGCACGGCTGTCCGACCGGGCAAGCTAAAATTACCGGTGGTTACAGACTGCCCGCCCGGCACGTTATTCACGCTGTCGGTCCGGTCTGGCGCGGCGGGAACCAGCACGAGGACGAGTTGCTGGCCGGGTGTTACCGGAACTCGCTACGTTTAGCCGCCGAAAACAACCTTAAAACTATCGCTTTCCCGGCCATCAGCACCGGCATTTACAGCTTTCCCCTGGACCGGGCCACCCGGATTGCCGTCCGGGAAGTGCAAGAATTTTTACGACAGAATAGCTCACTTGAAAAGGTTATTTTTGTCTGTTTCGACGCCGACACCTTCCAGACCTACCGGAATGTATTAGCAGCAGCCTGATTTTACAAGACCAAACAAACCCTTACCGTTACAGGTTCAACCAAAGGAGATTTTGACCCTATGGAGCTAAACAGCACCCAGATTCAGCAAATTATTCCCCACCGCTACCCGTTTCTTCTGGTAGACAAGATTTTAGAAGTTGAATATGGCAAACGGGCGGTTGGCCTGAAGGCTGTTACCATGAACGAATGGTTTTTCCAGGGTCATTTTCCCGGCTACCCGGTAATGCCCGGTGTATTGATTATGGAAGCGCTGGCCCAGGTCGGCGCGGTGGCACTCCTGGGTATGGAAGAATTCAAGGGGCGGTTGGCCTTCTTTGGCGGTATGGATGGCGTCCGCTTTAAGAAACAGGTTGTACCCGGTGACATCTTGCGGCTGGAAATCGAAGTTGTGCAGTTCCGGGGGGTTATCGGCAAGGCCAACGCCACCGCGACAGTAGATGGCAAGGTCGCGGCAAGGGGCGAACTGACCTTCGCGCTCGGCCCGGCAGCGGGCGGTGAGAATCCCGGTTAATCCTTTTAAGCGATAGAGCGAGGCGTCTTGTCTTCCCAACCTGCCACTCGTCCCCTGTCCCGGAAACGCCGGGAAATCTGGCGCGAACAGGCGATTACCCTGGCCTGCCGGGGTTTGGCCTGGGTCTTCGACTTGCCCCGGCGTTTTTTGCGTAAACCTGTCCCGGCCCTGAAGGATTTGCCCCCTGGTTCGCGAGTCCTATTTGTAAAACCGTGTTGCCTGGGTGATGTGGTCCTTACGACCGCGACCGTAGCGGCTATCGCGGAAAATCGACCTGATTTGCGGCTCGATTATCTTGTCAGCGCCTGGTCGCGCCCGGTGGTGGAAGGCAACCCGCACCTCGAACGGTTGGTGCCGACCGGGGTTGACGGTTCGCAAATCGGCTGGCGGGCTTTTCTAAATTTAGCCTGGAAGTTGCGCCGCGAACACTACCGGGCCGCCCTGGTACTGGACCGCTCCCCCCGGTTGAACATGCTGCCCTGGCTGGCCGGAATCCCGGTACGGGCCGGGATAGACAACCTCTGGCGGGGATTTGCTCTCAACGTAAGGGCTACCCAGGACGGCAAGCTCAAGCACGAAGCCGAGGTCTATCTCGATGTTGCCCGCGCCCTGGGGGTAAGGCCGGAAAATCCTCACCTGGAATATTTTGTATCGGAAGAAGCCGCGGCTAATTTCCGGCAAAAAGCCGGGCAAATGGGGTTGGACCTCGAACGTCCCTATGTGGTCATCCACCCGGGGGGCGGACAGAACCCCGATACCCAGGTTCCCTCCAAACGCTGGCTCCCCGAAAACTTCGCCATAATAGCTTCCCGCCTGGCCGGGGAAGGGTTACAGGTGGTTTTGATTGGAGCTGAGAGCGATTCTTCTATCGTGACTGAAGTGATGGCCGGGGCCAAAAAACTCTTAGAAAATTCCGGCCAGGAATATGTTATCCTTGATGCCAGCGGCCAATTTAACCTGGCCGAGAGTGGCGCGGCGATGAAATCGGCCAAAATCTTTGTAGGTAACGATACCGGCTTTATGCACCTGGCCGTAGCAACCGGGACGGCAGTGGTGGCGGTCTTTGGGCCGAGTAGCCCGGTCGCCTACGGCCCTTTCACCGAAAAAGGCCGGGCTGTAGCCCCGGTAAACGGGGCCCACCTTGCCGGGTTACCGCTTAAAGAATACCAGGCGCTTTCTATCGCCGAAGGTGGAATCGCTTCCGTAACCGTCGAAATGGTCTGGGAAAAAATCGAGGACTTGCGAAAAGGATGGACCTGAAACAACTGTTAAAGCGTGCAGCCCGGCGCGGTTTCCTGTGGAGTTTGCAGGGAGCGGCCCGGCCTACTTTGCGTTACCGCGCCGCTTTACCGGATTTCTCCCGTCCTCCCCGCAAGTTGCTCCTCCTGCGGCCCGACCACCTGGGCGATATTTTGCTCCTGACCCCGGCCCTGGCCGCCCTCCGCAAGGCTTTACCCAAAACCGAAATCACGATTATGGTCTCGCCGAGTGGGGCCGCTTCCCTCGAAAACAACCCGCACGTAGACCGGGTGGTGCGCTGCGACTTCCCCGGCATGACCCGCCAGCCCAACTCAAATATCCTGGCCCCTTATCTCTACGCCCTGGAACAGTCCCGCCAGTTGCGGGCTAAAGGTTATGACGCCGCTATCAGTTTTCGCAACGATTACTGGTGGGGGGCGCTCTTGCTCTACCTGGCCGACATCCCGGTCCGGCTTGGCTACCGCTGGCCGGAGTCGCGCCGTTTCCTGACCCACGACCTATCCCAGGCTGGTTCAAGTGGTGGGCCGGACTGGCCTTTTTCACGGTCGGCCAAGCACAGCGCCGCCATGAACCTGGCCCTGGTCCGCAAATTCCTCCAGCTTTACGGCCAACCATTTTCTTTTGATACTGCCGGGATGGCCCTATATTTCCGTCCGACCCAGGAGGATGACCGGTTCGCCCGCCTGTTGTTATCGGAGTGGGGTCTCGAAAGAGGTCAAAAACTGGTGGCCTTGCATCCTGGCACCGGGGCGACCATCAAGCTCTGGACGGTCCAGAAATTCGCGGCCCTGGCCGATACCCTGGCCGAAAATCACGGGGTGCGGGTGGTTTTTACGGGTGGACAGGCTGAGAAAGAATATATCGACAAGATTCTTGAGAATTGCCGCCACGAGCATTTGCGGCTGGATAGCACAGGCTGGTGGGGCCGCCTGGCGGCCCTGTTTAACCGGTGCCAATTGGTCATCGGCCTGGATAGCGGTCCTTTACACCTGGCGGCAGCGACCGGAACGCCAACCATCCATCTTTTTGGCCCGACCGACCCGGCTATCTACGGTCCCTGGGGCGACCCGGCCCGCCACCGGGTTTTACTTACCAAAGTAAGTTTGCCCTGCCAGCCCTGCGGCATCCTTGACTTTCGGAGGGGTGGCGAGGCGGGCGGCTATTGCATGCGGACCATCGAGACCGCCCAGGTCTTAGAAGTAGCCGGGGAAATGCTTGGAGAAAAGGAAAACCGGCGGGCTACCATTTAGTCCGCCGTCGCCACCGCGATGTTCGCCAAACGCCGGGCCCGCAGGTTTAGCCCTAGCCAGAGCAACCCGATACTGATTTCCAATATTCCCAGGCCAATACCGAGTGTTCCCACCGGCAGGTGCAACTGGTCGAGCAGCCAGCCGCTCACCAGGGCCGAGATAGACCCTAACAAATTCAGAAGCATAAATTCCACGGCGAATACCCGGCCCCGGTAGCTATCCTCCACGCCCAGTTGTAGGAGGGTGGTGCTGTTGACCCAGTTGCTCCCGCCACCAAACTCTCCGATGATGATTACCACAATAGCAATCAGCAGCGACCCGGTGTTGGTGAAAAAGATAAAGCTCAACCCGTAGAGGATAAAGCCCAGGCCAATCATCCGTTGCAGGTTGGCTCGTGTTTCACCGCGACGCCGCAACAGCCAGCTTCCCAGGAGCGGCCCCACCCCGCTCCCGACCCCAATCGCCAGGTTTAACAGGCCCAGGCTTAGCGAGCCGTCCTTGCCGACCGGGAAGACATCGTGCGAAAGGAGGGCCAGCAGCGTGAAGGTAGCCCCGCTACTCAGGGCCGCCAGCGGTTTAATCAGAGTGAAGGTCAGGACGGCAGGACGTTGCCGTAAATATTTGGCCCCATCCACCAGGTCGCTACCCAGTCGCATTTTGGTATCTTTGTGGCCGGAGGCCTTCCCCAGGTGAGCCGGAATCCCCAGGACCATGAAGGCCGAACCCGCGAAGGAAAGCGCGTCCACCACAAACGCCACTTCTAACCCGAATACCCCGGCGGTCAGGCCACCGAGGGCCGCCCCGATAGCTAACATGGTCGACCAGGTGAGCGAACCGAGGGCGTTGGCGGTCACGCGGTCCTCGTTGGAGGTCAGGGCCGGGATAATTGCGCTCCGGGCCGGGTCGAACAAAGCCCCCAGCGAAAATTGAACCACGGTCAGTAAATAGATTAGCCAGACCAGTTCCGCCGAAGTCACCAATAAGAAACTCAGGGCCACCGCGACCCGTGTCAGGTCGGCCACAAGCATGATAGAGCGACGGTTAAAGCGGTCGGCCAGCACCCCGGCCAGGGGGCCAAACAAAACCATCGGCAGTAGCCGGGCGATGAATAACCACGCCAACTGTTCGGCGGTCCCACCAAAGCGCGTCACCAGGGTAATGACAGCGACGGTGCTGAACCAGTCCCCTAGCAAACTGACTACCTGGGCCAGCCAGAGTCGCCGGAAATTACGATTTGTTTGAAGTAAGCGCCTGTAACTCCCGGCGGTTAGTGTTTCCTTTTCCATTTCAAAGACCTTTTGTTATTTACTGCTTATCATTTTTAATAGGTGGGTCGTTTTATCTTTGTTTTTACTTTTTTTATTGCCGCATGCGAACTTTTTAACCTGACCTCAGCATTATAAAAGCCTTTCCTGAAAAACACATCGGGCGGATGGCGCACCTGGGGCTGTCCATAAGTACAGTCCGGGGACAGTTGAATATGCCTAAAAATGCAAGCGTTAAACGAAACAATGTTAAACATTGAACGTGAACAGTTTTTAGTGTTCAGTTTTTTGTAAAAACAGTTGGGAATTGAACAAGGCCCCTATTCACCTGTAATTTAGAGGCTCAAAGCAGCCAGCCACCCGGCGGCGGTGCAGAAGGTCGAGAGGCAGGAGAGTTTCCAGGTCAGTTCGAGGGCCTGGGGGCGAGGTAACCTCAGGTAAAGCAAGATATTGGCAAGGACCACTACCACCCCGCACAGCCCCAGGACTTCGATATAGACCCGGTTGACAGGAGTAACATTAGTCAGACCCAGGCAGAGCAGCGGGGTCAGGGCAAAAATAAGCCAGCATGCCACGCGGGTCCGCCTGATGCCTAGCCGGTGGGCCAGCCCCTTCGAACGGTGGCGCTGGCGGTCGCTGTCAATGTCGGGAAGGGCATTTGCCAGGTTGATACCGATTGTAAGCAGAAAGGCCGGGGGATAGAGCCAGAGCAATTTCGGGTCGAAGCGGTCCAGGGCCGACCACAAAAACAAAATGTAGGTCGAGAACGAGATGAAGTAGGGTACCCAGCTAAGGACGGTGTCTTTGAGGCGCAAATTGTAGAGAAGACCGGAGGCGGTGGCGGCGAAGGCCAGCAGGGCTGCACCCACCGGCAGTGTGAAGTACAAAATGACCTGGATGGCTAAAAGGACTATTACCAGCCAGTAAGCCAGGTCAGGCGATATATCCCCACTTGGAATCGGTTTGTCAGGCTGGGCCAGGGCGTCCCGGTTACGGTCAACATAGTCGTTACTGAGTCCAATCGCGGCGTGCCCGCACATCACTACCAGCCAGGTCCGGGCCAGGACCAGGCCATCGGGATTTCCCCTGGTTGCCACGAACCCGAATACCACCGTGGCAATACCCACCATAATATTCGGGAAAAGATGGGTCGCCCGTAAAGCTCCCCAGACAATCGTGGCAGGCTTGACGATGGTTTTTCTCCTGTTAGCCGGAAAGCTAAGATTTTTTGATGGTCGGTCTGGTGGAAGGCGCTACCGGAAAGAATTTATTCCGCTGCCGGAAAAGCAAGATGCCGCAAATCAAACAAATTACACATAGTATGCTCCCGGCAACGGCCAGAGTGGTTGGCAAAAGCCCCAGGAACAGGAACGGCACCGCGAAGAATAGATAGGTCGCCAGGGAGATGACGGTCCCCCAGAAGGCCAGTTTGTCGTAGCGGGGCAGGTAAAAAATCAGCCATACCTCGACCATAACCATTACGGCGGCGGCGGGCAGAATTCGGAATTTGTTATCCGGGTCCGAGTCGGTCACCGAAATCAACACCATCCAGAGGGTGGCAAGTAGAATCAGGCCGATGACGCCCACCACGAACAGGGTTTCCCAGTCGTGGTTGCGCCAGGCGGTAGGCCGGGTGCGTGTATATTCGGAAGATTCAGGGGACGGAGTTTTTGTCGCCATCGAAATAACCCAATCGCTCAAAAAGGACGAACCAACCCGCCTTCAGGTGATTCCTGTAAGGCGTGCCGAACGTTAAAACCGGGTTTTAAGTTTTGGTTAAAAGAAAAACTTGAAATGCCAGGTTTGCGTACAGGCCCGGCCATTCCAGGCGGGTGAAAAAGGAATGGCCGCGCTATTACCAGGGACTTTTCTCCCCGCAGGTCGTATTTCCGGGTGTTAAGTATTTTCCTGGTAACTGAAAACTAAACACTGAAAACAAAAAACTTTTCCGTTAAACGTTATTGTATTACGTTCAGAGGCTTTTTCCGGTTGAAAATGACCTCGTTCAGGCTGCCGGTGCGGTAGCCGTCCAGGTCCAGGGAAACAAAGGCGTAACCGATTTCGTGCAGACCCTGGGAGATTTGCTGGCGGGTGCCGTCTTCCAGGAAGCGGGCAAAATCGGTAGGCCGGATTTCAATCCGGGCCATATCGCCGTGATGCCGGACCCGCACCCCCACAAAGCCTAAATCCTGCAAATATTCTTCGGCCCGGCCCACCTTTTCGAGGGCTTCAACCGTAACCGGGGTGCCGTAGGGAATCCGCGAGGATAGGCAGGCTGCCGCCGGTTTGTTCCAGGTCGGCAGGCCCAGGGCCTTCGAAAGGGCCCGGATGTCGGCCTTTGTGAACCCGGCCTCAACGAGTGGGCTGCGGACTTGCAGTTCTTTCCCGGCGCGCTGACCGGGCCGGTGGTCGCCCTTGTCGTCCAGGTTAAAGCCGTCCGCAATAAAGGCAAAGTTTTGCTGCTCGGCCATCTCGGTCAGTTCGGTGTAAAGGGTGCTTTTGCAATAGTAGCAGCGATTGGGGCTATTCTCGACATAACCCTCTTTATCCATTTCTTTGGTGTAGGTCAGGTGTAACCGGACACCCATCTCGGCGGCGTGTTTTTTCGCCAGTTCGACCTCGCGAGGCGGAACCGAAGGAGAAATCGCCAGGCAGCCCGCCGCTCGTTCCGGCCCTAAGGTTTCGTGGGCCACTTTGAGGACCAGGGCGCTATCCACCCCCCCGCTATAGGCCACCAGCACGCTTTCCATCCCGTTGAAGACAGCCACCAACCGGGCGGCTTTGGCTTCGAGTTCCGGGTCAACATTTATATTTAAATTGTTTATTTGGAGAGTCATTTTGAGTTTTGAGTCCTTTGGGTTTGAGTCCTTCTGAGTTGAAAATTCTTAATCAGGGCCAAAGAGTAACATATCAAGCTACCCTTTTCAAGTTTCGAGGCCTTGCGGGCAGGGGGAAAGTGTTTAGTATTTAGTGTTCAGTTTTTAGTTTCTCACACTCGCGGATAACAACTAAAGGTGGGAGTGCAGTCGAAGCGTCTCAGAGCCGTTGGCGAGATCATTATTTTAAGAATGGAATATACGGGCCTATACTGGGTTAAAACAGAAAAGATTTCTTTAGATTTGGCTTAATTCTGAGGCTGGCTAAGAAAAAGAGCTATTTTGCTGCTATAATGAAGGTGGGGTTTAGTAGAAAACCCCACTTTTGCAGTATCCGAACTCCTTAATTTACATAATCCGAGCGTTTTTCAGGCAACCACCGCCCTTCCGGTTCGTTAGATTTATGGGTCCCCTGTTACAAAACAAATAATAACCTTCCTGGTGTACCCGGCCCAGGGCATATTTGCCCCTGGTTTAGCTTTGGCTTAGTTTCGAGCCGCCGGAACCAGTCGTACTGGTAGCCAGGCTGGGGTAGGGCGCTCATAATATTCAGGTATGAACCGAATGTCGCGAATTAAGTTTAAAGCCGCCGTGTCCGGTCTTATCATCTTTTCAATCCTTTTTTCGACCAACCTGCCGCTTATTACCTTCGCCCAGGTGGCCGACCCGGTAGTCGAACTTCCCGGCAGCGTGGCCCCGGACCTCGGCGCCCCGGCTACCCCGCCCCCCGGCAAAAATGCTCCGACCGACCCGGCCCAGGTGAATGTCGTGCTGAAGCCCCGCAATGATGCGGCTTTTCAGGCCCTGGCCGAGGCCGTTTCCGACCCCGATTCACCCCGCTACCAGAAGCCTATGACCGGCGCCGAGTACCGGCAAAACTACCAGCCCGACGCCTCGAGCATCTCTACCGTCAAAGGTTATTTCACCGGGCAGGGCATGACTCTGACCTACGAAAGCCCCAGCGAACTGGTTATGACCTTTAAGACCACCCTCGGCCAGCGGGATAAAGCTTTTGGCACCACCACCGAGTATCGTACCAACGCCCAGGGCGATTCCGGCTTGATTAACACCGCGCCTCTCCTACTCCCGGCCTCGGTCGCCAAGAATGTTTCGGGTATCCTCGGTTTTGACGAACTTCACCAGGCCAGGGTAAATTCAGTTTCGGTTAAACCGGGCGCAGGGGGCAGCGTTATCTCGCGCGATAGCGTCAGCGGCGTGACCCCGGCCCAGTTGCGGGCGGCCTATAATTTCCCCTCGGCCTATACCGGGGCCGGGACCAAGGTCGGTATCGTCCTCTGGACTGCCCCCGACCTGAACAATACCAATCTCTGGAAATCGGATAACGGCATCTCGGGCTCGGTGACAATCGTGGACGTAGCCTCGACCAATCCGCAACCCAATTCCGGCGACCTCGAAGCCCACATGGATATTCAGCTAGTCCTGACCGCCGCCCCGGCCACGGCAGTCCGTTTTTATGTGGCCGGGAGCAGCACTTTTGACGCCCTGGGGGTAGCCCTCCAAAAAGCGGTGGACGATAACGTCAACGCAATAAATGGTAGCTGGGGCAACTGCGAGACTAATATCAGCGATTCGACCAAGGCTTCCTACACCACCATTTTTCAAAATGGGGCGGCCAAAGGTATCCCGTTCTTCTTTAGTAGCGGCGATAATGGCGTCTTTGAATGTAACAGCGGTGGGGTTTCCCAGGTTGGTTTTAGCCAGTTCCCGGCCAGCGACCCCCTGGTGACCTCGGTCGGCGGCACTTCACTCGACCACTCCGGCAGCACCTGGCTCAACGAAACAGCCTGGAGTTGCAATTCCTCGAATGATACAACCTGCCTGGTGAGCAATGGGGGGTCTTCGACAGGCGGCAAGACCGTCAGTTACGCCCGGCCCGCCTACCAGTCAAATATCACGCCGCCCACCGAGCCGAAATTTACCAACGGCTCAGCCAACACCCGCCTGCAACCGGATATAAGTATGAACGGCGACCCCAACAGCGGGGAATTGATTTATATCAACGGCTGTTCTGTTTCCTCCGGGACCTGCCCCCAGGGAGGCGGCACCAGCGCCAGTTCTCCTTTGCTGGCCGGTTTGGCGGCCCTGGCAGCCCAGCAAAAAGGTTTCTCTCCCGGCAGCAGCAACAAATTTATTTACCGGAATTTTCCCGGCACCTGGGGTTTTGATGTAACTTCCGGCTATAACGGCGTGACCTCGAAGCCCGGTTGGGACTACACGACCGGGCTTGGCTCCATAAAAAATGTAACCGGCTTTCTCAACGCCTTTACCCAACCCGCGCCCTTCCTGACCGCCTCAAGCCCGGTTATAGTCGAGATAGCCGGGAATGGCAATGGGCAGGTTGACCCCGGCGAAACCATCGGTCTCCAAATCCCACTCACCAACAGCGGTGACCTGGCCGCGAACGGGGTTTCTGCCACCCTGGCCCTGACCGGAGGCAGCGCCACCCTCACCGGGAACAATTCCGCCTACCCGAATATCGCGGTGAACGGTTCGGCTACCAACTCTTCTTACTTTACCTTTTCGACCAGCTATACCCTGGCCTGTGCCAGCGTCCTTTCTTTCAGGCTGACCGTATCCTACAATTCCGGCCTCTCCTACGTTTACACTTTTAGTCTGACGGTCGGCGCACCCGTGGCCGGGACCGCCCAGACTATTTCCAATTCGACGGCCCTGCCCATCCCCGATAACAACGCCCTGGGAGTCACTTCCACCATAACCGTCCCGTCCAACTTTACCCTGGCCGATGTGAACGTGACGGTCAATGTCACCCATACTTTTGACAGCGATTTAATCTTAGAATTGACCGGGCCGGACAATGCTACCTCGGTCTTGCTTGCCAGCCACCGGGGTGGCAGCGGCGATAACTATAGTGGTACTATTTTTGATAGCCAGGCAGCCACACCTATTTCCGCCGGGACGGCTCCCTTTAACGGCAGTTACCAGCCGGAACAATCGCTAAACGCTTACAATAATATGGCTTCCGGCGGCGCCTGGAAATTAAACGTGGCCGATACCAGCGCCGCCGATACGGGCACCCTCAATAGCTGGTCGGTATCGCTAAAGCCTCTGACCTATAGCTGTGTAACTTACAACCCGGTCCCGGTTCTTACCAATATTTCCCCGACCAGCGCACCTATGGGGGCAGCGGCCTTTACCCTTACCCTCAACGGCTCGAATTTTGTAAATGGCGCGGTGGTGCGCTGGAATGGGAGCAACCGGATGACCACCTTTGTCAACAGCACCCAGTTGACCGCCCAGATTCCGGCCTCCGACCTGACGACTTTTGGCAATTATGCCGTTACGGTCTTTAACCCGGCCCCCGGCGGCGGTCTTTCGGGCAGCTTACCTTTCTCGGTGGTGAACCCGGTCCCGGTCATTTCGGGCGTTTCGGCTCCGAACGGCACCTTTGCCGGGGGCGATAACTTTGTCCTGACCGTCAACGGTTCCAAATTCGTAAGAGGCGCGACGGTCCTCTGGCAGAATTCGCCTCGCCCCACCACTTTTGTCAGCAGCAGCCAGCTAACCGCCCTGGTTTCAAGCCGGGATATTTCGGCCAGCGGCACCTATGCGGTGGCGGTCCAGAATCCCGCGCCCGGTGGTGGCACCTCCAACGCCGGGTCCCTATCGCTGGTCAACACCACACCGGTTATCTCGAACACCATTCCCGCGTCAGTCCCGGTCAATACCGCTTTTGTCCTGACAATTAACGGTTCGTTTTTCGTGACCAGTCCCAACCCTACCACGGTTTTATGGAACGGTTCGCCGCACGCCGCGACCTACCTGAATAACCACCAGCTAACTATTTCATTGAGCGCTTCAGACACCGCCAGCACCGGGAACAAAACAATCACGGTGACCAATCCGACACCGGGCGGTGGTAGTGCTACCTTGAGTTTCCCGGTGGCGGCGGGCTGCGTGCCCCTGGTGGTTACTCAGACCAGCGACGGCCCATCTTCAACCTGCGGTTATTTGCGCTATGCTCTCGCCCAGGCCAGTATGACCTCTCCTAAAGGGGCGGTTAGCCTGGCCTATACCAGCGGGCAAACCCTCACCCTGACTACCTCGCTGTCCGTTCCGGTCGGAGTCTCTATCAATGGCTTTTGCACCGCCTCCGGCCCCGGTGTGACCATAGCAGGGACCGGGACTGGTGACGTGGTGAGTTTGAACGGCAGCAGCAGTCTGTACGGTCTATTTATAAAAGGGTTTGGTGGGCCGGTGGTGGCCCAGTTCCAGGCATTTTCAGGCGGCACTTCGGCCAACAAAATGGCCTGCTCGAAAATAAGCAAAAGTTAGTTGCACCAGAAAATTAGAAGGGGATTAGAGTTAAACAACATTTAGGGCAGGGACAAAGGTTCGACCTTGACCTTGAGCCCTTTTGCGAGTATAATTTGCGCCTACATTTTGAATATTCTTTTAAGAAGGAAAGCACTACTAAACCCGGCCCTGAAGAAGGCAAACGAAACTCTAAATCTCAACGCTGAGATAACCCCACGCAGATTAAAGTTTCAATCCCGCTTACAGGTCGGTTCGGTACGTGCTTATTGCATTGTTACCTTCAGGCAGGTGAGGGTACAATGTGATTAAGGAGTAACTAACACATGTCAATGGCTGCTATCGAAAAACTCTCCCCTTCGATTTTCCAGGCTGGCGCCGAGAATGACGCAAAACTTAAAAGACCTGAACGCCATTGGTTCTCCCGCATCCCAACGGTGCTGGAGATGCCCCGGCTTATTCAGACGCAGATTGACAGCTTCGAGTGGTTCAAACGCGAAG
>MKTJ01000074.1 GCA_001898225.1 Chloroflexi bacterium 54-19
CGACAGCGTCCTCAAACACAACATTCCCGATGTCTTCTGGAACTTTATGAACCAGAAAGGCAACATCTACGAGAACGGCAAACTGGTGGACGGACAGCCTATCCTGGGCAGCAATCCCGACGCTCCCTGGCTTGACGCGACCGGCTATCCCCTGACCGAGGCTTACTGGACGCGGGTCACGGTGGGCGGCGTTGCCAAAGACGTTTTGCTTCAGGCCTTCCAGCGGCGGGTGCTTACCTACACGCCTGACAACCCGGCCCAGTACCAGGTTGAAATGGGTAACGTGGGTCGTCACTACTTCACCTGGCGCTACTCGGCCAGCTACGATATTCCGGCTACCACGCCGACCCCGACCCCAACCACTCCGGCCAGTTCGGGCGTAACCAGTTGCAGCCAGCTTCCGGCCAGCACCGGGCGCACTTTCTTCCCCTGCGGTCCTGCCGGGATGCCGGTAGTCCTGGTGGGCGATATGAAAGCCAATGAAACGGTCCTCGTAGGCGTGACCGACCCGAAAGGTAATAAAGATTTACTGGGAAGCGTCGACGCGGCCTCGTCCGGCCAGGTTAAATTCGCCCTGGGCACTCTGACCACCGACCCTACAGGGATGTGGACTTATACTCTTAGCGGCCTGGAAAGCGGCAAAGAGGCGGTTATCTACATCTGGCTCGACCCGCCCGTTTCCACTCCGACCATCTTCTTCAACCCGACTACGGCCAAAAAAGACCAGGCTATAGCGGTTATGGCGGTTGGCTTTGCGCCGAGCGAAGATTTGCAGGTAACCCTTAAATCGCCAAATGCCACCAATTTAACTGCCAATGGCACTATTCCGGCCAGCAAAGGTGGCGGCTATATTGACGAATTTGTCCTTACCCGCAATATCCCGACCCAATACCAGGTTGTAGGAACCTGGACATATAGCGTTATTTCCAAGGCTACCAACAAGTTTGCTTCCGGTACCTTCACCATAACCAACTAATTGTTTTAGAAAAGGGGTATCATCTTAAAATCTTAAGATGGTACCCTTTTGTGGTTAAAAAGGGATACAAAATGAAATTGAGATTTTTTGGCAGGCACGCTCAAATCTTTGCGGCAATAACTTTGCTGGTATGCCTGCTGTTACCGGCAGGAGCGGC
>MKTJ01000075.1:0-8550 GCA_001898225.1 Chloroflexi bacterium 54-19
AAGTTCGGGATGATTCATGTTTTTATTTCAATCGAACAATAACGACTGTGGTTCGCCAACGGCGCTGCCCACAGGGAACCCTACGGGCTAGATTCCTCGACTACGCTCGGAATGACAATTCAGAATCCCCTACGTACCCCGTTTAACGTTCAACGAAAAGGTGTTACTTGCTCAAATCGACCAGCAGCCCGTTCAGGCGACCCACGAAGGCGACCGGGTCTTCCAGTTCGCCGCCATCGGTCAGGATAGCTTGCTCAAGCAGAATGATGCTCCAGTCTTTGAAACGGGTCTCGTCCTGGACGGAACGCAGCCGTTCAATGAGCGGGTGCTGCGGGTTGATTTCGAGGATAGGCTTGGTTTCGGGCAACTTCTGGCCGCTGGCCTTCAGGATGCGCTTGAAACTTTCGTCCAGATCGTTCTCGTCGCCGACCACGCAGGAAGGCGAAGAAGTCAGGCGGTGGGTGACCCGCACTTCCTTGACCCGGTCGGCCAGGGTCGTTTTGAGCCGTTCGGTCAAATCCTTGAAGTCGGTGACGGCCTTCTCCTGGGCGGCTTTGGTCTCCTCGTCCTCCATCTTGTCCAGTTCCAGTTCGCCCTTGGCGATAGACTGAATCTGTTTGCCTTTGTACTCGGTCAGGCTGGTCACAACCCAGTTATCGACCAGTTCGGTCAGGAGCAGCACTTCGACCCCCTTCTGGCGGAAGACTTCCAGGAGCGGACTGTTTTTGGCGGTGGCATAGCCGTCGGCGGTCAGGTAATAGATTTTGTCCTGGCCTTCTTTCATGCGGCCAATATAGTCGTCCAGCGAAACGTCCTGGGTATCGCCCTCGCTGGCGGTCGAGGTAAAGCGGAGCAAGCGGGCGATAGTCTCGCGGTTGGCGGTGTCTTCCGGGATACCCTCTTTGAGGACCCGGCCAAAGGCTTTCCAGAAAGTGGCGTACTTGTCTTTTTCCCGCTCGGCCATGTCATCCAGCAGGCCCAGCACCTTTTTAACCGAACCAGCCCGGATGTTGTCCACCAGCTTGTTTTGCTGCAAGATTTCGCGGGAGACGTTTAGCGGCAGGTCGCTTGAGTCGATAACACCCCGGACGAACCGCAGGTAGGTCGGCATCAACTTTTCGGCGTCGTCCATGATAAAGATGCGCCGGACATAGAGTTTTACGCCGTGGTGAGCATCGCGGTTCCACATATCGAAGGGTGGTTGGGTCGGCACGTACAGGAGCATGGTGTATTCCTGTTTGCCTTCCATGCGGGCGTGGACCCAGCCGAGGGGGTCGGTCCAGTCGTGGGAAACGTGTTTGTAGAACTCGTTATATTCTTCCGCCGTGATTTCGCTTTTCGAGCGGGTCCAGAGGGCCGAAGCCTTGTTGACGGTTTCATCCTCCGGTTCCTCACCCTCTTTGACCTCTTTGGGCATGACAATCGGCAGGGTGATGTGGTCGGAGTACTTGGTGATAATCGAGCGGAGCCGGTAGGCGCTCAGGAGTTCGTCCTCGTCCTCACGCAGGTGCAAGATTACCTCGGTGCCGCGCCGGGGTTTTTCGATATTTTCCAGGGTATAGTCGCCTTTGCCGGTCGACTCCCATTTCACGCCGTGTTCGTGCCCCAACCCGGCCCGGCGGGTCAGCAGGGTTACTTTGTCGGCCACAATAAAGGACGAGTAGAACCCGACCCCGAACTGGCCGATCAGGTTGGCATCCTTGCGCTGGTCGCCGGTCAGGGCCTGGAAGAATTCGCGGGTGCCGGACTTGGCGATGGTGCCGATGTTGTTAATGACTTCCTGGCGGTCCATGCCGATACCGTTGTCGGCAATCGTAATGGTGCGAGCATCTTTGTCGAACGAAACCCGGATTTTGAGGTCGCTATCATCTTCATAGAGCGCGGCGTCGGAAAGGGCTTCAAAGCGAAGCTTGTCCTCGGCGTCGGAAGCGTTGGAAATCAACTCCCGCAAGAAGATTTCCTTGTTGCTATAGAGCGAGTGGACCATCAGGTCCAGCAATTGCGTAACCTCGGCCTGGAATCCTAGTGTTTCTTTTTGGGCTTCCGCGGTCATTTTAGCGTGAATCCTCCCTGAAATTTCTTGGTTTATTTGAATTAATTAGTGCCGTTAGAAAAGCCGCCTCAAAGCATATTCTTCCTTGCAGGTTGAGTCAAGCGGCCAAAATAATCTTTTTTACGCATATATTTTATAAAACGGCTATTAGAATTCAATTCGCGCTGTGTTAGAGTTGTGTTAGATTAAACAGGCGGGCCGGAATGTTATAATGGGACAAGATTAAACGCCACCCAGGAGAAGAAAAATGGCAAGCCGGTTTGAAGACCAATCCTATAGCCTTGAAAAGTATCTGGCTCTGGAAAAGACAAGCCGTGAGAAACACGAATTCTTTCAAGGAAGACTTTATCTTATGGCGGGTGGTTCGCCCAACCACAGCCTGATTGCTACCAATCTTTCGCGCCAGCTTGGTAATGCCCTGGAAGAACGCCCTTGCCGGGTTTTTTCGAGCGATTTACAGGTCTATGTTAAAAGTAAGGACCTGGTGACATATCCCAATGTATCGGTCGTGTGCGGCGACCTGACCTACGCCGGGGACGACCGAAACCTGGTAACAAATCCGCTCCTTATTGCCGAGGTGCTTTCGCCCACCACCGCCGGATACGACCAGACCACCAAATTTAACCTTTACAAGGGGCTTGATTCTTTAGAGGACTATTTATTGGTAGATAGCCGGACCATGAGCGTAATATATTTTCATAAGTTAGGTCTGAACCAGTGGGGCCAGCAGATTTTCTCCCAGCCTGAAGACACTTTTAGGGTGCAAAGCCTCGGTATTGAATTATCGCTCGCCCGGATTTATGCCAAGGTCGAGTTTGACCCTGACAACCAGACACTAAGATAAAGTTTGCTCATTTTACGTTGTAAACATTTGCTGCTACAATTGGAAAAGTAGAACATATTAGTGAATCGAAAAGATTTTTAAGCCAAGCCAAACAAAGCCTCATGCAAAATCCAACACCCCAGCCCAATCAAGCTCTCGCGGCGCGCCTGGAAGCGGCCCGGCGTGAGTTGCTCGACCTGGGTTTGCGTAACTCTTTGTTAAATTATCGCTCGACCGGCGCCCGCAGTATCGAGGTCGTAGACGAATTGCCGGTCCAGATTTTCCGGTTGCTGGTGCGCGAGAAAAAAGCCCTGACTTTCCTGGGCGACTCCGCCAAAGACCGGGCCAGGGCTGCCCGTAATCCGAACCAGCCAACCCTGTTCGAGTCGGTTCCGTCACTGGAACGTCCAGCCGAGCGGCCCGCCGAACGCGAACCTTATCGCCCGGATGGCGCTCCGGCCAACCTGGAAAGCACCAGTGCAGGCACCAGTGCAGACACCAGTGCGGGCCCCGGCGAGGCTCCAATACAGGCCCCCGCCTCATCGCTCACGGATGCCACCGGCCCTCAATTCAGTTTTCCGCAGCCCGGCAGTTCGGAACCTGCGCCGGAAAAGCCGCTCTACAGTTTCCCGCAACCGGGAGAAGTTTCGCCCGAATTACCCACCGCTTTTGGACAGCCGCTCCCGCCGCAGGAGGAGTCGCCCCTAATGCCCGGCACCCCGGCCAGTCTCGAATCGCCTTCACCTGACCTCGACAAGGCTGAACTCGAAAAACGCTATACCGATTCAAAGCTGCAAACGTCCCTGGCGACCGAGGATTTGCAAAAACGACTGCTCAAAATCTTCTATGATGCCCGCGCCAGCATCGAGGACCAGGGCGTCAATATCCTTTACCTGGCGCTGGGTATGCTCGAATGGTACGAGGCCGATAGCAGCCAGCAGGTCCACAAAGCGCCTTTGTTGTTAATCCCGGTCGAAATCGTGCGCTCGAACGTCAAAGAGCGGTTCAAGCTGCGCTATACCGAAGAAGACTTAGGCCACAACCTATCGCTGGAAAATAAGCTCAAAGCTGAATTTGGCCTGAATTTGCCGCACCTGCCCGAACCGGAAGAACTCGAAATCGAAGCCTACTTTGCCGAAGTCGAGGAAGCCGTGTCCGGCCTCAAACGCTGGCGGGTGGACCACAAAGCCATTTCGCTCGGTTTCTTCTCTTTCGCCAAGCAAGTCTTATATAAAGACCTCGACCTCGAAAGCTGGCCGGACGGGCAAGGCCCTTTGCATCATCCCATCCTCAACGGCCTGTTTATGGGCGGGCTGATCGAACCGGCCAACCCCATCCCGGAAGACGCCCCGCTTGACCGCTATTTAGCGCCCGCCGACCTCAACCTGGTAATGGACGCCGATAGTTCGCAGGTGATGGCCGTGACCGATGTCCGGCAGGGCCGCAACCTGGTAATTCACGGACCACCCGGCACCGGGAAGTCGCAGACCATCACAAATTTGATTGCCGAGGCGCTCGGCCGGGATAAAACGGTCCTGTTCGTGGCCGAGAAAATGGCCGCGCTGGAAGTGGTCAAACGCCGCCTGGATAACCTCGGCCTGGGGGAAGCCTGCCTGGAACTGCACAGCCACAAGGCCAAAAAGAAGGAAGTTTTAGAAGAACTTTCCCGCACCCTCAACCTGGCCCGGCCCGCTCTTGACTCCTTCGAGCAGGAGTTAGCCCTTTTGACGACCAATCGCAGCCGCCTGAACGATTTCGCCGATGCGATGAATACGCCCATCCGGGAGAGCCGCAAGACGCCTTACCAGGTGATGGGCGAATTGATAAAGCTCGAACGGGAACACGCCCGCCAGAGCTTGCCCAGGTTGGCCTTTGATGGGTCGCACGAGTGGTCGTGGGCCGAGTACGTCCGGCTCAAAGCGATTATCGAAGAACTGGCCGGGCTTTTCCGGTCCATCGGCTCGCCGCGCCACCATTCTTTCTGGGGTAGCCGCCGCGAGACACTGGGGGTCCGCGAGCCGCAAGAACTGGGCGACCACCTGAAAGATGCCCTCGCCGCGATAGACCGGGTGCGGAGCAGCGCGGGCCGGGTTACGACCCTCTTGAATCTACCGGCCCCGGACCGCCCCTGGGAGTTCCGCCTGTCGCCGCTGTTACAGGCTGCACCGCCGGTCTACGGTCTCAACCTGGCCGCGTCCGCCTGGGTCGAGCAGACCGCCGCCATCCAGCAGTTGTTGCAGCTTGGCCCGCAGTTGAACGCCCTTTACGCCCGTTACCAGGGTCAGGTCCGGCCCGAAGCTTACACGACCAACCTGGCTCCGGTGCGCGAGGCGTTGGAGAAATACGGCCCCAAATTCTGGCGCGGTTTCGCCGGGCCCTACAAACAGGCCAAAGTGACCCTGGCAGGCCTCCTGAGTGGGCCGCTCCCGGCGGAAACTGTCCAACTGGCCCTGGTCAATGACCTTATACAGGCGCAACAACTCCGGGCCGAGTGGGATACCCGGCAGGGCCTGGGGGAATTTCTCTTTCGCCGGGACTGGCAGGGTCTGAACAGCGATTGGTCCAAGCTAACAGCCCAGGCCGCCTTCGCCACCGAACTGCACCGCCGTATCGCCGCCGAAGAAGGCCCGGCCAGCCTGCCCGCTTTCCTGGCCTCCCAGCCGAACCTGACCCCCTTGAAGCAAAACCTGGCCGAGATGGACCAGGCTATCGCCAACCACGGCCGGGCTATCCGGCAGGTGCTGGGGCTGCTCGAACTCGATGAAACCGAGCGTTTCGGGACGGCAGGGCCTTTACTTTTGCAGCCCTACGCCGAGCAGTTAAAAGTCTTGCGCGACTGGCAAGCTCACCTGGCAAGCTGGTCCGAAATCGTCAGCTACAACGACCTGGTGGGGCGGGGCGAGGCTGCCGGGCTGAAAGCCTATGTCCAGGCCGCCGATAGCTGGCCGGAAGCGGGGCTTTACCTGGAACCGACCTTTGAGAAGAACTGGCTGGAAGCCCTGCTCGATGTTGCCTACCGGGAGCGCAAGCCGCTCAATTTGTTCCAGCGCGAAAGCCACGAACAGGTCATCAACCAGTTCCGCCGTCTGGATAAACAAATCCTGGTCCATAACCGGGCCAAACTCACCCTCTTGAACGCCCGCAAGGTCAGCCAGGTCTGGCAGAGCGCCGATAAGCCCTGGACCGTCCAGTTGCGCGTCCTGAAACGGGAAATGGAGAAAAAGACCCGGCATATCGCTATCCGCAAGCTGCTCAAGACCGCCGGGCCGATTATCCAGAATATCAAGCCGGTCTTTATGATGAGCCCGCTTTCGGTGGCGGCCTATCTCACGCCCGGCGAACTGAAATTTGACCTCGTTATTTTCGATGAGGCCAGCCAGGTCCGCCCCGCCGACGCTTTCGGGGCTATCCTGCGGGGAAATCAACTGGTCGTGGCCGGGGACGACCGCCAGTTGCCGCCGACCAGTTTCTTCGAGCGGTTGACCCAGGACGACACCCTGGCTGATGACGAGGACGAATACGACGAGGAACTGGCCGCTTCCAACGCCAGCGGCGATTTTGAAAGTATTCTCAAGCTTTTTAAATCGGTCAGCAAGCCCCGCCTGTTGCGCTGGCATTACCGCAGCCGCCACGAGTCGTTGATTGCCGTTTCGAACTCGGAGTTTTACGAGAACAAGCTGATTATCTTCCCCAGCCCCGACCAGGCCCGCCTCGAATATGGCCTGGTTTACCACCACTTGCCCCAGGCCGTCTACGACCGCAGCAAGAGCCGCACTAACCCCATCGAAGCCCACACCGTCGCCCAGGCTGTCATGGACCACGCCCGCCAGCGGCCTGACCTGACCCTGGGGGTCGGCACCTTCAGCATGGCCCAGCGCGAGGCTATCACCGAGCAACTCGAAATGTTGCGCCGGGCCGATAGCTCCTGCGAGGGCTTTTTCACGGCCCACCCCGACGAGCCGTTCTTTATCAAGAACCTGGAAAATATCCAGGGGGACGAGCGCGACGTGATTTACATCAGTCTCGGCTATGGGCGTGACTCTGCCGGGAAGGTTACCCTCAACTTTGGACCGCTTACGGCTAAGGGTGGGGAGCGCCGCCTGAACGTCCTGATTTCCCGCGCCCGCCAGCGTTGCGAGGTCTTCACCAACCTGACCGAGGACGATATTGACCTGACCCGCACCGAGTCGGAAGGGGTCCGGGCCCTTAAAACCTTCCTGAAATATGCTCGTACGGGGAATTTGGAAGCCGGGCCGGAGGCAAGTGGAAGGCCCGCCGGGTCGCCCTTTGAGGAAGAAGTCCGGTTGGCCCTGGAAGCGAAAGGCTACAGGGTGGCGGGACAGGTCGGGCAGGCCGGGTTCTTTATTGACCTGGCCGTAATTGACCCGGACCAACCGGGGCGCTATTTGTTGGGGATTGAATGTGACGGCGCGACCTATCACAGCGCCTTGTCGGCCCGCGACCGCGACCGCCTGCGCCAGCAGATTCTAGAGGGTCTGGGCTGGAAGATTCACCGTATCTGGAGCACCGACTGGTTCCACAACCCGGTGCGGGAAATCGAACGGGTCGAGGCGGCTATCCAGGCTGCCCGGACCGCCCCCGCCGCCAGCTAGGGCGCGCCCGCGCAGAGGAAATCGACTTTCGAGCGGTTAATAAGGACCGAATTGGCCGTGACCCGCAGGGCCGGGTTGGGCAGGAAGTTGATATTTACATCGGTCATGCCGATAAAGTTTTCCTCGCGTTGCAGCAAGACCTGGGTCAGTTCGAGCTCCGGTTCGAGGTGCAAATTCCCGCTGATTTCAAAGTTCCCCAGCACCATCAAGACCCGGTACTGCATCAGTTCGCCCCGGAAGTAAATCCGGGCGGCCTGGGCCAGCCGGTCTTTTTCGTGCGAGTCGTTGGGGACCGCCATCACGATAGAGTTTTTGTTTATCCGGGCGAAACCGCTTTCGATAGTGTTAGCGGTGGGACGGAGCAGGGGCGTGGTCGTGACCCGCTCCAGCAATACCTGGCTATCCGACGAGTTGAGGACGCCGTTGGTACGCAGTTCGGCGGTCCAGAGTTGTCCGGTAATCCGGTGAAAATTGGTAAAGAGTTCCAGGGTCAGCCAGCGGTCGACCAGGCGGGACGGATACTCGGACATTTTTACAACCTCAGCTTTCGGTGGTACAGGTTTAGATTAACCTCATGAAATCTTGTAACGGAAGAAGCGGCTCATGCGAAAAAGCCGGTTGCCCGGCATACCTTTGGCTGAGATATATTATAAATAATTTTATATGATTTTATCAATAAGCGGAGGCGCTTTTACGGGCAATTCGCTAAAAATGTAAGCTCCGAGCAGGCTTTCTTTGATGCTGTTGGCCTGTTCCGGCGACTGGGCGTGAATTTCCAGTAAGGACTCTCCGGCCTCGACCCGCTCCCCGACTTTTTTACGCAGCACCAGACCTACCGCCGGGTCAATCGCGTCGGTCTTGACCTTTCGGCCCGCCCCCAGCGTATAGGCGGCAATCCCGATAGCTTCGGCGTCAATGGCCTGGATATAGGCCGCTTGCAGGGCCGGGAATTCCTCGCGGTGAGGGGCCAGGGGTAATTTGCTCGTATCGTCCAGGTAGCTCACGTCGCCGCCCTGCTCGGCCACGAAAGCCTTGTACTTCTCGAAGGCCGCCCCGCTATC
>MKTJ01000075.1:8575-45239 GCA_001898225.1 Chloroflexi bacterium 54-19
GCGTCTTCGTTATCGGCGGCCCGGCCCGACATTTCCAATAACTGGCTGCCTAGAATCAGGGCCAGTTCCACCAGGTCGGTGGGTCCGCGCCCCTGCAAGGTTTCGACCGCCTCTTTTACTTCCAGGGCGTTGCCGACCGCGTAGCCGAGCGGTTGCTCCATGCTGCTAAGGACTGCCCGCACCTTGCGCCCGACCCCTTCCCCGATTTCGACCATGGCATGGGCCAGGGCGGTGGCGTCGGCCAGGTTTTTCATGAAAGCCCCTTTGCCGTGCTTGACATCGAGGACGATGCAGTTGGTCCCGGCAGCGATTTTCTTGGACATTACGCTGCTGGCAATCAAGGGCAGACTTTCAACCGTCCCGGTTACGTCACGCAGGGAGTAGAGCTTGCCGTCCGCCGGGGCCAGGTCGGAACTTTGCCCGGCCACGACCAGCCCGTTTTTCGCCAGGGCCGCCCGGAACTCGGTCTCGGAAAGAGTGGCCCGGAAACCGGGAATGGTTTCAAGCTTATCGACGGTGCCGCCAAAGTAACCCAGGCCGCGCCCGCTCATTTTACCAACGGGCAGGCCGGTAGCCGCTACCAGGGGTGCAACCACCATGGTGGTCTTGTCACCGACGCCCCCGGTGCTGTGTTTGTCGACCACGACCGGGGCGATGTCGCTCAAATCGAGCTGATGCCCGCTTCGCACCATCGCCTCGGTCAGGGCCACGGTTTCGGCGGCTGACATGCCCTGGAAGAAAATTGCCATCAACAAAGCGGCGGCCTGGTAATCGGGAATTTCACCCCGGTTGTACCCATCGATAAAGAAGCCGATTTCGGCCCCGGTCAGGGCCTGCCCGCCGCGTTTTTTGATAATAATGTCAACCGCTCTCAACTCGTTCTCCTTTTCAGTAGTCAGAAGTCGGTAGCCAGTAGTCAGTTTTTGGACCCCTTGGAGTGGATGCTTTTAAGCAAAATCTTACTCAATTCTGGTTCTATTTAATTCCTGAATTTTGAGTAAAACATTTGATTTGGCTCTTTCTCACTGACTACTGACCACTGGCTACTGTCTACTATTTAACAATAACTTCCATACCAAATTGCTTGAACAGGAAGGCAAAGACGTCCGCGTACTCGTCAATGAGCTTGGAAGTCGGTTTGCCGTGCCCGTGTCCGGCCTTCATTTCGACCCGCAGCAAGACCGGGTTGTCCCCGGTATAAGCTTCCTTGAGCGTGGCGAAGAACTTCTTGGCGTGACCCGGCACTACCCGGTCATCGGTATCCGCCGTCAGGACAAGGGTCGGCGGGTAAGCCACGCCCGGTTTGACGTTGTGAAGCGGCGAATAGGCGTAGAGATAGGTAAATTCTTCCTTGCTGTTCTCGGCGTTGCCGTACTCCGAGGCCCAGTAGCGCCCTACCGTGAACTTGTGGTAGCGCAGCATATCCGCGACCGG
This sequence comes from Chloroflexi bacterium 54-19, assembly GCA_001898225.1. Classification (GTDB taxonomy): domain Bacteria; phylum Chloroflexota; class Chloroflexia; order Chloroheliales; family Chloroheliaceae; genus 54-19. The sequence continues at coordinate 10,010 of MKTJ01000075.1, forward strand.
AACGTGGCAGAGGACCGCCCCATAGAGGTCGGGTCGCTGCAACTCGCAGGCTGCCACCAGGAGGCCGCCGTTGCTGCCGCCTTCGATAGCCAGTTTCGGCGTGCTGGTGTACTTATTCTCAATCAGCCATTCCGCCGCCGCGATAAAGTCGTCAAAAACGTTCTGCTTCTTTTCGAACATGCCGCCCCGGTGCCAGGCTTCGCCAAACTCGCCGCCGCCGCGCAGGTTCGGCAGGGCAAAGACGCCGCCGTTTTCGATCCAGGCAATCCGGGCCGCCGAAAAGGCCGGGGTCATGCTGATGTTAAATCCCCCGTAAGCGTAAAGCAGGGCCGGGTTCTCGCCGTTCATGTTTAGCCCTTTGCGGTGGACCAGGAACATCGGCACTTCGGTCCCGTCTTTCGAGGGGTAGAAGACCTGGCGAGTGACGAAATCGGACGGGTCGAAATTAACCTCCGAATCCCGGAAAACACTGATTTGGGAGGTTTCAAAGTTGTAGCGGAAGACCGTGCTGGCCCGCAAAAACGAGGTAAACCCGATAAACATTTCGGTCTCGTCGCGTTTGCCCGAAAGAGCGGTTATCGAGCCGATTTCCGGCAGTTCAATGTGATGGACGTACTGGCCGTCCTTGTTATAGATGGCAAGGATATGATTGGCATTATTGAGGAAGCCGACCACGAACTGGTGGTTCACGACCGTCACGAAATCGAGGACATCTTGCTGTTCAGGCAGGATTTCTTTCCAGTTCTCGCGGGCCGGGTTGGTCGTATCAATGGCGATGATACGGCCACGCGGAGCGTCGAGGTCGGTATTGAAGTAAAAGACCGGACCATCGTTGTCGATAAATTCGTAACGGGCATCGAAATCGTCCAGCAGTTTGATAAGTGTTTCGTCGCTGTCGAGAGGCCGGTAGTAAATCCGGTTCTGGACGGCGGTGCCATGCCAGACCCGCACGACCATGTATTTTTCGTCTTCGGTCGCAAAGGGCGTGAAGCTCAGTTCGGGGAAGTCGGGCCGTTCGTAGACCAGTTTGTCTTCGGACTGGTCGGTGCCGAGGGTGTGCCAGTAAATCTTGCTGTTATAGCTGGTCCGTTCCGGCGGAACGGTGGCCGGGTCGGGCAGGCGGTTGTAGAAAAAGCCGGAGTTATCGGCTTTCCAGGCGATCCCTGCAAACTTGGTGTGCCGGATGGTGTCGGGCAAGTCTTCTTTGGCGTCAATCTTCCTGACTTTGAGTTCTTCCCAGTCGCTGCCAGACTGTGACCGCCCATAGACCATCAATGTGCCGTCTTTGGTGAAGGTGGTGTTGGTCAGGGCGAGGGTGCCGTCCTCGCTCAACTTGTTGGGGTCAATCACCAGTTCGGGTTCGCTGTCGAGGGTGGCCTGGCGGTAGAGGACCGACTGGTTCTGGAGGCCGTCGTTCTTCCAGAAATAGTAATAGTCGCCTTCCTTTGATGGGGCCGAATACTTGGGGTAATTCCAGAGTTCGGTCAGCCGTTTTTTAAGCTGCTCGCGCTGGGGAATGGCATCCAGGTAGGTGCGAGTGACATCGTTCTGGGCGGTGACCCACTCCTGTACTTCGGGAGCGAGGTCATCTTCCAGCCAGCGATAGGGGTCGGCGACGATGGTCCCGAAAAAATTATCGGTTACATCTTCCTTACGAGTTTTAATCATCGTTATTCCTTACCGTGTTTCTCTTAAAGTTGTTTTCCATCCAATAATTTTTGACCCCTCGGAAGGGTCTTGCAACAGAGCAGGTGCAAAGGGAGCAGATATATTGAAGCTATAACAGCCTGGTACCGAGCAATATAGCAAAGGAATTTAAATTTAGCAAAGCCGGTTGCTAACAGGGTTAGAACTATATACTTAGGCCCCTTTAGGTAGTCCAATGTGATGTGGCTCACGCCGGGATAGGTAGTTTCAACGATACGACCTCCCCTCAAACCGGGTTAAATAAGTTACGTAAGTAACCCTTGTCCTGGCGTTGATACAAAAGCAGTTAATATAAAAAATTTTGGAGTATAAAAAAGTTGGCAGAAACTATAAAAAAATCTAACTACCTGGTCCGGCTGGCTGTGCTGGCGCTGGTTCTGAGCGGTATCCTGGCCTCGCTTTACAGTGTGCCGACCGCTTCCGCCGAAGATTTCGCTTCGAATGACTTCCGCTTCGTCTGGAACCGCACCGACAAACCGATTCAGGATGGCCGCACCTCCCGCACCTACCTGTGGGGCCCGGCTCCTTTTACCGGGGCGGTCTGGGAAAATTACGCCGAAGCGCCCGGCGGCAAACGGCTGGTGCAGTATTTTGATAAAAGCCGCATGGAGATTACCAACCCCAACGGCGATAAACTCAGCCCCTACTATGTTACCAACGGCCTGATTGTAAAAGAAATGATTACCGGCCAGGTCCAGGTCGGCAATAGCGCCTTCCAGTCGCGCGGCCCGGCCCGGCAGGGTGTCGCAGGTGACGGCGACGATACCTCCGGCCCGACCTATGCCGCCCTCGGCGGCGTCCTGACCCCGTCCCCGAACGAGGTCGGGGTCCTGGTAGCCGGTTCGATTGACCGTAACGGCGGCGTGCGTTACGACGTGGGCGACTACGGCAAACGCTACCAGGTCGTCAGCGCTTACTACGAAGCCTCCACCGGTCACAATATTGCCGGGCCGTTCTGGAGTTTCCTGAACCAGTCCGGTACGGTCTACACCGGGCAGGGCAACATCATCAACGGACGGCTGTTCGACCCGGTCTTCTACGCGACCGGCCTGCCGATTACCGAGGCTTACTGGGCCAGGGTTAAAGTCGGCGGCGTGGTCAAAGATGTGCTGGTCCAGGCTTTCGAGCGGCGGATTATGACTTTTACCCCCTCGAACTCCCCGGCTTACCAGGTCGAAATGGGCAACGTGGGTCGCCACTACTACGCCTGGCGCTACGAAGGCGGTTCCAATAACAACCAGCAGAATGGTTGCGCTAACGTGCCGGACCCGATTAACGCCAACCTGCGCCCCGCCAAGTGCATCAACGCCGGTCAGGTGATTTCGATGGACATCGGCAACTTCTTCCCGAACGAGCAGATTGGTTTCTGGCTGACCGACCCCTACGAAAACGTGGTGGCCGGGACCAACAGGACCCTCAGCATCGGTGAAACGGGCGACCAGTACGACCTCGAATTCGATACCAGCGGTCTCTACACCGGCCAGTGGTACTGGGTCTTCCAGGGCACCAGCAGCGGTCGCAAAGCCGTCGTCTACTTCTACGTCAGTTAAACCTTAACCAGTCTATCGCCTGTCCCCCTTGAGAGCCTTCCATTCAGCCGGAAGGCTCTTTTTGTTTGTGCCGGGTGCTAAAATAGCCAGGGGAGATGTAAAATAAGCAAAAACCAGGAAAGAAAAATATGGCAATCGAGATTCCGGTAGTGCATACGACCGTTTTCGCCGCCGCGCCGGGTGGGGGTAATCCCTGCCCGGTCTGTTTCGATACGGACGGCCTCTTAACGACCACCCAGATGCAGGGGTTAGCCGCCCGCTTCGGCCACGAAACGGCCTTTGTCCTCAAACCGGCCCAACCGGGCGCCGATTTGCGGCTGCGCTATTTCGTCCCCAATCACGAAATGGAGATGTGTATCCACGCGACGGTTGGCACCATCACGGTTCTGGTTGAGCAGGGGGTCGTGACTGCCTCGCCGGTCCGTATCGAAACACCCCTGGGGGTTATCCGGGCCGAGTGGAGCCGGGAAGGCGAGGTTATAACCGTGATGGTCGAGCAGTTTTTGCCAGCTTTCACAGAGGTTAACCCGGCAGCAACTGAGGTAGCCGCCGCCCTGGGAATTTCGGCAGATTTGCTGGCTAACGAGGGTTTGCCCATCCAGGCCGTTTCGACCGCCCGCGCCAAGTTGATGGTGTCACTGCGAGATTACGGGGTTTTAGACGCCTTGCAACCGGACTTCGAAAAGCTGTGGGAGGTCTGCGAACGCTACCACAACACCGGGTTTTACGCCTTTACCCTCTCCACCCGCCAGCCTGACTTTGACGTGGACGCCCGCCAGTTTCCCTTGCGGGCCGGGTATCCCGAAGACCCCGCCACCGGGGTAGCCGCCTGCGCCCTGGCCTCTTACTTGACCCGGTACCAGGGTGGCGTGATAAAAAAAGAAGGCTGGAACGGCTATCGCATCGGCCAGGGGTTCGCGATGGGACGCCCCAGCGTTATCCAGTCCGAGGCGTTTGTCGAGAACGGCGCGATTACGGCTACTCGCGTGGGTGGTAACGCCCTCATCCTGGGTGAGGAAACAATTCTCATGTAATTTTCTCATCCTGCCCGCGTTGATATATCTAGATAGTCTCTGACTCGCAAAGCAATATAAGCCTTTTCCTATTAAAAGTTTAAAAGTGCCTCGTAAAAACAGGAGATTTAGTATGGCAGGATTTGGTAAAGGTGCAGGATTGGCCAGGCTTGTAGTTGGATTTGTGGTTGTCAGCTTGCTACTGGCTGCTTGCGGTTCAGATGCTAACTCGGCCACTCCTGTCGTACAGAATGTCGCGGCGGCTACCGTCACTAATCAAATCCAAACTCAATTACCTGCCAATTCGCCAACCTCCCCTATTACCCGGACAACGACCTCGCCATTTTCAACGGTGCCGGTTTATAGCGGGCTGACAAAAGGCAAACTTAAAGAAATGTACCCGGTCCTGGCGAATCTAGCCGAAGCCAAATCTTTTAAAGTCAACGATGATTGGAATGGCCTTTCGACCGATGCGCCCAGGATTGCCCATTTCAGCCTTATCCGTAAAGGCAACCAGTTTGAAGGGGAAGCCTTTTATAGCATCGGTGGGTATAGCTGGGTGGAAGATGAAGACAACCCCTATTTTGAGGCTACCGTAGCCATCACTATCCCGCTCGAAGTAGGCCAGAAATTTCTGCAAATGTTGGTGGACGCGCCGGTTGAGGAAGGTCCCTCTAAAAACACCAGGACTACCAGGGTAGATAATTATCCCAGTCTTTCTATGGAAATTGATACCGGGTATGGCTTACTTGAATTTAACAGTCTTTCCAGTTGTTGTTTTGTCCGTACCTTCACTTTTGGCAGGAATACATTTGAAGGTACAGATGCTACTGCTTTTGACGCCTTCGATTTACTGAAACCCTACCTGCGTGACGATGTTCAAAAATCTCTTTATAAGCAGGCTACCCCTACTCCGGGGAAAAGCACGCCAACATCAGCAAATACACCTGGACTGAAATTGAAGCCGACGGTCAAATAAATAATTGAACTTTGATTTTCGCTGTTACTCGGTTGATAAAGAAGCGCATTAAAATTGGAGGCAGGGCTTACGCCAACGGCGCGGAGATTCTTCGGCTGCGCCCTCAGAATGACAGACTGAATACTGACCTCTGACTTTTGATTTCTAAACACTAAAAACTGAAAACTAAACACTTTATTTCTCAAAAGATGGAAAAATGAGCGGTTTTGTAGTATCATGACGAGCGGATTGTATAAAAGAATCTGGGCCGGGTTTTCGTACCAAAATATTTATTGAACTGCCACCCGGCGATATAAAAACTATAAAATATTATTATTCAGACCTGGGAAGGTATTAAAAAGAGTGGCAACCGTAGTTGTAGCGATGAGCGGCGGAGTAGATAGCTCGCTCACAGCGGCCCTTATCAAAGAGCAGGGCCACGATGTTATCGGAATAAATATGCGTCTGCACGGCAGCGGCACCGAGGAAGAGGAGCAGAATTACTCCCTCAACAAAAGCTGCTGCTCGATTGTCGAGATGCAGGACGCCAGCAAGGTTTGCCAGCAGTTGGGCATCCCTTTTTACGCCATGAACTTTGAAAAAGAGTTCCAGGGCGCGGTCATAGATTACTTTATAAAAGAATACGAACGGGGCCGCACCCCTAACCCCTGCCTGGCCTGTAACGATTACATGAAATTCCGCTTCTTGCTTAACAAAGCGTTGGCCCTGGGTGCGGACTACCTGGCGACCGGCCACTACGCTCGCAACGTTTTCGACCAGGAGACCGACCAGTACCACCTGCTGCGGGCGGTTGACCCGACCAAAGACCAGAGCTATGTCCTCTACATGCTCGGCCAGAAGCAACTCAGCCGGATTATGTTCCCCCTGGGCGACTTCACCAAGGCCCAGGTTCGCGAGATGGCCGCCGCCAGGGGCCTGGCGACCGCCGTAAAGCCCGAAAGCCAGGATATTTGCTTCGTGGCCGGGGGCGACTACCGCGACTATATCGCCAACCATACCAAGAAGCCGCTGGCTATCCCTGGCCCGATTGTGAACCTCCAGGGTGATGTCGTGGGCCAGCACAACGGTCTGCCGAATTATACGGTCGGACAGCGCAAGGGCCTCGGCGCGGTAATGTCTCGCCCGACCTATGTCTTGAAACTTGTCACCGAAACCAATACACTGGTGGTGGGTGAGGATGCCGATTTGCGTTCCTGCGAGATGCAGGCCGAGAAGGTAAGCTGGGTCAATAGCAAGTGGCCCGAAGGCAAAGTCCCGGCCAAAATCAAGGTGCGCTACAAGGCAACCGAACTGCCCGGCGTAATCGAGCCGCTCAACCAGCACGACCGGACGGCCCGGATTGTCCTTGAGCAACCCCAGAGGGCTATCACCCCCGGCCAGGCGGTCGTCTTCTACAGCGGGGACGAAGTGCTGGGCGGCGGTATCATCACGCAGTAACCTTTGACGTCAAACGTTGAGTGAAACAACGTTAAACGTGGGACTCCTAATTTGTTCTTATAAGACGTTTTTACCCGTAAAGGGCAGGAAACAACCTGGAACGGATAAAACGCCTGGAATCAAACCTGGGACCACTAAGCGTTGTAATAAAATATAACGTAAATTTTGAACGTGGGGGCTTCTTTCATCTTTATAGGTGGGGTTCCCACGTTCAACGTTTACCGTTGTTTCATTTAACGAGGCGTTATGACGACATTAGTGCTGTTTTTGTTGCTGGCGGGAATTTGTGGTTTTGCTTTTCACGTCATCTACGGAAAAACTTTGCGAAGTATCCCTTTTTACCTGCTCGCGGCGGTCGGCGGAGCCACGGTCGGTTTTACCATCGCCTTACTGTTTAAGCTTAACTGGTTTAGCTTTGGAGGGTTGCCCATTTTCATGACCCTCGTCGGGGCCATCCTCTTTTTAAGCGTGATGAGAAGGATACGGATAGAAGAGTGACTGCTCAAACTTTCTTAGAAAAACTTTACCTGGTGGATAGCCACCAGGATATTGCCTGGAACGCCGGCCTGGGCCGCGACTTTCTCGAACCGGCCCTTTCCTGGCGGGCCAGGGTCAATGATGGCGCGAAGTACGGCGAACGCCTCGTGACTTTGCCCGACCTTTTAGCCAGCCAGGTCCGGCTGGTTATCGGGACCATCTTCGCCCTGCCCACCCGCGCCGCCGCCATGTTCGAGGCCGAAACCCCGACCTATTCCACCGACAACGAAGCCCGTCAAATCGGGTACGACCAGCTAGATTTTTATATCGGCCTGGCCGCTGAGCAGGACCCGGTCGTCATGATTCGGACGCTGGCCGACCTGGAAGCTCACCTGAAAAATGTCGAGCTTGGCATCAACCAGCTTGGCATCATTGTTTCGATGGAAGGGGCCGACCCGATAGTCCATCCCTCCGAACTGTCTAACTGGGTCGATAAGGGCTTACGGCTGATTGGCCCGGCCTGGAAAAGCACCCGCTACTGCGGTGGGACTGGCGAACCTGGCCCCCTGACCCCGCTCGGCTACGAACTGCTGGCCGAAATGGAAAAACAGGGCGTTATCCTCGACCTGAGCCACATGGCCGAAGAAAGTTTTTATAACTCGCTCGACGCCTATCACGGGCCGGTTATCGCCAGCCATTCCAACTGCCGCCACTACGTCAATACCGACCGCCAGCTTAGCGACGACATGATTAAACGGCTGGTCGAACGGGACGGCGTGATTGGGACGGTCCTCTACAACCGCTTCCTGACCGAGGATGGCCGCGATGTCAGCCTGGAAAATGTCATCCGGCATATGAGCCGCATCTGCGAAATCGCCGGGCATACCCGCGCTGTCGCTATCGGTACGGACTGGGACGGTGGTTTCGGGGCCGAATCTATCCCTGCCCCCCTCACCGGCCTGAACGACCTGCCGCTCCTGGCTGAAGCCTTGCTCAAACACGGCTTTAGCGAAGATGATGTTAAGGCAATCTTTCACGGCAACTGGGTCCGGGCTTTAAGAAACGGCCTGGCGGCGTTCAAATAGTGGACCTGCCCGAAGTTTTCCGGCGGCTGGCCGAAATCGGTCGCCAGGGTCTGAGCGAATCTTATGGGGCCGGGCTGGGCCGGATGCGCCCTTTGCTGGCGCGGCTCGGTCAGCCCCAGGCCGCCTTCCCGGTCGTTATCGTGACCGGCTCCAAGGGTAAGGGCTCGACCGCGACTTTCCTGGCGAACCTGCTCCAATATTCTCCCAAAGACGGCGCTTTGCCAAAAATCGGCCTCTTTACGGGGCCGCATCTCCACACCTACCGCGAACGTATCCGGCTCAACGGGTTCATGATTGAGGCTGGCGAATTCGTGGCCCTTTTTGAGGAAATCTATCAGACCGCCCGGCAAGCTCCCGACCTCGGTTTTATCAGCCGGTTCGAACTGCTGACCATCCTGGCGCTGGTCTATTTCGCCCGGCAGGGGGTTGACCTGGCCGTGATGGAAGTCGGCATGGGTGGTATCTATGATGCCGTCAATATTGTCGAAAACTCGCCTCTGGCCGTCTTTACCCCGATTGAACTCGAACACGCCGCCATTTTAGGCCCGACCCTGGCTGATATTGTCCGGCACAAGTCGGGTATTATGCGGCCAGATGCCCAGGCTGTTTCTTCCCGGCAGACTCCTGACGTGGCGGGCTGGCTGCAAACGGCGGCCCAGACATTGAATGTAGATTTCCATTTCGCCCGCAAGTCCTGGAACTTTCAACCCGGCACCCTGAAAGTAGCCCTGGAAGAAGGGCGGTTTGCCCAGAGCTTCACCGCCACCGGGCCTGACAGCCAGGATTATCTTATAAAAACCCGGCTGGCCGGGACTTTCCAGGTCGAGAATGTCCTGGACGCCCTGGCGGCGGCGGCCCTCTTGCAGCACCAGGGCCTGGCAGGCGCGCCTAACCCCGCTGCCCTGCTCCAGGCTGCTTTGCCGGGCCGTTTCGAACTGGCCGGGGAAAACCCGGTGGTCCTGCTCGATGCCGCCCATACCCCCAATGCTATCCGCGAACTGGTCCAGACCCTGGCCTCCCTGGATGTGCAGCCTACCTGGGTTCTGGGGTTTTTGAAGGATAAAAATATCGCTGAAATGCTGCGGTTGCTGCCCCTGGAAAATCGCCCGGTCTTCCTGACAGAGGTCCATTCCCGCCGCAAGGCCGACATACAGCACGTGTTGGACAGTTTCGAGCAAAGCCCTTCCTCCCTGACTGTTGCGCCCACCCTGGCCGAGGCGCTCCACGAGGCCCGTAAACTGGCCGCGAAAGAGCCGGGCGGTCTGGTCTGCCTGACCGGGTCGCTCTACCTGGTTGCGGAGGCGCGGGCTACCCTCGGTCTGCTCGACCCTGCCACCGCCACCGAAGCCCATCTCATCGCTGAAGTTGAGGCATTGTAGCCAACCTGGCCCTCCCCTGCTATCCATATTAGTAAATCAATTTGTTTTCTATATAAGTGTTGACCCGGCTGCTTTCGCCATTTATAATTGATGGGAGTGCTGTATGCCTTCAAATATATTCACTTGCGCAGATTTATAGGAATAAGGGTTCGGGGTAGCGACTTTCGGTAGTAGACTGCCCGGAACATCATGGAGAAAGGTTCGGATAGGGTGACGCTGGGTAAAGATGATGGACTTCGACCGGAATTGGTTATTCTCAACGAGCGAGAGCTGGCGGAAGGAAAAATAATCGGGGTAGACCTGGGGGGCACCAGGGTGCGGGCGGTCCTTTCCACCGGGACCGGCCAGATACTGGCGCGTGCGGAAATGCCGACCCAGGCCGACCAGGGGCTCGAACACGTCCTTTCAAATATCAAACTGACTATCAACCAGGTGTTAGGGTTAGCCGATTTCTCCAACCTGGTTGGGATGGCAGTTGGCGCACCCGGCCCCCTGAATCCTTTTACCGGTGTGGTCTTCTCGCCGCCCAACTTGCCCGGTTGGTCCAATGTCCCGCTTACGGCCATCCTGGAAAAAGAATTTCATTTGCCCGTTTACCTGGGTAACGACGCGAACCTGGCTGCGCTGGGTGAATATACCTTCGGGGCTGGTAAAGATTATCGCTACCTGGTTTACATAACCGTCAGCACCGGGGTCGGTGGGGGCGTAATTGAGGATGGCCGTATCCTGCAAGGGGCGAAGGGGGCGGCTGCCGAACTCGGCCACATGACGATTGAATATGACGGGCCGCGCTGCAACTGCGGCAATATCGGCTGTCTCGAAATCCTGACCTCCGGGCCGTCCATTCGCCGCCGGACTATCGAACTGCTCGAAACAGGCGTTGCCTCGAAACTGGTGGATATGGTCGGGGGCAATTTGGAGGACATCACCCCGGAACTGATTGCCGAAGCCGCTCGCCAGGGTGACGAGGCCGCTCTCAGGATTATAAAAGAAACCGCCTTCTTCCTGGGGGTCGGTGTCACCAACGTGCTGCACCTCTACAACCCTGAAATCGTGGTTATCGGCGGTGGGGTTTCCAAGATTGGCTCTATGCTTTTTGAGCCGCTCATCGAGGTCGTCCACGAACGCGCCATGCCCGCTTTCTGGGAAGGCGTTCCGATAGTGCCGACCGACCTGGGGGGCGATATTGGTCTTTACGGTTCTATCGCCCTGGTCTTGCAGAATTACGAAGAAGCCCGTATCCGCAAACAAGAACTGGCGGTTGTGGGCGAAGATGAAGCCTAGGCCGGGTCGGCGGGGGCGGTCACAAATACCTTAACGGTCAGGCTTTCCGAGGCGCGGCCTTTATAGGTGCCTTTGACCGGCGGAATGTCGCTGTAGTCGCGACCGTGGCCGATTTTAATATATCGTTCGTCTACCTTGAGGGTGCTATGGGTCGGGTCAAAACCGACCCATTTTTGATTCTCCTCGTCCAACACCTCGCACCAGGCGTGGCTGGCTCCTTCCTGGTCACCCTCACGGTTGCCGCCCCAGACATAGCCGCTGACGTACCGGGTCGGCAGACCCAGGATGCGGCAGACCGTTATCATTACGTGGGCGAAGTCCTGGCAGACACCGGTCCGCTGTTCCAGCACCTGCTCGACGGTACTCTGGACCGTAGTGACGCCTTTCTGGTATTTGAAGCCCTCGTTGATAGTCCGGCAAATTTTCAGGGCCAACTCCAGGCGGGGTAAGGACATATCCTCCCGGACAATTTCGGCGGCATAAGCCTGGGCCGCTTCCGAAAAGACGATATATTTACATTGGCTGGTAAAGTCGAAAAGATTGACGGTGTCTTTGGAGTCCATCGGGTAATCCCCTGGGCCGGTTTCGACTATTCCTGCCGTCCGAATCTCCAAGAAGTCGTGGGGAGGCAGCACCGAAAAATAATGAATCGTGTTGCCGTAAAAATCCTGGTAGGAGAAAACTTTGGATGTTGGGTCAACATCCACGCTGAAAGATAACAACTGCTGGGGGCTATCCGGGCCCCCCGCAGGTTGTAGCCGGACCTCGGTGGTCGTCTCGAAGACCGGTTGGCTGTACTCAAAGCGGGTCAGGTGTTCAACTTTTAATTTCATGGTCTCTCAATTCTTCTTTCCCGGTAATAATGGTTGATTATATCTTATTTTTGGCAAAGCAAAAGCCTATTTCCCCAAAATTCAGTGCCATTTTCTAATAAAAACTCTTGACTTTATGTTCGGATACTGGTAATATACTCCCTGTAAGAAACCTCTGAACTATACCCAACAGAGGTTTCTCTCGAAGAAAAAGGAGGTGATGCCCATGATTAGTGGTAACCGTAAGGGCATCGCCGGAGGTCTGGTTCGCTAGATCGCTGCGCGATGTCCTTCTTACAAAAAACCGCCCCAGCAATGCTGGTTGCGGTTTTTTGCTTTTATAGCCTCTTATGCTAAACTACCCTCGTTCGTTAAACGAAACATTGTTGAACGTTACACCAAAACGAACTCATACCAAATTTTTGCATTTCCTTGCTTTACCCTTAAAAAGTAACCCATAATATTCCGGTTGTAATGCTGATTAGATGCGAAAGCCGTCTCTTTAGCACCCTTTTCAGCCTCTATTGCGGCTTACAACAAACTTATGATAATAAATATAAGCCGTACAAAAGAAAACCTGGTCAGGAATATCAACGTTACCCTGAAGACGCATATTGCTGTTATTTTATCAGAAGCAGAAATTGCGTTGACGAGAAAATATTACAACCCAACCCTGGACGAACCGGAAATCCGCGCCCACATGGTCAGGCAAGACCTGACTAATAAGGTGGCTTTAATCAGGCCGAGTAATCCAAACAGGGAGTTTTTAAGAAATTTTGAGATTACGGCTTTCACCCTGGAGGGCTTTAGTTATCGGCATGTCCTGGAGGACCTGGAAAATGCCATTGTAAATTTATTGCAGGCTAAATTAAACTACCTGATAAATCTTGAAAAATGGGATAGTGAAATAAGCATTGAAATTATCAATAAAACTGAAGCTGAACAAAAACAAGATTACACAATCAGGGGCTTTCCTACCCCGCCTGATTCAACCCCTGGCGATAAAAATATTAGCGTAAAAGATTTATTAAACGAAACGGATGAAGATAATTAATCATGAGCAAAATTGAATTAGAAATCCCAAAATCGGCCCTGGCAATCGGGGCGCATCCCGACGATAGCGAGTTCGGCTGTAGCGGCACGATAGCGAAATGGGCCAAAGCCGGGTGCGAGGTCCACTATCTTTTGCTGACCAGTGGCGACAAAGGTACCGAAGACCCAGATGCCGACCCCGCCGAACTGCGCCGGGTCCGCGAGGCCGAGCAGGTCGCCGCCGCCGAGGTGCTCGGCGTGAAAAGCTGTATTTTCATGCGCCTCAACGATGGAGAACTTGAATACAGCCTGGCCTTGCGTGGTCAGATCGTCCGCTATATCCGCCAGCTTAAACCCGAAACTATTCTTTCCTGGGACCCACTCACCCGCAACTATCGGATGCACCCCGACCACCGGGTCTGCGGCCAACTGGCCCTGGATGCGGCTTTCCCGGCGGCCATGATGCCGCTCAGCTACCCCGAACAACTCAAGGAGGAAGGTTTGAGCGTCCACCGGGCCAAACGATTGTTGCTCTACGGCACCGACCAGCCCGACTATTACGTTGACATCTCGGACGTGATGGAGCTTAAATTCGCGTCGTTCCAGGCCCACGCCAGCCAGTTTACCTTTGACGAGAAGTTCGCCGAACGCATGCGGCAGCGTCACCGTGACTACGCCCTTGACTTCGATTTCGAGTACGCCGAGGCTTTCAAACTGGTGGAGTTATAGCCGATGCTGGCGAACCGGGTCGTCCTGGCTTTTTCGTTGGGGCTGGTCGTGGCGCTGGCCCTGGCTTACGGGTTCACCCTCTGGCGCTACCGGCGCAAATGGGCGGCCCTGGAAAAGGAGGGCGGCCTCGACCGCCGCTATTACCGGGACGTGGCGGCTTTTGGGCTCTTGCTGGCCCTGGTCGTTGGGTTTTTCTGGCGGGCCCTTTTCGATAAGGGCGTGACCATGCCCAACGGCGGGGGCGACCTGGTTTCATTCTTCTATCCCAACCACGTCTTTGCGAGCGAAGCCCTGCGCCAGGGTGAATTCCCTTTGTGGAACCCGACGCTCTTTGGCGGGATGCCCTTCGCCGCTGACATCCAGAGCGGCCTCTATTACCCTCTTAACTGGCTTTTCTGGCTGGCCGGGACTGTCACCTACGAAAAGCTCGAAATGCTGGCCGTCTTTCACTACTGGCTGGCGGCGGTTTTTTCCTATTTGCTGGCCCGCAGCCTGGGCCTGGGACGCTGGCCGGGAGTAGTGGCCGGGGTCTGTTACGCTTTTAGCGGGTTCGCGGTCTCCCACCTGGGTCACCTGCCCATGCTGGAAGCGGCCACCTGGCTGCCCCTGGTGCTGCTGGGGGTCAACAGGACGGTCCGGCGCTCAAGCTGGCGCTGGGCGGTTGGGGCGGGTCTTTTCCTCAGCCTGAGCTTTTTAGCCGGGCATTTCCAGCTTTTCGTCTATAACTTTTACGCCGCCCTGGTCTTCTGGCTGGCGGTGGCCTGGCGCACCCGGCCTCTGCCACCAGTGGCTTTTACACCTCCCCTACCAAACAGCCTGCGCACCCGCATCGCTTCAATTTTGCGGAATTATTGGACCGGGCAGGTCTGGCGCGGGGCGCTGGCGGGACTGGTGGTCGTTGGGGCCTGCCTGGTCCAACTCTGGCCTTTCTACGAACTCGGCCAGTTATCGGTCCGCTCGGCCATCACCTACGATATTTCGACCCAGTTTGGGGTCTGGCCCATTGGCCTGGCCGACCTGCTCCTGCCCAACCTTTTCAGCCCCAACCCGAAGGAATATTTCGGTTATTGGAGTAACACCGATGTCCTCGGCTATATGGCCCTTTTTACTTATGCCCTGGCCGCCCTCGGTCTTTTCCTCCACCGCGAGAAACGCCCCGGTTTTTACCCGGTCTTTTTCATCAGCCTGGGTGTGGCCGGGTTAATCTTTTCTCTCTCCGGTTACACTATCTTCCAGGGCTGGTTCTACCAGTTCGTCCCTGCCCTCAACCTTACGCGGGGTTCGGGCCGTTTTCTCGACTGGTTCAACCTCGGTTTTGGATTGGCGGCGGCGTTCGGCTTGCAAGCCTTCCTGGATTATTTAGCCACCCATCGCCAACCCCGTTTTGAACAGGTCTTGCGCTGGGGCTGGCGGAGTTTCGCCCTTTTCGCGGTGACCCTGTTCCTGTTGCCGCTGCCCCTGCTTTATGGTCAGGTGGTGGCCTCGCCCGGTAGCATCAACGATTTGGTCGTGCGTGGTATCAACGGGCTGGTTATGGCGGTAATCGTCCTGGCCCTCGGTGCGACCCTGCTCCGGCTGTTTTATCACCGCCAGCTAAGGCCGGACGTGGCGGCGGGTCTGGCGGTCGCGCTGCTGGTCTTTGACCTATTCTCGGCCCGGAGTGGTTTTAACCCGGTAGTGGGCGATGCCGCAAGCGGCTTTAACCATCCTGATACCGCCACCTTTTTGAAACAACAAGACCCCACCGGGCAATATCGCCTGGATGATAGCGTCGGGACTATCCAGCAAGCCTGGCAGGCCAACACAGCCCAGGTCTACGGCCTTCAAGATGTGCGCGGGGTCTTTAATCCCCTGCAACTGGCTTCCTACGAAACCTTCTGGAACGCCGTCACCAGTTCGCAAAAGGATTTCCGGGCTGTTCCCGCCTATGACCTGTTCGGCGCGAAATACGTCCTGGCACGCTCCAAAGAAGACCCGACCGGGGCGCAATTCAAAATGGTCTACCAGGACAAACGGCCCGGCGTGAATATCAACGTCTGGGAGAACTCCCAGGCCCTGCCCAAAGGTTTCGTGGTCCATCAAAGTCAGGTCAAGCCAGTGGGGGATACCCTCCCGGCCCTGCTTGCCAGCGATTTCAAACCCGCCGAAACGGTCTATCTTGAAAATGGGCGCAACCTCAACGGCCCTACCCCTACCACCGCCGAACAACCGCGCCTGGTCGGCCAGTCGGATAACAAGCTCGAATTTGAAGCCGACCTCGCCAGCGAAGGTTACCTGGTGGTCAGCCAGGCCTTTTATCCCGGCTGGCAGGCTAAAGTGGACGGCAACTCTGTTTCCTACGAAAAGGCCGACTACACTTTCGGGGCGGTCTACCTGCCCGCCGGAAAGCACACCATCACTCTCGAATTTTCCCCGTTGTCCCAGACCCTGGGCGCTATCGTGAGCGGTCTGACCTGGCTGGCGGCTTTGCTGGCGTTGCTCTTGCCGCTGGTGGCGAAAATCCGCCGGTTGCGGGCGCGTTAGGACGGTTAGCGGGGATTTAGACCCGCCTTTCTTTTCTCAATTGAGGCTGTGAGCGCAAAGTCAAAAACGACTCTGCGCTCAATTTATTAGAAATTCCCTAAAAATAAAACAAATCGGTCTCTTTTGCGTAGAGTAGTTGTTACTTTCAAAAAGCGCCCGGCTGCTCCGCTAATCTGCTCCTTCATGCGGCCCGGTAGCAAGGATTTATGGAATTGGAGGGGAACGGTGCAAAATCCCACGGAAAAAAGTGACCTGCTTGAAGAAACCGGCCAGCCTTCGCTGGAATGGTACGACGATTTGCCCCCGGCCAGTGAAAACCCGACCCGCGTGGAAAGTTTTAGCGCCTGGCTGTCACGAGTTCTCGTAAATGAACTCAACCAGACCTTGCAGGATGCCAATAAACTCCTGGCCGTACTCAATGAAATAGATAAACTGACCGCCTCGCGCCAGACTTTGAGCGGGGAAACGCTCCCGTCACCCCTGGCCGAAAAAATCGCCCAGGTTATAAAGGAAAATAAGCTGGACGAAACCATGCGCGACTTACCGGCCCGCTTGCAAAACTCGACCTTCAAGACCACCCTTGAAGCAACCTTGCGCGATTACTGGTCTAACTTCAAGAACCGGGGTAACGCCATTAAAGAGGAGCTAAAAGTCAATTTCTCCCAACCCGGTTTCAGTTCGACCAAAATCAAGACCGAAGATTACATGCCGGAAGAACCGGTCCCGGCCCCGGTCTACCAGCCTAGCCAGGAACCGCTTGAGGTCAGCCCGGCAGATGTCCCGGCCCACGACCTGATGCTGGATGTCTTCGATGAAGGTAAGTCGGGCGAAGTCCTGGTGGTAGTCGAGCATCCCAGCCTCATGGCGACCTCTATCCGGGTGCTGGTCAATCACGACATTCTGACTATCACGGCAACCGATTTCAGCCAGGAAAGCTATCACAAAGAGGCCTTACTCCCCTACCCGGTGGACCCGGCCATTTTTAGCCAGGAATACCGCAACGGCGTGCTTGAAATTCGCCTTAGAAAATTGCCCCAGGCCGAGGGCTAATCGAAACAATTTCTTCCCGAAAACGGTCTAGCCGGGTGAGTCTTATTTTTAACCTGGCGCGCCCAAAGGGCATGCCAAAAAGGGTACGGTATTTCCGGTTTCATTGGCACTACGTGTGTAATGCTTATAAATACCACTAAAAATAGTAAATAATAATTTTTCCGGCGGAAAAATTATTATTTACCTCTATAATTCCCCTCCCTGGGAGGGGTCAGGGGTGGGGAGTTCCTTTCAAGGAACGAAAAGGTCTTAAAACTAGATACGGGATGGTGTAATGCAGGTTCAGGAGATGTTACTACTGCGGGTGGCGGAAGCAGCCCCGCGTGACGCCGGGCGTACCGTTATCCGGCTCGACCCCGCCGATTTACAGTCTCTCGGCGCGAACGTCGGTGATATTATCGAGCTTAAAGGCCCTGGCGGTGTGACCGCGGCCAAGGCTTTACCTTCTTTTTTAGAGGACCGGGGCAAACGCCAGGTCCAGATGGACGGTCTGTTGCGGGCCAATTGTGGGGCATCCCTGGAAAGTGAGGTGACGGCTCGCCTCTTGCCTACCATTCAGGCCCGCAACCTGACCATATCTCCCCTTGGCAGCGGCGCTAACTGGCAGCAGTTCAGCCTGACCCGCCACTCCCTTTATTTCAAACGGCTCTTTGAAGGGCTGGTCGTCCAGGAAGGCAATATCGTCCGGGTCAACCTCTTTGGCACCGGTTTCCAGGAATTCCTGGTCGAAGAAATTGTTCCCGCCGGACAGGCTGTCGTAGTCGGCCCGGTCACGACCGTCCGCATGAAAGACAACCGGCCCGACCCGGCCAAAGCCCGGCCCCGCCGCACCGGTACGGGCCTGACCTATGAAGACATCGGCGGCCTTTCGCGCGAACTCAGCCGTATCCGCGAGATGATTGAACTGCCCCTGAAGCACCCGGAAGTCTTCGAACGGTTGGGCATCGAGCCACCCAAGGGGGTTTTGCTCTATGGACCGCCCGGCACCGGCAAGACCATGCTGGCCCGCGCCGTGGCCGGGGAAGCCAACGCCCATTTTATCAGTGTCAACGGGCCTGAAATCGCCCACAGCCTCTACGGCCAGAGCGAAGCGCACCTGCGCAAGATTTTCCAGGAAGCCCAGTCTCGCGCTCCCAGTATTATCTTCCTTGACGAGATTGACGCTATTGCCCCCAAGCGCAGCGAGTCGTTCCATGAGATTGACCGCCGGATTGTGGCGCAACTGCTGGCTCTGATGGACGGGTTGCAGCCGCGAGGGCGGGTCGTCATTATCGGGGCGACCAACTTGCAGGATAGCCTCGACCAGGCGTTGCGCCGTCCGGGCCGTTTCGACCGCGAAATCAATATCAAGGTGCCGGACCGGACGGGTCGCCGTGAAATCCTGGACATTTACACGCGGGGTATGCCTCTTTCCCACGACTTCGACCTCGACCACCTGGCCGATATAACCCACGGGTTTGTCGGGGCCGACCTGGCCGCGCTTTGCCGGGAAGCCGCTTTAGCCTCGCTGCGCCGTCTTTTCCCCGACTTCGAGTTCGTGCAGGGGGCTTTTTCCTTCGACCAGTTGCTGAGCCTGCGGGTCGAAATGATTGATTTCCAGACCGCCCTGGCCGAAATCGAGCCGAGCGCCCTGCGGGAGGTCTATACCGAAATCCCTAAAGTGACCTGGGAGCAGGTTGGCGGCCTGGAACCGGTCCGGCAAGCCCTGGAAGAAGCTATCGAGTGGCCTTTAAAGTATGGCGACCTCTTGAAAAAGGCCGGGGCACGTGCCTCCAAGGGGGTTTTACTCTACGGCCCTCCCGGCACCGGCAAAACGCTGGTAGCCCAGGCCATCGCCAGCCAGGGAACTATCAATTTTATCTCGGTGCGCGGTCCCGAACTGCTCTCGAAGTGGGTCGGGGAGTCTGAAAAGGCGGTCCGCGAGATTTTCAAGAAGGCCCGTGCCGCCGCACCCTGTATTATCTTCCTGGATGAACTTGATTCGCTGGCCCCGTTGCGGGGGAATAACTCCGTTGACCCGGTGGGCGAACGGGTGGTAGCCCAACTGCTGACCGAAATGGATGGGGTGGCGGCTTCAACCGGGGTTGTCCTGATGGGCGCGACCAACCGGCCCGACATGCTCGACCCGGCGTTGCTCCGGCCTGGCCGGTTCGATACGAAAATCGAGCTGGGTCTGCCGGATGAAGCGACCCGCCTTAAAATCCTGGGAGTCCACACAGCCAGTAAACCGTTGGCCGAGCCCGAACGGCTGCACGTGTTGGCGGGAGAGATGGAGGGCTGGTCCGGGGCCGATATTGAGGTCTTTTGCAACCGGGCGGCCCTCAACGCCCTGGGTCGGCTTATCCGCGCCACCAAGGACGGGCCGCTCCCGCCGCTCGTCATTACCAACCAGGATCTCGATGACGCCCTGGATTTTGTAGAAAGCCAGCGCTTCCTCGAACACCTCCAACCGGCACCTGACCTGGGTGGTATGGATGCTATGGAAAGTATGGACGAGGAAGTTGAGGAATAAAGGAGTTAGCGGAAGCCGCGCATATTGAGTTTGGCAATGTTTTGTTCGCAGGCTTGCCGTAGTAAACCTACCGAAAGGTCTTCGATGATTTCATCGGGGGCCTTTTTTCGTAGCACTTCCAGGGCCCGGCGGTATTCCCGCAAAGCCTCGCGGGGCTGGCGGTGGTCCCGGTAAATGTCGCCCAACCGGAGGTACGCAATAACGTTTTCCAGGTTAAGAAAAATGGTGGTTTTATATTCCTGGACTGCTATTTCAAGTTGGCCCTCTTTGTGATAAATCATCGCCAGCATCAAATGAGCGGGCTCTGATAGACGGTTTATAAGGATGGTTTGCTTGCAGAGTTGCAATGCCGCCTCGTAATCCCCCAGTTTTAATTTAAGCTCGGCCATCGCTGCCAGGACCTCGTCATCCTGGGGATTTGTTGCGATAGCCTGTGTCAAAATGTCCAGGGCTTCTTCGAATTCATTGGCGGACATTTTTTGCTTACCCTCGGCCAGGAAAGCTTTTCCGGCCAGTTTCTCAGGGCTGGTGGCCGGTTGCAAGGGCAGCGAATTGGCCCGCGGCACCGGGGCGGGCGGCGGAGGTGGCGTTTTTTGTTTGGTCTGGGCAGATTGAATTGCTGCCGTGCCGGGCTGGTCTTTGGCCTCGAACGAGAAAAGACCCTGGTCCGCAATATCCCGGAGGTGTTGGGCCCGGTGAGCCTTACGGGCATCGGTAATTTCGGTAGGAGTATTGATAGGGCCGGTCAGAGCCTTATGCCGGGACTGGCGCGAAAGGTCTTCGTTGGGAAAAGGCTTCTGGTAGTAAAAAGTATCGTGCGAATTGATAAGTTTGAAGCGGTCCGAGACCTGCCAGAGCGTTTCGCTATACCCGATAAACAGAAAACCCCCGTAATCCAGGGCGCTGTAAATATTCTCGATTACTTTGCGGGTGGTAGCAGCCGCAAAATAAATGGTCACATTCTCGCAGAGAACCAGGTCGAGTTGGGATAAACGGCTAGGAAATTCAGGTGTAATGAGGTTTAGAAAGTCGAACTTGATATAGCGGCGGATTTCGGGCCGGACCTCAAAGGACGGACTCAGGCGACCCCGGCTGACCGCGACTTTGCCAGGAACATAGATGGCCGAGGGGTCGAGTGGTGCGGTATGGACTGCCCCCGAACTGATAGGCTCGAAATATTTGGCGATTTGCTCCGGGGACAAACCCCGCATTTCTTCGTTGCGGTAGCGTCCCTGCCGGGCGATATTCAGGACGCGGCCACTGATGTCGGTGGCATAAATTTCAATGCTCCATTCTTCCAGGTACTCGCCTTCCTGGCGCAGGGTTTCCGCCAGGCAAATTGCCAGCGAATAGGGCTCTTGCCCGGTCGAACAACCCGCCGACCAGAAACGCAACCGTTTATCGGTGATGTGCCGCCGGATAAGCCGGGGTAAGACCTCTTCGCGGAGGGTCTGGAAATGCTCCCGGTTGCGGAAGAAAGAGGTTTCGTTGATAGCGACCCCCTCAATGAGTTTTAGCAACTCGGTACGGGCCGCCGCTAGAATTTTATCCTGGGGATTGTTGGGGTCGGGAGAGGTGTCCGTAGAGGGCGCCAGGACGATTAAGTTGTAGTAGGACTGGAAATCGCTGATTTTAAGGGCAGCCATTCGGTCGGCCAGGGCGTTTCGCAGGACCATTCGTTTGGTTTCGTCGAAAACCATACCGCTTTTTTGAAAGAGTAAGTCTCGGAATAATTCAAAATACTGGTTTGGAAAATCAGAGGATGCGTCCGTCCCTGGTGGGTTCATTGGCCGATTCTTTCCTGGTTTTAAAGAAAATGGTCAATCAGGTTTTAATACTTTGTTGAAAACCTCTACCTGTTATTTGCAGGTTTTATAGAAATGAAATCGAATTTGTGGTTGCCAGGTGTCCTGGTTAATTCATAATAGGGGCTGACGGTTTCGAGCCGGAGTTGCCGGTGCCGTCTTCATCGAGCCCACGTAGCCGGAAAACCAGCTTCACCCGGTAGGGCAGGTCCAGCAGGTCGAATTCTTTAACCAGGTAATCGTCCGCGCCGACTCTGAACCCGGCCAGTTTTTCCTTGATATTGCCGCGTGAGCTTAACATAACAATAGGTAAGGATTGGGTTTCTTTTTTCTCGCGAAGTCTTTTGCAAACCTCAAAGCCGTCAATACCGGGCATATAGACATCCAGTATCATCAAATCAGGAAGTTCACGGTCAACCTGTTCCAGGGCTTCTTCACCACTGTAAGCCAGTTGGACCTCGTAGTTATTAGCTTCTAATTTGGCTTTGACTGCTTCTGCTACTAAAGCGCTATCGTCAACTACCAAGATTTTCCGCTTGGACATCCTATTCTCCTAAACCTGTGGTTCTCAGACTAACTATTAAAAATTGAAATTTTTTATGAATTTAATCCAAGGCATTTTATTATAACATACTCTACCTTACCGGCTTGACCTTAAATGATATTTTTTATCACCGGTTGGTCAGGAATTCAATCGTGCTTAAAAGATTGGCCTGCTCGAAATTGCCCTTGATTATATAAGCCTGTGCCCCCGCTTCAATCCCCCGGCGCTTGTGGTCGTCATTGTTGAGCGAGGAAACAATAATGACCGGCACTTTCTGGAGTTGGGGGTCGGCTTTAATCCGCCGGGTCAACTCAAACCCGCTCATGATGGGCATTTCCACGTCGGTAATGATAAGGCTGTACCGGGCGTCCTTTTTAAGCAATTCGAGGGCTTCGTTGCCATCGTTAGCCAGGTCAACCTGGTAACCCTGGGCTTCCAGGATAGACCTTTCAAGCTCGCGGGTCGTGATACTATCGTCTACCACCAGGATGCGTTTGCGAATAATTTGTTTCTCCGGTAGGCGGTGCTGGCCGTTAAACCCGTAGTTGCGGGTGGCCGCGACCAGGTTCGGTACGTCCAGGATAAGCACGACCTGCCCGCTCCCATTAATGGTGGCGCTTTTGACAAAAGGCGCAGTTACCAGGAGCGGGCTGAGGTTTTTAACCACGATTTCGGTTTCGTCCACCAGTTCATCCACCAGGAAACAGACTCGCCGGTCGCCACTCCCCAGAACAACCGCCGGCATCCGGTCGTTCGAAAATTGGCTGCCCTGTTTGACCTGGTGTCTTTGTTGCAGTTCAAAGATACGCCCTTTTGCCATGGGGTCGGCCAGGGTCAGCCCTACCATTTCGGGCAAGCGACTATTCCCGCCACCCAGGTTTTCGCCAAAGCTAAAAATCGAGCTGTCCAGGCCAAACTGCTGGTTAATCCGCGAAGGCAGGGAAAAATCGAAGCGGTTGCCGTCGCGCTGCTGGTGAACAAAGAGCGGGTGGCTGGCGTGGGTATTATCGCCCAACAAATTTTGCAACCGTACTAACGGTATCAGGACGTTGCCATAGAGAATTACGTCTCGGCCTTCCCGGCTGAGAATATCCTCCGGCGAGATATAATGCAGATATTCGACCGAAGGCGCCAGGATGGCGTAGGTGAAGCCGTTAACCTTGACCATCAAGGCCCGGCTGGTAGCGAGCGTTACCGGGACACGCAGGGTTACGGTCGTCCCGACGCCTTTTTCGCTGCTGATACCAACCTGGCCGCCCAACCTTTCCAGGTTTGTCTTGACGATTTCCATACCGACCCCTCGGCCCGAAAGGTCGGTGATTATCGGGCTGGTGCTAAAGCCCGGTTCGTAGAGAAGGTTGATAATGTCCTCGTCGGAAAGGGTTATGGCCCTGGCCTCGCTGATAAATTTCTTCTCGACCGCTACCTGCCGGATATGTTCGGGGTCGATACCCGCGCCATCATCCGAAACCTTGATTATGACATAGCCGCCGTCCTGGCTGGCGCTCATTACCAATCGCCCTGCCCGCGGTTTACCTGCATTCAACCGGACCGGGCCAGGTTCGATGCCGTGGTCGAGGGCGTTTCGGATGATGTGAATGAGGGGGTCGCGGATACCTTCGAGGACTTTTTTATCCAGTTCGATTTCGCCCCCGTACATGCGGAAATCGGGCAGTTCCCGCCCGTTTGACTTTACCATGTTGCGAATGGAAAGGGGGAAATCCTGGTAGATGGTTTCAATCGGTAGCATGCGGACGGTTTTGACGTTGTTTTCGAGTTCGTCTACCCGGTTCACAAGCTGGCTGGTATGTTCCTCGTAATCGCGGAGGGTGCTGCGAATCAAATTATCAATTTGCTGGTCCAGCACGTTTAGCTGGGAAAGGGTATCGCGGATAATCTGTTGATTGCTGTACTTGGACAAATCGTAACTCAGGTTGCCCAGGTTGCGGACGGGGATGCTGACCCGGTAGCGCTGGCGCAAGAGTTCCTGCAAAGCCCTCAAATTGGCAAGAGTGGTTTCGGCTTCGAGTTTGCCCAGCACCAGTTCGCCCGTGATGTTCATCAACTCGTCGAGTTTGTTAACTTCTACCCGGATGACATTATCGCTCAAAGCCCCGACCGAGCGTAAATTCGAGGAAACCTGGACCGGGCCGGGGGTCTCGGCCATGCTTTTATCGGGTCCATTTTTTACCGGGACAAGCTGGCTCAAGCTTTCGATAGCGGCAGGGACTGGTGGCTCGACGGCGCCAGCAGCCTTACCGGGAAAACCAGGCGGGGTGACCTGGTTTACGGCGTAGCCGTTATAGGTGTTGCCATTACTGCTGCCGCTATCGTTATTCGTCTCCGGAAGGATGGCGGCCAGGCGTTTCTTCAGGCCGGGCACATCCAGGGTAGGAGTTTCGCCTTTAAGGGCCGCGTCGGTCATGGTGTTGATGGTATCGACAGCCTCGAATAGCAAATCGTTCGTGTCGGGTTGGAGTTGCATGGTGCCGTCGCGCATGGCCGCGAAGATGTTTTCCATTTCGTGGGCAATATCGCTGATTTCCAGAAAATTCATGAGGCGGGCGCTGCCTTTGATGGTGTGGGCCGCCCGGAAAATCTCGCCCAGGTATTCCTTATTTTGCGGATTGCTCTCCAAATCCACCAATCGCCGTTGCAGGCTCAATAGGTGAATATCGGCTTCCTCTTTGAATTTGTTAAGTAATTTTTTGCGGGTATCTTCGAGGCTCATGCAACACTACCAACTAGGAGAGCAAGGGCCGACCAAAAATCAGTACCGGTATAAATCGGCTCTCAAAACTTCCAGGTCCAATAACATCAAAGGAACTTCTACCGTATTTTGTTTACCGGCCAGCGCGAGGCGGCCACTTTCCAACCACATTATACCTTCCAGGCCAATCCTGTCCGGGCGGGTAGAGCTTGCCAGGAGCCCGGTTTGGCCCATTAAGTCCTTAAACTGAGAAGTCGGCGCGACCTCTCCGGTCGAGTCGGCTATTCCAAAATTAGCCCGGTCAACCAGGGCCGCGCCCCAGATAAGTTTGCCCAACCGTTTACGGCAGACCCATTCATCCAGCAGGCGCAAATTATCCAGGCCCACGTGCCAGACCCCGATAATTTCATCTACACTGACACCAAATGATTCCTGGATATTACCACCCGGCGTCAGGCGGCCCGAAATCACAATCTCCGAAGTGGGCAACTGTTTGACCGGGTCCAATTTTAACTTTTCGGCCAGTTCCACCACCCTCAAGACCTGGCCCCGGTACAAAATCTCGGTATAGCCCCTGGTGTTCCTGGCCGGGTTGATTTCCGTAAATATTTCGTCTTCAGGCCGGGCGATATTAAAGACCTGTTTCAACAGTATCCCGAAAGGTTGCCCTCCGACCTGCACCACTATTAACTCAACCGTCCGGGCGGAGGCCACCAGGGCGGCAGTAGGCGCGCTTAGCCGTACCCCGGCGGTTTGCACTTTGTTTTCCTCTAAAAACATAATACTTACTAATTCCGGGAAGCGCCCGGCAGTTGAATTTCACCTTCCGATATAGCGGACAGGATTGCATCCAGGTTTATGAGCCCCAGCAAGCGTTCCTCAATCGTAAGCTCGTTCTGGATATAGTCCGAAGTGCCGTTGGAGCGCCGAAAAGAGTGGTCAAGGTTGCTGGTGTTTACCTGGCGAACCTCGCCCATGTTGTCCACCAGCAGGGCCAGGGTGTATTTGTCGTGCTGGATAATTACGAACCGGGATGAACGCGTAGGGGGTTGGGGTTCGATTTTTAAAAGCTGGTGGATATTCACCAGCGGATAGATTGCGCTCTTGTGATTGATAACCCCCAGCACGTAAGGGCTGGCCCCCGGTACGGGCGTGACATCCAGCAGACGGGTGACGACCTTGACCTTTTCCAGTGGCAAGGCGAACCATTCATCGGAAAGATAAAAGGTCAAAAGCGAGGCCAGCGGTTCCTGCTCCTGGCCTTCCTGTAAAGCCCGGGCCCGGCGTTCCAGTTCAATTATCAGTTTTTCCGCCTCGGAAAGCGTGTCCGGCTGAAATTGATTCTCCATGTTTAGTTCTGGCTCATTTTACCCGGAATAAAAGCAAGGTCAACCGGGCCGAGAGGCCCAATTTTAGACCCGTTGCCATTGCCGTTAGCGTATCCGTTTAGTTTTCCTGTACCGTTGCCGTTGCTATGCCCGTTGGTTTTTGCAAAACCGTTTCCGTTAACCTTCGGGTTGGTAGGGGGCGTAACCTCGCCTAAAAAGGGTTGGCCGGTAGTCCTCGGACCGGCCTGGCTAAACCCGCCCGGTTGGCCCTGGCGCGGGTGTGCCTGTGCTGCTCGTAACCTTTCGTATTCGCGCATATGGGCCATGCCTTTGGCAGTCTGGCCCAACCGCAAAAGACTTCCCCCCAGGTGGAAATGGACCATATAATGGTCGGCCCGCGCCCTAATCACATTTTCCAGCAGTTCAACGGCCTCATCCAACCGGCCCAGTTCCTTGAAGGCTAACCCCAGCAGGTAAGCCGTTTCAACATCGTCGGGGAACTGGCGGTAAATCCTCTCGAAGCAGCGAATGGCTTCGGGGTAGCGGCCCCGTTTGATAAAGAGCAGCCCCAAATCGTAGCGGGCAGGCTGCCAGTTTTCGTTTAACTTCAGGGCGGTCTGCCAGGCCAGCATGGCCCGTTCCTCGAACCCGGCCATAATCAGGGCCCGCCCCAACCGGTAATAAATCTGGGGGTCGGCGGGATTAAGCTGGGCGGCCCGCTCGAAGGCTTTGACGGCCAGGCCAAACTGGTTCAGGTCGCCCAGGATGAGCCCCAGGCTGATAAAGAAGGTGTAATTGTTCGGCTCCTGGCGGGCACATTCCAGGGTGGTATTGTAGCTTTCCCGGAGCTGGTGAATGGCGCGGTAGGAAAGGGCCAGTTTATAACGGGCCTGGACGAACTTGGGGTCGAGCTCAAGCACCCGGATATATTCGGCGATAGCTTCTTCCCACTCGTTCTGGCGGGCCAGGATGTTCGCCAGGAAATAGCGTCCTTTGACTTCGTTCGGGTGCATGTTCAGGAGCGCCCGGTAAGCCTGGGCCGCCCCGCTCAGGTTGCCCTGGGCTTTCTGGGTATCGGCCAACTGGTAATACCAGGTCGCGTCGTGTTCCGCCGGGGGCAATTCCGGTACTTGCTGGGCCAGGCGGTTGTTATAGATATATTCCGGCTCTACCTGGAGAGCCTCGGCAAAACACCGGGCGGCTTCTCTCATTTCGCCGTGGGCCTGGTGAAGCATCCCCTGGTAATAAATCGGTTCGGCGGCGTTGGGTCGGATCTGGCGGGCCAGGGTATACGAAATATAAGCCGGGGCGTATTCGCCCAGTTCGTGATAGCAGCGTCCGAGGGCGAAATGCCCTTCGTACAAATCGGGGTTATATTCGAGGGCGACTTTGAAAGCGAGAATAGCGTCGTTAAGTTTGCCCAGCGCCCGGAAAGCCACTCCCAGGTTGTAGTGAGCTTCGGCCAGTTGGGCGTCAATCTGGACCACGTTCAAATATTCGTTCAGGGCTTCGGACCAGTTATCCTGGTAGGCGTGGGAGTTGCCCAGGTAAAGGTGGATAATGGCGCGTTCGCGGTCCCAGATCTGGGTATATTCGTCGGTTTCGACAATCGTGGCGATAAGGGCCTGGTTAAATTCGCCTACCGCCTGGGCATAGCGTCCATCGAGGTAGGCGCGCATGCCCTGCGAAAAAGCGGTACGCAAACCGGTCTTGCTCAGGAAACGTTCGCTGCCGCTAAACGTATCAAGGTCAAGAATTAGCAGTTTTTCATCCATGTGAGATGCTGCATTGGCGATAGATTGTTCCATGGCGTTCATTGCTTTTAACCCGGCTTAAATATTCTTCTCAGTCAATTAAACCGCACTTTTGGGTCGTTGAAAAGTAGCCACTAGTACTAAGCATAGTAATTTTTTAATTATGCTAATATAGCCTAAAAGTTACTGAGAGACAAACTTATACATCGCTCAGGCTTGAAAGCCTGATTTCCGGCCCTGGTTAAAGGGGCCGGACTCTTATTAAACTAGATAAAGTTGTAATGTTCTTCCAGTTGGTCGGTCTGGTTTATTTTCCCGGCCTGGGGTTGGAATTGCAATACCAGCACCGTTATGTCGTCGCTCTGGGGTGCGCCCTGGGTAAAGGTGGCAATATCTTCCAGGAGCGCCGCGACCATATCATCGGCCTTTAAATGCTGGTGATTCTCGATGCAGGTTCGGAACCGCTCAAAAGTGAACAGGTTGCCTTCCCGGTCCATCGCTTCGGGGACGCCATCGGTGTAGAAAACCACACTGTTCCCCGGCTCTATCCTGATTTTCTCCTCCTCATACTCGATACTGTCATCAATACCGAGCGGTAGCCCCGGCAGGCCGATTTCTTTAAGGCCATTTTCTGTCAAAAGCAGGGGATAGTTATGTCCTGCGTTCGCCAGGTGTAGGGTGTTGGTGGTCAGGTCAATCATGGCGTAGCACATCGTGACCATCCCGAAGGAGCGCTCGGCCTGAAGGGCCATGTTGACCGAGTAAAGGGTTTCGGACGGGAAAATGCGGCGGCGAGCCTCCACCCGAAAGAGGGTCCGCACGACCGCCATTTGCAGGGCGGCGGGTATCCCTTTTCCCGCGACATCCCCGATAGCGACCCCGCTGATGGTGTCTTCCAGCGATGGGTGAAAGACATATTCGTAAAAATCACCACCGACGTTACGGGCCGGGAGCGACCGGGCCGCCAGGGCCCAGTTGCCGCTGGTATAAGTGGTCGGCGGCATCAGGCTGGTCTGGATTTCGTGGGCCACTTCCATTTCGCTGGCTTTGGTAGCGGCTTCGTCTTCCAGGGTCTGGTAGCGTTTGTAATAATGCTGGAGATAATTTGCCAGCGAAAAGGTGAGCGCGGCCAGCGCTAGCAGGTTTATCCCGGCGCTGCCGGAAACAGATTTGAAACCGAGCCAGTTAAAGACCAGAAATTCGATAACTCCCAGGCCAAACCCCGCCAGGCCCAGCTTTACAAACCTTCCCAGGTCCTGGTAGCGCTGGGCAAAGCCGACCAGCAACGGGGCCAGCATGATGTTGAATTCGGGTCCGGTCAAAAAAGCTGTCAACAGGATAAGGACGGTCAGCACCAGGGCGGCGCTTTCCCAGGAGAGCAACCCCCGCTTTTGAGAATCGAAAAAGGGACTGCTGGCGGCCAGGCTGAGCGCTAACAGGGCTACCGTGTAGCGCACCAAGCCAGGCCAGGCGGGCATCCCACCGGCAAGTTCGAGTGCGCAGACAACCAGGGTGATAAAGAGGGCCAGCAGGAAGCCGCCCAGAAAAAGTTTTCTTTCTGCCCCGGCCGGTTCATTTGGTTGAGACGTTCCGGGTTGCGACATAGTTTCCACTATCCGGGTTTTCCAGGTGAAGTAAAGTCGAATCAGGCGCTGATGAGCGGCATGAGGTCTTCCATTTTGGCGATGGGCATATACCGCAGCATATCGACCATTTCAAAGACCTTGCGGTGGTGGGCGGTGACGTTGACGGCGTAGAGTTTTTTGCCCTGTTTGCGGGCTTCAATGACCAGTTTTAAGAGCGCCGAAATTCCTGCCGAATTGATAAACATGACCGGACCGAAATCCATGATGGTAGTCTGGTTCATCCGGTCTTTAATTCCCGCGATCTCTTTGGCCGAAGTGGCATCTACGCTGTCATTTTGAATATGAATTATGGTAAATGCGTTACCCTGTTCGACTTTTAAGGTCATTGGTCTCACTTCCTCCATTGTTACCCTTATCCGGTCTACCGTCTGGCAATTCGTTTAGACCTTGTTTAGCAAATTCAAGTATGGTTTGTTCCAAAAATCCGGCGGTACAGGCGGCCAGGCTGGAAAATAAAAAAAGAATTAATTTAGATGCTGGTCAGCTTTTTGAAGTTCGATGTTGAAACTGACCGGGTCGTTCGGTTCGCTCCCTTTGTGGAGATTGAACCACATCGTAAATTCGGTCCCGGTGCTGCTGCTTTTTACATCAAGATTGTCTACCAACCGTTCAATGAGGAAAATACCCATACCGCGTGTCATATCGTGTTCGAGGCGGGTTTCCATGTCAATATCATCATTTGCCCTTTCCACTGTATGAGCAGCCTCGACCCAGTGACCCTGGTCGGTAACTTTTACCGCCAACCGTTCGGCCCTGATATAGAATTTAACCCCAACCTTAATGTTAATGTCTGAGTTGTTACCGTGTTCGATGGCATTGGTAACGGCCTCGCTGACCGCCAGTTGCAAGTCCCCAACCCGTTCTTCATCGAAGCCCAGGTATTTGGCGACAAAGACGGCGCTTTCCCGCACGACCCTTTCGAACACCAGGTCGCTTGGGATTTGAATATCAATATCGCTAAAAGCCAGCGCGCAATTGGATTGTTCGATTAACTGGTCCGAAGCCATGCTTGGTGCCGCCTTTCCTACAAAAGTACCTGCCATTTTTATTTTCGTTTATTGCTGTGTCGTAACAGTTAAAACAAGGTTACAGTTTTATGAATTGTTGCTTTTCCGTTTAAAAGGTTTTCCAGGCTGTTTTTGGGCAATTTTAGAAAATTACTTCTATGTTATACCCTGAAAACACAAAAACCGGGAGAGACCTATTGGTCCTAGCCCTCCCGGTTTTTATAAATTTGATAAGTATTTTTGACGCTTTTAAGGGTGGTCTAACCTGAGAACCATCAGGTATTCGTCAAAATAATCGAATCCGATTTTCAGGGCGTGCGGCTCGGTGCCGTAGACCTCGAACCCCATTTTCCGGTAAAGCTTGAAAGCCGCCTCCTGGACAGTTACCACGCCCAGGTGAATTAACTCGACGCCTTCAATCGTCCGGGCTTGCTCGATCAACTTTGTTATAATGGCCCGGCCTGTCCCACCGTGGCGGGCTTCCGGCGCGACATACATACCCCACAACATGGCTTTGTGCCGGTCTTTTGACCCGCTGGACCGGAAAAACCCGGCCATACCCACCAGTTTCCCGGCCTCGAAAGCGCCCACCATGAAATTATTCGGCCCGGCGATGCGGTTGGCGAAAGTTTTTTGTCTTTCCGCTTCTGGTATCGCCAGGTTTTCCTCATAGCTGCTGCCAAAAGCCTGTGGTTCGTCTCGCAAAGATTCAAGCCGCAGTTGCCAGAAAGCCGTGGTATCGCCCGCATCTAAGAGCCGGATTTCCATTGGATTACATCCTTCTCACTTAACTAAAGTTGTCCCGCCCGGCGCAAAAACCCGAGCATCTTATAGATGAGCTTGGCGGCGTAGAAATCGGCCCGCTCCTGGCCCGGCATGGGGCAGAGTTCCATGATGTCGAGCCCGACGACCTCGGTCTGCTCGGCCACCTGTTTGAAGATGCTGAAGAATTCGCGCCACCGCAGGCCGCCCGGTTCCGGCGTACCTACGGCGGGCATTTCGGCAGGGTCGAAGGCGTCGAGGTCAACCGTTACATAGACGTGTTTACCCCACTTCAGCAATTCCTGCACGTCAAAGGCTTTTTCCGAACGCTCGTAGTCGTAAAGGATGCCGGTTTTGGGGTTTCCGGCAACATACTGGACTTCTTCCGGGCTGATGCTGCGCACCCCGACCACGTAGACGGGCACTTCCATATCCGAAATCCGGCGCATCACACAGGCGTGGCTGAGTTCGCCGTGATAGGTAATCCGCAGGTCGCCGTGGGCGTCAAAGCTGAGGACAACCAGGTCAGGATAGCGCTCTTTCAGGTCGCGTATAAGCGGGATGGTGACGCTGTGTTCGCCGCCGAGCGTAACCGCGAACTTGCCGTCGTCATAAACCTTCTTAAAGGCGGACTGAATCAAGTCGAGGCTGTCTTCCTGGCTCTTGCCTTCAAGCGGCAGTTCTTCCAGGGTAAAGATGCCCATTTGAATCGGCTCGAATTTTAGCTCCTCGTCGTAGAGTTCGACCTGGGTGCTGGCCTCAATAATCGCGGCGGGGCCTTTTTTGGTACCCTGCATATAAGATGTGGTATTTTCCAGGCCCGCCGGGATAATAATCACCTTTGAGTCTTCGTAGCCGGTTTTCTGGTCGTCGGCTTCCATGAACTGGACCGGGTTGGCTTTAATTTCAAAATTCTCAATAACTGGCATTACACTCTACCTCTTAAAAAACTTCTAAAAAAGAAAATATTAAACCGGTCAGACATAGAAACCGCCTGCACTTGAAAAGCGACAGGCGGCATCCGGCTTTGTACATTATACCAAATTTTCCGCCCGGTTTCAGGCGTGCTATAATATTAAGGAAATTAAACAGACAAGTAACTCAGGTAAACCAGGCCGGGTGCGGATTGGCGGCACCCTGACCGGAACGAATAATGAAAAGGCTAAAATAGAAGAAGGTGTTTGATGGCAGCGAAAGATTCCGAAGAAGTAACTGAGACCACCGCGCCCGTCCCGGCTGCGCTCGAACCGGCCCAACTGGCCGCGATGATTGACCACACCCAATTGAGCCCCGCCGCCACCGAAGCGATGATTGTCCAGTTGTGCGAGGAAGCCCGTTTTTACGGCTTTGCGTCGGTCTGCGTGAACCCGGTCCACGTCAAGCTGTGCGTGCGCGAACTGGCCGGGTCAAACGTGCGGGTCTGCACGGTGGTCGGCTTTCCGCTCGGCGCGAACATGACCTCTATCAAGGTCAGCGAGACCCAGACCGCCGTCAACCATGGCGCGAAAGAGATAGACATGGTTATCAATATCGGCGCGCTGAAAGCCGGGCAGGATTTTATCGTCAAACGCGAAATCGCCGAGGTTTCCAACCACGCCCACACGGGCCGGGGCATCTGCAAGGTTATTATCGAGTGTTGCCTGCTCAACGACGCCGAGAAGGTGCGGGCCTGTGAACTGGCGAAAGACGCCGGAGCCGACTTTGTCAAGACCAGCACCGGGTTCTCGATAGGCGGGGCCACCGAAGAAGATGTCCGGTTGATGCGGCGGGTGGTCGGTAGCAAACTGGGGGTAAAGGCGGCGGGTGGTATCCGCACCCTGGCCGATACCCAGCGCATGATTGCGGCGGGCGCAACCCGGTTAGGAAGCAGCAGCAGCGTGAAGATTATGCAGGAAATCTTTAAGACTGCCGGAAGCACTCCCGAACCGGCCAGCAGTAGCGGCTATTAAAAATAAAAAGTATGAGGGAGCCATCCCTGGCGCAAAACCGGGGGTGGCTCTTTTTATTGAACCGCTTTCAAAGAAACCTTTACAACTTTATAAAACCTTCGCCTAAAACCATATGATAGAATGATGAGTATGTGCAAACCTTTTCGACTCAATCTTTCCAGCCAACCCGTTATGTAGCCTCTTGAGAGTTAGGTTTCTGCTTGTCCGGTGCAAATAACGAACAATTCTGGAGAAGTAAATATGAAAAAGATAGCCCTTAAACGCCTGGGCTGGTCAGGTTCTTTGTGGTTACTTGGCGCTCTTTTAGTGCAACTACCCGTTCAAACCTCCCTGGCCGACGATTCAGCCTCCCCCCTTTGGCCCACCGAGGTAGACCACGTGGGCATCTACCAGAACCTCAACCCGGTCTGGGGTAACGCCGTCAGTTCCGATGTGAACTGGGTCTACGATACCAAAGGCGATATGCCCTTTACCAACGTTATCGTGGTGGACGGGTTGGCCTATGTTGGCGCGATGATGAACCAGTTCTACGCCCTGGACGCTCTCAGCGGCAAACTGGTTTGGAAATTCGAGGCCAACAACTGGATTATGACCAACCCCGTCGTGGCCGAGGGCAAGGTTTTTATCGGTAGCGGCAACCGCGACTACCAGGCGGCTCCCTCTAAAGGCGGTCTGCGCGGGACCGGCCCGAACTCGCTGTATGCGTTGGACGCGAAGACCGGGCAGCAAATCTGGAAATATGACGTGGCCGGGGAAGCGATGCCGACCCCGCTCTATCACGACGGCATTGTCTACTACGTGACCGGCGACCGCAACCTCTACGCCCTAAACGCCGCTACCGGCGAACTGGTCTACAAGTATAACCTGGGCTCCATTTTCAGCATGGGCTCCATCAATATTGATGGTGATATGCTCGTTTTTGGCGGTGGCTTTCCCTTCAAGGTCTTTGGCTTCAACCTGAAGACCCGCAGCCTGGCCTGGGAAAAGGATTTCCCGGATGTTTACCTTGGCCTCGACGACTCGAACCCTTCCATAGCCAACGGTCTGATGTACATCAACGGGGTAACTTACGATACTACCGCCGATGGCCCTGTAAATCCCCGCCACGAGTTTTTCGCCCTGGATACCCAGACCGGCAATCTGAAATGGACCTTTACCGCCGGGATCTTCTCGATGCCCGACGATAACAAGTCCTCGACGCCGGTAATCGTGGACGGTGTCTACTACGGGGCAAGTTCGCTGGCCCGCAACTTCTCAGCCCTCGATGCCGCGACCGGGGCCATCAAGTGGCAGTACAATATCGGGCAGGTGGTGAAAGGAAACCCGGTGGTGACCGGCAACTTTGTCATTTTCGCTGACGGCAAAGGCACGGTCTATACCCTCAACCGTACCACCGGCAAACTCATCAAGAAACTGGCCCTTGGCGGCAACATCGCGCCCCAGGGTCCGACCCTCTTTAACGGTACCATCTATCTCGCCAACCAGGGCAACGGCAAAATCTACGCCTTCTCCCTGACCACCCTTACTGGCGAGACCTTACGCAGCACTCCCGAAGCTATCCCGGCTAATACCAGCTTCAAGGGAGTGCTGTTCAAAGAGACAGGCCATGTCGTGAGCGGGGCTTTCCTCGATTTCTGGAACAAGAACGGCGGCTTAGCCTCGCTCGGCTATCCCATCACCGGGGAAATCCAGGAGTTTCACGCCGCCGAAGGCAAGACCTACACGGTCCAGTATTTCGAGCGGGCGAGGCTGGAACTGCACGACAACACGGTCTTGATGGGCAGGCTCGGTAGCGAGGTAACGGCTAACAGGTTGGGAGAACCAGCCTTCCAACCGGTGAGTAAACCGGCGAGCGGCCCTTACTACAGCGAGACCGGGCACACGGTCCTGCTGCAGTTCGAGGCTTACTGGCAGCGGAACGGTGGGCTGGCGCGGTTTGGCTATCCCATCAGCGAACCGGTACAGGAGAAGTCGTCGGACGGGCAGGTTCACACGGTGCAATACTTCGAGCGGGCGCGGTTGGAGTTGCACGACAATAACACGGTGTTGCTGGGGTTGATTGGTTCCGAAAGGCTGGTCTTGCAGGCCGTAAAATAACAGGGCCTGGGCTGGTAAAAAATAAAACATGAATCATCCCGAATTTTAGGATGAAGTAA
>MKTJ01000076.1 GCA_001898225.1 Chloroflexi bacterium 54-19
AGTTCGGGATGATTCATGTTTCCCACTAGCCTTTTTAGTTTATTAGAGGGCCGCGCTTACAATCTGCTGGGCTTCTTCCACGATTAGTTGGAGGTGGTCCTGACCTTTGAAGCTCTCGGCGTAAATCTTGTAAACATCTTCCGTACCGGAGGGCCGCGCCGCGAACCAGCCGTTTTCGGTCACGACCTTGAGACCGCCGATAGCCGCCTGGTTGCTCGGCGCTTTGGTCAACTTGGCGATAATCGGCTCCCCGGCCAGCGTGTCGGCCTTGACGTTTTCGGGTGAGAGCTTTTTGAGCTTGTCCTTCTGGGCCGGGGTCGCCGGGGCGTCAATGCGGGTATAGGCCGGGTTGCCAAGCCGTTCGGTCATTTCCTTATAGTGGATGCCGGGGTCTTTGCCGGTCCGGGCCAGGATTTCTGCCGAAAGCAGGTCCATAATCATGCCGTCTTTGTCGGTGGTCCAGACCGTGCCGTCCCGCCGCAGGAAGGAAGCCCCGGCGCTTTCCTCGCCGCCAAAGCCGAAACTGCCGTCCAGCAAGCCGGAGACGAACCACTTGAAGCCGACCGGCACTTCCGCGACAGTCCGGCCAATTTCCTTACCGACCCGGTCAATAATACTGCTGCTGACCAGGGTCTTGCCGATGGCGCTGGAGGCGGGCCAGTTCGGGCGGTTCTGGAAAAGATACCAGATGGCGACCGAAAGAAAGTGGTTCGGGTTCATCAAGCCCATGCTTGGCGTTACGATGCCGTGGCGGTCGGTATCGGTATCGTTGCCGAAAGCGATGTCGAACTGGTCTTTGAGTTTGACCAGGTTTGCCATCGCGTAGGGCGACGAGCAGTCCATGCGAATTTTGCCGTCGTGGTCGAGCGGCATAAAGCTGAAGGTCGGGTCTACCGTCTTATTGACGACGGTCAGGTTCAGACCATATTTTTTGGCGATAGGTTCCCAGTAAGCCACGCAGGAGCCGCCGAGCGGGTCGGCCCCGATCTTGAGGCCGGCCTGGCGAATGGCTTCCATGTCCACGATATTCCCCAGGTCGTTCACGTAGGGCGTGATGAAGTCGTACTGGTGGGTGGTGGACGCTTTGAAGGCCGTGTCGTAACTGACCCGTTTGACGCCGTTTAACTTCTCCCGCAAAAGCGCGTTCGCCCGGTCCTGGACCCAGTTGGTAATATCCACGTCGGCGGGGCCGCCGTTGGGCGGGTTGTACTTGAAACCGCCGTCCGAGGGCGGGTTGTGCGAGGGGGTCACCACGATGCCGTCGGCCAGGCCACTTGTCCGGCCCTTGTTATAGGTCAGAATGGCGTGCGAAATGACCGGGGTCGGGGTGAAGCCGTTGTCCTGGGCCATGATTACTTCCACACCATGTGCCGCCAGGACTTCCAGGGCGCTTTGCTGGGCTGGACCGGAGAGGGCGTGCGAGTCCATCCCGAGATAGAGGGGTCCGTCGATGCCCTGACTGGTGCGGTATTCGACAATCGCCTGGGTTGTTGCCAGGATATGGTCTTCGTTAAAAGAGGTGTTGGCCGACGAGCCCCGGTGGCCCGAAGTGCCAAACTGGACCCGCTCGACCGGGTTATTCGGGTCCGGATGAAGGGAATAATACTGGTCTATCAGTTTAGAAACATCAATGAGCAACTCGCGTGGAGCCGGTTTACCGGCCAAAGGGCTGACTGCCATTACTCGAACTCCTTCGTTTCTTAACTCCTGCCGGAGTGGGTACTTTCCGCCACCGGTGCGAACGGTGACTGGTCCGGTCGGTACAAAACCCGGCTTTTTACCTTATCAAATTAAAAATTTCCTACCAGGTTAGCCGCAGATTGTTAAAATGGCCGGGTTTTTCTATTTAGCCCGGTTTTAAGCGTTGGTTCAGTGTCTGGAACCTATTGTAAACCGCTCCCAATCAACTTTCAATAACCGGGCCGAACACTAACCAAATTTAGCTTAATTCAATTTGTAGTTTTTGTATAAAGTGGGGAATTTAAGAGTAGGAAAATATGAAAAATAATTGGCCGGGTCACGGAATTCAGAACGGCCCGGCCTGGAGTAACGGGAGTTACAAAGTGAGTCTAACACACCTCAGCCCTAAAAGAATAAGCCAAAGAGCCTATTCCACCTTACAACAAAGTGCCTATTTTCTGTCTAACAACCCTTAATTTGGTCGATTCCAATAAGATAAAGTGTTTAATACCAGTTTAATTATTTAATCCGGTTGAATTAGTTTTGCCTGCCCAGGCGGGATGGTGTTTTAGACCGGGGCTTTTTCGTTCGTAAGGGGAAGGATTTCCGGGTTTTTCTGGCAACTATGCAGGATCGCATCGAGTAGACCGGGGAAGCGGGCTTCCAGGTCGTCCCGGCGCAGCCTTACCAACAGGCGGCGGCCTTGCGGCTCCATGCGGAGTACCCCGGCCTCGCGCAAGACCTTGAAGTGATGCGATTGGGTGGCCTTGGCGACATTCATGCCCGCCACAATATGCTGGCAGCTATCGCCTTCTTCCGTGGCGGCCAGTTCCGTGACTACTTTTAGTCTTATTGGGTCGCCCAGCGCGTACAGGACGTTTGCCAGCGAAAGGTCGGCGCGGGCGGGATGCATTGGTGTTCTCATGCTTGACATTTTAGCAGATTTGATGTTACTATTCAACTGTTCGGAATTATGGAACTATTGAACAATCGGACAATGCTAGAGAACCGGAGATAATATGTCCCAGGAATGCCTTTCGGTCGAAAAACCGGAGTCTTTTGAAAGAATTATCCAGCCTGCCGCCAATAGTTTGAAACCGGGGCTCGCAGCCACTCTCGCCGCCAGCCCTGCCACCAAAGCCACCCCGATTCAATGGAGACACGTTGTCATATTGGGTGGCCTGGGCGCGTTTGGCCCGCTTGCCATTGATATGTATTTGCCCTCGCTGCCTGATGTCAGCCGCGACCTGGGTGCCTCAATGTCCATTACCCAGCTAACCCTGAGCGCTACTATCCTGGGTCTATCGCTGGGCCAGGTGGTCGCCGGGCCACTCAGCGACGCCCTGGGTCGGAAACGGCCCCTGCTGGTCGGGGTCGGGCTCTTTATTCTTTTGTCGCTGCTCTGTATCGTCGCTCCCTCGATGAGTGTGCTTATTCCGCTACGTTTTTTTCAGGGAGTGGTCGGGGCCGCCGGAATTGCCCTGGCCCTCGCTATCGCCAGCGACATTTACACCGGGGTTTCCCTGGCCCGGACCTATGCTCTCCTTCTAATGATAACCGGGGTTGCCCCGATAATCGCCCCGGTCATCGGCGGGCAGATATTAAACTTTATCTCGTGGCGCGGCATTTTTGGCGGAATTGCCATTATCGCCGCCATCTTTTTCCTGGCCTCGCTCTTTGGCCTTGAGGAAAGTCTGCCCAGGGAAAAACGCCAGCCGCTCGGCTTTGGTCCTACCTTCGCGGCTTTCCGCACTTTGCTGGGCGACCGCCGGTTTGTCGGTTATGCTCTTTCGGTCGGGTTGGCCTTTGCCTGCCCTATCGTCTATGTGTCGGTATCGCCCTTCGTCCTGCAAAATCTTTATGGCTTATCGCCCCAGCTTTTTAGCCTCCTGTTCAGCCTGAGCGCCCTGGGGTTGATTAGCTCGGCCCAATTGAGTAACTGGCTGGCCGGGAAAGTCACGCCCCGCAAACTGCTGACTGTCGGCATTGTCCTGAATGTAGCGGGTGGTGTCGGGATGTTTTTGGCGGTTATCAGCGGGCTGGGCCTGGTCGGGGTGCTGGTATCGTTCCTCCTGATTACCGCCAGTATGGGCCTGATTGTGCCAAACGCCACCACCCTGGCCCTTTCCAACACCACTACCGCCGGGAGCGCCTCGGCCCTGCTGGGGGTAATTCAGTTCACGACCGGTGCGGTAGCCGGACCTCTCGTCGGGTTGGCGGGAACCGGGACGGCCATCCCAATGACCGCGACTATCGCCGGGTTCGGAGTGGCAACCGCTCTCAGCTTTGTCTTCCTGACCCGCACTGAATCCACGGATGTCCTGGCGCAAGAAAGTCCGGCCCCCTTTTAGAGGGCCGGTTTTTTTCGTAAAGATTTTCGATAAAACTTTTTATAAAAGGGAGTTAGAGCAGTTCGG
Organism: Chloroflexi bacterium 54-19; assembly: GCA_001898225.1. Lineage (GTDB taxonomy): Bacteria > Chloroflexota > Chloroflexia > Chloroheliales > Chloroheliaceae > 54-19. The sequence continues at coordinate 4,098 of MKTJ01000076.1, forward strand.
GAATTTGACCTGTCCAGACTTCCACGCTGCTGATGCTCTTAAAACCTATCGAATGGTAAAGCGCCATCGGGACCGGGTTGCCGCCATCCACGCCGAGCCTGACCGAGGTTGCGCCCCGCGCCCGCAGGTGATGGATACCGGCAGTCAGGAGCGCCCGGCCCAGGCCCCGCCCCCGCCAGTCCGGGTCGTTGGTCAGGTTGGAAATCAGGGCATAGATGCCGCCGTCATGATTGTAGTTGTGTGGGTCCAATATCGCGTGACAGGTGCCGATGACATGAGTTTCGGCGGAAAGGGGTACGGCCACCAAAAAGCCGGTGCGCTGCCCATCCAGGTCTTTCTGAAGCGCTTTCATTGGGATAGGCCGGAAATTCCAGGTGGTGGCCCAGGCCTTGTTAAGGGCGGCCAGGGCTGCTTCGTCTTCGCCCTCGGCCAGCGGTCGGATACGCATTCCTTCCGGTACGGGAAAAAGGGGAACCTCAACCGCTGCCGGTAGCAACATAGAGTGGTATTTGCGCAGGGGTTCGATACCGAACCCGGCGACAATCTCAGTGGCCCAGGCCCCACCACCGGAGAAGAAGAAGCGGACACTATTAAATCCCATGTGCCGGGCTTCATCGAAGACTCCTTCGACCAAATGGGTGACAGCCTCTGGTTGGCGATAGCCCGGTAGCAGAGCCAACCGGACTTCGATGGCATCGGGTTCGCGGGTAGGTTTGAACGCGGCCAGGCCGATGGGCTGGGTGTCTTTTGAAAGGACCAGGCCCGTTTTAGTCCAATCGCCCAGGGACCACCAGCCTTCGGGGGGGCGGCCTGCGGGGTCGTCGATGTCCTGGGAGGCTTCCCAGATGAAGTGAAGTTTGTCCCATTCGGTCACCGCGACCGGTCGAATGGTATAGTCGGAAAATGAGTCGGTCATGATTATCCTTTTATTTTTTAAAGTTTGCGGTTCTATATAATAATCATAATTTTCAGTTTAAAGTGTTTCCTGAAAGCCCCCGCATTATACCTTTTCTCACCGGCTCCGCCAAAACCCACCCGTTTAGTCGTCAATAGTGCAAAAGAAGTCCATTAATGGTAGACTATATGTGCAATTTGCCCAAGCACATCCGGCCTAAGTTGTGCCTGCGGCCCATTGTCACGGCCTTATTGGGAGTGCTATACTCCTTTAGGCATTTTGTTAAAGGCATTCTGCACAATAGATATTGGAAAGAGCGCATTGGAAACTAACCACTCCCGGAGCGAAGACGCTGTCAACTCTAAAGAAGTCGAATTATTAACGTCCGAAAAGACAGCTACCCCGGCACCCTCCACCACGGATTTGCCGGGCCTGGCCGCCGAAAATGGCGTCCGGTTTATTGATTTACAATTTACGGACATCTTTGGAGTCATTAAAAGCGTAACCATCCCGGCCAGCCAGCTTGCCACCGCCCTTGAAAACGGCGTCTGGTTCGATGGCTCGGCGATTGAAGGGTTTGCTCGCGTAGCCGAAAACGATATGTACCTGGTGCCCGACCCCACCACCTGGGCGGTTATCCCCTGGACCTCCGGCGAGGATAAAACGGCTCGGCTTCTGTGCTGGGTCTATACCCCGCGTGGGGAGCGCTTCCTGGGCGACCCCCGGTTTGCCCTGGACCGCGTCCTCAAAGAAGCCGCCAGCCTGGGTTACCAGTATAATGCCGGTCCCGAACTGGAATTCTTCCTTTTTAACAACACCCTCTCTGGGGGCCTGCCCCAGATTCTCGAAAACGACCGGGGCAGCTATTTCGATAATACGACCGACGCCGGGAGCGTCCTCCGCCGGAAAGCGGCCCTCGCTCTCGAAGGAATGGGCGTTGAATTTGAAAGCTTCCACCACGAAGTTGCCCCCGGCCAGCACGAAATTGACCTCGAAGTCGGCCCGGCCCTGCGTACCGCCGACAATGTAATGACTGCCAAGTATGTTATCCGGGCGCTGGCCCAGCAAAACGACTTGCGTGCCACTTTTATGCCCAAACCCCTTTTCGGCCTCTCCGGTTCCGGCATGCACACTCACCAGAGCATGACCTTCTTATCGGACAGTAAAGTTGGTCCCCGCAACGGCAAACCTAAAGTTGTGCCCAGCACGGTTCAGCCAGGCGAAAATGCTTTTACCAATTTGAACGAACAGTACAACCTGAGCGCGGTGGCTCGCCACTTTATCGCCGGGCAACTTTACCATGCCAAAGCCATGACCGTTATCCTGGCCCCATTGGTCAATTCGTACAAACGCCTGGTGGCCGGGTACGAAGCGCCGGTCTATATCAGTTGGGCCAGGGTCAACCGGGGCGCGCTTATTCGGGTACCGCACAGCGGGCCGGGCGCGAACCAGCGGTATACCGCCAGAGTCGAATTGCGCTGCCCCGACCCGTCCTGCAACCCCTACCTGGCTTTCGCGGTCATGCTCAAAGCCGGGTTGGACGGCATAAAGCGCCGGTTGCCTTTACCTGAGCCGGTCGAGGAAAGTATCTTCCAGTTCGACCCCAACGAATTACAGCGCCGTTCGATTGAGACGCTCCCTTCGACAATGCACGAAGCGCTCGACGAGTTGGCAAAAGACGAAGTTATCCAGGAAGCCCTCGGCGAGGTCATCTATGAAAATTTCATGGAGGCGAAGCAGGCCGAGTGGAACGATTATGGTCGCCACGTCAGCCCCTGGGAAGTAGAACGCTACCTCGACATCGGTTAGAGGGTCAGGTTACCGGGTTTTGTAAAACCGGTGTAGTGTTGGGTATTTTGAAAATTTCGGATAGTGGGTAAAAGGGTCTACTGCTTTTTGAATTTGCGTATGTTAAGCGGTTTGTAGACGTTATTTTATAACCTGGAAAAGTTCGTACAGCAAAATGGTAACGGTCCAAGAGCTACAACAGCATATTTTACCGGCAGGAACCGAGCTTGTGGCAGGACAGAGCGGCCTGGGGCACGAGGTAAGCTGGGTTCTGGCCGGGCGCAGCCGCCCCCCGATTTTTGACGGCCTCAAAGGTAACGAACTGGTCCTGATTTCGGTGCGAGTGTTGCGGGCCCTCGATGAAGAATTTCATCTCTCCCGGCTCTTTAATTACCTCTCGGAAAAAGGAGTAGCCGGGGCAGCCATTTTGGGGGAAATCCCCGACGTGGGCATTGAAGCTGCCGATGAGCTTAATCTGCCACTTTTCGTCCTGCCCGAAGGCACCAGTCTGCCCGAACTCGAACGCAATATCACCAAGTATATCGCTGAGAATAACCAGCAGCTTCAACACTGGAACCAGGAAGTTTACCGCCAGTTTACCGAACTGGCTATCGAGGGCAAGGGTATCGCCGCCGTCGCCGAACTGCTCTGCAAGTTGAGCGGCAAGGCGGTTATCGTGGAAGACGCCAATTTCCGCGCCAGGGTCCGCTTTACTCCCGACCGGAGCGAGGTGTCGAGCCTGGTTGGCATTACCGAAAGCCGCAACGGGCAGCACAATTCCTTCACACCTGAAGTCAGCCCGGTGATGGACGACAACGGCCCCAACTCGGTCTTGCACAACAACCTGGCAATCTTGCGTGAGTGGCTCCATAACAAGGATTTGCGGGCCAGCGACCCCCCCTTGCATACCTTTGAAATGGCCTCGGACGGTCACCCGGCCATGCTCCAACTGACCGCCCCCATTATCGCCCAGGGAACCGTAGCCGGGTATGTCTCCCTTCTCGGTAGCGATTTCGACCGCCGCCAGCGGGTCGCGCTCAGCCGGGCCGCCAGCGCTCTCGCCATCGAACGGGCGCGGGAGATGGCCGTCAGCGCCGTAGAAGATAAATTCCAGGCCAACGTCCTCGACGAACTCCTGGATGGCGGCTTTACCAGCCCCGACGCGATTATCGAGCGGGCCAAACGCCTCGGCTACAATCTGCAACTGCCCTACTGGGTCGCGTCGTTCGCTTTCCGCCAGCAGGAAAAATCGCTGCGGAAAAAGCCGCTTACCATTGTCCTCGATGGTCGGGAGATGGAACTCGATTTGCCGGTGAGCGAAACGATGGGCCGGGAGCTGCAACGCCTGGTCGAGCAAGAATCGTCGCGCCGGAACTGGGCCACTATCACTCGCGTGCGGGACGACCGGTTCGTGGTCTTTTTCGCCAACACCACCGGCAAGGAGTTTGGCGGGCCCGCCGAGGCCAAAAAAGTGGTCATGATTTTCCTGGAGCGTTTCGCCAACAGCTACCCCGACATCAGCGTATCGGCGGGGCTGGGTCGTTTTTATGAAGGTGGCGTGGAAGGGCTTCCAAAACAGAGCGCCGAGGCCGAAAAAGCGGTCATGATGGGTCTGCGTCTCTTTGGACCGGGCCAGCTAACCTATTTCGGCGACCTGGGAGTTTACCGGCTGCTTTTAACCATCGGCAATAACCGGGAACTGCGCGAGTTTTACCAGGAAGTGCTGGGCCGTCTGCTCGAACACGACTCCCGCAACGGTGGCGAACTTATCCGTACCCTGGAAGCCTATTTCCGCTACCAGAGTTCTCCCAGCGAGATGGCCAAAAATATAAAAGTTCACCGCAACACCCTGCTTTACCGCCTGCGCCGCATCCAGGATATTACCGGGTTCGACCTTGAAGACTCCGAAACGTCCCTGGCGCTCCACCTGGCCCTGCGCATCCAGGAAGTTTTAGGCGAGAAGAAGTAAAAAGACCCTTCTTTTCCCTTTGAGGGAAATCTCCCACCCCTAACCCCTCCCCAGGGAGGGGAAAAGATTGATAAGGAGTAAATTTTTGACTTTCGTCAAAAATTTACTCCTTTCTTTTACTCCCTTCCCCTATCAGGGGATGGGTCGGGGATGGGGTTCACTGTACGATAAAGTAAACGAAAAAGGTCCGGCAACCTTCACAGGCTACCGGGCCTTTTTCGTTTACGCGGAAAATCCTAGCTGGGCAGTTTGAAAGCGGTAAAGCCGCCATCGAGAATGAGGGCGCTGCCGGTCGCAAAACTGGCCGAAGGTGAGGCCAGGTAAAGAATAGCCTCGGCCATTTCTTCGGGAGTGCCGAGCCGCCCGATAGGCTGGCGGGCTACCATTTTGGCGCGGGCGTCCGCCGGGTCGGCGTAGTTCGAAACCATGCGACCAACCCACGGCGTATCGACCGTACCGGGGCAGATGCAGTTCACCCGGATATTGTCTTTGACGTGATCTGCCGCCATCGCCTTGGTCAGGGCCAGCACCGCGCCCTTGGAAGCGCCGTAAGCGGCCCGGTCCGGCACCGCCACAATCGCCGCGATGCTCGAAACATTGACGATGTTCCCGCCGCCAAATTCCTTCATCTTGGGAATGGCGAAGCGCGAAATCTGGTAAATCCCTTTTACGTTCACCGAGAAAATCCGGTCCCAGTCGTCCTCTTTGGTGGTCAGGACCGTGCCGGGGACACCAATTCCGGCGTTATTCACCAGAATATCGAGCTTTTTGAAAGTCTCGATGGTGAAGTTTACCAGGGCTTCCGCATCCTCGGAATTCGAAACGTTGACCTTAAAAGCGGCAGCTTTAGGGGCGTTTTCTTCCCGCCCGATAAGCTCGACGGTCTGCTGGGCGGCTTCCAGGTTGAAATCGGCCACGACCACGTTCGCGCCTTCCGCCGCAAAAATCAGGGCGGTCTCGCGGCCAATCCCGCTACCGGCCCCGGTAACAATCGCTACCTGGTTCTCAAGTCTCTTAGTCATTTTTACCTTTCCAATACTGTATTTTGCAAGAGTCCTACTTTTTCGATTTCTATCTCAACCACATCCCCGTTTTTGAGCAAGACCTGGGGGTTGCGGGCGTAGCCAATCCCGCCCGGCGTACCTGTCAAAATAATGTCACCCGCTTCCAGCGTGATACCCTGGCTTAAAAAGCTAACTAAAGCCGGGATTCTAAAGATAAGCTGGTTGGTATTTGAATCCTGTAAGGTTACACCGTTAACCCGGCAGCGAATCGCCAGGTTGTGGGGGTCCGGTACTTCGTCTTTGGTGATGAGCCAGGGTCCGAGCGGACAAAAACCATCCAGGGTCTTACCGTGGACCCACTGGCTGCTCGAATGCTGAATGTCGCGGGCGGTTACGTCATTGGCCGTAACATACCCGGCCACGTAGTCCAGCGCCTCCGCCTCGCTCACTTTTTTGGCCCGCTTGCCGATTACGACCGCCAGTTCGGCCTCGTAATCGAGGGCTTTGCTGACCCCATCATCCAGGATAGGCTGGTTATGCCCGGTAAGGGTGTTGTTAAACTTGGCAAACAGGACCGGGCGGGCCGGAATATCCAGGTTGAATTCGGCGGCGTGGTCGGCGTAGTTCATGCCGATGCAGAGGATTTTCCCGGCGTTTGGCACCGGGGCGTGTAAGGTTACCTCGCTCAGTTGGGCCGTGGCGGGGACCGCCTGGTATTGCGCCAGCCCGGCCAGGTCATTTTCACCAAGCGCCCGGAAGTCGCCGGGAACCTCGACTATTGCTTCGTCCCGGGTTACTACGCCGCGCCTTACCTGGCTTTCGCCGGGCAGGCTATAGGCTACCAATCGCATTTAACTCTCTCCACTTCCTTTGTGGCGTATCCGCTGGCGGCCCTTGCCCGGCAATATCGCCCGACCAGACCTTGCGTTTCGCGTCAGGTACAAAAAATTAGTTAACCAGTGGTTTTAGGCTTACTTTTTCCGCTTCGAACTGCTGGGTCCACCATTTTGAGAGGTCTTTCCCGTTCAATTCTTCTTCGGGTCCGCTCAAAAGATGGCCGGTGGCGAACTGGAGCAGGTCGCTGGCGGCGCACAGAAAGACAATATTGTGGGTGGTTTTGAGCGTGTTAAGAAAATAGGGCAGGTGCTCGTTCTCACCCAGGAGGAGCAGCCCGGCGCGAGCATAAAAAGCGGCCTTGCGGCTGGCAGCCCAGGCCGACCAGCGGCGTTCCCACTCCTGGGGGCTGAGGCCCAGGGTATCTTCGGCGGGTTTGCCCCGCGCCAGGACCGCGTCGGCCCCGGTCCGTACATCGTGCAGCGTGCGTATGAGGGCCTGGGTCTGACCGGGGTCGGTGGTTACCTGGGCCAGGGTCAGGCGCTGGTAATTCTGCCCGGAGAGGCCACATTCGGCCAGGCAATTCTCAAAAAAAAGTTTTTCGTTTGGTGTGTTTAGCATGCTGACAGACCTCACCTTCTTACTGCTAGTCGTGAAGTTCCTTTTATACAGACCTGAAAGTTGTATATTGTATTTAAAAGGAATTATAGCCAACTTCCGGCCCAACGCAACCCACAAGGGGAAGCTAGAAAAGTGTTTAGTTTTCAGTTTTTAGTGTTTAGTAGTAAGGCTTGTCATTCGAGGGTTTTTTGTTATATGGAGTGTTCTACTTTGTCATTCCGACCGAAGGGGCAATCAAATTGGCGGAATCTAGCTCGAAGGGATACCTGTGGCTAGCGCCAGTAGCGAAATTCAAGGTCACCAACTTGTCATTTCGAGCGTAGCGAGAAATCTCCGGTCCGTTGGACAATATCACGGTCGTTTATGCATGGAATGGCGCTTGCCTGTTTCGTATCGCACCCGGTGAGCCTGGGGCCGAGAAAAACCGAATCTGGTATTAGAACGGGGAAAGCAATATTACTGAAATTAGGATTTAGTGAAAAGTTAACACAAAAAGAGCGGTTTGCTGGTAAAATAATGCTACCGACAGCTCAAAAGAGTAAAATAAAGCCAGCCGTTTTAAGATAATCCAGGCCGCGCCGGAACGAGGTTCTTTTGTTTTTCAGTAGTAAATTTAAACTTTTCTCCAGGCTGGTGTCTTTTATACTGGTTTGTATTCTGGCCGGGCTGTTAGCCGGTTGCACCGATCCTACAACCGCAACCCCGGTTCCACCGACAGCCGTCTTTAAACCGGCGGCTCCTACCGCAACCGCCGCCCAGGCTGTCCCACCCACCGAAGCGCCAACCAGCGCCCCGGTCTTTCTACCCACCGCGACCCCTGTCCCACCGACCTCAGATGTACCCGACCCTACGGCGACCCCCGGCAACAACTCTACGACGCCAGCCGAAAGTCAGGACCAGGCCCTGGCCGGGAATATCCCGCCCACTATCCCGGGCTTAAAAGTAAGCGATTTGCCTCTTTTCAACGGTTTGCCTAAAATACCCCTTACAAACCTTGCAGCCGCCCCGGCGGTGCCGACTCCTACCCGCAAAGCCAATTACGGCGCGAGCGGCCAGCCGAAGATAGGGGTCCAGGCCGGACACTGGATGATTGACCAGTTGCCTGACCCCCTGGCTTCGCTCCGCAGCCAGACCGGTGGGTCCGGTGGGGGTGTACGCGAGGTCGATTACGTCCTGGATATTGCTCGCCGGGTCCAGGCTAATTTGCAGGCTGCCGGTTACGAGGTGGATTTGTTACCCGCAACCGTCCCGGCGGATTATACCGCCGACGCTTTCGTGGCGATTCACGCCGATGCTTCGACTGCGGGCTCACCGAGCGGTTACAAGTTAGCCCGCAGCCGCTTTAGCCCGATTCCGAATACCGATGACGCCCTTCTCAACGCGGTTTCGAGTGTCTATGGTCCGGCGACCGGTTTTCGCTGGGACGATAATATCACCCGTAACATGAGCGGTTACTACGCTTTTAACAGCCGCCGCCGGGTTTACGCCGTCAGCAAAGGTACCCCTGCTATCATTATCGAGACGGGTTACCTGACCAGCGCCAGCGACCGCAATTACCTGGTCAACCACAAAGATGTGGTGGCGAACAGCATCGCCCAGGGTATAATAAACTTTATAAACGCGCGGCCACCGTTAGACCAGCGCGAAAAACCGTCCTCGACTACCCCCGGTGTGGTGGTCAGCCAGGACAACACACCGGTCTATGACCAACCCAATGGCAAGGCAATTGCTTATCTATCTAAAGACCAGCGCTTCGAGGTTTACGAAGTGCGCGATGATTACTACACGGTCTTTCTGCCGTATCTTAACAGGACGGCCTATCTGCGGCGCACCGACGCGACCACCACTACCGTGCCACGCTAGCTTGCTCCCCGCGTTTGGGGCGGGGATTTCCAGAACGATGGGGTTCTAAAACAATAGTTTTTGAACGTACAGAGTCAGGACAAGGAGAGGATTATTTTGGAAAATCTGGAAAAGCTAAGCCGGGAGGTATGGGGCGCTTACGAGTACCTGCGAGATACCGACCTTTCCACCGTTTCGGGTACCAGCCGTTTGCTGCGTTCGAGTAACCGCCACAAGTTGCACGACCGCATGGTGGAAGAACTGGTGGAACTACGGGGAGTGGTCGAAGGGACGCACTTTCACGAAGGTTTCGCCCACGATTTAATTCTGGAAGGCAACGAGGTCTGGTACTGGGGTACCTGCACCGCCATCAACGCAGGCATGGATTACGAAAGCCTGCTGCCGCACCGGGCTCTACAGACCGGTTACGATACCGACCCGGTGTCGCGCCCGGAACTGGTGCCGGTATTTGATAAACTTCTAAAGAAACTGGATGGCCCCCAGTCGCACGACGACGAACTGGCGAACCTGGTCCAGGTCTTTTGTCTGGTCGGGCGGGCCTGTCGCCTGAACGAAATGCCGCCGGACCGCCTGCTCGAACAGGATAAGACCGAGATGAGCCAGAAAGATTACCTGGCGAATTACTGGAAGCGCCCGGCCCCGTTGCTGAGTCGCTAAAGGCGGGCCATTGGCGGCCCGGATGTTGAGGAAATGCGGAAGAATTTAAAGTTTTTGGGGCTAATCGGGGCCGGGCTGCTCCTGGGGTTAGGACTGGCCTTTCTCACCGGGCGGTTTTCACCGTCAACTAACTCCGGTCGCCCGGCTTCGATTGCGACGCCCAACCCCAACGCGGCGGCCTCGGCCAACCCCACCGCTACTCCGCTTCCCTACCAGAATACCGGCCTGTCCAAACCACCCGTTGCCCCGGCCCACCCGGCCATCCCGACCGCGATTGGCGGCGAATATATTGCCCTGGGCGATTCCGTAGCCTACGGCATCGGCGCGCCTGACCCGAATAACCAGGGTTACGCCGGGCTTTTCTACGCTAACTACCTGAAGCGGGTCCAGCCCGACCTGCTCTCCTACCGCAACCTGGCGGTTCCGGGCGAAACTACTACCTCTTTTTTAACCAGGACCAGCGGCAAGAGCCAGTTACAGAATTTCAAAGATGAGGTTGCCAACGCCGCCAAGTCCGGCCTGCGCGTTAGCCCGGTCAGTTTAACTATTGGCGCGAACGACCTGTTAAATGTCGAAGGCAAGTCCGATACCGACCGCCAGGCCGCTCTCGATAAGTTCGATGCTAATTTCGTACGGATTCTTGATGAAATTCGCGGGCAAATCGGCCAGGCCGACCTGCTGGTCACGACCTATTACAATCCGTTAGCTTACAATACCGGCGGCAACGACATCGAATCGGATTGGTTCCGGCGTTTCGATGCGGTCATCCGGCAGCGGGTCCAGGAAAAAGGGGCGAAACTGGTCGATTTCAACGCCCCGGTGGCCGGTAAGGAAAGAGACCTGACCTGGATAACCTCTAATGACATTCACCCGACCCCGGCAGGGCATATCGTCCTGGCCCAGGCCATGTGGAAGGCTACAGGCTACGATACGACCCCACCCAGCCTGACCCTGACCTATAACCCCGTGGCCGCCAACGGCGCGGTGAATTCCAATAGCCGTCTGCCTTTTAAGGTCGCGGCCATTGATGATTGGGCCTTTGCCGCCGGGAATAGCGTCAGTGATTCGCCGGGCGCGGGCAGTCTGGCCGGGGCCTGGGTCACGCTCGATGATGGCCCTCGCACGGCCCTTTTAGCGGTGCCAATCCGCTACGCCCAGGTGACAGATGGCGGTTTGGAATATAGCTATGTTCTGGATACCACGCAATTAGCGCCCGGTAGGCACACCCTCAAATTTGAAGCCACCGACTTAGCCGGGAACACTTCTCCCCTCGAAATAAATTTTACCCAGGTTTAATTTCTAAAATGGACCAACTTTTCCCACAATCTGAACCTATTACTATTCCGGGACTGCTTTATCTGCCGGATTATCTTAACGAGGCCCAGGAGAACTATTTAAAAACTCATGTTGACCGCCAACTCTGGTTAAACGACCTCAAACGCCGGGTTCAACACTATGGCTATCGCTATAACTACAAAGCCGGGCGGTTGACGCGCAAACAGATTTTCTCGGACTGTTACCGAAGTGGGTCTTACCGCTCCTTGAGAAGATAGAGCGTGAGAAGCTAATTGAGAAGATGCCCGACCAGCTTATCGTCAACGAGTACCAGCCGGGGCAGGGCATCAGCCCGCATATTGATTGCGTGCCCTGCTTCGAGGAAACCATTTTCTCGCTCAGCCTCGGTTCGGGCTGCACCATGGATTTTACCCACACTAAAACTTCCGAAAAGACCGCTCTTTTCTTAGAACCCCGCAGCCTTCTGATTTTACGGGGCGAGGCCCGTTACAACTGGAAACATGCTATCGCTCCCCGCACGACCGACCTTTACCGGGACCACCTTTTGCCAAGGGGCCGCCGGATTTCTCTCACCTTTAGAAATATCCGCCTGAATCCATAACTATTAGTCGCCAGCCAAAGCCGAGAGTATGATAAAATGCCTGGTAATTAGAGTAAGGCAAACTGCTGCCAGGGTAGTTTGCCGGCAGGTTCAACCGTAGGTCTCACCCCTGGGTCCAAACCTTTGGCCCCGACCCTTACCTCTGGTCTATGACCCGGTTCGGCCCGGATTTTGAAACGAACATATAACACCTTGGCCCGGCCATTTACGGTCCGGCCCAACGTGATACCCAAAGGAATAATTTAGATAAATGGACGGCTGGATAGAATACCTCATCCTCATTTTCTTGATACTCGTTAACGCTTTTTTCGCGGCCAGTGAGCTTGCGATTGTTTCCTCCCGCAAGAGTCGTATAAAACAGATGGCCGAGGATGGCAGCCGCCGGGCCCGCTCGGTCCTGCGCCTGAGCGAGAATCCCAGCCGTTTCCTGGCGACCATCCAGATTGGCGTGACCCTGGCAAGTTTTTTTGCCTCGGCTTTTGGCGCGGTCAGTCTCAGCAACGCCCTGGAAAGCTTCTTTAAGGGCATCTCGTTCCTGGCCCCGGCGGCAGGGACGCTCTCCTTTATCATCGTGACCATCCTGATTGCTTTCGTTACCCTGCTTATTGGCGAACTGGTGCCAAAGACCCTGGCCGTCGGGGCCGCCGAGCAAATCGCCCTGCTGGTAGCTCGCCCTATCGAAATCCTGGCAAAGGTGGCCGCCCCGCTGGTAGCCTTCTTGACCGGCGCCACCAATCTGATTGTAAGGATGCTTGGCGGCAAACAGAAGGCCGGGACCGCCTCGGTCAGCCAGGAGGAAATCGTTTCGATGGTGGTTACCGGGCAGGAGGAAGGTGTTTTCCAGCCCCAGCAAGAAGAACTTATCCGCAGCGTCTTTGACTTCTCCGAGAAACGGGTCCGCGAGGTCATGGTGCCCCGGCCCGATATGGTGATGCTCGACGCGACCCTGACTTTGCAGGAAGCCATGCCCGAAATCCTCGAAACCGATTACTCGCGCTATCCTCTCTTTACCGATAACCGGGAAACCATTACCGGGGTCGTCTTTAGCAAGGATATTTTACGGGCCTTTGCTACCGGCACGACCCAGCGCAAATTGGCCGAGTTAGCCCGCCCGCCTTTCTTTGTGCCGGAATCGAAACACGTTTCGGAGCTCTTTGCCGACCTGCAAAAGAGCCGCAACCACCTGGCCCTGGTCGTGGATGAGTACGGTAGTGTTTCGGGCCTGGTGACGCTCGAAGACTTGCTCGAAGAAATCGTGGGCGAAATCCAGGACGAGTTCGACCACGAAGAAAGCCCTATCGTCAAAATTAGGGAGAACGAGTATCTTTTGAACGGTCGGACCTCTCTTTTCGATTTGAGCCAGGAACTCGAACAGGATTTGAGCCTGAACGAGGCGGGGGCACGCCTGGAAGTGGATACTATCGCGGGCCTGGTGATGGCCGAACTCAAACATATCCCCGAACAGGGCGAGACCGTCCGGTTGCCGGTAGAGCGCGAGGTGGTGGAAGACGTTGACGAGGAATACCGCCAGGGCCTGGCCAAACTGCCGGAAGCGGTGCTTCTGACCGTCGAGAAAATGGACGGCCTGCGCATCGAGCAGGTCCGGTTAAAAATCGAATATCCTGCCACCGCCGAAGCATTGACGGACCAGAACCCGGCCCCGTTACCGACCGATTAAGCCGCCCAGCTTTTGGTGGTCTGTAAATCTCTTTTCCAAAATGCTATAATAGCGGAAAAATCATCGTTAAACGTAGGTATGAAGGGCTAACAGGTTCGTGCGGAGTCAGGATAAAAGGCTGGTTTTTTCTAATCCCGGTTATTCGGCCCGGCTTTTTGGTCCCGGCGTGTACCCGCGTGCGACGTTTAGCATTTTAGAGATTCTGGAATCAAGGGGGAAAAAGTGAACGACGATCTGGTCGAGCAGTTGCGTGAAATTGGTCTGACCGCAAACGAAGCCAAGATTTACATAAATATGCTTGGGCGACCACTTTTCAAAGCTGCGGAAATCGCCCAGGTCGCCGAGGTGCCGCGCCCAAAAGTCTACGAAGCCCTGAGCAACTTGCTCGCCAAAGGTTTTTGCTTCCCGGTGGCCGGGACTGTGGCCCAGTACAGCGCCATCCCGCCGGAGGAAGCTTTACCGGCCTACCAGCAGCGCCAGGAGACCGAACTGGAACGCACCCTGCACGAACGCCGCGCCAAGGTCAGTAAACTTGTCGAAAAGCTGGAACCGCTTCACCAGGCCGGGCGCAGCGAAACCGGCCTCCTGCGCTATATTGATATTCTGAGCGAGCGGGGCCGCGTGACCCAGGTCGCCAACGACCTGCTCAACAGCGCCGATCGCTCCATCCTGATTTTTGAAAAAGAACCCTACGCCCAGGACCAGCGGACCCTTAACTCTTACGAAATCGCGGCCAGCCAGCGCGGCGTGGAAGTGCGCTGTATCTTTGAGGCCAGCGTCCGCAACCTTAACAACCGGGCCACGGTTTTGCGGGACGCCGGGGCCCAGGTACGCGTGGCCGACAACCTGCCCATGAAGCTTATCGTGACCGACGACCACGCCGCTATGTGCGCCTTGCGCGACCCGATTACCGGGCAGCAAAGTATTACCAGCCTTCGCATCGAACACTCCGACTTTACCCAGGCCATGCGCCTCCTGTTCGAAAGCGTCTGGCAGACCGCCCGCCCTTTCAACCTTTCTTCCGGTCACAACCAGCTTGTCAACGCGGGTAAAGACTAATATGGGGCGCCGTTCCTTTTTCGTCCTGCGATTGGGTCTTCTGTCCTCTTTGCTGTTGACACTTTCGCTCCTGCTAACGGCCTGTTCGCTCGACCGCAAAGCGGTTGAACCGACCTGGCTGACCCTGGTCACGACCCAGGAATTGCAGGATTCGGGTCTGCTGGATGTTCTCCTGCCGCCCTACGAGCAGGCTAACAATGTCCGGGTAAAACGCCTACCGGTTACGACGGCTATGGGTCTTGACTACGCCAGCAAGGCCGGAGTCGATGTGTTGCTGTTGCCGGGTGGCCCCGCCCTGGATGCCCTGGGAGGCCCGGCCCCGACTTATCCGCCTTATCAACGTGACCTCTTTCCGACCCCTACCGCCTACACCGGGCCCGGCCCTATTCCGACCCCCTTGCCGGGCAAACTCTACAACGAACGCCGCCTGGCCCTCTGGACCGAACTGGTGGGGCTTGGTCCCGCCGATAACACCTCGGATTTAACGACCCAGGTTGACGCGGCCTCTTATTTGCGGGCCCTGGTTTTGAGCGGTCAGTTGTTTTATGTCCCGGCCCCCGACCAGGAACCGGCCCTGTTCGCTACCTTGCAGGGCGTCTGGGGTCTTAAGGGTATCTATACTGCCGCCGACCGGGGGCCGAATAACAGGCTGATTGAAGCCGATGTCGAAACGGTTGTGAAAAAGGCCGCCCAGGACAAGGCTTTCACGGTCGCGCCCCTGGCGACTTTCCTTAAATTGCAGTCCGACCCGGCGGTCAAGGGCAAGCTCAAGGTCACTTTCCAGATTGATAAAACCTTTTTCGAGCCTTATGACGTGCTGGTCCCCAATAACACCCCCGATACCGACCGAAACGTTGCCCTGGCCCGGACCCTGGCCGATTACCTGACCGGCCAGCAAGCCCAGGGCCTTATAGATAAGTATATTCCGACCGGTACGGACCGTCCCATCTACCGGCCCGCTTATTACCCGGTATATGTCCCTAAAATCTAGTTTCTCCGCAAAGAGTACACAAAACCCCATCTAAAAGTTCAGTTATAGTTGTTAGGGCCGGGTGAAAAAAAAGCCTGCCAACAACCGCCTTCAAGGCATATTTTTTACCGCAGTATTTTTAAATATTAACAAAAATTTATAATGATAATTCCGCAACTATTTCCTTTCCGGCACGTTTATAAACTGTGACATCCAACTGAGCCTTTTTGAACCTAACTTAAGAGTCAAAACTAGTTGTGATTTAGGTCATACTTTCCAACAACCCGGCCTGTTAAAATATTTTACTGCCAGAGCTTTTTTTGTGGCGAGTTGTTTGGTTTACCCGGAACAATAATTTAGTCGTATACTAAGATTTTTCATACTAAAAGTGGAAGTTTAGTCGTGTTAGTTCATAATACCAGGACCAATCATTTTTATATCTCAACCCCCACCCTCTGGCTGATAACGGCATTCTTGGTGGCTTTCGCGGCGGTCTATACCGGGGTTTTTAATTCCTCGGCAGCGCCTGCTGCCACCAACCGCTACCAGACTTTCTACAGCCCGCACTACAACTATTCGATTGATTACCCGGCGGACTGGCAGGTTGTTGACCAGACCGGGCTGGGCGTTTTCTCGGCTACTTCCAAACAGCAACAACCGGTCAAACCAGACCAGGGCGGCACCAATTTCAGCCAGCGCAAAATGCTCAACGACGAATCGGTTCCGGCTGCCGGCTTTAGCAAGATTGACGTTATTGCCGATGAACTCGAAAGCCCACTGAGCGCCCAGGATTATATGCTGGCTAAAGTTGGCACGACACCCCAGGGTAAGGTAACCACCCTGAAGATTGGCGGCCAGGACGCGGTCAGGATTGATGTGCAGAGTTCGGCGGTGCTGGATAATCACACCGACAATACTATCTACTCCAATTTCTACGTCACAAACGGGAATTACGGCTATATCATCGCCGGGTTTGCCAGCCCGTCCGTCCTAAACCATATCATCAACAGCCTGACTTTTGTTAAATAATCACCGTATTACCCTCGTCCCGACGAAAGAGCCTGTCCTGAAAGACGGGTTTTTTTAATTCCAAATAAAAATCTCCCGGCTTGCCGGTCTTTAACAGACTTTCGGGCCGGGAGATTCTTTTCTAACCAGGGGCAGTTTAGCGGATACGCCGGTTGTTGTTATTGCCGTAAATATCTTTCATGCCGGGCAGCACGCCGCCAAACATGCTCGGCGGCAGTTTGTAGCCGACCAGTTTCAGTTTATCTTCGAACTTGGGCCGTAAGCCGGTCGGTTTCAACGCCCCCAACACCTTGCCGTTTTCGTCCTGCCCTTCCTCCACCCAGGTGAAGATGTCCTGCAACACGATGTTGTTTTCTTCCATGCCCTGGACTTCGGTGATGGCGATAACCTTGCGGGAGCCGTCGCGGAGACGGGCTTGCTGGACAATCAGGTTGATAGCCGAGGAAATCTGCTCGCGCAAGACCCGGATGGGTAGGTCCATCCCGGACATCAAGCACATGGTTTCGAGACGGCTCAGGGTATCACGCGGGGTGTTGGCGTGGAGGGTGGTCAGCGAACCATCGTGACCGGTATTCATAGCCTGGAGCATATCGAGAGTTTCCCCACCACGGCACTCCCCGACCACAATTCGTTCGGGGCGCATACGCAAAGAGTTCTTAACCAGGTCGCGGATTTCGACCCGGCCCGACCCGTCCACGTCCGCCGGTTTCGATTCGAGCGAAATAACGTGCCGCTGGACCAGTTGGAGTTCCGCTGCGTCCTCAATCGTGATAATACGTTCGTCATCGGGGATAAAGCTCGAAAGGACGTTTAGCAGGGTCGTTTTACCGGAGCCGGTACCTCCCGCCACGACCATATTCAACTTGGCCCGGATACACGCTTCGAGAAACATCATCATGTCCTCGGTCACGGTGCCGAACCGGACCAGGTCCTGCCAGGTCAGCGGCTTCTTGTTAAATTTACGGATGGTAATGGTTGGCCCTTTGATGGAGCAGGGCGGGATAATCGCGTTCACGCGGGAGCCATCGGGCAGGCGGGCGTCGACCATAGGCCACTTGCGGTCCACGCGGCGGCCCAGGGGCGCAATAATCCGGTTGATGACCCGCATCACGTGGTCGTCATTTTCGAAGGTGGTGTCAATTTCTTTAAGCTTACCTTTTTGCTCGATGTAAATCTGGTTCGGGCCGTTGACCATAATTTCGGTGATAGTCTCATCCGAAAGAAGCGGTTCGAGCGGGCCGAAACCGACCATCTCGGCCAGAATTTCGTCAAAAAGCATGCGCTGCTGGTCGGCGGGCAAGCTCAGTTGTAACTGGTCGTAAAAAGTCTTGAATTTCGAAGCCAGTTCGCGGATAGTCTTATCGTCGCGGGTCAGGACCGTATTCGGGCCGATACTCGACTGAATCCGCTGGACAATTTGGTTGCGGAAGTCCCGCAATTTAACTTTGTCCACCAGAACGCTCGGCAGACCCTGGCCGGGAATCACCGGAGTGCTATTGGGGCCGGGTACGGCGGTCGGCATCACCGGGGCCTGGCTGTAAGGGTTCGGCATAGCCTGGCTGTAAGGATTGCCGGTCGGGGCACTGGGCGGGCTCGGCATGGCCGGTTGCGCCGGGGATTCGGTAGGGGCGGGATTTGGTTGCCCGCCGCCAACGCGTTTTAATAACATAGGTTACAACTCCACGAAATAAGTGGCCGCCGCAGGGTCTATCAACTCCCGGCTCAACCGGGGGGCTACACCCTGATAAGCTGCGATGCCAATAATTTGTTTAAGCAGGTCGCGAGGTTGGCAGGACCTTAGTTCCCGCTTCGGCTTGATATAGTATTCTTTTAGCAAATAGACCATCCCTTCCTCGCTATAGGGGACGCCCTGTAAGGCGCAGTTCCGTTTCATAATCTCGCGGTACTCCTCGAAGGTAGGGTTATGGACCTCGATTTTATTTTGAATGCGGCGCAAGAAGGCTTCGTCCACCAGGTCTCGTGGGGCCAGGTTGGTCGAGAAAACGATAACTTCGTCGAACGGCACCTCGATTTTCTTGCCGTTCATCAGGCTCAGGAAGTCGAGTCGTTTTTCGAGCGGGACAATCCAGCGGTTGAGCAGGTCCCTGGGGCGCATCTGCTGGCGGCCAAAGTCGTCAATCAAAAACATCCCACCGTTGGCCTTTAGCTGGAAAGGCGCTTCGTAATAATGATAGACCTCGTCGTAAATCAGGTCGAGACTAGCCATTGTCAGCTCGCCACCCACTACCACGACCGGGCGGCGGCAAAGGGCCCAGCGGGTATCCACCCGGTTATCCTCGCTCGTCGGGTCGGCTTGGGCGAGAGGGTCGTTGCTGATTTCGTGAATGTTTGGGTCGAAGACCTTGATAATAAAACCGTCGGCCTCGATAGCGTAAGGGATAAATATGTCCCCGGTGAGCAAGCGGGCGATATGTTCGCTCAAAAAGGTCTTGCCGTTACCGGCGGCACCATAAAGAAAAATGGATTGGCCGGTGTTAATTGCCGGGCCAATCACTTCCATAAGGTCGTCGCTTACGACCATATCAGCCAGGGCGGCTTTCACCTGGGCCGGGACCACCCGGAGGTTGGTGATAGTCTGGACCCGGACGATACGCCGGTACTTTTCGAGCGAAACGGGGGCCGGGCCTACATAGTTGCTGCGGTTGAGAATCTCTCTTACCCGCTCCCGACCTTTGGGGGTCAGGACCCACTGGTAGGTCATCTCGCCCAGCCCTTCGCTATGGCTGATTTCGACCAGTTCGGACTTACGCAAGCTGGTCAGCACCGGCTCGACAACGCCAAAGAAAGGCAACTTCAACATATCCGAAATCCGGGTGACCGAGAGGGTAGTGTACTGGTGAATCGCCTTCATGACGAGGTCGCCGATTAGCTGAGGCGAAATATCGGTGTCGGCGACGCTGGTGGGGGCTGGAAGTAGGCCCTCGACCTGTTTCAGGCGAATGTTGTTGGTGCTGTAGTTGGCTATAGTCATAAGGCGGTGCTTCTTTCGCTCAATTAGTAGATAGCTCGATTATAGCTTAACAACGCCGGAATTTACAATATGCTCAGCCCAGGACCGTATCCTTTTCCAGGACCGTGTCATCCTCGATTGCCACCTGGCGGTCGGTCGGGTTGCTGACTTTTACCTGTTCGCGGACAACGATGTTGCGGCCAAATAATATATCACCTTCCACCTGGAATTTTTCACAGCCGGTAAGCGAAGGTGCGCCTTGCGGGAAGCGTTTTTGCAAGTCGTATATAAATTTATAATGCCTGGAGTCGAGTTGGACAATGGGAAGATAGTAACGGTTTTCGGGGTTAATCACGATATTGCTTTCAGGAGTCAGTAAATAGGCATCCGACCACAAAACCAGTAGGTCCGAGGTTAGTTTGACCGGGGCGAAGCGGGTCCGGGGTACCCTCAGAGCGCCCGCGCCTTCGAAGATTTCGATGGCTGCGCCCATGGCCGTTTCGGTCTGGTAGACTTTGGGGGAAGCGCTATCGCGGGGGTCAAGGGTCTTGCTGTTACGGATAAGCGGCAGCTTCAACACATTCTGGCTGCGGTTGAGGGTCTCGCGCAGGCTGGGCAGGTGCAGCCAGATACTATTGGTGTTGAAATAGCGGTGCCGTTTGATGTCGCTAAAGGCTTCCATTGCTTCGGGTGGGGTCTGGGCGACCTCGCGCAGGGCCAACCGTCCGTCTTTGCGCCGGGCCAGGTGACCGCCTTTGCTGTCTGCCGGGGTCCGGTCGGCGGCTTCCATTAAAAAGGGCAGTTTTTCCTGGGCGAAATAACCCAGGATATTCTGGTCAAGGGTTGCTCCCAGGTTATCGGCGTTCGAAACGAAGGCGTATTCGTAGCCGCCCGCCAGCAGCTTATCCAGCATTTGCGAGGTTTGCAGTGAGGTGTAAATATCGCCATGACCGGGCGGGCACCAGGCCAGGTCGGGAGTGGGCGCGTTTTCGACCGCCTCGAAATTACCCTGCAATACTTTGGGAACCTTGTTCTGGATAAAGGCCAGGCCGGTACCGGTATCAAGGTCGGGGTAGCGGTCCAGGGCAGCGATAGTATCGGCGTGGGTATTAAAACTGTTCATGAAAATCAGGGGCACCGGTTGCCCGCTATTTTCCCGTAAGTTCAGGACTTGCCGGGCGATAATATCGAGGAAAGAGAGGCCATCTTTGACGGTCAGGAGCGATTTAGCCTTGTCGAGCCCCATGCTGGTGCCGAGCCCGCCGTTTAGTTTGATTATGACGGTATGGGCCAGGGCTTGCCGCCCGGCGTCGGCGTAGCCTTCCAGTTGTTCGGCGTCGGGCAAGTCTTCCAGGGGGGTTATGGTTTCCTCGCCCATCATACCGGTCTGCCCGGCCAGCAGTTGCGAATAATAATATTTAAAAGTATCAATCGCAATCGGTTCGACCCCTTCCGCCACCATTTGTCTTTCGAAAGGCGCGAACCGCTCTTGCAGTTCGGCTTCGGAAATATGTGTCTCCATCATACATTACCCCCTATAAGCGTTAAATTGTTGCCCATAAAGGGCCCGAAACAACTTTTACTGTACTAAGAAAAATACAAATTTTAATTAGTTATAAAAGAAAATCTTCCGAAAGTCTCTGGCCCTTTCGGGTTAATTTTAGGGTGAGATTTACGGTTGCCTTAAACCCGGTTCAGCAGTCCCGCGTCTATGGTAATAACCTGGCCGGTGATGCTTTCGTTTTTAGCCAGCATCGTATATACCGCTGCCGCATCTTCAATTCCGGTGTGGCGTTGTAAAAGGGCCCTTTCGGCATTCCGCAGGATTTGTTCCTCCGACCAGTTGGCGGCCCAACGAGTATGCAAAAAGCCCGGCGCGACCGTGTTAACCCGGATGTCGGGCGCAAGGGCCACCGACAGGCAGCGCGTGAGATGTATCATGGCCGCCTTTGAGACGGAATAAGGAAGGCTGCTTCCGGCAGGAGCCAGCCCGGCAATGCTGCTGGTATTTATAATCTGGCCGCCCCCGCTTCGCCGCATTATTGGTACGGCGGCTTTAGCCGCGAAAAAGGCTGAGCGCGCGTTGACATCCATGAGTTCGTCCCAGATTTCCTCGGTCACCGCCTCAAGGTCCGGGAAAGGTATAAAATGGGTCGTCCCGGCGTTGTTGATTAAAAGGTCGAGCCGCCCGAAGGTGCGGTCAACCTGCTCCAGCATAGACCGGATTTCGGCGGTATTGCCGACATTGGCCTGGAAAGTGGCCGCTTTGACGCCGTGTTTTCTGACCTCGGCGGCGGCTTCCTCGGCGTCCTGGCGCGACCGGGAATAGTTGATACCTACATCCATGCCCTCGGCGGCCAGTTGTAAAGCGATCTCACGACCCAACCCGGTCCCGCCGCCGGTAATGAGCGCCACCTTATTTTTAAGTTCCATGAACTCACCCTTTCCCCTATAAAATTTTTCTAATACGCCGGGTAAATTTTGCGGGCTAAAAATAACAAAAAAGGAATAACTTTGTCAAAAGACCGGTTATTCCTTTTCTGATTCGGGCCTGAAAGGTTCTTTTCGGGTTTTAGCGGAAACGGTAGACAGTCCCGCCGTTACCCTGTAAGGCCACGTAGAGCAAGACTACTTCCAGGATGACCAGGGCCGGGACCGACCACCACTCCATCGCCAGGTCTTGCAGGCGATAGCTAACGGCCTGGGCCCCTGCCCCAATGGTCTTTTTGACTTGCCAGGGCGAGAGGAAATAGCCCAGGAACAGACCCGTAACGAGGCCGCCGATGTGGGCCATCTGGTTTACCTGGGGAATACTGAAGGTAATCACGAAGTTTATCCCGGCGGTAATGAGCAAGCCGCGCAGGTTGGCCTGGCCCCAGGCCCCGAGTCGGTCCCGGTTGCGGTAGAAGAAGGCAATCAAGGCCCCTAAGAGACCGAAAATGCCGCCGCTGGCCCCGACCGACGGGACCGGGTTGACCAGCAGAGTCAGGACATTGCCGCCGATGCCGGTCAGGAAGAAAATCAGCAGGAAGCGCTTTGAACCCATCAACTGTTCGACTTGCATGCCCAGCGCGTAAAGGGCCATGCCGTTAAAAAGGATGTGCAAAATCCCGGCGTGCAAGAACATCGAAGTAACCAGCCGCCACCACTCACCGTTGGCAACGCCCTGGAAGGTGAGCATCCCCCACTGTTCCACCGGGTCGAGCCGGTTTCCCATAATGTCGCCGCCGCCTGTAATCAGTTGCCCGACGAAGAAGACCACGATAATACCCAGGATAATCTGGGTCCAGCGCGGCACCTGGTTCATGGTCGCGCCCAGGATAACCCGGCGGGGTTGGTTGGTGGTCGGGGCGGCGTTTGGCGTATAAGAATTGGTAGTGGCGGAATTGGTATAGGAATAGGAACTGCCCGCCGTCTTGTAGGCCGGTTCGGGTGCAGGCGTAGCCGAGCGATACACACCGCTATAGGGCGACTGGTAAGGGTTCGCGGTTTGCTCCGGGTTTTGGTTCTGGTTTGACCCCAGGTCTGGCCCCTGGTTTTTGATATAAGGGTTTTGATAAGAATTCCCGGAAGTGGAAATTCCGCCAAACGGGGTCGAGTTTGCTCCACCGGGGGTGGGCCAGGCCGGGATATAGTCGCCAAAAGAGTTAGCAGGTGGCTGGGGATAAGCCGGGTCTTGCGCCGGACCGGAAGCCGTTTCCCTGGGCCGTAAATAGGGATTAGCCGGTCGCGAATACTGGTTATCGGGATTAGGTTCTTCGGAAGGATAATTGCTATTGTTGTTTTGATCCACAGCTTGTGCCGTTCTAGCTTTTAATAGCTTTTATAATTTGTAGATTAAACCGAGCGAGAAACTTTTAATCCCGCCTCTTTATCTACGCCGGGCCGGGCTTAAGGTTGCGTCATAAAAAAAAAGAGTTGATTAAACCGGCAAGCGTAACACGGGGGACGAAATCAAAAGGTGGTCTGACTTAAAGAGGAACCGTTATGACGATGCATAGGCCCCCCTGGGACAGGTTGTTCAGTTCGAGGGTGCCGCCCATCCATTCGGCTCTCTCAACCATCCCAATCATGCCAAAACGGGGCCGGCCATCTTTGCCCCGCCAGGTCTGAGTAATATAGTGTTTTTTATTATTGGGCAGGTTGATGGTCTCCTGCTCTTGCAAATAGGATAGCAGTTCCGGCTCCAACCCCCGCCCGTTGTCCCGGATTTCCATGCGTAGATTGCCGTTGATTTCGATTTTTAACCAGACCTGGTCGGCCTGGCTGTGCCGCTGGACGTTTTCGAGAGCTTCTTCCAGGATTGCCATTATCTCGTAAACAAGGTTGGAGTCGAGGTTTTCGTCCGAGCCGGACGTTTCGAAATGGGTCTGGGAGTTGTAGGCAATCTGCCAGCGTTGCAGGTAGTGGGAGACCAGGTTGAAAAGGGGTTCGTTATAGCCCTGGCGCAAATCGAGGATGACCTCGCGGAGTTGCTGGCCTTCCGAATGGCAAATATCGCGGATAAAAACAGCTTTGTCGTGGGCGGGACTGTTTTCGGGAATGGCCTGGGCCAGGGCCCCGGCGCTGTACTCAACGCCAAGCAGGGTTTTGGCGACCCCATCGTGCAGTTCGCGGGCCAGGCGGGTGCGTTCTCTTTCACTGACCAGCAGTTCAATCCGGGCCCGGCTGGCCTGGAGTTGTTGTAATTTGTCGCTAAGGGCCAGGTTGCTCCAATTGAGTGAGGTCACCAACCGCAAAATAAACATGGCGCTGGCCCCGACCAGCAGGAAAATCCCCAGGGTCAGCAAAATGCTCGGAATGGTCAGGGAGGTGAGGGGCCGCCCCATGGCGAAATCGTTAGAAAGGTAATAGGAAACAGTAGCAAAGAGGCTTATTGCTATCACCCCACCCCAGCCGTAAATCACCGCCGCCAGGGCAATCGTAATATAGTGTAATTCGGTTATGGGTGCCGCCTCGATAATCCAATAGTCGGCGAACCCGATTACAATTTCCAGAACGACAATTAAAACGGCTATTAAAGCTCTACGAGCCTGCAACCAGCCGATAACTTTAAATGCTCGTTGCGCAAAGGACAATGCCCGCACCTCTTGCTTTTAGAGTAAGTTGTTACTCCTATTGGTACCCATTGGCACTCAAATTAGGTCTTAAGGCCCTTTTGATACATGTTATACTATTTATAGCACAGGCACAAGTGGCCTGTGTTTGTATATGTTCACAGGTAGTTAATAATAACCGAGCTTTATTACTATATTGCCTGAAGGTATCCTTCCAAGTTATTTTTATTCAAAGGTATTTCTATGAGCCAATCACCTTCGGCGGAGGCGCAAACATCTCCGCCCAGGCCGGTAAATACTCGAATAATCATCATTGATGATAATTTTGTAATGCGCAGCGGTCTGCGCAGCGCCCTGGAACTGGAACCCGGCTTTGAAGTGCTGGCCGAAGGCGAGAATGGCCTGGACGCGGTCCGGCTCTCCCAGGAACTGGCTCCTGATGTTATCGTGATGGATTTTCGGATGCCCAAACTGGATGGAGTAGGTGCGACCCGCCAGATTATCGCCGGGCGGCCTGAGGCCAAGATTGTGATTACGACCTGGAACGAGGAACCTCAAACACTGGTGGAGGCAATTATTGCCGGGGCCAAAGGCTATCTCGTCCACGGGCGTTTCAGCCTGCCGGAACTGGTCGCGGCGGTCCGGGCCGTCCGGGATGGTGGGGCTTTAATCACCCCGTCGCTGGCCCCGGTGCTGCTCGACCTGGTCAAGAACCAGACGGTCCCCTCCACCGCTCCGGCCAAGCCGGAAACGCCCGGCGAGCCTGCGCCAAAGGACGTTATGACCGAAAATCTCCTGACCCGGCGCGAACGCGACATCCTCGAACTGGTCCAGCAGGGCAAAAGCAACCGGGAAATTGCCGAGGCCCTGATAATCGAGGAAAAAACAGTTAAGAATCACATTAATAGTATCTATTCGAAACTGCACCTACGCAACCGTTACGAGGCAATTACCCTGCGTTCCCGGCGCGGGCATACCGCTTGAGCTAGAAATTAGGCCCCCCTCTAAAAGTTTTTTGGGTCTGTGGGCCGTTTCTTTCAAGGTTAGAAAATAGTATTCTAATAGTGCTATCAAGATGTTTTCAAGATAGCGTTATAAATTACCCAACTACATTTTACTTACTCCTATATCAAGAGCAAAGCTGAGCCGATACAGCTTTGCTCTTTCATTTTCATAACCTTTTCTTTCTATCTTTACCCATTCCACCCCACCTGTGCGACAGCCAGCACCCAACTTGTTTCTAAATCCCCAAAAGGTACTCTATAAAGTCAGCCTCAAATGCTGTAAAGTGCCTTGTAAACTTGTCTGGTTAAGCTACAATTGGCAGGATAGACCTACTCAAAAATTTAACCGGTCTTTCGGTTCACCCATGAAACCTATCGCTACCGAGAAAACCGAATCCACCGAAATTAGCCCGGATTCTACCCCTGAGGCTTCTTCGCCTACCCCTGCCAACCCTGAAAACCCTGGGCCTTCCGGTTTTCGCTATACCCGCCTGGCTGTGATTCTGGCTGTCGTCTGGGTCGTGGTAATCGTGGCGGTCTGGTTCGGGCGTCACCCTCTTTTTGACGTGGAATTTCCGCTCTATCCTGCCGAGATAACGGGGCGTATTGCCGGGGCTATCGGTGGTATGCTGCTCGACCTCGTTCTGCTGGCGCTCTGTACGGTGGGTTCGATGGCGCTGGGCCGCTGGTTGGCGCACTGGTTCTGGCCGGATTTGAAGGGGTTGGAAAGGTTCATCTTCTGGTCCGGTCTTGGTTTTGGTAGCAACATGCTGCTGATACTGGGCCTGGGCCTCCTGGGAGGCGTCAACCCGGTCGTCGCTTACGTGCTCCTGGCGCTCGAACTGTTTTCGCTCTGGCCTCTGTGGCGAAATAATTCCCCGGTCATGGCCTGGCGAAGTCTTTCAGGCTACTTAAAAGAAGGCTGGCGCGGGACAAGCCGATGGGAAAAGGCCCTGGTCTGCTGGCTGACAGGCGCGGCGGTTTTAACCCTGTTTGTCTCACTGGCGCCGCCCCTGGCCTGGGATGCCCTGATGTATCACCTGGAGGGGCCCAAACAGTACATCGCCGCCGGGCGCATTGAAGCGCTGCCCCGATTGGGCCAGGCCAGTTTTCCTTTTGGCATGGAGATGCTTTTCACCTGGGGGATGCTGCTGCACGGGGACGGCCTGGCCCAATCCTTTAGCTGGCTTTTCGGCCTGTTAGGGGCGGGGGCGATTTATGTTTTCGCCCAACGCTTTTTCACAAAATTCACCAATCCGCGCCCGGTCGGTCTGCTTGCGGCGGCCCTCTATCTTTCGATACCTCACGTCTGGCTCTTGATGACCTGGGCTTATACCGACCTGATGCTCAGCTTCTATTCTTTGCTGGCCTTTTACGCCCTCTTGCTGGCCTTGTCGGGTGCCCCAACAGTCTCGCAGGTGGCCCGTTACGCCGTCCTGGGTGGTGCAATGGCCGGGATAGCCTGTAGTGGCAAGTATTCGGTGGTTACGGCGGCCTTTGGTGTCCTGGTGGGGGCGCTGGCCTTTGGCGGAATGGCGCGACCTCGCCCGTCCTGGCGCAGCATCTTTATAATGGTAGTCGGTTTTGGTATCGCCGGGACCATCAGTTTCGCTCCGTGGCTCTTGCGCAACATCTTTTTTAGCGGCAACCCCTTTTCCCCGCTCTACGGTGGTATCAAGGGCTGGGACCCGGAAGAAGTCGGCTTCCTGAACGGGGCCTATGGGCATGTCTCGCTGGATATAGGGGTCGTGCTGGGCCGTCCCTTTGGAATGGCTTTGCTGGGCCGCGACGGTGGCCTCTACGATTCGACCATCTCGCCGCTTTTCCTGGCGCTTCTCCCGCTCGGCGTCTGGGCGGCGTTTCGTGAAAGGGTCGTGGCTTCTCTCTGGCTGGCGGTCGGGGTGACTTACCTGGGCTGGCTGTTTGGAATTGCCCTCAGTGACGCCGCCGACCATACCCGCTTGCTGCTGCCGGTCTTTCCCTGGCTTGCTTTAATCACGGCTTACGGCCTGCTCGACTTTTTCAAGACGGTACGGGCCGACAAGGCGAAACTCTTGCGGGCGGTGGGGGTGCTGGTGACGGGCGGGTTCCTGGCTGCCAGTGGCTTTTTGCTGCTCCTGTTTTTCGTGGCGAACGACCCTATCCCCTATCATTTCGGTTTTCAGACCCGCCAGGAACGGCTGGAAGACCAGCTTGGCAGCTACGAGCGGGCGGTCAACTTTGTCAATACTCAACTACCCGCCAACGCCGACCTCTTTATGTTTTTCGAGCCGCGCGCTTATTATTTCGACCGGGTCCACTCGGCGGACCACAACGACGGCGGCCAGTTCTTTACCCTGATGGACCACTTCCACACTCCCCAGGCAGTCTATGACGAACTCCGGCGGCGCGGCGCGACCCATATCCTCGTAAACGAAAATCTTTTGCAGTTTCTACTCAACACACCCACTTACCGCCTTATTGACGAGGCAAAAGCAGGACGCCAGCTTCTTGACGACCTGCAAAGCCAGGGCTATTTCGAGCAAATCTACCGGGAAACCGGCTTCTACACTGTCTATAAATTGAAGTCATAGAAACGCCGGAAGCAATCAGTCGAAAGGCAACCCCTGGTTATTGTGGTAAGACCAACTTCCCCTCCCTTCGTTAGACCATCCGGTAACCAGAGTTTCCCAACCGCTACCGCCGTGCCCGCTTCCCCCGATTGGATTTACGTTTAACAGGGAATTTATATAAAACTAAAACACCCCCTGTAAATGTTGGGGGTGTTTTTATTTGGTTCGAGTCAGGAAGCTGGTTCTTCCTCAACCACCTTGTAGCGTTTTTTGAGCTTGTCGATGTTGTACTGCTTGACTTCGGCCAGGGTTACGCCCAGCACCTGGCAAAGTTCATCCAGGTACCAGACCAGGTCCCCGATTTCCTCGACCAGTTTCTCACGGTCCAACGCCCGGCCATGAAAGATGTACTTCTTGATAGGCTCGGTGATTTCGGATAGCTCGCCCGCCATACCGATGGTCGCTTCGAGCATCCGGCGGCCCTCGGCGTCGCCGTGTAAAGGAGAGTCAAAATTACGGGTGCGGCTGGCTAATCGCTGATAAGTCTGGTCGTCCATGGGCTTTGCTCTCCTCTTGTTTTTATCTGCAGTTGAATAATCGTTTATACTACCGATTATACAACATGGCGCGCCGGATTTGCTCAATAGCTTTTGTCACCGGGATGTTGCGG
Source organism: Chloroflexi bacterium 54-19 (assembly GCA_001898225.1). Lineage (GTDB taxonomy): Bacteria > Chloroflexota > Chloroflexia > Chloroheliales > Chloroheliaceae > 54-19. The sequence continues at coordinate 32,616 of MKTJ01000076.1, forward strand.
GGACAGGCGTCCGTGCAGTTATACACAGTGCGGCAGCGGAAGACCCCTTCGCCCTCGCCCAGGATACTCAGGCGTTCGGCGGCTCCCTGGTCTCGGCTATCGAAGATAAAGCGATGAGCGTTTACAATCGCCGCCGGGCCGACAAAGTCCGGGCCAGCCCAGTAGGGCGGGCAGGAACCGCTACAGGCCCCGCACAGGATACACTTGGTCGTCTCGTCGAAAATCTCGCGGTCTTCGGCGCTCTGGTAGCGTTCGCTGCTGGCCGGGGCGTCCTCGTAGTTGATGAGGTACGGTTTGATGGATTTGTACTTCTCGAAGAAGGGGTCCATATCTACCACCAGGTCGCGCAGGATTCTAAAACCAAGCATCGGCTCAATCTGGATTTTCTTACCGGCATCTCCGCCCACGTCGCGCACCAGCACCTTACAGGCCAGGCGGTTGCGCCCGTTGATACGCATTGCGTCCGAACCGCAGACCCCGTGCGCACAGGAGCGCCGGTAGGTCAGGCTGCCATCCTGGTACCATTTGATACTGTTGAGAACATCCAGGATACGGTCGAGCGGGTCGGCTTCGACCGTATAAGTTTCGAAGTGCGCCTTTTTATCCTTTTCCGGGTCGTAGCGCAAAATTTTTACTGTAACCTGAGTAGCCATTTACTCTTGCTCCTCTACCGTTTAACGTTAAACGTCTTTTAGTCTAACGCTTCTTAGTATTTTCTTTCTTTGGGCTCGAACCGGGTAATGACTACCGGCTTATAGCGTAATTCTTTGACCCCGCCGTTCTCGGCCCGGTAGGCCAGGGTGTGGGCCAGGAAGTTCACATCGTCGCGTTTCTCAAAATCGTCGCGGAACTGGGCCCCCCGGCTTTCCTTGCGTTCGAGCGCGCCTTTGGTGGCCGCTTCGGCACATTCCAACAGACAGCCGAGTTCGAGGGCTTCCATCCGTTCGGTGTTGAACTTCGTGCCGGTATCCTGCAACCGCAACCGCCCATAGCGTTCGCGCAACTCTTGCAGCTTGCCCATCTGGGCCGTGAGGCCGGTTTCGTTGCGGACAATACTGACGTTATCCTGCATGCTGTTTTGCAAGTCCTTGCGAATGTCCCCGGCGATTTCGGTGCGTTTGCCATCACTGGCCCCGGCGTTGACGAAACCGAGCAACTCTTTCGAGCGGGCTTCGTGGTTGGCGGGCAGGCTTTCCCAGTCATTTTGCTGGCAGTATTCGGCGGCTTTCAGACCGGCCCGTTTGCCAAAGACCACCAGGTCGACCAGCGAGTTGGTGCCGAGGCGGTTGGCCCCGTGGACCGATACGCAGGCCGTTTCCCCGGCGGCGTAGCAACCCGGCAGGACAGTTGCTTTTTCGTCCAGGATGACCTCGCCGTCAATGTTGGTCGGAATACCACCCATCGCGTAGTGCGCGGTCGGCTGAATCGGCACGCCCTCTTTGTAGGGCTCGACGTGCAGGTAGGTCCGGGCAAAGTCGGTGATGTCGGGGAGCTTGGCGTCAATTACTTCTTTGCCCAGGTGGTCTACGTGCAAGTAGACATAATCTTTGTTCGGTCCGGCCCCGCGTCCTTCCTTGATTTCCTGGTAGATAAAGCGGCTGACCATATCGCGGGGGGCCAGGTCTTTTAGGGTCGGGGCGTAGCGTTCGCAGAAGCGTTCACCGTTGACGTTGCGCAAAATACCACCTTCCCCACGGGCCGCCTCACTGAGAAGGATACCAATACGGTACAGCCCGGTCGGGTGGAACTGGTACATTTCCATGTCCATGAGGGGGATACCGGCCCGGTAAGCTACCGCCATGCCGTCCCCGGTGCAGGCGTGGGCGTTCGAGGTGACCCGCCAGGCCCGGCCAAAACCGCCGGTTGCAAAGATGACCGCTTTGGCGTGGAAAGTATGGAGTTCGCCGGTCTTGATTTCCAGGGCCGTAACGCCCACGCAGCGCCCGTTGTTAATAAGGAGGTCCATCACGTGATACTCGTTGAAGAAGGTCACGTTCTCCTTGATGCCCTGTTGGTAGAGGGTTTGTAAAATCATGTGGCCGGTGCGGTCGGCAGCGTAGCAGGCGCGGCGGACCGGGCCTTCGCCATAGTTGCGGGTGTGACCGCCAAAGCGGCGCTGGTCAATCTTGCCTTCGGGGGTGCGGTTGAAAGGCAAGCCCATGTGTTCCATTTCGATAATGCGCTCGATAGCGTCGCGAGCCAGCACCTCGGCGGCGTCCTGGTCGGTCAGGTAATCTCCCCCTTTGACCGTATCGAACATGTGCCATTCCCAGTGGTCTTCTTCGGTATTACCGAGGGCGGCGCAGATACCTCCCTGGGCGGCCCCGGTGTGCGAACGGCTGGGATAAAGCTTGGTGATACAGGCAATATTGGCCTTGCCCACCAGTTGGAGGGCTGCCATCAGGCCCGCGCCACCGGCTCCCACGACCACTGCGTCAAATTTGTGGTACATCAGCTTATCTCTCCCTTAAATTTCTAGCGTGTTATTTGGCGACGGATTGAATCTGGGGCTGGAAAGTAAGAATAACCTGGGCCCCCAGCACGATAAATAAAATGCCGACTACATAGAGTGTCGTCACCGCAAACGTCCGCCAGCCGCGTGAGTGGACATAATCGTAGATGAGGACGCGCGCGCCGTTGAGACCGTGCGTCAGGGCCAGCACCAGGAGCATTATGTCAAAAGTGCGCCACAACGGCGAGGCCCAGCGTTGAACGATAAAATTATAATCAATTACGTCTACATTGTTGAGAAGATGCATAATCAGCAGGTGAATCAAAGCAAAAAAGAGGAGCAGAATCCCGCTAATGCGAAAGAAATACCAGCTAAAAAGCTCAAAGTTGCCGGTGGGGCGAGGCCGACCGCCGCTTCGCGTCCAGCGCCGGGTTGTCCTGGCTACAGGGTCTGGATGGGTGTGTTGGGTGGTCTTGGTTTCGGTTGACATTTTAAGATTTCCCTTCTAAATGAGCTGGAAATGGCGGTTTAGGCCGGAAAAGTCGGGTTACTTGAAAAAGACCGGTTTGAGCATGAAAAAACCGGCCGGTAACCACACCACAAAGAAAGCCACCACCGTAATCTGGACCAGGGTCTTATGATGGTCTACTGCCTTATCCCAGAAATCCATCAGAATAAGCCGGATGCCGTTAAAGCCGTGATAGAGAACCGCCCCGACCAGAACCCACTCCAGCACCCGGAAGGGTGGGTTTTTGTAGAGGAAAAGTAATTCATTGTAGTAGTCGGCTCCGAAACCGACCAGGTACGTATCGGCAATGTGGAGAAATAAAAAGCCCAGGATACCTACGCCGGTCAACCGGTGTAATATCCAGAGCCACATGCCGGATTGGCCTCGATACATAACAGATCCCTCCTCCTTGAGCTATTTATTTTCAAGGTTTTTGACGTTAGACAGAGCGCCTTTTTGCTTATATCTTATATAAGGAAATTACTTTCGAATTATTTCATCATTAACTCAGTATGTGATAATTATAACACTCACTGCCTCGGCCTTGCAAGGCAATAATCCCCTGGTACGGCGGTGCCAGGGGATTATTCTTACATATCAATGGGATAAAGCCAGGTTATAGTTTGGACCTATAGTTGGACCTTAAAAGGCTCTCAGGTCGCTAAAGTCATGTTCAGCCGGGCGCTGACTTTTTCCAGGTTGACGGCAGTTTTCGAGACGTCGGTACTGCCACTGGCCGTTTGCTGGGCGATAACGCTCAAACCCGAAAGGGCGTTAAGGACTTGCTGGTTGGCGGTGCGTTGCTGCTCGGTCGCGTTCTTGATGACGCTGCTCAACTCCTGCATTTTCTGGGCGCTACCACTGATGCTGCAAGCCTGGTCGTGGGCCTGTTCGGTCAATTGGCGCATTTCCTCGATAACCATCCCGGCCCGGGCCGCGACTTCTTCCATCTCCTGGGCTTTCTCGAAACCGTCCTGGGCCGAAGCGACCGCCTCCCTGGTTACTTCCTCGATTTCGTGAACAATCGTAACGACTTCTTTACTGGCCTGGCTGGAGCGGGCCGCCAACTCTTTTACTTCGTGGGCAACCACCCCAAACCGTTCGCCGAACTCCCCGGCCCCGGCAGCTTCGATGGCCGCGTTGAGCGAAAGGAGGTGGGTTTCGGCGGAGATTGACCCCAGCAAATCGAGAATCCGGCGCATTTTCTGGTGGCGTGTAGTCAGGTCGTTCATTGTTTTTAAAAGTTCCTGGTAAAGATGGCCGACCTGGCCGCTAACCGCGACAGTTTGACCAACCGCCTCTCGCCCTTTTTCGCTCTGGTCCGAGGTCTGGGCAGTAGTCATCTCAATCTGGCGACTTTCTTTAGTGATGGTTTCGGCGGCCTCACGAACCTGCTTCGCCAGTTCGGTGATGTTCATCGCGGTTGACGAAAGCTCGCTCATGGACGAATTTATTTGAATAACGGTCCCGACCTGCTCCTGGCTTCCCTGGGCCTGTTGCCCGGCGGTGTTTTTCAAGAGTCCGACCAGGCTAAGCACTTCCTGGCTGGCTTCCTGGCTATTTTTTTGGCGCTGTTCAATAGCATTATTAGCCACCCGCAACTGGCCGAGGGCCTTTTCGACCTCTTTGCTCTGGCCGAGAATGGCCCGGATAGTGCCAAAGGCCACCAGGCCGCCCAAAAGCAGGGTTCCGGCCAGCACAGCCAGGGTGATAAGTTTGTGGAGGTCGGCATCGGCTTCGGCCTGGGCTACGCCGCTAGTGGCCCGGTCGGTCAGGTCGTTGCTTAAATTGGTGCTGTGCAGGACCAACGCGTCTTTGATAGGGGCGATTTTGATAGTCCAGTCGGAAACCGCCTCGTTAAAGTCGTAATTTTTAACGGTGGCGATAGCTTCGGTGTAAAGGCCGCTCAATGTTTTGTGCTGGTCGGCGATACTATTCATCTGCTCGCGTTCGGTGGGAGTCAAATCGGCCTTGAGCAGGGCGGGGATTTCGGTCTGGTCAATGGCCGTATTGATTTGCAGGAAAGTATCTTCGATGGTGAGGGTTTTACGCACTAATAAATCGGTGAAAGCCAGGGCCTCGGCCCGGATGGAGGCCAGCAGCGCGGTTGCATCCGAAGCGGTCATATCATATTGCCGGGCCACGGTCAGGTCAGCCTGATAAGTCGAAAAAGCCAGGCGGGCCGTGCCTGCCATGACCAGAAAAAGAATCATGACCAGGAAAAACCCTATTATTAATTTATCCCGGATACTAAAGGTGAGATTTTTAAATCTCCACTTCACTAACGCCATTGTTTTCTCCCACTGAAGCCTGGATTGGTTTATTTTATCTTATTGTGGTTTGTTGAAAAGAAAAAATAAATAAGTAAAAACTCCTATGATTAAATGCATAGGGATAGGAATAAAATCAAACGATACAACCCTTAATTCGTTTAATTCAAAGAAAATTAACTGGAAATGGCGTATTGGAAAATGGTTTAGCCGTTCTCGCGGCCCAGGTAGACCAGCCAGTCGCCGCTGATTTCGAGGTTTTTCTCGTCCAGGTTATTAAGAATATCTGCGCCGCCATGGTAGACCCAGGCCCGGACTTTGCGGGGCTCCCCGGTTTCATCCCGGATGACGGCTTCGCGGACAACCCGCATATACCAGCCGGTATCGGTGGTCGGGTCGTATTGTTCCAGGCCGTCCAGGTCGCGGGTGACAGCCTCATAAAGTTCAGGTTTGGGATAGACCAGGTTGCCGTTGATACGGCTACCGTCCTCGGCGTCGGTAACAAAAGGAAATTCGTCAATAAACATCCGGTGGTTGGGCAGTACCGCCGGGATTTCCTCAATGGTCCGGCCCTTTAGAAAGCGCTCCCAGTTGTTCTCGCCGGTCCGTAACGTGCCATACACGAAAAAAGGTAGTTTTTCCATATCTTTCCTTGAGTAGTCAGGGGCTCATAGCCCATCATCGGTAGTCAGTAATGAATCTTGTCTTGCAGGTTAGTGTTAAAGTCGAAAGGCTTGCCAGGCTTTTATTTTTGTCCGAGTTAATAAGTGTTCCAGGGCTGAAAAAGTAGCAGGCATTTTCTTACTGACTACTGCCCACCGATTACTGACTACTAGTTCACCCAATCGAAGCCGGAATGTGCGCCCCGGTCCGAAATTTTTACCAGGTTGGTGCCATCGCTGTTAATCGAATAGAAACCCTGTCCGGCCAGGAAAGCAATCTTTTTACCGTCATTGGACCATGCGGTCATAGGCTGGTCCTCGAACAGACTGGTCAGGCGTTTGAGGCCGGTGCCGTCCGGTTTCACCAGCCAGACATCGTAAGGGACGCCATGCGCTGCCGGGGCGTTAAGGCTTTTCGGGTTTGCGCCAAAAGGTAACAACCCGGTCATGCCCAGGTTGAACCCAAGCGGGTTGCCCAGAGCGGCATTGTTTGAAGCCTGGCCAGAGGGAGTAGCGGTCGGGCTGGCATAGGGGTTGATGTCCGGCCCACCCGCTGCTGCGAAGGAAATCCACTGGCCGTCCGGGGAAGGTTGCGGGAAGTAGATCCCGATAAAGCCTAATTCTTTGGTTAAAAGGGTTTTGACCTCTTTGGTCTGCAAGTTCATGATTTGCAGGCTCGTTTCGTAGGTGCCGGTGCTTGCCATGACATGGGTATAGATTACCGACTTGCCGTCCGGCAGCGGGACCGGTTCACGGGCGTCATCGGCCAGTTTTTCGCGAGTGCCGGTCGCCAGTTCCAGCCGGTTAATTGTGATGGCTTCCCCGACAATATTCTTCTCGCTGTCGCGCCGGGGCACTCTTGAACTGAAATAGAGGTATTTGCCGTCTTTGGACCAGGCGGGATGGTCGAGGAAGCCCTGCGGTTCGTCCCGGTTGATAAGCAGTTTATCTTCGCCGGTCTTAAGGTCGAGGACGTGAATATCCTGCCCGATAACGATGTTGCCCTGGGTCCCTTCGGGCTCCGGGCTAAAGGCGTAGGCCATTTTGGCACCATCGGGTGAGATAGCCGGGGATTGGGCTATCGCCAGGGGAGTGGCCTTGGTAAGTTGTTTGCCGCCGAGGTCTTTGGTCGTAATCGGCGGGACACCCGGCGTCCCGGCGCCGCTCTGCCAGATGTTGTTTTCTTTAACCCAAAAAATCTGACCGCTAATATTTTCACCGGTCGGCGGCGGGGCCATTACGGTAATCTGACCGTCCGGTCCCGTAACCGGCGCGGCGACTTTCGTCCCGCTGGCGCTGCTGCTACCATTACCAGAGGCGGTAGAGGGGTTGCCGGAAGAAATAGGGGTGGTTGGCGGGGTAGTAGGAGTATCGCTACAGGCCACGAGAATAAGCCCCACCAGAAGCATGGTGAGGCTCAGGAGGGCCGTAAACTGAAATGATAGTGAATGAGGCCGCTTCATATTTGCCTCCGGTTTATACTGCGGCGGCTTCTCGTTCTTCCTCTTCTGAGGAATCCTCGCCGGTATCCTCGTCTTGTTCCGCCTGTAAGTCGGCGGCTGTGACATTCTCGGCGACCGCCTGGGACAACTGGCTGCGCGGTGCGGCTACGCTCGGTTTACCAGCAACCGTTTCTTCATCGGGGATTTCGTAGGGCATAGTGTGGCCGCAGACGGTACACTTGGCGTTGCGTTTGCCTGAAAGCGTCATAAGACCGCCACATTCAGGGCACGGTTCGGGCAAAGGCCGCTCCCAGACCGAGAAATCACATTCGGGGTAGCGCGAGCAGCCATAGAAGATGCGCCGTTTTTTGGTGCTGCGGATAACCGTTTCACCTTCACCGCATTTCGGACAGAGCATGCCCAGTTTTTTGAGAATCGGTTTGGCGTTGCGACATTCCGGGAACCCGGAGCAGGCGATAAAGCGCCCGAACCGGCCCATCTTGACGTACATGGGCCGCCCGCACTTCTCGCAATCCTCCCCGGCCAGTTCCGGTTCGAGCGAGACCTTTTGCATTTCGGTCTCGGCTTTTTCGACCGAGCCCTGGAACGGCTGGTAGAACTCTCGCAGCACCGGCACCCACTGGCGTTCGCCATCGGCGATTTCGTCCAGTTCGTTTTCCATGTTCGAGGTAAAGTTGGCGTCTACGATTTCCGGGAAGAATTCGACCACCAGGTCATTGACCAGCAAGCCCAGTTCGGTCGGCACGAATTTCTTTTCCTCTTTGACCACGTAATACCGTTCCTGGATGGTGCCCAGGGTCGGGGCGTAGGTACTGGGCCGCCCGATGCCGAGTTCCTCGAGAGTTTTGACCAGGGTCGCCTCGGTATAGCGGGGCGGCGGCTGGGTAAAGTGTTGGTCCGGCTCAAGTTTCAAAAGGGCCAGCTTCTCGCCCGTTTCGAGCGGTGGCAGAGCTTTTTTGCTCAGTTCGTCCTCGGCTCCCTCGTCCAACCCTTCCTGGTAGACCGCCAGGAACCCGGCGAAGGCAATCACCGAGCCTGTCGCTCGGAACAGGTAAGGCCGTGCAGCCACTGCTGTTTTGGCAGGTCCGGCTTTAATATCGACCGAAGTGTTATCGAGCTGGGCCGGGGCCATCTGGCTGGCGATAAAACGCTGCCAGATTAAGCGATAGAGCTTGAACTGCTCCTGGGTCAGGAAGCCTTTGATAGATTCGGGGTCGCGCAACGAACTGGTCGGGCGCACCGCCTCGTGAGCTTCCTGGGCATTTTTAGACTTCTTGGTATAGACGGGAGGCGTTTCGGGCAGGTAATCCTGGCCGTAGCGGGTGCTGATGACCTGGCGGGCTTCCTCCTGGGCGACGGCGGCAATGTTGGTGCTGTCGGTACGCATATAGGTGATGAGCCCCTGGCCGCCTTCCTTGCCGAGGTCCACGCCTTCGTACAACTGCTGCGCCACCGACATAGTCCGGCGGCTGGTGAAGTTCAGCTTGCGGCTGGCCTCCTGTTGCAGGGTGCTGGTGGTGAAGGGCGCGGCGGGTTTGCGCTGGCTGCGGGTCTGGCGCACCTCGCTAATCTCATAGATGGCGTTTTCGAGACCCTTCAAAATCGCCTCGGCCTGGGCCTGGTTGACCAGTTCCGGTTTCGCGCCGTTGACGGTATGCAAATTGGCCCGGAAAGAAATTTCTTTCTTGCCTTTGCGGGCCTCAACTTGCTTCTGGAGTTCGACCTCGATGGTCCAATATTCTTCGGGCTCGAATTTATCTATATCGCGCTCACGGTCGACAATCAGGCGCAAAGCGACACTCTGGACCCGCCCGGCGCTCAGGCCCCGTTTGACCTTCTTCCACAGAATCGGGCTGATTTTGTAGCCGACCAACCGGTCGAGGATACGCCGCGCCTGCTGGGCATTGACGAGGTCCATATCAATCGCGCGGGGATGCTTGACGGCGTCTTTAATCGCGTCCTTGGTAATTTCGTGAAAGACAATCCGGCGGACCTTTTTGGTGGAATTTTCCAACCCGGTCGCGGAGACCAGGTGCCAGGCAATCGCTTCGCCTTCGCGGTCAGGGTCGGTTGCCAGCAAAATCTCGTCGGCGCTCTTGACCTGCTCTTTTAGCTCTTTAACAACTTCTTTTTTGTCGCGGGGAATAAGGTATTGAGGCTGGAAGGATTCTTCTACTTCCACGCCCAGCTTACTTTTCGGCAAATCGCGGACGTGCCCGTAGCTGGCGCGAACCGTGTAACCTTTGCCCAGGTACTTCCCGATGGTCTTGGCTTTGGCCGGCGACTCTACTATTACTAACCTAGCGGCCATTCGATACTTCCTTTTAAAAGACTGAGTGAATAAAAATATTCTAAATATTAAAGGTTAAAAAATTACTTAATAGCAAGGTAACTCCTTTTACTAAGGCCCCTTGCAGCCTATATGTACGCAAGTGAGCTTGAAAAAGTTTGGCCCGGCAAATTGGATGAGACTATAAAGGAAAGAAGGTAGAAGTGTCAAGCCTTACAAATTGGTTGGTCTGGTGGATAAGTGGCGAAAATAGCAATTTGAGAGGTTGTTTTTAGTTTACCACGGCGGCCCTACCCTATCAAAACCCCTTCCGTTAGATTTTCAATAGATGTTTTTATAATAGCGAAAATGTTCCTTTAGTGCCGGGTCCGGCAGGAGAAGGGAACGGGAAGAAAGAAGGGTAGCATAAAACCCTGGCGGAAAGTTTTACAACAAATGCTAATTACGCCTTGGCTAATAGTATCACTAAGGTTCTTTCAGACTTGGGCAACGTTTTGGGTTCCTTCAAGCCTGAAATCACACTGCTGGCTAGCATCTTACCGCAATCGCTAAGGGTTTATTCGATTTCGTGTGTGGATAATCGTTGTTCTTTAAGATTAGCCGCTAATTGGTTTATATCTTTTCCAAGTTTAGTGAGGTGATTGTGTAGAGCTTTACTTTCAATCTCCAACTGCTTCGAGCGTTCTTGTAACTCTACACATCTCTCAAGTAGTTCTTCAAGCTCGCGGTCAAAGAAGGCGTTAGCCGGTTTAGGGGAATAATTAAAATTTTCCATTTTCTACTTTTCTGAGGATAGTCTGGATTAGTTCCAGGTCTAGCTCTCAGGTAGAAGTGGAAGGTACTCAAAAGTGAGTACGTTATTCAAAAGTGAGTGCTATTATAAGGTAATAGCCAGCATTTAACGGTCCACCGGAAAACCTAATTATAGCAGGGAAGAAGGACTACTTATTGATTACAACCCGGCTAACTAAGTTAGGAGAAATTCTACAGTTTGCATCGCTGTCCAGTACAATATAGTTCTTGATCGTTTTATCTGGTACTGGCTTAACTCTCTGGATAAAGACATTATTCTCCGGGAATTTTTCTTTCTCCGGTTAATTTGTGCAGAGCTTATTCAGCACTTCCTAAAATTACAGTCACTATACTTCTGGTTTAAAAATTCCTATCTGATAATTGGGATTACCAATGAGTGTAACTCTATCACTAAAGCATATAATTACTATTTTCACCATCCACATTTTATTTGGAAAAGTTTAGACAATAGGTTAAAACCATTCTGGTTATATACAGGTCACGCCATAGTGACTTTGCATAAAGGCATCATAATTAAGCATCCAATATCCCTGGTAAGTAAACTATTCGCCTGGCGAGCTTCTGTCTAATACTTCTGGCAGGTAGTTTGTCAGTTACATTTACACATTTTCAATATATGAAAATGAAATCAGGCTCAAAAAGCCGCTTGCAAGTGCTGGGTAAATCCGCTATACTATCTTAGCCAGGTCAAACTGGCGAGCGGGAGTGGTGGAATGGCAGACACGGCAGACTTAAAATCTGCTGGCCGCAAGGTCGTGAGGGTTCGAGTCCCTCCTTCCGCATTTTATCCTATTACAATGGGATAAATAACCTTCACTGATTTTGTTAAAAACCTCTTGAATTTCTCCAAAAAATACCTGAAATATTAAAGATATGCCGTTTTTCGCATGCTGTATTTTGGCATGCAATTGAATGCTAATACTAAACATTTAGAATGTTAATTGCACGTGCAATGAAAACACCTACACAAATAAAAGAAATCATAGCTTGGATAATTACGAAAGCTTTAGCACTACGGGTAACAGCACTATGATCGGTGATGCTAAATGACGAAGCTAAATTAAAAGAAAGGTAAATGTAATCAAACAAATTTGGTTTCCAGTCTTTTTTATCATCCAAATTTGTTTCAGGAAATATAAAGTTGTTTGTTTTAAAACTAACTTCTAACTTTCTGATTATCGGTCCACCACCATCTATACCCCAATATAACACTGAAAAAGAGATAATATTTCCAAGCCAAATAACGGTAGCATCTTTTATCAAAGTTCCTGAATCAAAGACACGCGATAGCAAAGCATAGACAAGTAGAACTGTACAACCTATTAATACAACTAAATTGTATATTAACGTAATATAGAAAAATCCTGTATTATGGATAAAAGCTCTTTGATTTTCATTTAATCCTTGAAATTGACTTTCTTTTGTCCTTTTTTGTATTTCGATTCGCTTTTTTTCGTTAAAAGCATAATTGATAAAAAACCAAAGAAGCCAAATTGTAAGAACAATAGGAATCAAAATAATAACAATGCTGCCATATGACCCTATTAAGTCAATGTAAGGCTCAACAGTAGTGTATTCTTTAGTTAAATCTTTCCCAACAAGATTTAACAAAACGGTAGCAGAAGTAATGTTCCAAACTATTGCCATCCATAAAATGGGGTATTTTGGCAATTTAGATTTTAGCCATTTTAGCTTACTTGATTTGGTTTCAATTTTTGGTTCTTCACTCATTTGAATAATCCCTTTATTTTGAAAACCTGGAATGTTGTGTTCAAAAAGTGATTTCTTGATCTGCCCTAAAACAATCTTCACAACAAGTTAAAAAGTGTCATTTTAGTTACAGCAATTCAAAGAATAAAGGACTGCTTTTCAGCAGCCCTTTCACGAACTTGAAGCTTAAATATTGAGCTACAAGATGCTGAATGATAACAGACAAGATTTTTTTGACCAGCAGGACAATTGCAGTTAATAATAAATTCCTTATCAGTGTTCCAGCCAAAGGAAACTGTATATTTATCGCTACTGCCTTTAACTTCAAATTCACCAAATCCTAAAATTTTAACTGTTGGCTTGATCGCTTTTGCTTTTGCAATTGCTCTATCAATACTTCCTTTCGAAGCCTTGCTGTAAATTAACATGTTATAATCCTTTAGCCTCTTTAAAAGTTCCAGCTTTTAATTTGGCACTTGCTCTTGGTTATTCCAGTAACCAAGAGCTTTTTAATTTCTCTCGCATGTAAGCTTTTCAACTGCAACGCTTTAGCATTTTTATAATGTAACTATTAGCTTAATGCATGTATATATTATCACATGTTATCTTTTTAGTCAACAAGTTTTCAAATGTTTTAGCTTCAAAACTTATCATTTGAGTCTTGAAGAAAACCCAAATACCCTCTAGATCTGGCTAAAACCCCCTATTGCTCAAATGATAAAATCTGATATAATATTAGTGTATAATTGATAAGAGATAAAAAATGGCTAAATTTAGAAAAAACGCTAAAGATCTTAATATTCTGAAGAAAACTCGTTTAAAGGCGGGTTTAACTGCAACTGAACTTGCTGAAAAATCTAAAATTGGAATTGCTACAATCAGCAGGATTGAAAACAATGCAAAAGGTCGAGCAAACACCTTAAAGAAACTGGCTGACACATTAGGAGTTGACGTGGAGTTATTTTCAGATCTTTTGGACCACACTAATATTGAGAATAAATTAAAAGCAACCAGGAAGGGGAAAATTAAAGATACAGAAATCATTGGTGATTCTGTTGAAACTGGTGAAGAGAATACCCAAACAGAAAGCAGCGAACCAAACAATGTTATTACAATAATAGCTGCTTAACATTCCAAAAATTGAATATACTTTGTCATTCTCTTGAAGAGGTTCAGGCCAAAATGAAAGAGGCCGATGCGCTAACATCAACCTCTTTAAGAATTATTCTTTATAAACATGGTTTCTCAACCACGCTTTTCGATTCCATTATAACTCTTGCTATAACCTCAAGCAAGTGTAAGGTAACACCATCGAAAAGTAGCTGGTTGAAATCCATAACTTTGAAAGGTTATGATTATGACTTTAAAAGCTACAGATGAACAACTTGCCTTGCACAAAGATGAACTCCTTAAAGCAGCACTTTATTATGCCTCTATTGGTTGGCATGTAATACCTCTTCATTTTGCAACTAAAGATCAAGAAAATGAAAACCGCTGTTCGTGCAGAAGTATAGAATGTGCGAACATTGGCAAGCATCCCAAAATAACTAATTGGCCCGATAAAGCAACAACTGATGAAAAGCAAATCCGGCAATGGTGGAAATTATGGCCTTTAGCCAATGTTGGTATTGTTTGTGGTGAAAAATCAAACCTTTTTGTTTTTGATATTGATGGTGAAACTGGTCAAAATAGTATTAAGGGTAAAGAAATACCAATAACTGTAACTAGCGAAACTGGCAATGGGTTTCAATTATTTTTTCAACATCCTAAAGATTCAGCTATAAAAACAAAGAATACCGTTGGCATTCTTTTAAAATGTGATATTCGAACTAATGGTGGTTATGTTGTAGCACCACCAAGCGTACATCGTTTTGGTGTCAAATATCAATGGTTAAGAAATCCTTCTGAATTTTCCCTTGCTGAAGTTCCTCAATTGATTCTTGATAAGTTCAAAGAAAATGATACTAAAAAAGAACCAGTTCAAGAGCACCTTCAATTTTATAAAAATGAAGCTAATACAAACAAAGCAAATTTCCCAAATGTAAAAAAACATGTTGCCAATATAATTAATGCTGAACTTAAAAAAGTTAGAAATTCAAAAGACGGAAATCGAAATAGCACTCTTAACAAAGCCTCTTATTTCTTAGGTCGAATATGTGCTGGCAATAACGGAATAGTTGATATAGACCAAATCAAACAACTTTTATTTGAAGCAGCACCTATTGCAGAAAATTTCAAAGAATATGAAGTCAATACCCTAATTAAACGTGGTATTGATGCTGGTGGTAAAGACCCCTTAACAGTTCAAGAAGCTGAACCACGTCACCCTTTAACCGATTATGGGAATGCCATGCGCTTTATCGAACAACATCATTTAGATGTTCGATATGTTGCACCTTTCGGTGGTTGGTTACTTTGGAATGATAAACATTGGGAATTAGACAAAATTGAAATTGTTCGCAAATTAGCCCATAAAACTGCTTTAAGCATTTATGATGAAGTGGCTGAAGCTGGTAAAGCTGGTTTTAGAGATTTAGCAGATGATTTAGAAAAATGGGCAAAAACTTCACAATCCAGCGCACGAATTGAAGCCATGTTGAAAGAGGCAAGAGCTTATATTGGTGCAAAACCTAGCGATTTTGATAATAATGACATGCTCTTTAATTGTTCAAATGGAACACTTCATTTTGAACAAAATACGGTTGTGCGAAAAAATCATTCAAGAGAAGATATGCTAACTAAAATTGCACCAATTGAATACAACGAAAATGCAGATTGTCCAACTTGGCTAAATTTTTTGAACAAAATCTTTGCTGGCAATACCAATTTAATCAATTATCTACAGTGTGCAATTGGATATACCTTAACAGGCAATATTCAGCATCATGCCCTTTTCTTCTGCTATGGAACTGGATCAAATGGGAAAAGCACTTTGTTCAATACGATTGCTGCATTATTGGGTGAATACAGTCGGAAATGCGCTTTCGATACACTCTTAGAGAAAAACAAAGTAAATAGTGGTGCATCATCACCAGATATTGCAAGGCTTGCCGGTTCAAGATTTGTTTTTGCTAGTGAACCCGATGCTGGAAAAAGATTTAATGAAAGTATGTTGAAAGACTTGACTGGTGGTGAAGAAATAACTGCACGACATTTGTACCAGGATGAATTTCAATTTAAGCCACTATTCAAGTTATGGATTGCTGCAAATCATAAGCCTGAAATAAAAGGGCAGGATTTAGGAATTTGGCGAAGAATAAAAATGATTCCTTTTGAAGTAACCATTCAAGATCACGAAAAAGATTACACGTTAGAGGAAAAATTAAAATCAGAACTGTCTGGTATTTTGAATTGGTCAATTCAAGGTTATCTGAAATGGCAGCAAGAAGGGCTTGTAACACCAATAGAGGTCGTTGATGCTACTGAAGCTTATAAGGTCGAGAGTGATATTTTGGCTGAATTTCTGAACGACTTAACAACTAAGGACAAGCGCAATAATGTATTAGTTTCAAATATGTATCAAGCATATTTTGGTTATGCAAAAGGAAACTTAGAAGATCCTATGAAGAAGCGTACCTTTATAAAAGCAATGGATGAAAGAGGCTTCAAAACGTACACTGGTACTGCAAATAAACTCTATTTTTCTGGTGTTTCTCTTATTTTGTCTGATATTACCAGTCAGCAGGCAGCCTCTAAAAAGGCAAGTTGAGTTCAGATAGTTAGTGAGTTAGTTTCGTAAGGTAGTTTCTATAAAGTATTTGAAATAAATTCTCATGTGGGTACTTTTGGAAAATCAGGTGTCGAAACTAACTCACTAACTAATTAGCCTCAAAATCTCAATTAAAGGACAAAGGAAAGGAAAAGTTATTATGACAAATGCAGAAAAGGTAAAGAGATGGCAGTTTAATAACCCTGATAAATTTGAGGAATGTAAAAGAAAATGGCGCACCTCTAACCCTGGCAAGCATAAGGAGTACATTGCTAGATATAGGGCAAAGCTTAAAGGTATAGCAGTGTAAGAGAATCAAGTCTAAATACCAATCGCACATTAACAATCTTGAAGATCGAATGAGTTACCAGGATAACCCCTAAAACTGTCTGTAAGCTGTTTAGTGACCTGACAAACCCCTTAAAGGGTATTATTCCAGCAACACTATCAACGAGCCTCGAAGTCCAGCGGTTTATTTTTGGGCTTTGCACATGGTGGCGGTACATGGGTAACTTACACAAAGCAAATCAAAACCAAAATTGTATGTACCCTAATATCAAAAATCAGCATGTGAAAAATCTGGAAACAGAAAATAAAAATTCAAAACTAAATTGTTCAAAGAACCAAAGTCGAAAGACTTTTTATTTTTCTCAAACCTGTTAACGACAATACACCATTTGTTGAATTGTTCAAACAAGAATAACAAAGAAATTAGACTGCTTGATTTCAAAAGATAGTAGAAAAATAGGAAATAACTAACGGTTTCGGTCTTGTTTGTCACACTCCAAGTAAACCCTATGCATTAACAAGACTGTTCAAACGAAAGGATGCAAAAGATGTTAGTTGATAACAAAAATAGTAACGATCCAAGTAACGATCCAGTTGACGTGATATTAAATTCACCAATTCCCTTTGATCCAAAATACGGCTATGCAACAGATCCAAAAATCATAGAAAGACAGATGAAAGTTTTCACCTTACGAACATCTGGACTGACATGGCCGGAAATAGCCAAACTTGTAAATGCAAACAAAAATACAGTCATTTCGGACAATCGCAAAATTCAAGCATCACGGTGGATGGAATTTGGAAATGAATTGAAGCAAATCTTGGCAAACACCTTAGCAGAATTAGATGAGATCAAAGAGTCCTTTTCCGACCAAATGAAAAATGGCGATTATCGCGCTGGTGAGATTGTCTTACAAGCATTGAAGCAGCAAGCAGCACTTTTAGGTTTGGACTCGCCATTCCGCGTGGCTGCTATCGAAAAAGAAAAAAATGATGATAACTACACCTGGAAAATAGAATATGTGAACGGTGATGCATACCGTGACCCTGCTGCTTTTGAAGCGATTCGAAAAGGAAAGCTTTTACCAGCATCTAACACTGTTGAAGCTGGTGATGAGTTGTCCGAAATTATCGAAACTGATCAATATTGATGTAATTTTAGAAAGGGAAATTTAATTATGGCAGACCAACAAAAAGATGATGTTCAAAATCTTGATAATGACGAACCTACTCCTGAACAAATTGCAGAATTTGAACAATGGTCAAAAGATCAATGGGATGAAAATGGCATGAGAAACTACCATTTCGACTTTTCACTTCCTGTTGAAAAATGGTCAACTGATCAAGCCTTGTACTATCTGCAAAAACGCACCAATACACTTTCACCAGATGGTGAAATAGTTTATCCAACTGAACAAGAAGTTGCCATTGAAATGCTGGAACTTAGGCATAATTTATTTGGTGTAGTTAAAAGACAGTTGGTAGAAAAAGTTGAAGCAAAGCAGTCTATGTCAGATCAAGAATATTTAACTTATTTGGTTTTGGACAAACAGATAAATGACTTAAAAATTTTGGAAAAAGCCAACGATCTAAGCCAGAAAATTCTTCAACAAGTTAAAAAGCCAGTTGGTGTTATAGCAAAATACCTTGTTGAAAACAATGTCGAAAATTTTCATTTTGAAATTATTTGCAAAGACGCAAATAACAAAATTTTGTTCCATTTTTAATTGTTAAATTGTGAAAGGACAATAATTATTACCTTGATTGCTAGTAGTTGGTGAAAGCTAAAGCCAAAATGTTAGCCTGAACTTTAAGCTCAAAA
>MKTJ01000077.1:0-181255 GCA_001898225.1 Chloroflexi bacterium 54-19
CCTTTAGCCTCTCTTATTAGCAACATTGGTTATTTATCCAATGTTAGCCGCGCCGTGTCAGGCCGATTGGTTGGCCCGGCGGCGGCGCAACCCGTTATCCCCATCCTCGGCGCTGTTGATAGGCATTTCTTCCCGGCCAATCTTGATGGTCCGTTTTGGGTCGCTGCGTTTTACCGAGGCGTTGACCTGGGTGTAAATCTGGGTGGTGCTGACGCTGGCGTGACCGAGCAACTCCTGAACCCGCCGCAAATTCTCGCCTTCGCTGAGCATGTGGGCTGCGAAAGAGTGGCGTAAAGTATGCGGGGTAATATCGGCAATCCCGGCTTCGTCGGCGTAGGCTTTCAGGATGAGCCAGAAACCTTGCCGGGTCAGGCGGTGCCCCCGGTGATTGACGAAAAGGGCCGTCTCGCCGTTGTTGCCGACCAGTTGAGGCCGGGCATTGTTCAGGTAAGCGTCCAGGGCGATTTGCTGGTCGGCCCGGATCGGGATCATGCGCGCCTTGCTGCCCTTCCCGGCGCAACGCACCTTGTTATTTTCCAGGTCTACATCGTCCATATTGACCGTCACCAGTTCGGTGACGCGCATCCCGGTGGAGTAGAGCAGACCCAACATTGCCAGGTCGCGCAAGGCTTCCGGCCCGCTGTGGTGCAAAGGCTGTTCCAAAAGGCGGCGAATATCGTTGACCGAGATAGCCTTGGGCAGGTACTTGTTGACCCGTGGCGAATCGAGGTGCGCGGTGGGGTCGCCAGGAATAACCTTTTTATCAGTCAGGAAATGGAAAAACGACTTGACCGCCGCGATCTTCCGGGCCACTGTGCTATCAGCATATTTACGGTCTTTCAGGAAATTCATGTAGCCCAAAATCTGGTCCTTGTTAACCTGGGACCATTCGCGGACCAAATTATCCTGGGAAAGGTTGCTACCGTCTACCGGGGTTTTAGCATCCTCGCCGGAACCCAACCCGACGGGCAAAACCCGGCCATTGATAGCAATTGTTTTATCAGAGGGAGGTTCTCCCGAAGGGACCGTTTCCGCTGTCTGGGGGTGTTTACCGCGGCTGTGCCTGACCTCGCCGCCGGTTGTTTCCGACCCGCTATCGCCGGAAAGCCCTTCTTCTATGTCTGAAACAGTTTCTCCTTGCAGGAACTGCCGGAACTGTGTCAGGTCATTATTGTAAGCGGCTAGTGTGTTTTCCGAAAAGTCCCTATCATCGGCCAGGAATTTAAGGAACTGTTCAATGCTTTCCTGCATATTTTTCCTCTTTTAGCGCGCGGCAATTTTAGAGCTATTCTAACACATTATGTCAAACAAAAAAAGGGGGGGAATGTTACATTTCAGGCTAATTTTATGACAGTTTGATTACAATGAGGGCTTATGTAACAATAAATTAAATCTTTTAAAGACGGCCCTCTTGACTCTCAAGTAGCTTTAGAGTGTAAACTTAAACCGGTTCGCAAGGCTCCAAACCGGCTCAAAGAGGATAATTTCCTTATGATTAGAATAGGTGAATTCTCAAAACTATTTTTAATTCTCCTTGCAATAGAAAGGGGCTTTTGAATGGCGACGAAGCTTGGCAAACCCAAAATTGATACCCGGCCTGAAGTGACCTATATGGGCATCAGGATACAAACCCCCTTCAAAGGGATGTTCAAACATATAGATAAACTTTTCAAGGAGATGAACGCCTGGCAAAAGAAAGAAGGGGTAGAGTTAGCCGGGCCACCCTTCCTGCGCTATCACGTCATAGACATGGAAGGCGAAATGGATATTGAGGTGGGGTTCCCGGTTACAACACCCTTACCCGGCGATGAACGGGTTAAACCGGGTAAAATCCCGGCGGGCCGCTTTGCCAGCCTTATTTTCCAGGGAAACGGCTATACCGGTAACAAAACCCTGATAGAGTGGGCCAGGGACAACGGGTTGAAGTGGGACCGCTGGGACGACCCCAAGGGTGACGGCTTTCGCGCCCGCTACGAAGCCTACCTGACCGACCCTAAAGTCGAACACCGCAAAACCAAATGGGACGTGGAAGTCGCTATCAAACTGGCCGATGAATAAGCCCCTGGTTGCCTGAAACAACCCTGGAAAAATAAAACTACTCCCGGTTTTGGGAGTAGTTTTATTTTCAGCTAAAAGCCGGGGCTTATTGAGGCTTGTTGCGCGGGTCAATCGCGGCCAGCAAGTCGGCCAGGTCGTTGGCGTGTTCTTCCTCGTCTTCCAGGATTTTCTCGAACATGCGGCGGCTGGTGGGGTCTTCGGAGCCAAAATGCTGCACAAGCTTGCGGTAAATTTCAATCGCGACCCGCTCGGCGACTAAATCTTCCTTGATAAGCTGGTCCAGGGCTACTTTCGGGCCGGAACTGCCGTACTCGGTCGAGGAACGCGCCGCAACCGTCGCCGGGTTGAAGTCGGGGTCGCCGCCAAGCTGGTCGATCCGTTCGGCAATCATCATCATATGCTCGTATTCGGCCTCGGCGTGTTCGGCAAATTCAGCCGAAACCTGGGGGAAATCAATGCCCTTGGCGATAACCTGGTGGTGGCGGTAGCGCAACACGCACAGGATTTCGCTGGCTAACGCTTCGTTCATGAGCTGGTAAGTTTCGTTGAGGTCGAGCTTGTAATCAGGCGTAACCGGGCCTTCTTCAATCTCTTTCCTGGCATCGGCCCGAATCTGATTGACATCATAAAGTTTATTTTTAGCGACAGAAGTCATTATTATCTCTCTTTCCGTTTCCGAATTTCATTACAAACATATCCTACCTGTTCAGCGGGTGTTATAGTTGCCGGGCAGGAAATACTCACAAGCCTTCAACCGTATATCCCTAAAACCGGGGAATACTTTTATGCCTTCGCCGATTTAAAGTAGCATACCCTATGCCAATATGAATATACTTTTGGGTAATTTTCGGGCTCAACCCAGGGGAAAGCTTCATTTTGTTAACGCTTGTTTAACTCTCTCGCTCAATATAAAATAAAAAGGAGGGCTTTGCGCCCTCTTTTTTCATATCAGGTATTAACTTTCGAGGAAGGCCGTAACCTCGTTTTTGAAATCTTTCGAAAGAATAATTGTGTAATGGTTTGTACCGGGAATGGCTACTACCCGGCTACCGGGGATTACTCCCTGCATCCGCTCGGCCTCGGCAGCGGGGAGGATTAAACCCCGGCCTTCCCCCAACAGCCCGACCGTCGCTCGCGCAATCAGGGTCGGCACTTTGATATAGTTAGGCAAAAGCTCGAAGCGGGTATGGGCCGTTACGAAATTTTCTTCCTCCACGGTGGCCCTGGCTACCCCGGAGGTAACGGTGCCGTCCGGCCTGACCACGGCGTCGTAGCGATAGTAATTCTCCCAGAAGATGTTCCACTGGTAGAGCGGCACCTTGCTCATGAGTTCCAAGAAGGTTTCCAGCGAGGGATAAACCGTATCCAGCCTTTTGATAGAGGGCGCAATCGCCTGGACCGTATCTTCGGGAATAACCCCACCTGCGTCAACCAGGACCAGTTTACCGGCCCGCTCCGGGTGGATGGCCGCCAGGAACAGGGTGATAATTGCCCCCAGGGAATGTCCCACCAGATTCAAACGCTCGATACCAAGTTCGTCGGCAAGCGCCAGCAAATCGTTTGTGTGTATAGGCGTCCCGTATCCGTGAGCCGGTTTGTCGCTAAAACCGCGCCCCCGCAGGTCCGGCGCCACCACGAACCAGCCGCGCCCGGCCAATTCCGGCCCCAGACCGGCCCAGCACATGCTGTTGGCGCTGAGACCGTGAATAAGAAAAACCGTCCTCTCCGGCGTGGAGAACTCGCCCCAGGTATTCGCGTGAATCTTGAGACCGTTAACCTGGAAATCACGTCCGGCGCTGGCAGTGAATTCAGTCGTCATATGCAAAATCCTTCCCAAATCCGGGTTTTACTCTCAGTGATAAAACAGGATAAAAAGATAAGTGATAAGCGAAACCGCCAGGAAACTATCAATCCTGTCGAGCAGACCGCCGTGGCCGGGAATAAGTTTGCCTGAGTCCTTGGTATCGAAGCGGCGTTTAATCCACGATTCGAACAGGTCGCCCACGATTGAGGCAATCGCCAGGACAATGCCGAGCGGGATAGTCCAGTAGAGCGGCATATTCAGGGCCAAACCGCCGACCAGGGCCACGCCGATGGTAGCCGTTATGACGCCGCCAATCGCACCTTCGACCGTCTTTTTCGGGCTAATTTTGGGGGCAAGCTTGTGTTTGCCGAAGAAACGGCCAAAAAAGTAGCCGCCGGTATCCGCGCCCCAGGTACCCAGGCAAATCAGCACCACCCACCAGATAGCGGCATCCCCGCCAAAATCGTGACGGATAAAGGCCACCAGGCCCAGCGGCAGGCCGACATAAACCGGGCCGAACAGGGAAATCAACCAGTTCAGGCCGGGAGTGGTCAGGGTCGCGGGTCCATTGTCGGTAGTAAGGGCGGTCTGGCGGGGCAAATATAGAAAGGCGTAGGCCGCGTCGAGGACGGCCAGGGCCACAATAATAACCAGCATCCACACCGGGCTTTTGAAATAGCCCGCCACGCTGAAAGCGGCGGCAGCGATATAGCCGGGGACCTGGAAAGTCCGAAAGTGGAAAGGCGACCGGGCCGCCATCGTGTAAAACTCGTAGGCCCCGACCACCGAGGCTACTGCCGTCGTAATAGCGGTCGTTTCCGGCCCCAGCCAGAGCAGAAGCAGCACCACCGGAATCAATACAACCGCACTTGCTACCCGCGCCCCTAGCATGGTTTCTCTCTCCGCTCCTATCTTTATTTAGCCTGCTCGGCCCAATATAATGTTGGTTGGTCAGGCCGCTTCGCGCTGATACCAGTTGAAGATGGCCGGGAAAGCGTCCCAGGCCAGTTGCCAGCGCGCCAGGTTCACCAGACCTGCCCCACCGGGGTCGATGCTCCGAGCCATAACCGTACTCGACTGTAGAGTATACAGGAAAAAGACAGGCGAGTCATCCGCCAGCATCTGCTGCAATTGCTCGTAGACCCGGTGACGCTGAGCATCCTGGGAGGGGTCGTCCAACCGCAACCCCTGGGCAAAGAGGCTGTCCACCGTCGGATTGCTGTATCCACTAAAATTCAAACTCCCCTGGGTAACGAATTGAGCCTTAAAATCGTCAGGGTCGAGCGCGCCCGGTATTTTTAGTAAACCCACTTCCAGGTCGTACTTCCCGGCAGCGCGGGTCTTAACATAGGTCGCCGGGTCAAGCTTGTTCAAGTCCACTTCCAGGCCAAGTTGCTTGTATTGCTGTTGGAGATAGACCGCAATTAAGGCCGCCTGGGCAATATTGTCGGGATAAATGAGTTGAAGTGGCGCGACCGCTTTCCCGGCAAGGTCGGCCAGTGCCCCATCGGCATCGCGCGGGTAATAGCCGCTATTTTTGAGCGCATCCTGGGCCTCCCTGAGATTAAAACTCGGAGTGGGCGTCCGTTTGACGGCATAGGGGTTATTGGCGGGCAGGAAAGTGGTCTGTTCGACCGCCTGGCCTTTTTCAACCACCGAAATCAAACTGCGTATATCCAATGAGCGATTGAGGGCCTGGCGGACTTGCGAACTACTCAAAAAAGCATTATCCAGGTTGTAGCCGATATAGCGTTGCCCGGCATCCTGGGGTGTCCAACTATATACCGATAGGTCGCTGGAGGATTGGAGGTCGCTGATAGCCGAGACCGTCAGGTCATTCAGAATCCAGTTCATACTGCCCGCTTTAAGCCCGGTAATGAGTTCGGCCTGCGACCCGGCCAGGACCAGGCTCACCCGGTCGAAATTAGGCCGCCCCAGGTAGTAATTCGGCTGCAACTGGTAATTAAGGGCCGTGGCGTCCGGCAAGTACGGGCCGCTTACCACCGAGGGATGGGTGATTTCTGGGTTGAGATTCGGGTCGGAGAAAGAGGGATACACCCTCCAGACCTTTTCGGGTAACGGTTCAAGCAGCTTTATAATTTCCAGCGCGTTCGCGTAATCATCGTCAAAGGTAATGACCAGGGTTTTATTATCTGGCCCTGCGATATTTCGGATGTGCTGTAAATCGGCCAGGTGAGGGTAACGATTTTCCTTGAGAATAGCATTGTTAAAGGCAAAAATGTAATCGGTCGCGAGGATAGGGCTGCCATCGCTCCAAAAGAGGTCGTTGCGTAACTGGAAAGTCAGCCTGCGCCCGCCCATTTCCACCAGGGGCAGGGCCTTCGCGGCCAGCGGCTTCCAATCGAGGCTGACCGGGTCGAGAAATAAAAGTCCTGCGTTCCAGGTCAGGGCCTGGAGGTGCCGGGAGACATCGCTCAAATCGCTGGCGTAGGGGGAGAAATTATGGTCCTTATAGTCGCTGGTAAGCGCCCCGATCATTAGAGTCCCGCCAGAACGATGGATGGGCTGGAAAGGCACCGCCGGGAGAGGAGTCACCAGGGAAACGGGTGTCGTTGGCAAGGGAGTCGGCGTAACTACCGGGGCCGGGGTCGGCGTCGGTTGTAAGGTCGGGGAAGGTGTAACGGTAGGAGCAGGTTGAGCGGTACTGGAAGCGGTAGGAGCGACGGTATCGGTGGCCGGGTTGGTGGGGACCGGTTGAGTCTGAGTTGCAAACGGGGTATCGGAAGGAGCCGCGGTCACCGTAAAGGGCCGGGGAGAATTGGCAGGCAACGGGGTAGGAGTTGCCTGGTCAGAACAAGCTGCCAGCAGCCCCAGCACAAAAGGTAGAAGACAGATTAAAGAACGAATTTGTCTGGACATACCGCTGGACAGCTTTTTTAAGACTTATAAGAAACCCCAACCCTTCGGGGAAGCCAGAAACGAACCAGCCTGGCCTAGCGTTCGCGCAAGCGCGGGTCGAAAGCGTCGCGCAACCCGTCGGCAATCAGGTAGACACACAATACCGTGATAAAGAACGCAATGGCCGGCGCGTAGACCATCCAGGGCGCTGTGGTGAAAAACAACTGTGAATCACTGAGCATATTGCCCCAGCTTGGAATCGGGACGCTGATACCAAACCCCAGGTAACTCAGACCGGACTCGGTTAACATAGCGCCTACAATATCAAACCCGGCCACGACCAGCATCGTTGATACCACGTTCGGCAAAATATGCTTGAGCAGGATCCGCACGTTGCTGGCCCCCATCACGCGCGCGGCATCCACGTATTCACGGTTGCGTAAGCTCAGGACCTGGCCGCGAATCTGACGGGTACCACCGGGCCAGATCAAAAAGCCAATAATTATCGAAAGGCTCAAAATGTCGGGTTTGAAGAAGAGCGAAAGGATAATTAATAGGAACAGGCTCGGCACGTTAAAAATAATCTGGACTATCGCGTTTATTGCGTCGTCAACTTTGCCGCCGAAATAACCGGCAATAAGGCCCATAGCGGTACCTACAAAAACCGAGAAAATAGCCGCCAACAGACCCACGGTAATGGAAACCTGGCCGCCGTATAACACGCGCACCAGCAAATCACGGCCCAAGTCATCCGTCCCCAGGATATGGCCGCCCACACCCGGCCCTACCGGGGGCTGAAAACCCTGGGTTAACAGGTTAAAATCAATGGTGTCACGTTCCTGGTGAACAATATTGGTGGCAATAAACCCGGAACTGTAACATATTGCCGTAATTATAATAAAAACAACCAGCGAAATAACATTCAGGGGGGCGCTAAGGAACCGGATAAACCCGGAGAGAAAGAACCCGCGTGATTGTGATTTCCGGCGGGAAGTTACTTGCTGCACATCCGGTCCCGCCGTAACTTGAGTAGTTGTTTGACTCATGCTTTTACCTATATCTCTTTCTCAAGGCTTGAAAGTCCAAACCAGCTTCCTCTAGTCGTATCGAACACGCGGATCAACCAGACCATACCCTATATCGGCCAGCAGAGTGCCAAGCACCGTCAAAATAGTGCTTATGTAAAGTATGCATAGCAGCACCGGCATATCCCGGCTTACCGCCGATTGGTAGAAGAGGCGGCCCATTCCCGGCCACTGGAAGATTTGTTCCGTAATAATAGCGCCGCTGACCAGGGTCGGCAACAAATAACCGAGCAGAGTCACTACGGGTATAAGGGAGTTGCGAAAAACGTGCCAGCGATTGACCTGTCCAGCGGCCAAACCCTTGGCGTTGGCGGTTCTTACATAATCCTGGCTGAGAACTTCCAGTGTTTCGGCGCGGACAAACCGGGTAAAACTGATCAATGTGCCGGTAGAAAGCAAAGCCGCCGGAATTATCAGGTTCACGAACCAGGGTAGGACCCCGCCCTGGCCCTCACCCTGCGGGAACCAGCGTAGAGTTGCCGCCAGGATAAATATTACCATCAGGGAAATCCACCAGACCGGCATACAACTCCCGATTACCGTGACAACCCGGATAAAATTATCCCCGAACTTACCCCGGTGACGGGCCGCATAAATACCGATAGGGATACCGAGCATCCCGATTAAGTAACTGGCCAGGCCAAGCTCGGCGGTATTCGGCACTCTTTCAAAGACACGCTGGACCGCCGGGAAAGGGTTTGTATAGGAACGCCCAAAATCAAAAGTGACAATACGGCCCATCCAGACAATATACTGTTCGTAAAGTGGTTTATTGAGACCGTAGCTCTCGCGGATAGCTGCAATCTGGTCTTTGGTCAGTTTAGGATTCTGGGCAAGGATGGCGTCAGGCCCGCCGGGCGCAATATTGATTAACAAAAATGTGAGCGACATTACCGCCCAGATTAAAAGTATAGATTGCAATACCCTGCGAATAATAAACCGCCGCATTACTTGCCTTCTTCCTCTTTATTTTCTTTATTACTATTGTTGGTTTAAGATTACTATTTGTGTGCTTTTTGAAAATGAGCAGTTACCCCGGCCCCTGCAATAAAAACCGGGGTAGCTCGCAAAATTATAGACCTTATCGGCGGGAGTAACGACCACACTCTTAGCTGAGTGTGGTCGCTACTTCCTACCAATTCCGGTGCTTAACTACGCCTGGGTATACCAGCGAGTAATGTCACCATTGGTAAAGCCGTGATAGGAACCCTTGAAGCCGGGCTGAACACCTTGAACCTTTTTGCTGAACAGTTCGAAGCTGTTCAGGCTCCACAGGAAGAAGTAAGGCGAGTCGTCGCTCAAGATCTTCTGGGCCTGGTCGTAGATGGTCTTGCGTTTGGCCGGGTCGGTTTCTTTGGCGCCCTGAGCGAAGAGGTCATCCAGCGTTTTATTGCCGTAACCGGTATCGTTCTGGCTGCCATCGGAAGTGGCATAGTATTTGAAACTATCCGGGTCAGGGAAACCGCCACCGGAAGCGCCCAGCGAAATATCGAAGTCGTATTTGCTATAAACCTGGTCAAGGAAGGCGTTGAATTCTTTGCCGTCAACGTTCACTGCCATACCAAGCTGGCCCAACTGCTGCTGCAGGTAGGTCGCAATCAACTTGCGGGGGTTGCTGGAAGTCGGGAAAGCGACATTCAAAGTAATTTGCTTGCCGTCTTTGCCCATCAGTTTGCCGCCGTCCAGTTTGTAACCGGCATCGGCCAGGGTTTTCTTGGCGGTGTCGAGGTTGTATTTGTACTGGTTGACGTCCTTGTTGTAGTACGGGCTCTGCGGGTTGACAAAGCTGTACTGGGGAGTACCCAGGCCGTTTTGGGCCAGCTTAATCAGGTTGTCGCGGTCAATCGCGTAGTTGATAGCAATACGCACGGCTTTGTCATTCAACGGGGCGCGGCGAGTGTTGTAATCAACCGAGTAGTAGGTGCCGTTAACAGCCGACCAGTCATAAACGTTCAGGTTCGGGTCTTGCTTGGCGGCGGCGTACTGGGCCGGCGGGAAGCTGGAGGTGTAATCGGCCTGGCCGGTCTTAACCGACTCAACGACGGTGGTCGCGGAACCGGGCTTGAAGACGATAGTATCGTAGATGGATTTACCGCGGAACCAGTTCGAACTGGCTTTGAAGGTGTACTGGGACTTGGCATCACCACCGGAGAAAGTGTAAGGACCATTGGTTACAGTCGGCTTGGTGATTTCAGGATTCTTGGTAGCATCGTACCAGGGCTTGCCCTGCCAGACTTTGGAAGGAACCGGCAGAACCGCCGAAATATAGGAAAGGGCCAGGTCAGTCGCGTAGACATCGTCCAGGGCGAAGGTCAGAGTCTTGGAACTGGCATCGGTGGTCAACTTAATTTTCTTGAGGTCTTCCAGGCCAACAAAGTTGTTATCCGGGTTAGCGGTGTCTTCTTTGATGGCGTTATCGTAGGCGTACTGGTAGTCGGCTACGGTAACATCGGAGCCGTCGCTCCATTTCAGACCATCACGGAGGGTGAAGGTGTAGGTCTTGCCGTCGGAGCTAACTTTCATATCCTTGGCGTAGTGCAGCACCCAGACCAGGTTGGTGAAATCGTACTCAACCATGTTGCCGTCCCAAATCAGGAAATCGGCTTCGGCAACCGACTGGGAGTTGTCGGCAGCGCTCGGATACGGGTGCATTACCGGGGCCAGTTCGCCGGCCAGGGAAACGTAAGTAAAGGTGCCGCCTGTCGGAGCGCCAGCCGGAGCCGGGGACAGGGTAGCCTGCAGGGCCAGGTTCGGCGCGCCACCAGCCGCAGCGGTCGTGCCAGCAGCCGTGGTAGCCGCAGGGGTAGTAGCGGCGGCGGTTGTCGCAGCAGCCGTGGTAGCAGCGGCAGTTGTCGCAGCGGCAGTTGTCGCAGCAGCGGTTGTCGCAGCGGCGGTTGTCGCAGCGGCGGTTGTCGCGGCAGCGGTTGTCGCAGCGGCAGTAGTCGCCGGGGCAGTTGTCGCGGTATTGTCACCGCAAGCTGCCAGAAGGGCGGAAGCTACGAGCGCCAAAACCACCAGCAACGGTGTTTTTTTATGCATTTTTGGATCTCTCCTTATTACTTCTTTTGTTAGTTTCAAGTAGCTAGAAAATTAGCCTGGATTTGAAACCTGGTAAACGGTCCCGGCGAACCGGGGTTTAAGAACTGCGGGTTGTGCCAAAAAAGGGCTAATCAGGTCCGCCAGGAACCTTACTTAACCGGGATAATTTCCAATTAAACCATAGCCAGTTTGCCGTCAGCCACATCCTCGGCGAAATGGCAGGCCGCAAAGTGGCCGCCGCCAATATCGCGGAATTCGGGGGTCTGTTCCCGGCAAATTTGCTGGACCAACGGGCACCGCGTGTGAAAACGGCAGGCCGGTGGCGGGTTGATGGGTGAGGGTACGTCGCCAGCCAGGATGATGCGTTTGCGTTGCTTCTCGGCTTTTGGGTCGGGGATCGGCACCGCCGAAAGCAAAGCCCTGGTATAAGGATGGCCCGGCGTGGTATAGATAGTATCGCGGTCGGCTAGCTCGACGATTTTGCCCAGGTACATCACAGCTACCCGGTTGGAGATATGCCGGACCACCGAGAGATCGTGGGCGACGAAAAGGTAGGTCAGGTTGAGGCGGGACTGCAAATCTTCCATCAGGTTCACCACCTGGGCCTGGATGGAAACGTCCAGCGCGGAGACCGGCTCATCGGCGACGATAAAAGAAGGCGAAGCGGCCAGGGCCCGGGCGATACCGACACGCTGGCGTTGACCACCGCTGAATTCGTGCGGGTAGCGGCTGCCGTAATGGCGGCTCAAGCCGACCAGTTCAAGCAACTCCTGGACCTTTTCGCTACGTTCCTTGGGTGTGCCGATACCATGAATGACGAGTGGTTCGGAGACGATATTCTGGACTGTCAGACGCGGGTTAAGACTGGCGTAAGGGTCTTGAAAAATCATGGTCATATGACGGCGGACTTTTTTCAGTTCCTGGCCTTTGATATTGGTAATATCCTGGCCCTGGAAGTAAATCTTGCCGCCGGTCGGCTTGCTCAGGTGCAAAATGGTGCGCCCGGTTGTCGACTTACCGCAACCGGATTCCCCGACCAGGCCAAGCGTCTCACCCTTACGTACATCAAAACTGATACCGTCAACGGCCCGGACAGCCCCAACCTGCTTTTGAAAAATGATGCCCTGGTTGATGGGAAAATGTTGCTGCAAATCCCGCACGCTCATAAGGACATTTGGGTCGGTCGAAAGAGCCATATCGTCCATCTGGGTGGTGGCATGGCGATTTACTTCGATACTGCGTTTGGGTTTAGCGCCATTAGTGCCAGATGACCCGTTCAGATTTTGCTCACTCATTAAGACCTTACTTTCTTAAACGTTGCTGATTTATCGCAAACCACTTAAGCAACCTCTTGAGCGGGGTGAACCGGGGGGTCGCCCATCTTAACCTCGGAGTGACAGGCAATCCAATGTTCGCTGCGGCCACCATCCGTAACGGAAGGGACCTGGCGCAACTGGGGCAGGATAATTTCAGCCTGGGGCAGGGCATATTCGCACCGGGAAACAAAAGGGCAACCTTTTGGTAAATCGAGCAAGTCGGGCGGCGAACCTTTAATCGGTTGGAGGCGGCCCCGGCGCGATTCGTCCAGGCGCGGGATAGATTTCAACAGCCCCATGGTGTAGGGGTGGCGGGGGTTATCAAAAAGTTCATCACTGGTGGCTGTTTCGACGATATGGCCCGCATACATTACGTTGATGCGGTCGGCCATCCCGGCCACCACACCAAGCGCGTGGGTAATTAGCATAACAGCGGTGCCGGTTTCGGCCTGGAGTTTTTCCAGCAGTTCCAGGATTTGAGCCTGGATGGTCACGTCCAGGGCGGTTGTCGGCTCGTCGGCAATAATCAGTTTGGGGCGGCAGGCCAGGGCCATTGCAATCATCACGCGCTGGCGCATACCACCGGAGAAGTGATGCGGAAAACTGTGGACGCGCTCGGCGGCGTTGGGGATACCGACCATCTTTAAGAGGTCAACCGATTCTTTTAGGGCCTGGGTTTTGGTAAGTCCGAGGTGGGTAATTAACGGTTCTGACAACTGGCGGCCAACGGTTAAAACCGGGTTGAGGCTGGTCATGGGGTCCTGGAAAATCATGGCGATTTCTTTGCCCCGGACCTTACGCATGTCTTTATCGTCCAGTTTGAGCAGGTCGCGACCTTCAAAAAGGATTTGGCCGTCGACCACTTTGCCCGGCGCCTGGACCAGGCGCAGGATAGACATTGCCGTAACGCTCTTACCGCTACCGCTTTCGCCTACCACACCGAGAGTTTCGCCTTTATCAATATAGAATGATACATCGTCGACGGCCTTTACCACGCCGTCTTTACTTTTAAACTGGGTCTTGAGATTTCTTACTTCCAGCAAAGGTGCCATTAAAATGCCCTTCTAAATCTCATATTTTGGTTGCTATTAAGATTTTTCTCATATGGTGTAAACAAGGTTGACCTAACCCAAGAAAGCTTTTAGAGCTTGCAAAATTAGCTGTCAGGAGAATCCAATGATAAATCCCTACTCATCGAGCCGATTTTAGCGGCTGCCACCTGAATCAAACCAGGTAGCAAATTCATTGGATAGTTAGCTTGAGCTAATGCCGATTGGGTTGGGAGAGGCACGCCGACTGGTACTTTATTGTGAAGTGCGGCCATTCCCGTGTGAAGAAAGCCCAGGATTTGTGTTGAGCGTACTTTGCGTACGTTGTTACGGCATTTCTTACAGGTCTTTGTTTATCACCATAGATAATCAAAGCGCCTCATGTAAGCAGAGTGAGAGTCGAAAGAAAATTGTTCCCTGCATAATTTGTGTCGAGATATTAACACAAGCGTAAACTTTTTGCAAATTTTTTTTGCCTGGTTAAAAGAAATTCAACAGATTCCTGTCTCTTTTAACAATCTCGCACTTTAAACGCGGCATAATTTACCTACACTATCTAAAACGACACCGCTTTAAAAATAGTTGCATCGATTCTTAGAATCTGAGAAGCCAATTTTTGGGCATTCTGCCCGCCAACCGGCTCCTCAGCAGTCTGAAGTCGAAGAAAGATTTAAATCCAGGACCTTCGATTCAACCCTCTTTCGACCGCGCCATTAGCCAACGGACCTTAGACACCCGAAAGCACAACCTACGGGTATGACTGTCCATTAGACGGCCAGGTCGGCCAACCGGCCTTCTAACCGGGCCAGTTTCTCCCGGTTGGCGGCCAGTTTCTCGCGTTCTTTGGCCACGACTGCCGCCGGGGCGCGGTCAACGAAGTTAGAATTGGAAAGGGTCTTTTCGCCCTTTTCAATCTCTTTGCGGGCTTCCTCTATTTCCTTGCTCAACCGGGTCTGCTCGACTGCAAGGTCCAACATTCCCGAAAGCGGCAGGTAAACCGTCGCGCCGCCGGTCACAAAGCTAAGCGCCTGGCGGGGCGCTTCGGCCAGGTCGGTATCGGCCACGATTTCCAGTTTGGCGGCATCCACCCCGGCCAACCGGATAATGGTGTCGGCCTCGCTCTCAAAGAGGTCTTTAAGTTCGGGCCGGGCCGCCACAATCGCCGCCACCCGCTTGCTTTCAACGTGGGCCTCGCTCTTGGCGTTGCGTATGCCTTTGACGACCTCTTGCAGCGCCTCGAAACGGGCCACGGCTTCAAGGTCAGGCTGGCCCGTCACGGTCGGCCAGGGCGCAATCATGATGCTCTCGCCTTCGTGGGGCAGGTTCTGCCAGAGTTCCTCGGTCACGAACGGCATGAAGGGGTGCAGCAAGCGCAAACTCCCTTCCAGCACTCCCACCAGGGTTTGCTGGACCGCCAGTTTGGTCGCGGGGTCGGGGCTGTTCAGGCGCAGTTTGCTGACCTCGATATACCAGTCGCAGAACTCGCCCCAGAGGAATTCGTAGAGGGCCCGCCCGGCCTCGCCAAACTGGTATAGCTCCATGTTCTTGGTCACGTTAGCGACCAGCTCATAGTAGCGGCTGACAATCCAGCGGTCAGCCAGGGGCGCGTCCGGTTGCAGGGCCGGGGCCTGGTAGGGTAGGTCTTCCAGGCCGCTCAGGCTGATAAACCGGGTCGCGTTCCAGAGCTTGTTGGCAAAGTTGCGGCTATCCCCAATCCTGGTGACGGATAGCTTGGTATCCACACCGGGCGTGCTGCTGGTCAGGAGAGTGTAACGCAGGGCGTCGCTGCCGAACTCCTTCACGTTGTCGAGCGGGTTGATGACGTTGCCTTTCGACTTACTCATCTTGGCGCCCTTTTCATCCCGGATGATGCCGTGCAGGTAGACGGTATGGAAAGGCACCTGGCCGTCCATGAAGTGCATCCCGAACATTATCATGCGGGCCACCCACAGGAAGATAATCTCGTAGCCGGTCTCCATCACCGAGCCGGGGTAGAAATAGTCCAGGTCGGCGGTCTTATCCGGCCAGCCGAGGGTGCTGAACGGCCACATTCCGCTGCTAAACCAGGTATCCAGCACGTCAGGGTCTTGCCAGATTTTGTCGGTGCTGCCGCACTTCTCGCAGGCAGTCAGTTTTTCTTCCTCGACTGCCTGGACGTGCCCGCAGTTGTCGCAGAACCAGACCGGGATACGGTGTCCCCAGAACAACTGGCGGGAGACGGCCCAGTCGTGGATATTCTCCATCCAATCGGTGTAGACCTTTTTGAAGCGTTCCGGCACGAACTTGACCCGGCCATCATAGGCGGCTTCGAGGGCCGGTTGGGCCAGCGGCCCCACCTTCACCCACCATTGTTCGCGCACCAGCGGTTCCACCGGCACCCCGCTTCGTTCGCTATAGGGCACGTTGTGGAGATAAGGTTCGGTCTTGACCAGGTAGCCGCCCGCTTCCAGGTCGGCCAGCACCTTCTTGCGGGCCACGAAACGGTCCAGCCCGGCGTAAACCCCGCCGTTTTCGTTGACGGTCGCGTTCGGGTTAAAGATATTGATGGTGGGCAGGTTGTGGCGCTGACCGATTTCAAAGTCGAGCGGGTCATGACCGGGAGTCATCTTCACCGCGCCGGTCCCAAAGCTGGCATCCACGCCCTCATCGGCCACCACCGGGATTTCCCGGCCCACCAGCGGTAGGACCAGGGTTTTGCCCACCAGGTTGTTGTAGCGGGCGTCATTGGGGTTCACGGCCACACCGGTATCACCCAGCATCGTTTCGGGTCGGGTCGTCGCCACGGTCACGAACTGGTCCGGCGCGTCTTTGACAGGGTAACGAAGATACCAGAGTGAGCCCTGCTCCTGCTCCATTTCCACTTCCAGGTCGCTTATCACAGTCAGACTCTTGGGGTCCCAGTTCACTATACGGGAGGCCCGGTAGATAAGCCCGGCATCAAACAGCCGTTTGAAAGCCACCCGCACGGCGCGCTGGCGCTGTGGGTCCATCGTAAAAGCCAGGCGGGTCCAATCGGCGCTGGCTCCCAATTTTTCCATCTGGTTGGTGATGGTGTTGCGGTATTCGTCCATCCAGGCCCAGACCCGTTTGAGGAATTCCTCGCGGCCCAGGTCGTTTTTGGTCTTGCCTTCATTCTGGATAATGTTGCGCTCGACCACAGTCTCGCCGCTGATACCGGCATGGTCGCTGCCCGGCACCCACAACGTCGGCTCACCGAGCATGCGGTGATAGCGGGTCATGGCGTCTTCCAGGCCGACAAAGAGGGCGTGGCCCTGGTGCAAAGCCCCGGTCACGTTCGGGGGCGGCATAATACAGACCCAGGGTCGCTTGGTCTTATCAATTTTAGGGGTGAAATAACCCTTTTCCAGCCAGAAGGCATACCATTTTGCTTCGGCGGCAGCCGGGTTATAGGCTTTTTCCATTTCCTTTTTTCCGGTTGTTTCGCTCATTTCTTTCTCCTCGGTCAGTTTTCAGTGTTTAGTTCTTAGTGTTTTGTGTTTAGTTCTCGGTTCTTAGTCTTCTCCGGCTAGAAACTAAACACTTTTCTAGACTTCCAGGCGCATTTCTTCCAGGCTACCAAAGCGGCCTACCGGGCGGAATCCCAGTTTCTTATAGAGGGCTACCGCCGGGAGGTTGGCCGGGTCTACGAACAGCGTCAGGTAGCGGGCGCCGCTATTCCTGGCAAAATCGAGGGAATGTACAATCAGGCTCCGGCCTACCCCCTGGCCCCTGGCTGCCGCTTCGATACCGATGCCAAACCGCCAACCCCGGACCGGTACGTAGCCCGGTTCGTGGCTTTTGAGCATAATCGCGCCCAGGCGCTGACCGTTTTCGTCCACGGCGATAAAAGAGGGACCGTTTTCCGGGGTCCAATTCGGCCAGTAATCATCCTCCTGCTGGCGTAGTTTGTCCAGGCCGTACTCCGCAATGAAATTGGGTGAGGCCAGCACCGCCTCCCAGTTCATAGCCCGCAAAAAGGGCAAATCGTCTATTCCGGCCTGCTGGATAGTTAAAGTTTTCATACAAAAATCCGTTATAAAACAAAAAACCCTTCCGTCCGATAAAAGGACGAAAGAGCTAAACTCTCACGTGGTACCACCTTAATTTTGCCTGCGAGAAAACTCGGCGGGCACTCTGGCGGCGGTAACGGGCCACATTTCGTTGACCTTTAGCCGGGCAGATGCGCCAGGTTCGAGGCCAAGACTCCCAGGCTACGTTCAGCTTTGTGTCTCCGCCGGGGCTTTCACCTGTCCCCCGTTCTCTACCGGACCACGCCGCCTACTCTTCCTGCTCACGGTCTATACAATCTTAAATTGTAAGAATATGTTAACAGCCGTCACCGGGACTGTCAACCCCGTCTTTAGAACTATTTTATGCCAGTAATTATTTTCTCCTAATTTTAATAAGCGGTAACGACCGAAAACCTAACTCTAAACCGGCTTAAGGCTGCGCAGGGTTAAACAGTTCCATGTTGCGATCAGGGGCGGCCAGGTCCGTAAACCCTAACTGGCGATAAAGCCCGTGGGCGTCGCGGGTGCGTAGCGTAAAAAGGCGTAACTCACGCATACCCGGATAGCTCATCATACAACCGAGCATCCACTTGCCCAGACCCTGGCCCCGGTATTCTTCGAGGACGTAAACGTCGCAGAGGTAGGCGTAAAGGACATAATCGGTCACGACACGGGCCAGGCCGATTTGCTTATCGCCATCATAGAGGCCAAAGTTGAGCGAGTTTTCAACAGCCTGGGTAATTACCTCTTTGGTGCGGCCTGTCGCCCAATAGGCGCGGGTCAGGTAAGCGTGGATAGCGTCCAAATCGAGGCGGGCCGGGTCGGTGCTGACCAGGAAATTATCCTTGCGGTACTCTTGAATCGGGTGGGTCATGGCTCTCTTTCCAATCTCTTATTTGTACGGTGTTATAAGTTTAAGCGTATAAAAATTATTCTAACACGATAGTCCGGCGGCCATAAGTCAGCACGCGGTCTTCGAGGTGGGCACGGACGGCGCGAGCCAGCACCAAACGTTCCAGGTCGCGCCCCTTACGAATGAGGTCTTCGACACTGTCACGGTGGCTGACCTGGGTCACGTCCTGGGCGATAATCGGTCCCTGGTCAAGTTCTTCGGTGACGTAGTGGCTGGTCGCCCCAATCATCTTGACGCCGCGTTCGTAAGCCTGGTGGTAGGGCCGCCCACCCACGAAGGCCGGTAAAAAGCTGTGGTGAATATTGATGATGCGGTTGGGATATTTTTGGACCAGAAAAGGTGTCAAAACCTGCATGTAACGGGCCAGGATAATCACATCTATCTGGTGTTCTTCGACCAGGGCGGCGATTTTGGCTTCCTGCTCGGCCCGGTTGGTTTTGCCGACCGGCAGGTGGTAGTAAGGGATGCCAAAGTTGTGCGCGACCGGTTCCATATCGGGGTGATTGCTGATAATCAGGGGGATTTCGGCGACCAGTTCGCCCGCTTTCTGGCGCAAGAGCAGGTCGTAGAGGCAGTGGTCGAGGCGTGAGACCAGGATTGCCATGCGTTTGGGCCGGTCGGAAAAGTGCAACTGCCACTGCATCTCGAAGGACCCGGCGACCTCGGCAAAGGCCGGGCCGATAGTGTCGCGGTCGAGGTCCATACCGTCGAGTTCGAACTGGACGCGCATGAAGAAAGCCTTGTCGGCCAGGTCGCTATGCTGGTTGGCCTCAAGGATATTCGCGCCGTGCTGGGCCAGGAAAGACGTGACACTGGCGACGATGCCTTTGCGGTCGGGGCAGGAGATGGTCAGGATGCCGGATAAGGGTTGCACAAAATTCCTTTCGTTATAAAACAAAAGCCGGAGTTTTATAAAAAATCTCCGGCTATATTACTACAATTCAGGTCGAAAAGTGTGGCCCCTTTGCAGAAATACTTTA
This sequence comes from Chloroflexi bacterium 54-19, assembly GCA_001898225.1. Lineage (GTDB taxonomy): Bacteria > Chloroflexota > Chloroflexia > Chloroheliales > Chloroheliaceae > 54-19. The sequence continues at coordinate 19,114 of MKTJ01000077.1, forward strand.
AACTACATCGACCAACTCATGTGATATTCGGGCCACTCGGCGGCTTTGCCCGCTTCGGTCAGGTGGAGCGGGTAGCGGGTATCGAGCATCACGGCGTACTCGTCGGTCTCGACCTTATTTTTGACGGCCCCAATCGCTTTCGGGTGCGGCCCGTGATGGATGCCCTGGGGATGCCAGGTGACCATCCCAGCGTCAATCCCGTGACGGCTGAAAAAATTACCGTCGTGGTAAAACAGCACCTCATCATAATCAATGTTGCGGTGGAAGAAGGGCACCCGCATAGCTTCGGGGTCGGCCTCAAAGGGGCGCGGCACAAAGCTGCAAATTACGAAATTGTTCGCCAGGAAGGTCGTATGGACGCTCGGCGGCAGGTGGACCCGGTGGCTCATCACGGGGCGGTAATCCCGGATGTTGAGCTTGATAGGGCAGAGGTCGCCCTTCCAGCCGACCACGTCGAGCGGGTTGAAGGGATAAAAGACCGAGGTGTACTCGCCTTCCCGTTTGATACGGACCTCCCATTCGGGTTCACCCTGCGGGCCGGGACGGCTACCGGTCAGGTCGCCTTCTTCGGCAGGGACGGGCGACGGCGTTTCGACCACCCCCATGTCGTACTGCGCCCCTACGCCCAGCATGCCGCGTTCCTTGACCGGGACTTTTATCTCGCTAAAGGATTCGACCAGAAGGTAAAACTGGCCCGGTTGGTCACTGGCCGGGGTAAAGCGGTAAGTGGTGCCGCGCGGGATAACCAGGTAATCACCCCGTTCGTAAAGCATGGGACCGTAATCGGTTTCGAGGTTTCCGCTTCCCTGGTGGATAAAATAGACATCGTCTCCGTCAGCGTTGCGCATGTAGTAGGGCATCGGCCCGGCGGGGCGGACCACTTTGACGGCTAAATCATTATTGTGAAGGAAGGTCACCGGCTCACCGAAGGGGTCGTCCCGGCGCAAAGGTTCCGGTTGCGGCAGGTTGAGGCAGTTGATAGCGCGTGGTTTGAGCGGTCCTTCGATACGGGTCCAACCGGTTGGCGGGTGTTGGTGGTAGAGGTGGGAAACGCGCCCGTAAAAACCTTCCCGGCCATGTTCGTCTTCGAAGGTGCCTTCGGGCAGGGCGACATGGGCCTGCCTGGAATATTCACCTTTCCCCAATGGAAACATCCTGTTATTCCTCCTTGAATACGGTGCTTTCTCTGAATTTAGTATTTTTTCCATTATAGCACAGGCTTTTTCAGAAGAATAGTATTTGTATCTACTAATAGGTAGTTACAAACATGTTTTTAGAATCAAAAACCCCTGTCACTCCCTTTTTCACAAAAGAATCGCAGGGGTTTTTATTTCGGGTCAGGTTAGGGGTTAGCCTGTTTTCGAGGTCACGCCCTTACCTTACCCCGTTGCCGGAGCAGTTTTACGAATTCCGGCGTCATACGCTCCATCCGTTTTTCGCGGCGGTAAGCCAGGACCTCCTCCTGGAAGTCCTCCCAGACCACCCTGGCCGAACTTTCGTCGTGATAGAGGTCGGTTTGAGCCTTGAACAACTGCCAGAGTTCTTCCGGTTTGGCGTCGTGGCCGCCCGACTCGGAAGATTTGAGTTTTTCCTGGGCCTCCTTGAGGGCCGCCTGGTGCTGCTGGTGGCGCAATTCCTCCAGTTCGGGACTTTCCGGCCCATAGCGTCGCCGCACATAGGCCTGGGTAATCGCGTCAATCGCCGCGCTGGCTCCCGGCAGATGCTGGCTGAGATATTTGGCATACTCGTAGGGCGTCATACCACTGCGCCCACGCAACCCGGCCTTACGGGCCGACTGGCTCATCCGGTTATAGAGGGCCAGGGGCGAGAGGTCCGGTACGGCGTAGACCCGTTTGAGATACCAGCGGCGGGCGAAGAAGATACCAACCACCGCCGCGATAATGCCAAGTATCAGATAAAGGCCAACCGGGGCCGGTTCCTGCGGGGTCGAACCGGCAGAAGGCGTGGTGCCGCCATTCGGGTCCAACAGGCCCCGGCCAATGCGCGGGTCCGAGCCATCCGGCAACTGGCTGCCATCGCTGGCAACCGGCGTCACTGCCGCCGGGGGCGGAGTGCTAATCGGTTCGGGTGGAACCGCCGAGGGGTCAGCCGGACGCTGGATGTTATCCTGGTTCGGGGTCGGTTCGAAGTCAACCCAGCCCACCCCGTTGAAGTAGACCTGGGGCCAGGCGTGGGCCGCGCTACCCCGGATAACCCAGCTATTGGTGGAGCTATCGAACTCGCCACCGATAAAGCCGGTTACCTCGCGGGTCGGGATACCCAGGCTGCGCAGCATGAGGACCATCGCGCTCGAAAAATGGACGCAATAGCCGCTCTTGCTATCGAACAGGAAGAAGTCAATTTCGTCCCGGCCATCCGGGGTAGGTGGTGGGTCGGTCGTATAGTTCAGACTGCGCAAATAGCTTTGAATAGCCATTGCCTTGTCATAATTGGTAGTCAGGCCAGCCGTCAATTCCTCGGCCTGGGCCTTGATGCCGGGCGAGAAAGTGGTAGGAAGTTGTAAATAGCGCTGTGTCACCCAGTCGGGATAATCGCCGCCAGTGGTCTGGCGCAAAGTCTGGATGTCGGCACCATAGCGGCGGGCCTGGGTGGTGTAGCCTTCACCCTGGGCGACCGGTTGGGTCAGAGTGGCGCCGGTCAGGTCGTCATAGTTCGGCTCGTAACCTTCATATTGAAGCGAGGCCGGTTTGCCGTTGACCAGGGTGTACGATACGGTGTTGCCTTTGACGGCATCCTGTAATTTCTTGATTTCGGCGGCAACCTTCTGGCCGATGTCGGTGGCCTCAAAACGGGTCCTGGCGCTGTCGCCACGGGCGTAAGGCGATTCGAGGGTCACCAGGTAATCCCCGACATTGCTCATGTAAACGCTCGATTCAACCTCAGTCGCCAGCCCACCTGAATTCTTGACGATGGCCCCGCTCAGTTTGTTGATGACCTTGGCGCTACCCGGTTGCAGATTGAGGGTCTTAACCGCGTCAATCGAGGGCAACTGGTAAGACCAGCCGCTATTGCTATCGGTGAGCGTGAAGGAATTGCCGGTCAGGGCCACCCGGATCGGTTTGCCATCGGTACCAATCCGGTACTCGCCCATCTGGTAATCGTTGCCAGAGTTGAGATAGGTGAAAGTGAAAGTCGGCGGGATAGCCAGTTCGTTCATCTGGCTGCCCTGTTTGAGATATTTTATAAGGTCGAGGGCCGCCGGAGGCACCGCTTTGCCGGTCTTGGTATCCACCAGGACCGAGCGCGTCCCGCCATTGCCATCGGGCACTTCTTTAAGCTGGAAATCCGACAAATTCGAGTTGATGTCAGTCTTGATGTAGTGGAAAGCCACCAGCGAAGCCTTATCCATGCTGATAAGGTCGCCCAGGCTCAGCACCAGGTTGAAGTCGGGCACCAGGGGGGTGACGCTCAGTTTGTCGGTGCGCTGACCGCCATCGGTGGGAGTAGGGAGGGCCTGGTTAGCCGCCAGGGAAAGCTTGCGGAACAACAGGTCGGTAGGCGACTTGTCCAGGGCCAACTGGTAGGTATTAATCCAGCCCTTGCCGTCATACTGGTCCATCGTCTGGACCTGAAGATAAGAAGGGGCGGAATTGCTGGCGGTCTTGACATCCACGACCGGGTCGTTGCTAAGGCGCAAAGGACCGCCGATGGTAAAGGAGTCGGCCAGGGTGTTGTAGTTGGTGGTGGCGCGGCCCTTAAAGCCATCGCCCGGTTCGACTCCACCGGTCCCGACAATATCCCAGACCCCTTTGATACCGTTAAAAGGCTGGCTGGCTTTGTTTAGCACCTGCCCGAAACTTTCAATCTGGGAGGATGAAGGCGTGGCAAACGCGACCGCCATGACGACCAGGGCCAGGCACCCGCCGACCGCCATCGCCATGCGCCAGATACCAGGCTGGAAATAGAGGCGCAGGCTCCGCCAGCGCTGCTCGTCCTGGTAGACGTTGAACCTGACCAATAGTAACAGGGCGATAATCAGGAAGAAGGAAAAGCTGTAGATGGCGTTGGGTGGGTTCTGGGAAAGGTTTACCATAAGGACCGTACCGAGCAATGCCAGGGTCCACCAGGCTTTGTGGCTGCGGAAAAGCATCCAGGCCGAGGTATAACCCAGTATCCAGACGCCAAAGGTCAGCGAGGCCAGGTAGACCAGGTTGTTGTCGTGGGCCTGGCCCTGGAAAGCATCTTCGATCCAGCGGATCACCGTCAGAACGGTGCTGCCCAGGCGGCGGGTCCATTCATCGTACTGGGTATCGCCGTAAGGCGAGACGAGCAGACCGACAAAAACCAATCCGACACTGACGATAAACGAATGGGCCAGCAGGGTCGGAACGAAACGGACCCTGGCAAGGCCGAACCCGATAAAGAAACTGACCAGGGCGGCGCGGGGCAGGAGGTTCGAGCCATCCACCCAGTGGGCCCCTTCGATTGACCAGACGACCGTCATGAAAGCGAGAAGAAGGGCGAAAAGGCTAAACCAGCCTTCTTCCAGCTTGAATTTATCAAAGGTAGTAGGTTCGAGTTTTCTTGTGCGTGTGCTCATAAGCTAAAAATACTGTCTTCCTGTTTTAAATTTCCCTACAGGATATTTTATATAAAAGTTAGCCGCCCTCCGAACTTAAACAACTTCGGCGGCTAACCGGGCAAGCTGGCTATCCAGCGCCTGGGTCAGGTCATCCCCGCGTTTGACAAGGTAGACCGGGACATTCATTGTTGTGAGGGAGCCAAGTACGAACAGGGGCGAAGCGACTGGGCCGCCAAAAGTGCTGGGCTCAACTATTACTACGGCCACTTTTACATTTTTGCGCAATAAAAGGGGCAGTACCGAGGCCCAACCTTCTTCGGTCGAAGAAGTAATCAGGATTACGGTGTCGGTGCTGCCCAGGCGGCTAATTTCGGAAGCGATAAGCTGGCCGAAATCCTGGCTGCCCTGCGCCCGCAAAACGGCCAGGGCTTCCATAATTTTATTAAGCTGGCGGTCTCCCCGGTCGGGAGAAATTAGTTCGTGATGCTGGCCCCAGGCGGTAAACCCGACACTGCGCCCAATCGCCAGGAAATGGCGGGCCAGGGTCGCGGCAGCAGCCACCGAATATTCCTCGGTCGAGTCGTTCGAGCGAACCCCACTGCTGGCCGGGAGGGCGGTCGTCACACCTTTACGGTTGACGTGGTTCAAGACCCAGTGATTTTTCAGGTTCATGTCGAGAAAAATCTGGACATCAATGGTCGGGTCGAAATCGAACTCCTTGACGATAAGTTTGCGCTGGCGGGCCGTCGAAGCCCAGTGAATCCGGTTGAGGCTGTCGCCGGGCCGGTATTCGCGCAGACCGGTGATGTTAGGAGTGGTATGGGGCGTGGGACGGTTGGCGGTATTGCCGCCGGGCAAGACTCCCGAAAGCGAATCAAAGCGGTTAATTTCAAAGGTCGGAGGGTAGACCGTGATGTAATGCTTGACGGGCAAATCCTTTTTGAAGCGGAACAGGCCAAAGGGGTCGCCCGATGTAATCTGGATCGGCCCCATGCGGAAACGCCCGCGCAAAGAGCAGTAGGTCCGGGCCCGCCACTGGACTTCGCCAAAGGGCCTGAGACTCTGGACACAATTCAGGCGGTGGCCGGGAAGTTCGGAGTTATCGCGCACTTCCAGCCACAATTTGGGCAGAAACCCCCGGTTATGCATGGTGATTACTTCTTCATAATAATCACCGACACTGGCCCGGTCGCCATTACCTTTTCGCTCAATCGTGACCCATTGCAGGCTTAATTGCGCCCAGACAAACGCGAAGACCAGCATACCGATAAGCGCGTAGTCGAGGACAAATAACAGGCGAATATGGATGAGTTGGGCCAGGACCGCGATAATGACGATAACCAGGATAAAACGGAAAATCTTCATTCGACCTCATTCGAGAGTCTCAACACACCGGACCAGGCGCTAAGAGGGTCAGGAGAGTTTACGCCGGGCGGGGTGCGGCCAGGTTACAACATTGTACGTACAGCCAGGACATTTTTATAATTCTGCAAGTGACCGCTTAAAAGCCGGTCAAGGCAGGCTTTACCGATAGCCCGCCTTGGAACCCGGAACCTGAATCTGGCTCAAGAGCCCTTCAACGATAACCGTGCTGGTTATCCCTTTCATGCGGGCGCTGGGGCTCATGATGATGCGGTGGGGCAGCGTTACCGGGGCGAGGGCTTTTACATCGTCCGGGATAACGTAGTTGCGCCCTTGCAACAGGGCATGGGCCTGGGAAGCCCGGTAAAGGGCCAGGGAACCGCGCGGACTGGCGCCGAGATAGACCTCGTCCTGTTCGCGGGTCGCGGCAATCAGGTTCACGATGTACTCTTTAATCAGACCATCTACGTAGACTTCCCGGACCGCCTCCTGGGCTTCGACCAGTTCCTGGGGCGTGCAGACCTGGGCTAAACTTTCCAGGGGATGCTTGCGCTGCAACCGGTCGAGAAGTTCGACTTCGTTCTGACGGCTAGGATAGCCGAGCGACAATCTGAGCAAGAAACGGTCGAGTTGAGCTTCGGGTAGCGGGAAGGTGCCTTCGTATTCGATAGGGTTCTGGGTCGCCATTACAATAAAGGGGCTGGGCAGGATGTGGGTCACGCCATCCACCGAAACCTGGCGTTCTTCCATGGCTTCCAACAGGGCGGACTGGGTCTTGGGCGTAGCCCGGTTGATTTCGTCGGCCAGGACAATCTGGGCCATCAACGGGCCGGGCCGGAATTCGAACTGTTCGGTCTTCTGGTTATAAATAGAAACCCCGGTGGCGTCGGTCGGCAGCAGGTCGGGGGTAAACTGGATACGTTTGAAGGTACAGCCAAGTGAATGGGCAATCGCTTTAGCGAGAGTGGTCTTGCCGGTTCCCGGCACGTCTTCTATCAGGATATGGCCGTTACATAAGAGGGCGAGAAGGGTAAGTTCCACTTCCTTGTGTTTGCCAATAATGACTTTCTCGACATTCTGGACGAGGCGTTCGGCAACTTGCCAGGCGATGGACATTAAAGATACTCCTTGTATTGCTGAAAAATTGATGACTTTAAGACAGCACCGGCTTAAAGGCTTTAAAGCATTATAACACGTGGGTCAGCCCAACGACCCCGGGCGAGGTTATAAGAAGATTAGAACGCTGCTTCTAACAATAATTCCCAATAACAAATATTGTTAAAAAGTGAAACGCCAAATACGGGAAAAAGTTCCACCTGAATCGTTCAAATTTGCTCTAAATCAAAATTATAGTCGCGTAAAGTGTCGGCCAGGAGCGATTGTGTTCCCAGGATTAAAGTAGTAGCAGGCAACTGGGCCGATTTTCCCAGCATGGCGCGGGCTTCGGCGATACCCCCGGCTTCCTCGATAACCGTTGAAGCGGGGAAAATCGAGCGGGCAAATTCTACGGCTTCGGCACCGGCAAATTTCAGGCGCGGATTCCTGACCCCGGTCAGTATCAGGTGGTCGCAGACCGAAGATAGCTCCCACAGGACGCCTTTCCAATCTTTATCCGCCGGGACACCCACGATAGCGGTCAGGGGTCTTAACAGGCGGCCATCCTGGGAAAGACTTTCCAGGACCGATTGGGCGGACGAGCGGGCAATCGCCCCATCCAGCAAGGTAAAGGGCGATTCGGACAAAGTTTGCATCCTGCCCGGAAATTTCAGGTTTGCCATGGCCTCGCGCAAGATTTCTTTCTCATCCATTTGCAACTCTTGCTCGTCCCGGACGATTTCGAAGGCGGACAGGGCCACTGCCAAATTTGTCGCTTCGTAGAGGGCCGGGATAGCCAGGGTGAAATCTTCAAAGAGGTTGTAGCGGGCCTGGACCGAAACGTGAAGTTTATCGCCCACGATGCGCGGGTTGATTACCTGCACATCCCGCCCGGTCACCACCAGCCCGCCGCCGACCTGGTAACTCCATCCGACCATCACGTCCAGCACTTCAGGTTCCTGGGGCGCGCTGACCCCGACCCCGCCGCTTTTCAGGAGGGCGGCTTTGGTCGCGGCAATCTCGGCCAGGGTGCCGCCAAGCTGGGCAGGGTGTTCGAGCAGAATCGGCCCAAAGAGGACCAACGGGTTATCCAGCACAACGCTATCGTCGTACTGCCCGCCCCGCCCGGCCTCAACCACGGCGAACTCGGCGTCTTGCTCGGCGAAATAGAGCGAGGCTACGGCCAGGATAATCCCCGCCGGACTCAGGTAACGGCCTTCGGGTAGGCTGGCGATAATCTCGCGGGCCGGACCCTCGACCCGATTGACCAGCCGCACGAAATCCTCCGGCGGGATGGCCCGGCCATTAAACCGGATGCGTTCGCGGAAATTGACAAGGTGAGGGCTGGTCACCAGGCCGACCCGGTAGCCGAAGGACTCCAGCAATTTCGAGGTTAAAAAGGCGATAGAACCCTTACCCTTGCTGCCCGCGACCACGATAGAGGTAAAGGTAGCATCGGGTTCACCCACGGCATCAAGGAGTTGCCGGGCCAGTTCCGGGCTGCGGGTCTCGGCATCGGGGCCGGAAAGGCGGCTTTCGACGGCCATGTACGAACTAAAGATAAAATCTTCGGCCTGGGCGGCGGTTTCAAACGGCACTGTATTCTCCTATTTCTAATCGCGCTGGGTGATAATCGAAAAGTCCTGCTCACCCTTGCCATCCCGGCGGGCCTGCTGGTAAATCTCGCGAGCGGTTGCCAGGAGCGGCATCGGCAGGGTCAGTTCGTTGGCGGCTTGCAGGGTCTGAGTCAGGTCTTTGTGAATCATTTCGAGGGCAAAGTCGGTGCTGAAATCGCGGTTTAGAATCTTGGGCTTTTTCATCCCGGTAACCCGGCTGACCGTACCCACCAGCGTTTCGATGCACATCTCCCGGTCGAGCCCGGCGGCCTGACACAAAGCCAGGCTTTCACCGAGGGCGGCCATAAGCACCCCGGTAAGCTGGTTATTTGCCAGTTTGAGGATGGCGCTGGAACCGTTCGGCCCGACATGGGTAATAGACTGGCCCATAGCCTGGAGGACCGGGCGGACCGTTTCGAGGGTCGCAGCCTCCCCTCCGACCAGGATACCCAGTTGCCCGCTGGCAGCAACCCCTTTACTGCCAGTCACGGGCGCGTCCAGGAAAGGAAAACCTTTTTCCTTACAGACGTCGGCCAGTTCGCGGCCCATCGCTGGCGTCACCGTACTCATGTCGATAAAGGTAGTGCCGGGTTTGGCCGCCGCGATAGCGCCTTTCTCCCCCAGCAGGATTTTTCGGACGGCAGCATCGTCTTTTACCATTGTAATGACGACTTCCACCTGGGAAGCGAGTTCCGCCGGGGATGCGGCCAGTTTAGCGCCTTTTTCGACCAGGGGTTGGGCTTTACTTTTATCACGGTTCCAGACGGTAAGCTCGTAGCCATGTTCGATAAGGCGGCCCGCCATGCCGCTACCCATCAAGCCAAGCCCGATAAATCCCACCTTTTTCATTATAATCTCCCTTTTCGTATTTTATAAAGATTCCCGCAGAGTTTGTTCTTTAAAGTAGCACAAACCAGGCCGGACAGGCCAGTTAAACCGCCTTTGGGGTCTTAAAAGGGGAATTTAATAAACCCCACCTTTTGGTGGGGCTCTATTTCTTTTCTATTAGCTCTATTAACCGTTATTAAACCCTGGGGATGCCGGGACAGGTCTTATCGAACTCGGCGATGGTCTGGTCAACCAGGATTAAGACCTTGTGAATCTGGGGAACCGGACAAGCCCCATTAAAATTCTCGATTTTCTCGTTTAACTGGCGTAACTTCTGGGCGTGCTGAATCATCCAGTTATCGTGAAAAGCCGCCAGGTTACGCAGGTCGCGCAAGAAAGTCTGGTAAGGCCCCTGCTTAATCTGAGCGAGACGACGGTTTAACCAGAGGCGGTGGTTGGCCCGGTCGCGTTTGGTCTGTTCGATTTCGTGGGAAACTTCCTTTTCCATGTCCACCCAGGCAGGAGCAGCCCCGGCCTGCGACATCACCCGGTAGGCCAGGCGCATATCGGGGTCGGTATAGGGATTTTCTTCCTCGATTTCGAGCGGCTTGCCCTCATTTTTGAGGTTATCGAACTTGCCGTCCCTCATGGCTCGCGTGATAATCGCCTCGACCCAGGATTCGGTCTGGCGCGGCATCTTGCGGACCTGGTTGAACTCCGCTTCCGAAATCGGCCCCTTGAGAAGCTTTTTATTTTTGTCTTTATCTTTTGGAGTCGGCATTTATTTTATTACCCCGTTGCATTTTAACCACTTGTGATTATTGTAACATATACGTAAAGGGGGCTAAAAAAGTAGCAAAGTTGAACATTACCTTGCTACTCTATAGGTTTTATAAAATTGGCCGGGGGCACCGGGAAGGTCAGTGCTAAATTTAACCGGATAAAATTAGCTTTGGGGAGTCCGGTAATCCACGAAACGGTAACCCAGGCCGCGCTCGTTCAGGATATACTTGGGGTGGGAGGGGTCGGCCTCGATTTTCTGGCGTAGATAAGTTATGTAAAGCCGGAGTAATTGCTCGTCGTCGCGATACTCCCGGCCCCAGACTTTCGTCAACAACTGCTCGTGACTCATGAGTTTCCCGGCGTTGCTGACCAGGTGGTAGAGCAGTTTGTATTCGGTCGGGCGTAACTTCTGGCGTTTGCCGTTGGCAATCACCTCGCGTTTATCGAAATCAATCTGCAAATAATCGTCAATCTTTAGCTCGCCTTCAGAACGGCTGACGCTGCTGGGCAGGGCGGCCCGGCGCAAGACCGCTTTAACCCGGCTGGCGAGTTCGCGGTGGTCGAAAGGTTTTGCCACGTAGTCGTCCGCGCCGAGTTCGAGCCCGCGCACCTTATCATTTTCGGTGGCCTGGACGGTCAACATAATGACCGGGACGTTGCTGGCCTGCCGGATTTCCTTCAAAGCCTCGAAACCATCCATTTCCGGCATCATCACGTCCAGCAAAACCGCGTCGGGCAACGACTCGCGAACCTTTTCGACGGCCTGGTAACCGTTGTGGGCCTCCACCACGTTGTAGCCCTCTTTTTCCATTATGGCCCGCACCAGGTCTACCAGCTTTTGCTCATCATCCACAACCAAGACTGTCTGGCTCATTTTTACCTAACTCTCTTTTCTAAAGCCTGTTTCGCGGCTTAGCGGCCCCGGTTCAACCCTGGCTCAGATATAATTTCGCGCCTGGAAAACTTTTACGATACTCCCGGATAACCCGGCTGATTTCTCCCAAAGGGGTGCCCGGTTCGGCCACCACAAAGCCATAGCGAAAGCGGTTCCAACCGTCCCCTTTTACAATTTCAAAAAGGCCGGGCTGGCCCGGATGGGCCCGCTCGATAGCCCGAATATCGACCAGGGAAAGAAGTTTACCCTGGAAAATCTTACTGGCCGGTGTGTTCCGCATGATATTTCCTCCTGCCTCTAATTTTACCTCAAAGAAAAGCGTAAAACCAGAATCGCCGTCCTTAACGGGCTAAACCCGGCCAAAGAGGACCGGCAGGTGGGCCGGTTCCTGGCGAGGTAGCGAAAAACTAAAGCTCGAACCCGTAAACGGCTTGCCGTTATCTACCCCGGTAGAAGGCTCGACCCAGATGCGTCCCCCGTGCGCCTCGACAATGGCCTTGCATATATATAGGCCCAACCCGGCCCCCTTGCGTTCGCGGACATAGCGGCTATCCAGGCGGCTGAAGCGTTCGAAAATGCGCTTTCGTTCGCCTTCCGGCACCCCGATGCCCCGGTCGGTTACTTTTACAACTACTTCCTCGCTGGTCGGGTAGGCTTCCAGGATAATCGGGCCGCCTTCGGGACTGTATTTGACGGCGTTTTCGATGAGATTGATGATGACCTGCTCGATTTTGTCATAGTCGGCGTTTACCGCCGGGATTTCTTCTGGGGGCAGGTGCAGGACGATTTTATGCAGTTTGCTGACGCTCCGCATCTTGTTGGCGACCCGGCGCAGGAGGCTGGCAATATCGAGCGGCTCACGCTGCAACTCGACACCACCGGCCTGTAACCGGGAGGCGTAGAGCAGGTTTTCGACCAGTTTGCTCAGCCGTTCGCTTTCTTCCTCGATAATTTGCATCTTCTCGCGGACCTTGCTCGGTTCGAGCGGGGTCGTTTCATCAGCGTAAAGCCCGGCGTAACCCTTGATAATGGCGATAGGGGTCTGCAACTCGTGGCTGATGACCGAGAGGAAAGTGGACTGCAACTCCTCGGCCTCCTTGCGGGCGGTGATGTCGCGGGCTCCCAGGATACCACCGAGAATCCGGTTGTCGCTGGACTGAATAACCGAGTAGGTCAGTTCAACGTCGCGCCGTTCGCCATCCTTGGTGACGAGTACCACCTCGCTGCGGCGGTCTTCTTCGGGCTTATTTACAAAGGTGCCTAGCCGGATAGGGCATAAAGTCCCGCAGTGAGCATCACCACGGGTGGCCGAGATACGCAGGGCTTCCCAGCAGTTGCGGCCTCGCAGTTCCTCGACCGACCAGCCGCTAATCCGGGAAAAAGCCGGGTTAAAACCGACGATGTTACATTCGCTATCCACAATCAGGATACCGTCGGCGCTGTATTCGATGACCAGGCCCAACCACTGGCGCTCCTCGACCATGCGTTTGAGCAGGTTGGCGTTGCGGGCCACCAGGTCACTCCGGTCCAGAATCAGGCCGTAGTGACCCTGGAAACCGTCATCCTCAACCCCCCGGTCGGGAATAACGCCCGACCCGGCCACCGGGTCGGCATCTGGCAGCCCGGCCACATCTCCCATCAAAGGGAACGCCGCCACGGACGGCTGAATCAGACACAGCCCGGCGATAAACTGGTTATCGGCCTGGATGGGCAGACAAATCAGGTGGAGCGGTCCCTGCGGAGTCGGGATGTCAGCCTGCAGGGCCAGGAAATCCTCGGAGCGGGCGGTGCTGTGGCCGCCGGTAGCCGTATGGACCCGGTTGTGCAACTGCGTCACCAGGTCGTTTATGACCGGCTTTAGCTCGTCCAGAAGCGGGTCAGCCAGGCCATAGCTCGAAAACTGGCCGGGCGAGTTACGGCTTTCATCCCAGAAAGTGAGGACTCCGGCCTTGGAGCCGATAGCCTGGACGATATTGACGATAGCCGAATTCAGGGCCGCTTTGGTCTGGTCGCTATATTCGCGGGACGAGTGGCCCCCCTCTTGATTTTTATCTTTACCGCTGATTCGCCGGATACGCATGGAATTTTCCTTTACCTCAGAACTTCTATTTAAGGACTTCTTTCCAGCTATTCGAAGCTTCCTGCAAAGCCGCCTGGGGCGATGTATCGGTAGTCCAGATGGTGTTGAGGCCTTTGTTGAGCGCCGCCACCAGTTTATCACGGTCAGCCGGGGCCAACGGGGCGGGTAACAGGCTGGCGGTAGTTTTGGCGTGTTCGAGCGATTGAACCATAATCGCGCGGGCCTGGGCCTGGAGGTCGGTCGTGTCGGTTATATACGCATCGGTCAGGGCACTTTTCCGGGTCGGCACCACCAGGCCCGAAAGTTTGGCAAAGGCCAGCTGGTTTTCGGCGCTGTTCAGAAATTTAAGGAAGGCCAGGGCGTCCGCCGACTGGCGCGAAGCCTTCGGGATGACCCAGCCCTGCAAATCCATCGGCAAGACGTTGGCCTTACCGGTAATATGCGGCACAACCAGCGTGTCTTTGTACAGGTCAGGGCTGGAATTTTTCAGACCCGGGAGGAGCGGCGCGCCGTCCATCACCATTACAAGCTGGTTGGCGGAAAAACGTTTGAGGGCATCGGCATAACTCCCGGTGAAGGCATCCTTGGCGAACGAGCCGTTCTTGCGCTTGGTCTGGAAATACTGCCACTTATCAATGGTCGCGGGTGACGGAAAAGTGGGCAGTTTGTTTCCACCACCGTCCCCGCTATCCGAAAAGAGCGAAATATCTTCCATCAGAAATTCGCCCAGGGCATCCGGCTTGAACCAGGCCGAAGTTACGTCCTGCCCGGTCTTTGTAACCATGGCCGGGAGCATGGCATCAAGCTCGGTAAAATTCGTAGGCGGTTTGGCCGGGTCAAGCTGGGCCTGCTGCCAGAGTTTTTTATTAATAATCGTTACCTGGGTGCTTGCCATCCAGGGCAACCCGTAATAGACCGACCCGACCCGCAGCCCTTCAAAAGTGGAGCTAACATAGTCATTTTTCAGGTCGGTGCCGCCAAGCTGGCCCAGGTCGGCCAGGGCGCCCTTCGCCCCGAACTGGTAAATATCGGCAGCGTTGAAAAGCACGATGTCCGGCGGGGTTATCTTGGAGCCTTCGGCGGTAGCATCATAAAACTTCTGGGCCAGATCAGTGCCGTAGTCCTGCCAGTCCACTGTGACCCTGGGATTGCGGCTGCGGTACTTGTCAATCTGGCCGTTCAGGAAATTTTCGTAAGCGGTGTTACCCTTCCAGCCGCCGGTCCAGATGGTCAAAACTACCCGGTTAGTCACCGCAGGAGGCGTAGGGGTGGGGAGCGGCTGGCTGCCGGAGACTCCCTGGGCCACAATCCCGGAGCCGGTCCCGGCTCCACCCGTGACGTTGGGGGTAGCGGTGCTGGCGACCGCCGGGTTATTGGGCTGGTCGGTGGGCGCGGGCGTATCATTGCCACAGGCGACCAGGACCAGCGAACAAATAAGACTTGAAATAAGAAAAAATACCACCCGGCTAAAAACCGCGCCGGAAAGTTTACGGATTGTGCTGCTAAAAATGACGTTCACCCTTCAAATATAAAACTAAACTTCTGCTTTTTGCGTTCAACGAGTAAGGCGCGACCTTATAAAAGGGGGCCTTCTTGCCGCGCAACCTCTAACGTTTAATATACACTGGTAAGTTTACCCCAAAGCGGCAGGTGGTTCAAGTAGAACCAATCGTAGCGTAGGTCGTTGAAAGAAACAACGTTGAACGTTAACCGGAAAAAATGTCGTTGGAGTAGGGAGTAGCATTGAAGACGTAATAAACTTTTCGGACTTGCGTTTCCCCTCGCCAAAGTTGTCTACCGCTAAATAAATATTACCTGGTTTAGCCTGGCTATATTTTGGAAGCAGGGTATAATCTTTAGAAACAGACTCGACTTTCGTATTCGAAGGTGTCTTTGCCAGTCCGGGTTAAATGAGGCTTCACAGGAATTCAAACTTGCTATGGGTGTAGTAAGACTAATAAATCCAAAGGAGCGCATTTATGAAATTTGAACAACGTCTCTATCACGACCGGCAAGACCTCTACGCGGTAGCAACTTTACTCCGGGAAACCTATCAAAAAGACCCTTCCTGGAATGCCTGGAGTTGTTTTCGTTACGACATCTGGGCGCAGCGCCGGGTCGGGGATGAACTGGTTTTCGGCAAGACTGGCTGGCAAAAAGATTTCTTTCTATGGGAAGACTCGACCGGCAGGTTGGGCGGGGCGCTTTTCTACGACCAGAATATTGCCGTGATAATCTGCCTTCCCGAATTTTTCGACCTTTACGCCGAAATCCTGGCCCAGGCCGAGTTACATTCCGCGCAGATGGGGTCTGCCAAAAACCCATTAGCGGTGGAATTACTCGAAAGTAACCCGGTTAACGCCCTCCGGGAATTGTTCGAAACCAGGGGATTCCGCAAGGAAGACGGCTATATGATTTGCCGCGAGAAACAGCTGGAAAATACTGCCTTTGAGCCGGTCTTGCTGCCGCCCGGCTATCGCCTTAAAACCTTGCAGACGGATGAAGAACTGGCGAAATTCTTTGGCGCGGTTAAAGCGGTCTTCAACTTTCAGGACGACCCGGCAGTCTACCGGTTGGTGCAGCAAGCCCCTTCATTTTCACCTGACCTCGACCTGCTAATCCTTTCTGAACAGGGGGAAGTGGCCTCGTTCTGTACGGTCTGGGTGGATAAAGCGCTGGGTTACGCCGAATTTGAGCCGGTGGGGACCGTAGAAGCGTTTCGACAGTTGGGCCTGGGAAAAGCCATTCTGACCGAAGCTTTTAACCGCCTGCGCCGGGTAGGTTGTCCACTGGTGACGGTGGCTTCCTATAGCGGCGCGGACCCGGCCAACGCCCTTTACAGTTCCGCCGGGCTGGAACCTGTAGATAAACTATATACGTGGCAAAAAACTTTTATAAATTAAGGAGTCAGTAACCATGAGTGGAACCGGCAAGCCGCACCATTTTAACCTGGCCCATCCCGCCAACTGGGAGCGGGTGGACGAAAGCGTCGATAGCCGGTTCTACCAGGACCCTCGCCTGGTGGTCCACGTGGACGACCATTTTATTGCTACACTGGGCCATTTCTTCGCCGAAAAGTTGCCGCCCAACGGGGTCATTCTCGACCTGATGAGCAGCTACAAAAGCCATCTGCCCGCCGATTATAATCCCCGCTTCGTGGTCGGGCACGGCATGAACGAAATTGAGTTACAGTCAAATGACCAGCTTAACCAGTATTTTGTGCAGGACTTAAACCGCAACCCGGTCCTCCCTTTCGAGGACAACCATTTCGACGCGGTCCTGAGCACGGTATCGGTCCAGTACCTGCGCAGGCCGGTCGAGGTTTTCAAAGAAGTAGGGCGGGTGCTTAAACCGGGCGGCCTGTATATCGTGTCGTTCTCAAACCGGATGTTCCCCACCAAAGCGGTGGCGCTCTGGCGGAGCCTGGGTGAGGCGGAGCGGGTGGACCTGGTCCGGCAATATTTTGACGAAAGCGGGGCTTTCGAACCGGCCCAGGTCTTTACCGATGTAGATACCCGCCATCATAGTGGCAGCATTTTTGCAACCTTCTACGCCGCCAAAGACCCGGTATATATTGTGTGGAGCGTTAAAAAGTAGCCAGAAGTCAGAAGCCAGAAGTCAGAGGTCAGAGGCCATAAGGCAGTAAGCCAATCCAAAGTTGTTAATTGAGCGCAATCAGGCATAGGTTTCTACCTTTAACGTAGGGCAAACTAAATAACCTTCAGAAGGTAACTAAAAAGCGAGGGACAATACCCTCGCTTCAATTTTTACTGGCTTCTGACCTCTGACTACTGAGGTAAAACTGCCGCGCTGCGGTCCATCCGGCCAAAGTAGAGCTTCAGGCTTTCCTGGGTCCAGTTCTGGTTGACCCCCTTACCGTCTGTTGGGTCTGGGTTCATGATGGCAACCGTACCGTCCGGGTTGAGACCGGTAGCGACGATAAAGTGACCATCCGGGAAATAGACCGGGTCGCGCACGTTCAAGATGACCGGGTAGCCCTGTTTGAGAAAATCGAGGACGCGGGCAAAGTGGGCGTCGAGGTCTTTATCCTCGCTGTAGATAACCTTCAAACCGTACTGGGAAGCGACGGTACTAAACACATCGTATTTGTAGAGACCGACGCTTGACTTGATAGCACCTAGCTGCCGGAACTGGTAGAGGACATCGGTAATCCTGACCGGGTGGCCGTAGCCGATTAAGACCGAAGCCAGCGACGCAGCGGAGCAGGCGCTGGGTGCCCAGGTCTGCCATTCGCCATCATTAATATACTGGGTCTTATCCCGCTGCCAGACCGCCGGAAAAACCGGCTTCGAAGAAGCAGGCGCGGCGGTGGCGGCAGGAGAGGGAGCGGAAGCTTCGGGAGTCGCGGTCGGAAGGAAAACGGGCTCGTCAGCGATGGAGGTAGGAGCGCCGATTATTTCGGCAGAAGCCATCATCTGGCTTTTAGGGTTGCTGGCTTTAGCCGTGGAAACCCAGCTATCGTCATCTTTCTGGAAAGCAACAAAAAGGTTTAAAACAACAAGAACAGCCAGGACCATAAACCCGACTGCCAGGAATTTATTGTTACGCGTCAAAATTATGTTCACACCGTATCTGTACTACAAATTGGTTGGACTGCTATTTCAACAAAATCAAATATTTTCTCTCAGGAAAATGAATTTTTTGTTCTGGAAATTATTATAACAGCATTTTTCTGCTTGGAAAGAGGTAACCCTGTTATTTCCATAGATACTTAATATCTTCCTAATCTTCCTTTCATATTCCACTCTTATTTCCCCGGCCCTGGCGGCCCATATTAACCCATATTTGCTACTGCGGCGACCGGAGAGGGTGTGCTAGAATTTAAAGGCCCCTTTCGAGAAATTCTTTATTTAATCCTGACGAGGTTACTAAAGTGCAAGCTGACCGGCGCGCTACCCCGCTACTCCCAAGAATATTATCCGGGCTGGCCCTGCTCCTGGTCGCCCTGGTTATCCTGGTCAACCTGCCAAACCTGGCGAGTAAAACCACTGCCTTATTGGTCATTCCTTATGCCGCTACAGGTTACGTCCAGCGCCAGGAAGATTTGCTGGGGGCGGAGGTGCCTGCCCTCAAATTCACGGCGGATAACACAGGGCCCGATGAACTGGTGGCCTGGGTTTCCGATGACTACCAGGGCCGGAAAATAAATGTGCGGTACTGGCTTTATCCACGCCCGGTCTGGCTGGGCGATAATCTCCAACAGGCCGCCGGCCAGCAGGCAAAGGTCATCCTGGTCCTCAAAAGTTGCCCGGCGGCTTGCTCAACCGCTGAAAGCACCGCACCGTTGCTGGACGGCTACCGGCTAAGCCAGCAATTCGCCGTCCGCGATAACGTGGTCAACGTCCTGACGAGGATCGGTTAAAGAATGCTTACCTTTGTTGCCGAAGTCGCCTATATCGCCCTATATACGGCTATTTGTTGCTGGGTGGGACAGACCGGTTTGCGCCTTTTGGGGGTAAATTTGAAAGGCGGGCTCTGGTTCGGGACATCTTTGTTGGCCGGAATTACCCTGTTAAGCGGAGAATTGGCCCTTTTCAGCCTGGTGGGCCTCCCCTTCAACGGCCTGCTGCTTTACGGCCCCTGGTTAACCTGGCTGGTTATATGGTTGGCCCTTAAAACCAGGGCTGGGATTAAAAGCGGAGAATTTTTTAGCCGTTTCAGGTTCAACCGGGAAACCATACCCCGGTCAAAAAGCGGGGCCACCTGGCTGGCGGCGGCCCTGGCGGTTATATGTGGGATAGCGGTCTTCAGCCTGCTGACCCGCCAGTTCCTGACCCCTTTGGTCGGGACCGATGGCATGGCAATCTGGTTTTTAAAAGCCAAAGCTTTTTACCTGAACGGCCATATCACCATGGCAGGGGTCTATCCCGACCAATCCCACCTCGACTACCCGGTAGCTTACCCTCTAGCCATCAACACGATTTATCTGATGGGAAGCGGTTACCAGGAACAGCCTGCCCTGGCCCTTCCCGGCTTATTCATGCTGGCTTGCCTGGCTTTAATCTTCGGCTATACCCGCCGCCATCTTGTGGCCTGGCAAAGCTGGGGTCTGTGCCTGGCCTTAATTTCTCTGCCCGCCTTTCTAACCCTTGTCAACTACCTGGAAGCGCTGGGCCAGGCCGATTTCGCAGAAGGGGTCGCCTTTTTGCTCTTTGGGGTCTTTTATACCCTGTGGTGGGAGGAAGAAAAACCGGCTTACCTGGGCGGAGCCTTTTTAGGAGCGGATTTAGGGGCCAATATAAAGAATGAGGGTTTGAGTTTCCTGGTGCTGGCTTTGCTGGCAATTGGGCTGGCCCTGGTTTTAAGACCCGGCCTGAGAAAAAACCTCTGGCGGGAAAAAGGCCCCGCCCTGGCCCTGGCCGCAACGATAGCGGCGGTGGGAGGCTGGAAGATATACACCTACCTGTTCGACTATAAAACCGACATCATGGCCGATTTCTCTTTTGGTAAATTTCTTTCGAACCTGACCCAGGAGACCCCGGCGGTGCTGGAAAGGGTCTGGGATGTCATCCGCAACGACTCCTCTTACTGGTTTTTAGGGCTGATGCTGCTTTTTAGCCTGATAATAGCCGCCGCCTTGCGGGATAAAATATCAATCACAATCCTGATTTTGACCGGGGTGATTGGTGGGCAACTGCTGGCCTATGCAATAACCTACCTCATCTCACCTTTCCACCTGGTCTGGACCCTGGATACAACCATGTTCCGGCTGTTGGGACAACTTGTCCCTTTGAGTTTCTTTGTCTTTTGTATCGGGGTCAGCAAAACCGGCCGCTGGCTTACCGTTTTAGAAAATAAACAGAAAACCCTGGAACCGGTCGAAAGTTATTCGGTTTAACTACCTAAACGGACCTGCTGGATACCAAAGGCATAGCAAGCAGGGTCGCGGCTTTCGGGTTCGTAGAGATAATGGGGTTGGCAGCCTTCGACCGAGTGAATTTCCAGGGTATTCTGGCCCTGGTTAAAATTTAACGGTTTGAAAGTGATGGCCTGGGTTTGACCGGGGTGAGATAAGCTGACCGTTTCAACAGGCTGGCCGTTCAACCGGAGTTCAAGGGTCAACGGCTTATAGAAGGGACGGGCGACCAGGCTGAGCGTTTGCAACCCGGCGACCGGGGCCTGGACCAGGATTTGGCCGTCCTGGCTGACGAATCTTTCGAGGTACGACCCATCAAAGGCGACCCGGTGGGTCAGCCAACCGGTGCCGCGCGTAAATCGGAAGGTCGTGGGCGGCTGGTTGCGGGCCGGGTTTAACGGCAGGTGCCAGCCGACAACCTGCTCGACCTGGTTATTATAAATCGGCTCGCCCAGTTGAGCCTGCAAGAATGTCTGCATCGTGGCAAAATCCTGGGGCCGGAAAGCCGGGTTCTGGTGCAGCACCACGTAGGTAATGCCTTTTTCCTCCAGGGCGGTCTTAAAATTGACGTTGTAAGGATATATATCCTGGCCGTAGGCCGCCGAATTCCCGGCCAGGTCGGGATACATAAACGCCGCCATATAGGGCAGGTTTTCGACTGATAAAATCATGCTGTCAGTGGTGCGCGGCGGGTAGCCGTTGACGATAGGCTTGTGATGGATGGTCTGGTAAAACATATAGCTGCCGGGCGAAGGCACCAGGTCGGGCAGTTCGAGGACCAGGCCATTGTCGTGGTCGGCGGCAATCTGCCGGTATATGGCGGGGACCAGGACCGGTTGGCTGGTTATGGGGAAAGACCAGGGTATGTTTTCGGCCAGCGAAGCGACCAGCAACCCGGCCATAACCCCATAGAAAACCAGTTTACTCCGGCGACTCTTTACAAACCGGGTATAGAGACCCGCGACCCCCAGGGCCGCGATAACCGCCAGGGCCAGGCCGGTGAAAATAACGGTGCGGGAAGGTGCCCGGAAAGTTGAGAATAGAGGGTAATTAAAAACAAGGTTATAAAACGGCCAGTACATAACCGGGTTATCGAAAATATAAAGCTTGGGTCCAAAGGATAACCCGATAGAAACCAGCGCTGCTATCAGCCAGAAATAGGTGGAACGGCGGCGATTCTGCTTGAAAAAGAAGGCTGTCACCACCAATCCGACCAGGATATACCCAAGGTAGTAGGTCTTTTCATTCGAATAATCAAAAGTCTGGTAAATTGGCAGAGTTAAATTACCAAATAGCGCATTGAAATAATGGGGTAAAAAGTAGCCGGACAGGTTAGCCGAAATTTGCTCGGTGGTGATTGCGGAAACGCGTTGGGCTTCGGCCTGGACTTCGGGGTCCACATTTAAAAACGGTAATAGGACCGGAACCATAACTACCGCCGCCGTACCCGCCGCGATAGCGCCCATTCCCAGGTTGCGCAAGTTGAGAAACCAGCGGTAATCGGTTATGAGCTTGCCAAGCAGAAACAGAAACCCAAACGGCAAAATAAAGTAAGCCAGAAAATAAATTTCCGAAAGAGGGACCAAACCGATACACAGCCCGGTCAGGACTGCGTTCAAAACGGTGGGACGGCGGTAAAAAACAAAAACCCGCCAGACACAAAGTGGCCCAAATTCCAGGGTACTAAGCGAAACTGTACCAGCTATTCTTATGAGATGATAGGTTGAAAAAGTATAGAAGAACCCGGCTGCAAAACAGGCCAGGCGGTTCCTTGTAAACTCTCCTACCAGCAAATAGGTCGTAAAACCGGTCAGGGGCAAACTGGTAAAAATAAGCAGGTTATAGGCCCCTAAAGGACTCAATACCCATTGGAGCGGCACACTTACCACCGAATCAAGGTAAGATTGTGTAAACACCTGGACCTGCGGTAATAAAGCAAAAATATTATGAGTATGGAAGGGGTCTTGCCCGCTCAATACCGCTTGCTTATACCACCACAAAGTCCAAACCTGGTAAAGAGGGTCGCCATCCGCTTCAGGGCCAAGCACATTCTCGTTGAGATGCAACACCAGGGGCCAGGTTATGACCAGGCTCAGGAAAGTGAAAATAAGCAAGACGGCCAGCCGGTGATGGCGGTCGAGCCAGTCTCGCAGGGCCGCGACTTTTGAATTGGGGCGAGGGCTGTCAAGGGTAGCCGGTAGAGTTTTCATTATAAGTGCAAGCCTGGGAGAGCTAACCAACGAACTATTGGCCCATCTAAAGGCGTCGTTTGATTTATCAGGGAACCATTACTTTTACGATTATAACGGCCTGACCAAGGATGTAAATAACCCGGAGGTACCGAAACTCCCTTAAAAGGTGATGGAATGTGTTAAAATAGGAGTTCGGAAGTAAATTTTAAGGGAGTAATGATGAGCGAGAATCCGAACCTGACCCAAACGGTAAAACAAGACAAGAAATTTTCGTGGAGCGACCTGCCCGCTGGCTACGAATGTCTATCTCCGATGGCCGGTGTCACCGATACAGCCTTCCGCCAGATTTGCAAACGGCACGGAGCTGACGTGGTCTTCACCGAAATGGCAAGTGCCAATATGATGCTGGCAGCCCCGACCCGCAACGAAGCCTTTTTGCGTTACGAAGAATGGGAACGGCCTATCATCGGCCAGATTATGGGCGGCGACCCCAAAGTGATGGCCGAGGCCGCCCGCGTCATCGAAGAAATGGGCTTTGATGGCGTGGACGTCAACATGGGTTGCCCGGAAAAGAAAATCGTCGGGAACGCCTGCGGCTCGTCCCTGCTCCGGGATGGCGATATGGCTGCCCGGATTGTCGAGGCAATGGCGAACGCGGTCAATATCCCGGTTTCGGTCAAAATGCGGTCTGGTTTCTATGATAGCGACATAGTACAGCCCCAGTTTGCTATCAGGATGGAGAATGCCGGGGCGGCGGCCCTGGCGATTCACCCGCGCACCAAGGAACAGGCTTACAAGGGTAGCGCCGACTGGACCATCACCCGCCAGATTGTCGAAAATGTCGGGGTGCCGGTGGGTGGAAGCGGGGATGTGATGGACCGCGAGGCTATCCGGCGATTGCGCGAGGAAACGGGGGTCCAGGGTATCTGGGTCGCACGTGGGGCCATGGGTAACCCCTGGATTTTCGAGCGGGAACGTACCGAGCGGCCACCCCTGGCCGAGGTAATCGAAACGGCCCTGGAACACGCCCGCTTGATGGTCAAATACAAGGGCAATCACGGAATGATCGAAATGCGCAAGCACCTGACCTGGTATTTCAACGGGTTTCCGGGGGCCGCCGCCTTGCGCGAGCAGATGAAAACCGTGAACGTCTACGAAGATTTAGTCCGGCTTATCGAGCAACACCAGCTCCTGGAACGTTTCGCGGCCTGAGAACAGGGTTGACCGGAAGCGAGAACTTTGCTACATTGGTAACGGTTTCGCTTTCGGATAAGTATCTGTTCACAAGTTTGCGAGAGACTATCTAAGTAGCAAAACTGATGGATATAGAAAGTAGGCGATACTATGAGTACTTTCGTCGCTATATCATTGGTTTTCACACTTCTGGCAGGAGGATTTTGGCTCTGGATGGCGTGGGACTTGGGCGGGAATAATCAATTGTCATCCAAACAGAAGACGTACTGGATCCTAATATTACTTTTTTTCAACGTTTTCGGGGCCATCTTCTATTATGCCAATGAATATCGAAAAAGGTAGCAATCACTACTTTCTTACCCCGGTCCTGACTATATTGCCAACCTGGTAAATCAGGCTGGGATTTTCAAGGCCAAATAGTTAGGGGTTCCTGCTTACGATTTGCTTATGATGGCCGCCACTCTATGAACATATACCGGATTCTTTGTCCCTAGCAAGTCTGGACAAATTTGTTCTAAACTCACTCGGATTATTTTAGTAGATACAAAGGATAAGAACTATAAATGTACACGGTCAATGATGCCGAAGGTACACTTGAAATCATCACAGAAGGATTGACTTCTTTTGGCTATGTCACCCGGAATGGGGCCGACCGGCTGTATGTCGGGGCCAAACAGATTCAATGCCTGGGCCTGAAAAGTGGCGATTATATCCGGGGTAAAATCCGCACCCCTCGCCAGGACGAACTTGCCGCCAGCTTTGTCCTGATTGACGAAGTAAACGGGAAAAGTCTTCAAACTACCAGCTAACAAACCCACGCTACCTGCAATGAACCTCACCGGACTTTTCAAAAATTTGCCGACCCTGGAAACGGACCGGTTGCTTTTGCGCAAGATTTCGCCGGAAGACGCCGCCGATTTCTTTGAATTTGCCTCCGACCCCCAGGTCGCTCTCTACACGACCTGGAACCCTCACCAATCGGTCGAACAATCCAGGCAAACAATCAAATCCATCCTGGCGAGATACGAAGCCGGGGAACCGGGCGCATGGGGTCTCACCCTCAAAACTTTTCCTAAACTTATCGGCTATTGCGGCCTTTCCCATTGGGAACCGGACCACCGCAAGGCCAGCCTCTTTTATTTCCTGGGACGGACCTACTGGGGTCAGGGCCTGGTGACCGAGGCGGTCCGGGCTTTGCTTGACTTCGGCTTCGAACGGATGGACTTGAACCGGATAGAAGCGAACGGGCATCCTGCCAACCGGGCTACTTTCAAAGTGCTCGCAAAGGCCAGCCTGCACTACGAAGCCACTTACCGCCAGGATTTTATAAAAAATGGGGAATTCGAAGACTCGGAAATCTGGTCCATTTTACGGCGAGAATGGGAAATTATCCACAATATCAACACTAATCAATAATGATTCTTATTTAGTACTAATTGTCAAAGTTGACTTTTGCTGTTATAATGAAACCTGAAACAATGAAGGAGTAATCCGGCCAGGTAGAGAGAAAATGCAACTATTCCGGCAAGATTGCGTAGATATTTATATAGAAAAAGTTCGCATATTAAATCGAGAAAGGCATAGAAAAAGAAAATGAATGAGCAGAACCTGAGGGTTGTTATCATCGGAGGTGGACCGGCAGCTTTAACGGCGGCAATTTATGCCAGCCGCGCAAACCTGGACACCACGGTTATCGCCGGATACCAATCGGGCGGCCAGCTTATGCTTACCAGCGAGGTAGAGAACTTTCCCGGTTTCCCCGAAGGCATAATGGGACCGGAATTGATGGACGGCATGCGCCGCCAGGCCGAGCGTTTCGGCAGCAAGTTTGTAGATGCCGACGCTACCCGCGTCGATTTTTCGGCCCGCGTCAAGAAGGTCTTCGTGGAAGATGAAGTGTACGAAGGCGAGGCCGTTATCGTGGCGACCGGAGCCAGCGCGATGTGGCTGAACCTGCCGAGCGAGGAACGGTTGCGAGGCCGGGGCGTTTCGAGCTGTGCTACCTGTGACGGCTTCTTCTTCCGGGGCAAGGAAATCGCGGTAGTCGGTGGAGGTGATAGCGCCCTTGAGGAAGCTTTGTTCCTGACCAAGTTTGCGACCAAGGTGACCTTGATTCACCGCCGCGACAAGTTCCGCGCTTCCAAGATTATGCAGGACCGCGCTGCCAAGCACCCCAAAATCGAGATTGTGCCGGATACGGTTATCGAGGAAGTGCTGGGCGAGAACAAGGTTGAGGGCGTCCGCGTCCACAACTTCAAGACCGGCGAAACCAGGGTTATTCCCCTGGACGGCGTCTTTGTCGCCATCGGTCACCGCCCGAATACCGACATCTTTAATGGCTGGCTCGATATGAACGAGAAGGGTTACCTGACCGTCCAGAACGAAACCGAGACCAACGTGAAGGGTGTCTTTGTCGCCGGGGACGTGTACGACTATCGCTATCGCCAGGCTGTAACGGCGGCGGCGAGCGGCTGTAAGTCCGCCCTGGACGCCGAGCATTACCTGGAAGCTTTAGCCGGGGAACCGGCTGAAATCCTGACGGCCCAGAACTGGTAAGCGTTGAACTTTTGGCCCGCTATTCAATCGAGTAGCGGGCTATTTTTAGTCAAATTCTTTTGTAAAACAAAGGCAGCCTATTATGTCGATGCGTCCGCTGGATAATTTTGACGGTCCCGCCCAACGTGTAATGCTGGACAGCTACCAGATTCTGATGCGCTACCGCCACAGCAACCTGGAA
The DNA here is from genome assembly GCA_001898225.1 of Chloroflexi bacterium 54-19. Taxonomy (GTDB): domain Bacteria; phylum Chloroflexota; class Chloroflexia; order Chloroheliales; family Chloroheliaceae; genus 54-19. The sequence goes on from MKTJ01000077.1 coordinate 45,316, forward strand.
GTCGAACACCTGCTGTTGGCCCTGCTTGAGCAACCGGGCGGCTTTGCCGAAGACACCCTCGAACACCTGGGGGTGGATAAAAACAACATTATTAGGCTGGTGGAAGAAAAGCTGGCCGAAATACCGCCGGACCTGCCCGAACCATCTCGTTACGCGGCGAGTGTCAGCCTGTTTATCACCCCACGTGTCCAGAAGGTACTCGAAAGGGCCAACAGTAACCGGGCCAGCCAGCCTGACGACCTGGTAACCCCCCGCGATTTGCTGCTGGCGATTGTGGCCGACCCTCACGACCCGGCGGCGCTGCTTTTAAAAAGTTGCGGCCTCACCGGGGAAGCCATGGGAAACCCTGGGGGGGCGAAACCGAAAACGCCAACTCCGGTCAATGTCGTCCAAACCGGTGCGCCGGTAGAGGATTATCCGCTGACCCACTTCAACGAGGAGGGCCGGGCGAGGATGGTGGATGTCTCCGAAAAGGCCGTGACGGGACGCCGGGCAGTGGCGCGGGGTGAGATTCGGATGCTGCCGGAAACGCTGGCTCTTATACGCGAGGGCCGGGCCAAAAAAGGGGATGTGCTGGCGGTCGCCCAGGTCGCCGGGATTATGGCGGCCAAGAAGACCTCGGAAATTATTCCGATGTGTCACCCATTGATGTTGACCGGGATAGACCTGCGTTTCGAGTACGCCCCGGACCGCTCGGCGGTCTTAATCGAGGCGGAAGTCAAGACGAGCGGGCAGACCGGCGTGGAGATGGAAGCCCTGACGGCGGTCAGCGCGGCAGCCCTGACCATCTACGACATGGTCAAGGCGACCGACAAAGGGATGCGGATTGAAAATATCCGGCTGGCCCATAAGAGCGGTGGCAAAAGCGGCGATTACGAAGCGGAATAGTAATTTACAAAAAATAATTACTTAGGGAGTTGGGGATAAAGGTAACACCGTTATAATCGAGGAAAAAACGGTGAAATCGGCAGGATTATTCGTCAACAAATGCTGGATGCCATAATTTTGCATTGTTGCGACAAGATTGGCATCATAAATATGTCGCCCGGCGACGGTTACTGTTTTAAGCAGGTCATTCAAGGTATTTAAAACCTGGCGATTGTCGTCAAGAACTCTAAACTGATTCAAGAAGGTCTCAAAGTTCGTCCGAATTTTGTCGTAAGTTAGTTGGGTGTTATTCTTTATAAATTTGGTATTGGCAGCAAGGTATTCTCGCAAAACTTGCGGGCTAACCAGCAATTCAATACCGGATTGATAGGCGGTATCGACAGCTTGAACCGCTAAAGGATGTTGGGGAAGCTGGGGATTTGTATAATAGATTAAGATGTTGGTATCAAGGAATAGCTCCTTAATATTTGGCATCATCATAAAGTTGTTCCCGACTAAAGCTAGTATCTTCCGGGAGGCTGTCCCATTCAATCATTTGGACATCAAGAAGCGGTTTCAGTTGACCATCTTTAGAAACTAAATTTACTTCAGCGGGGGAATCGTTTGGCTGGATGACTTGCTCATCAATGACAAGTACAGCCCGGTGTTCTCCCGGTGAAATATCGGCGGGAAGGTTGATAACTAGCTTACCATCTTCTGTTACATTGGCGGTTAACTCAATTGTACGCATATATTTCTCTTACGAGGGATAATTAAAACCTACCGAAAAACTCAAGTTTATACAATTATACCCTTTATAAGTCAGCTAAAAAAGCAACCGGCCAGAGTAACCCTGGCCGGTCCTTTTTTATTTTTACTTTAGTGGGCGACCAGTTCGCTATACCCTTCTCGGATTAGCCGGTCGTCGGAAATACCGAGCAAGTCAAGGATTTCGGCGATAAGCTCGGCCTTCTTCTCGGCGTCGCGTTTGGACCAGGTACGGCTCTTTATTTCGAGGAAATAACCGGGCTGACGCGGGGTTATCATCTCGTCCATGTTGAGGGCAAACTCGGTATCTTTGAAAATGAAACGGTTGCGGTGGCGCAACTTGACGATTTCATGTTCCTCCGCCGGGTTCAGGTATTCCCGGTAGAACCGCAACGACTGGTCGGGTGTCGCCGTGAAGCGGGAGCGGTTGAGAATGACCGAGCGAGGGAACTCGCGTTCCGAAGCCGCTCCGATGAGGGTCAGGCGGAACCGGCTGCGCGGGGTAGGCCGCCCTTCCTCGTCGAGGTAAATATCCTCGCGCAAGCGGAGTTGTTCGACGTGCTGGTCGCCAAACGCGAAATAGGTGTCATACTGGCGGTAGTCGGAAGACCGGGTGATGGTAAAGAGCGACGAATCGCGCAGGATTTCCCGGACGCGAGCGGGGTCATCAATCTGGGCTTTGACCTGGACCTCGAAGCTTTCTTCCTGGTGCAGACCACCCAGGGCCAGCAGTTTGCGGACCACGTTCCCCTCACGGGCAACCAGGAAGCGGTCAATCTGGACGGCCACTTCCTCGGCCTGGCGAGAGAGTTCTTGCGGGTCCAGGGTCAGGAGTTCGCGGTCCCGCAGCAGCCATTTGCCGTTGCAGAGGACGTGCTGAACATCGTGAGCCTTCGAAACGTAGACCAGTTGGGAGTAAATGGCGTCGGGCTCGCGGTTAAAGCGGGGCGTGTTGTGAAGCGGGCGGAGGTCTACGACGATAAAGTCGGCCCGTTTGCCGGGTTCGAGGGAGCCGGTAATGTCGCTGATATGGAGGGCTTTCGCGCCGCCGATAGTAGCCAGGGCCAGGGCTTCGCGGGCCGGGAGCGCGGTCGGGTCACCCGAAGAACCTTTTGCCAGGATAGCCGCCAGGCGAGTTTCCTCGAACATATCGAGGTCGTTGTTGCTGGCCGCGCCGTCGGTACCGATACCGACATTCGCGCCGAGCTGGAGCATCAGGGGGACCGGGGCCACACCGCTTGCCAGTTTCAGGTTGCTGGTGGGGTTGTGAGCGATACCGGCCCCGGCGTGTTGGAGGGTCCGAATCTCGCCTTCGTCAATATGGACGCAGTGGGCCGCGATAACCTTGGCGTCGAGAATATTCTGGCGTTTGACCCAGGGCACCACCGGCATTCCGTTTTCCTTGCGGCTGTTCTCGACTTCCAGGGCCGTTTCAGCGATGTGAATGTGGAGCGGCACGTCAAATTCCTGCGCCAGGGCCGAGCAAGCCTTGAGGATTTCGGGCGGGCAGGTATAGGGGGCATGGGGACCTACCGCCGGGACAATCAGGGGATGGTCTTTCCAGCGCCGGATGAACTCGCGACTGGCGGCCAGGCCGTCCTCGTAGGAACCCGCGTCAGGGGTGGGAAATTTCATGACGGACTGGGCCAGGACGCCGCGCATCCCGGCCTCGGCAGTAGCCTCGGCGATGTCATGTTCAAAATAGTACATGTCCGCAAAACAGGTGGTGCCGCCTTTAATCATTTCGGCACAGGCCAATTTGGTGCCCAACCGGACGAATTCGGGGCTGACAAACTCACGCTCGACCGGAATCATATAGCCCATGAGCCAGACATCGAGGCGTAAATCGTCGGCGAGACCGCGCAGCAAGGTCATAGGGGCGTGGGTATGGGAATTAATAAAACCGGGCATGATAGCTTTGCCGGTGCAATCAACTGTTTCCCCGGCCTCGTACCGGGCTTGCAGTTCGTCCGCCGGGCCCACTCCGACAATATCCTGCCCCCGGACAGCGATAGCCCCGTTTTCTACCAGGCGGCGTTCCTCGTCCATCGTGACGATAGTACCCCCGGTAAAAAGGTAATCAACTCTTTCTCGTTCGCTGGTCATTTCAAAACTCCTGTCCCTATTGGACGGTATAAAAAATAAATGATAGCTATTAACCTGTTAAAGTACCACTAAAACGGATATTACACAAGCTCTTATAAAGACCGAGGCTTGTAGCTATTATAAACCAAAAAGAGCTTCCAACCCGCATTTTGGCTGGAAACTCTCGAAAAAAGATATGAAATAAAAAGGCTCCGCAACTAGGATTCGAACCTAGAACCTACCGGTTAACAGCCGGACGCTCTACCGTTGAGCTATTGCGGAACGGAATACTTATCGCTAAGTACGTGGGGAATTATAGCGGTTGCCCCCTGTTTTGTCAAGGCTGAAAAGGGCCGTTTTCGGGTCAGTTCGGAAAGATTTTCCCCGCTCTATCAAAAGATTCTAAGTTAGCAACTGACCGGGAAAGCAAAACGAGGGGGTAACCCCTTTCAAGGTAGCGCAACCGGGCGGGCCAGTGTGAGGTCCGTATTGAACCTGATATACCAGGGCGGGTCTACAGGCTGGATGGGTATTACCAGGGGTTGGTGCGTAGTGGGGTCCAACGCGGCGGGAATCTGGCGGGCATATTGGGGCCAGTGAGTATCGGGCCGGACCGGAAGCAGAAAGCTCTGGGATAATGCCAGGAGGATAACCCCTAAAACGACCGAAACCAGGGTTACTTTCAGGCGAGACAACGGCAACCGGTCGAGGCTAAACAGGATTACCAGGAAAAATATAGCGTTGCCCAGCAGGAAATAGCGCCCCGAACCCGCAATAAAAACATCTCCCAGCACCGCGCCGGTTTCATTCAGACTCTTCCGGCCTACAAAAGTAAGAATCATAGAACTAAGGATAACGCCGCCAAAAGCCAGGGAGATTAATGCGCCCTTGTAACGCGCCACCCGCAATAAGTAAAACAGGCCCACTAACCCCAGTAGCGTTACGATATAGCCAATAAAAGGTCCAAACAAACCGTCCAACACCAGGATTCCGAAATTGCCAACTATTAGCTCGGAGATAACCCTGGTAACCAGGAAGTTCAACATCGCTACAACACTAAACGCGGCCTTGCTCTGGTCAAGGTTTGAGCCAAAATCCCCGGTTACCAGGAAAAGACTCCCGATTGTAGCAAGAATCACCAGGGCAAAGGTCCATTCCGCCTTGTCCCGGCGCAAAAAACCGCGCAAGAGACGGACAAACCAGATAGGCGCGATAATAATGGCCGAGGGAGAACTGTAAAGGCAGATAACATGGACCAGCGCCAGCCCGATGAGGCCAACCCTGCTGCGCGGCAGTATCATAAAGGCGGTCAGAACGGCCCAGATGCCGATATACCAACCGATATTTATGGCAGCCCCGATTAACTCATCGGAATTGGGTAGGCAAACTACCACAATACAAAAGACTATACGTAAGATGTCACTTTTAACGAGGTGCTTGAAATGGGGCAAACTAAATGTGGCTATGAGCAAAGCGACGAAGACATTGGCCGCCAGGCTGTAAACCAGGGGAGCCGCCTCGAAACCAAAAGGCCGGGCAAATAGACCAATCAATTTTGGTAGGAGGTAAGGAAAGCCGTAAACGCTGGTAGAAAGAAAGTCCCAGGAATTGAGCAGGACGCTATTCCGAAAAATCAGGGTGCCATCTTCGGCCCAGAACTGAGGGGTAGCGACTGCGTCAACCCGCCGTAACGTCAGGAGAACGGCCAGAAACAGGGTCAGACCAAAATAAACCAGGACGGTCTGCCGGGTAACCACCACCGCAACCCCACCCTCACCAAAAAGCTCAGAAGTTACGCGGTTAAAAACCCGGTTGATTTTTTCGAGTTTTGAGGCCGGTTTAGAGTCTGTTTCGAGCGCAGGGTCTAGCAAGCTGTTTCTCCGGTAAGGTGGCTGTTAGAGCGAGAACTGAAAGCAACTGAGTAACAGGATAACAGGTCAGGCAAGAGAGGGCTATAGCCTCAAATTACTAAATTAGCAGGTTATTGGGCCGGTAATTGTGATAAATGGTCGTGATTAAAAGGAAAGTTGGGGCGTTACATTCATCAAAGAACCTTGTAGAGAGGCCGAGAAAACTTTGATGCGAAGAATAAACAGTTATACAGGTTTAACACTATTACCGCTATTTTTCATTTTTGGGTTGTTGCTACAGGCTTGCGGAAATTCAACTGCGGCCCCTGGGACAATTTCAACGACCCCAATTACAGCCACACCTGTAACAACTTTAGGGATTCAGACCGCGACACCCGCGCCTTTAGCGCCAACTGTAACCCCTATAAGGTACGGGGCGGACTGGCAAACTCGCTGGCTGCAAAAGATTCCCTGCGCGGCTCCTTGCTGGGAAGGCATTACCCCTGGCCTGACAACAGCTAAAGAAGCCCTCGACATTTTGAAAAAGAACAATAACATTGCCCAGGTACAGATAAATTGGTCTGGCAGTCAAAGTGAGGTTGGCTGGGAATGGATTGGAGGCTTCCAGGCCGAGGGAGATTATCACGATGGCGGCGGAAGAGCATTATTTGAGGGTGGCGATGCCATGCCAATTTTCTTAATCGGTCCAAACCTGGAAAAACCGATTTTCTTCGGGGATATTATTAAGGTTTACGGGGAACCAAGTCATATTCTTGCCGGGTTCAATCGCAACGTTCACGGGGGCACTACCTACTTTTATTATCTAGCCTATCTGCCATTGGGATTCGCTCTATATCACTCCGAAACCCATAAATTTGATATTAGTAGCAAAAAATTCTATTTCGATAGCATCCTCTTTTTCGCCAATAATTCAGATGGGTTTAATAAAGTGTTTGCCGGGGAAAATGATTACAAATATTTTGTCCCCTGGAGGGGTTTTAAGTCGTTCGATTTTTATTGCCAGACGCGAGAAAAAAATGATTTTGAACCGTGTAGCAATATTTAAAATGAAATGAGGCCACCTTTTTCAGGACGGCCCCTTTCGTTTTCAAACCTGACAGGATAATGTCATTAAGATTTAAGCCAGCGGGCGGCTTCCTTGGCGTGATAAGTGATAATCATGTCAGCCCCGGCCCGTTTGATGGCGGTGAGGCTTTCGCGCACGACCCGTTCCTCGTCCAACCAGCCCATTTTGGCCGCCGCCTTAAGCATCGAGTACTCACCGCTAACGTTGTAAGCCGCCAGGGGCAAATCGAAGCGGTCCTTCACGCGGGCGATAACATCGAGATAAGCCAGGGCCGGTTTGACCATAATCATGTCGGCACCTTCGGCAATATCGAGTTCAACCTCGCGCAGGGCTTCGCGGGCGTTCGGAGGGTCCATCTGGTAACTGCGGCGGTCGCCAAAGGCCGGGGCGCTGTCGGCGGCTTCGCGGAAGGGCCCATAGAAACCACTGGCATACTTGGCCGAGTAAGCCATAATCGGGGTGTTTTCAAAGCCACCTTCGTCCAGGGCGGCCCGGATTGCCCCGATGCGGCCATCCATCATGTCGGAAGGCGCGATGATGTCGGCCCCGGCCTCGGCGTGGGAAAGGGCCATCTTCGAGAGCAAATCGAGGGTCGGGTCGTTCAAGACGTAGCCCGAAGCGTCGAGGACGCCACAATGTCCGTGGTCGGTGTATTCGCACAGGCAGACATCGGTGATGACAACCAGTTCCGGTACAGCCTTTTTAATCTCGCGGACAGCGGCCTGGACGACCCCGTTCGGATTGTAAGCCTCGGTACCGACGGCATCCTTGAAATCGGGGATACCAAAGAGCAGGACCGCCGGGATACCAAGCGCGGCGATTGTCTCGGCCTCGCGGGCGACCCGTTCGACCGGCCAGCGATAGACGCCCGGCATCGAACTGATTTCGACTTCCTCTTTGATTGATTCGGCGATAAAAAGGGGGTAAATAAAATTGTCCACCGATAGATGGGTTTCACGCACCATCCGGCGCAGGTTCTCGGTGCGGCGGGTCCGGCGCGGACGAGTGACCAGGTTTGCCCGCCTGGCGGTGCCGCTTATAATTTCACGTTCTTCTAACATTTTTTAAAACTCCTTAAAACCACCGGGTTAAGAACCGGTTCATCCCTGGATTAGTGCCAACGCCAACGGCGTGAGATTCTGACGCTTTGCGTCAGAATGACGATAGGCCGAACCGGACTAAGCAGTCGGCTGCTCGACCAGGGCAGCAAAACTCCGGCGGGCTGCCGCGATAGTCTGCTCAATATGTTCGTCGGTGTGAGCGCTCGACAGGAACCCGGCTTCAAACTGGCTCGGCGCGAGATAGATGCCCTGCTCAATCATATTCCAGAAAAAACGGGCATAGGCTTTGGTATCGGCTTTCTTGGCCTCGGCGTAGTTGTGGACTTCCTCGCCGGTAAAGAAAAGGCCGAACTTGGTACCGACCGACTTGAAGTAGACCGGGACCGGGCTTTCTTTACAGGCTACGTCCATCCCGGCGGTCAGAACTTTCATTTTAGCTTCGAGTTTTTCATAGAAACCCGGCTCAAAGACCTTTTTGAGGGTGGCAATACCGGCAGCCATCGCCAGGGGGTTGCCGCTAAGTGTCCCGGCCTGGTAGACCGGGCCGACCGGCGCAACCATCTGCATGATTTCCCTACGACCACCGTAGGCCCCAACGGGCAGGCCACCGCCAATGACTTTGCCGAGGGTGGTCAGGTCGGGCCGGATACCGGTCAATCCCTGGACACCACCCGCGCCACCGATGCGGAACCCGGTCATAACCTCGTCAAAGATGAGCAAAGCGCCTTCGCGCTCGGTGATAGCCCGCAGCCCTTCCAGGAAGCCGTTTTCGGGCAAGACCAGGCCCATGTTGGCCGCGACCGGCTCGACAATAATGGCGGCAATCTGGCCGGGGTTGGAGGCAAACAGCTTTTCGACCGCTTCAAGGTCGTTGTAGGGCGCGGTCAGGGTATCGGTGGCGTTGGCCGCCGTGACGCCGGGGCTATCCGGCAAACCAAGGGTGGCGACCCCGCTCCCGGCGTGGACCAGCAAGAAGTCGGCGTGGCCGTGATAGCAGCCCTCGAATTTTAGAATCTTGTTGCGTTTGGTGAAGGCGCGGGCCACCCGCAGAGCGCTCATAGTCGCCTCGGTGCCGCTACTGACAAAGCGAATCATTTCGATGGCGGGCATCGCCCCGGTAATCAGTGCGGCCAGTTCGGTTTCGAGGGCGGTCGGCGCGCCGTAACTGGTCCCCTTCAGGGCCTGTTTCGTGATAGCCCCGACCACGGAGGGCTCGGCGTGACCGAGGATAAGCGGCCCCCAGCTAAGCACGAAGTCGATAAAGCGGTTGCCGTCGGCGTCGTACATGTAGGGGCCTTCGCCACGCTCGATAAAAAGCGGGTTACCGCCCACTCCTTTAAAAGCTCGTACCGGACTGTTTACACCGCCCGGTATTAGCTGGCTGGCCTGCGCATGTAAAGCCCGCGATTTTTCAAAATTCATAAAACTCCCCAGGTCGTCCGAGCCGTTAAAGACCCATGTTTTTGATAATCTGCTCGACCGTGGCCGATATACAGGTGAAAATAGGCACGTCCCGGATAGTATATAGGCTGCTTTCGGTTTCGCGCAATTCCTGGACAAGGTCGAGGAAGTCAGCCGGGTAATCGGTCTCGAAGGCGACCACGAAATCCTGGTCGTCCAGGCCGAAAGAATAGCTGGTGTTGAGCTTGACGGTCGGGTACTTGTGGCCGACATAGATATGCTCGTTCATGATGCGTTTGCGCTCGTCGGCGGGCAGTAGATACCAGGGCCGGTTCTTGACGAACGGGTAGACAAAGAGATATTTTGCGCCCCAGGGCTCGACCCGTAGCCGTTCATTCTCACTGCCTTCGTGGTGATGGTCGTCAGTGTAAATCGAACGCTTGGTCATGGCAAAGTAGTGGTAGGGCAGGGTCAGGTAAGCCCCCAGGCCGGTCGAAAGCACGGTCGAATGGACCTCCTGGAAGCGTTCAAGACCGCTCGGCGCGTCACCCTCTTTGTTGCAGGGGACCACGTGCCAGAGCATGAAGTCACAATCGCCACGCACACCGCTCAGAGAATAGGGCCGGAGCAGTTCGCCACGGGGGTAGAGGTCTTCCATAACGGCCAGGAATTCCTGGATGCCCTGTTCGCGTTCGGCGCGGGGGAGGCGGCGGAAGGCCGGGTCGAGCTTGTAAAAGCTGTATTTTACAAACTGCTGGCGGCTGGTGTTATGTTTGTATTCCACCTTCATTTCGGGCGCTTCGCCCATCACCCGACCCCCTTTGAGGCCGAGCTTCTCGCGCATGGCTTTTTCGCTTTCGGTTTCTTCCAGGGCCGGATTGGGATAGGTGGTTAAACTATTTCCATTAGTTAGGTCGTTACCTGACATTGAACTACTCCTTAAACTCGTAGTAAACCAAAATGGCTTTGACAAGGTGCTCAATTGTATATTCGGGCGCTTCCAGGGCCACGGTCAGGCCGAGTTCGCGGGCGGTCCCAGCGGTCACCGGACCAATACAGGCCACGATGCTTTTTGCCAGCAGGTCGGGCAAAGGTTGGGCAGTGACAGCAGCCAACCGGGCGGCAAAAAAGCGGACGGTGCTTGAAGACGTGAAAGTTATGAGGTCAACCCGGCCCGCTTCGAGGAGCCTGACCAGTTCGGCGGCATCCAGGTTCCCGCCTGTCTCCGCTACGACCGTCCGGTAAGCTATTATTTGCTCGACGGACGCACCCCCGGCTTCCAGCCCTTCCAGCAGGGCTTCACGGGCTAACTCGGCTCGAGGAAGCAAAAAACGTTGTCCGGCTACATTCCCCAAATCGGCCAGGATACCCTCAGCCACAAACTTCTGAGGCACCAGGGCCGGGGTTACACCCCGGTTGGTGAGGGCCGCTGCCGTGGCCGGGCCAATCGCGCAGACCTTCAAATTTCCTAAAGCGGCGGTCTTCCCGGCAACTTCCAGGCGCGGCCAGAAATATTCAACCCCGTTGACACTGGTAAAAATCACCCAATCGAACGAATCGAGTCGGTTGATAGCGTCATCTAAAGGCTCGAAACTCTCCGGCGGGACAATCTGAATGACCGGGAATTCGAGAGCGTTGGCCCCCAGCCCTTCCAGCCGGTTTATCAACGACCCGGCCTGGCGCTGGGCCCGCGTCACCACGATGGTCTTGCCCAGAAGCGGCTTATTTTCGGTTGTAACGGCAGACTGACTCATAAATCCCCGGTTACCCACTACTTGCGTTCGGTGACATAGCCGTTGGCGCGGGCTTCGTCCAGAATCTGTTTCGCGCCTTCATCGAGAGCCAGGGCGGCCAGTTGGCGGCCTAGTTCCTGCCCGGTTTCAAGGGAGCCATCCCAATCGGCGGCATATTCCACCCGGATATAGCGCGCCCCGTCCGGGCTGCCCACAAACGCCTGCCCCGTGATTTGCCCGTCTTTAACTTCGAGGTAACAGCCGACCGGGGTCTGGCAACCGCCGCCGAGCTCTCCCATAAAGGTCTTTTCCCCGGCTACAGCCGCCTGGGCCTCCGAGTCGTTGAGCGAACTCAACAGTTCAAGTAAGGCGGTATCGTCGGCGCGACATTCCGGTCCCAGCGCCCCCTGACCAGGAGCGGGCAGCATAGCCGAGTAGGGGAGCAGGGCAGTAATTTCGCCGCCCCGGTCGAGCCGGTCGAGGCCCGCCGCCGCAAGGATAATAGCGTCGTAATTTTCGGGGCTACCTTCCAGCAACTTTCGCATGCGGGTGTCCACGTTGCCGCGCAAAGGAATAACCTTGAAATCAGGCCGGAGAGCCAGTAATTGCGAGGCTCGGCGGGTGCTGCTGGTGCCGATTACGGCGTTTTGCGGTAGCTCTTCTAAAGAAAGGTTGCCTTTGCTGATAAGAGCGTCGCGGGCATCGGCCCGGCCCGGCGTCACCGGCACCACCAGGCCTTCCGGCTGATAATGGGGCAAATCCTTGAGGCTGTGGACGGCCAGGTCAATATCGCCACGCAGGAGGGCTTCTTCCAGTTCGCGGACGAAAAAGCCGTCATTATTGATGCTCTGGAGGGGGCGGTCCTGGATCCGGTCGCCCTGGGTCGTAATAATTTTGGTTTCGATGGTGAGGCCGGGATGGACGGCACGCAGCCGCTCGATAATCCAGTTGGTCTGCCAGAGGGCTAACTTGCTGCCGCGGGTGCCGACGACAAAATGGCGGTCTTTAATGGGTTCCATTGACGCTGTTTACTCCGTTCAGGGAAAAAAGATGGCGGACCACCTCGGCATAGCGGTCGGCCTCGGTGCTGTTGGCAACCTCTTTCAGGCGCAGGGTCGGCTCGTGCAGAAGCTTGTTGACGATGCGGCTGGTCAGGTCTTCCAGCAAACGGACCTCGCGGTCAGAGACATCACCCAGGGCCTGGATAGTGCGGTGGAGTTCGTTTTTGCGGATAGTATCGGCGTGCTGGCGCAGGGTAGTGATGGTCGGCACCACCGTTAAAGCGCCCAGCCAGGCCATAAAATCGGCCAGTTCTTCGGCAACTATTTCGCGGACGTGGCCCACTTCGCCACTCCGGCGGGCTTTGTTGGCTTCGGCCAGAACGTTCACGCCGTCAATGTCCCAGACGCGCACGCCCGGCACCTGCGCGGCGTCCGGCTCGACATCGCGAGGGACGGCAATATCAACGATATAGATGGGGCGGTCCTCGCCACGGGCGGCCATAGCGGTTTCGAGATGGGCGCGGAGGACGACCGGGTGAGGGGCGGCGGTCGAGGTAATAACCACGTCCGCCTCGGACAGGGCCGGGACCAGGGCTTCAAAGGCCCGGATATTTTCCTCAGTCAGGCCAAGCTGACGGGCGGTTTCGCAGGCGTTCCCCAGGTCGCGGTTGACCAGCGTCAGGTCGCTAACCTTTTTATCGAGCAAAATCTGGCCGGTCAGCCGCCCGGTCTTGCCGCTCCCGATGACCAGGGCGTGTTTGCCTTCGAGCGAGCCGATTTTTTCTTCCAGGAGTTCAATCGCCGTAAAGCTGACCGACACACCGTTCTCACCGATGGCGGTCTCGGTGCGGGCCCGTTTGCCGGTAGTGATAGCGGCCCGGAAAAAAGCGTCCAGCACCCGACCGGAGGCACCCAGGCGGCGGGCATGCTCGATAGCCTCGCGGACCTGGCCCTGGATCTGGGCTTCGCCGACGACCATTGATTGGATACCGCTCGCGACCTCGAAAAGGTGGCGGACCGCCTCAGGCCCGCTCAGAAAGAAAAGATAGGATTCGAAAATCTCGGTGGGCGTGTGGTGAAAATCGCCAAGGAAATCTTTCAAAGTGGCGTAAAGGGTGCCGGAAAGGTCGTCGCCCCCGTAGACATAAAGCTCGACCCGGTTACAGGTGGAGAGGATAGCGGCTTCCTGGACCGAAGGTAACGCCAGCAGGGCCTGGTAGGCGGCAGCCAGCCGGTGCGGGGTGAATGAAATGCGCTCCCGGATTTCTACCGGCGCTTCGTTACAATCCAATCCAACAGTTACGATTTGCATATGCTCCTTCGGCAGCCCCTGGCTGGTGATTCTTTTGTTCCGCTAACCCGAATTATATACTATTCACCGGAATGATGACGCCGGGCCGGGCCGGAAAACCCCTTTTGGTGTTATTGTAACAACTTACAACCCTGAATGTATGGGGTACAGACCCTATTTTTAACCGGCTGCCCGGCGACACGGGCCGGAGATTTCTAAGGTGGTGGTCAAGGATATATTAAAAAAATAACCGCCGGGCAACATCGTTAGAACTACCTAGAGAGTAGTGATGGAACTCACAGGAAGATTTTTATAGGGAAAAAGGGCAATTTTGGATAAAAATTAGGGGAAGGATAAGGGAATTTCTTAAGGTGGAGAAAAAAAGGCAAAAAAATGGAGCGGAAGACGAGATTCGAACTCGCGACCTTCTCCTTGGCAAGGAGATGCTCTACCAACTGAGCCACTTCCGCTCTTTACTACTAACTTTTCACTTTTTAAGTGTTGCGCGGCCTCATCAGCGTTGCAGGGGTATTATATATATCCGGTTAGCGTTTGTCAAGCCGATTCTGGAGGAATTTAGAGAATATTTATCGCCCTGGCTGCCAATGCCGCCAGGGTCACCAGCGAGATAATCGACTGTATCATCGAAAGGATTTTGATACGGGTAGTCAAGATGGGTGTATCGGTTGGGCTAAAAGCGGTGCTGGTGTTAAAAGCTACAAACAAATAGTCCATAAAACCGGGCCGCCATTCCTGGAACCGCGCCTTTTGCTCCTCGACGGTCAGGCAGGGAAATAATAGCTCGGCCTGCTGGCGATAATCCTGGCAGGATTCGTGACTGCGGGCATACGGGCCGCCCCCGTCAACCTGCCAGTACCACAGGCCAAATATCACGATATTTGAACCCCACAGAATCGCGGCATCCTTTAAAAGGGTAACCGCTTCGAGCGATTTGCCACCGAGAGAAATCATCAAAAGGCCGATGCTGATCACCTCCGAGAAAGTTACGACGCAGCAAAGGGCCAGCAACAATAAATGATTTATAAAATGATTGCCTTTGAGACGGAAAATTATCGCCGGTATCACCAGCACCAGGATAAGGGTCACCTGCAACCAGTCCGGTATAAAGGTAAGGCGGTCGGATAAGACGCTGTAAGCCCCGCCAATCGCCACCAGGGCCAGCAAAGCGGGCCAGCGCCGGGCCTCTTTGCGCAATTCCCGGTTTGCGCCCCGGAAGACCTCCTGCGTTTCGACCCTGAGCTGCTGGAATACATTTTTGGAACTGCTCGACACTTTTAACCTCACTCAAAAGCCAGGCTAAAACAAACCCGGCCCGGTTAAACCACCCCGATTTATCTTATTAAACGTGAATAATAAGAGATTTAGTAATTTTAAAAACCCTAACAATCAATTGTAGCCAAAGATTGGAACGCCGGACAAAGGTGTTAAGACCTAAAATTGGACCTATTTTTGACGAAAGGTTGAGGGTTATTGACTATCCTGTTGAGGTGATACCGCCTGGCCGGTTAATTGCCAAAAAAGGGCTGTCTTGTTAAGATGTGCAGGTCTTTTGCCAATAGTAAGTGCAGCTTTACAGCCGGAAAGCGATTATTTTTTATGCTAAAAGAGACTCAGCTTGAGCAGGATTATGCCGCCCAGGAACAGTTTTTAGCGGCCAACCCGACCTCCCTCGGATTACACGAAGAAGCCCTTAAAGTTTTACCCGATGGCGTCACGCACAGCGGAAGGCGCGGAGAGCCGACCGGCGTCTATATCGACCACGCGACCGGTGCCTACAAGTTTGACGTGGACGGACACCGCTATATCGACTACTGGATGGGTCACGGCTCGCTTCTGTTCGGCCACGCCCACCCGGTTATCGCCCAGGCCGCGATTGACCAGATTAGCAAAGGCACTCACTACGGCGGCAACCACGCCGGGGAGATTCGCTGGGCCGAGCTTATTTGCAAGCTGATTCCTTCGGCCCAGAAGGTGCGTTTCTTTAGCAGCGGGACCGAGGCCACCATGATGGCGATGCGGTTGGCGCGGGCTTCCACCGGCAAACAGAAAATTATCAAATTCGGGCTACGTTTCCATGGCTGGCACGACTATAACGCCGTCAGTGAAACGGGCGTTGCGCCGAGCGGCGTACCCCAGGCGGTCGCGGATAACGTTATCGTGCTGCCCGCCGAAATCGAGGCGGTCGAACAGCAACTGGAAGGTGCGCACGACGTGGCGGCCATTATC
Source organism: Chloroflexi bacterium 54-19 (assembly GCA_001898225.1). Classification (GTDB taxonomy): domain Bacteria; phylum Chloroflexota; class Chloroflexia; order Chloroheliales; family Chloroheliaceae; genus 54-19. The sequence continues at coordinate 60,707 of MKTJ01000077.1, forward strand.
CTGGAGGCGGACGGCGCAAGCTGGGGAACATTACCCAACCCCCCCGGTTTCCTGGCCCGGTTGCGCGAGGTTGCCACCGAAAAAGAGGTCGTGTTGATTTTTGACGAAATCGTGAGCGGGTTCCGTTACGGGCCGGGCGGGGTCCAGGCCCTCGAAGGGGTCACACCCGACCTGACCTGCCTGGCGAAAATAGTAGCGGGCGGTTTTCCCGGTGGAGCGGTAGCCGGGCGGGCCGACCTGATTGATCTTTTGAGCATCAAGGCCGGGAACCGCTATATCGTCCATCACGGCACCTTTAACGCCAACCCTCTTTCCGCTGCTACCGGTATCGCAGCCCTTTCGATGATTGCCGCCCCCGATGCCCCGGAGAAAATCTATGGGCCGATTGAAGAAAAAGCCACCCAGTTGCGGACCGGGTTTAACAAAGTCTTCCAGGAAGCCGGGCTGAACGGCCAGGGCTTCTGCTATGGGCGCGGCTCGGTCTTTCACGTCTGCTTCGACCCCGGCAACCGGCAAATCGCCTGGCCGCTGGATGGGGACATCTATGCCCCGGCCTTCCGCGAGAACATGGCCGACCCGGAAGTCCAGGCTCGCCTGAAACGGGGTATCCCGGAGCCTTTAAAGACTCAACTCCGCCTGGAACTGGATAACCACGGGGTCCAACTAATGAGCGGGATGGGCGGCTTTGTGTCGGTCGCGCACACAACGACAGACATCGAGGAAACCATCGAAGCGTTCGCCGGGGCCGTTGCCGGGCTGCAAAAAAGCGGCTGGCTAAAAGGATAAGGACGGCCAATGACCGAAAATAACCCGCCGGAAGAAACTAGCCCCGATTCGACTCATCCGGTAGAACCCGGCAAACGTAATTTTGATGAAAGTACTTATTTTGGCTACACCGAGCCGCCACCGGCCCAAACCGAACAGCCCCAGGCCAGCGGGAAATATTTATGGATGGGGTTTGGCGTGGTGGTGGTGCTTATTGCTATCGTGGTAGGGGTGGTGGTAGTGACCGGGCAAAGCGCGGCGGAAACGCCCGCCCCGGCCACGCTCAGCCAGACCGCCGCCGAAGGTAAGGAACTCTTTTTAGCAAATAATTGTACGGACTGTCACGCGAAGGAAGGCCGGGCCGGGGGAACCGGGCCGCGCCTCAGCACCACCGGCAAAAGTGATACCGATATAGCGAATATCATCTTGCGGGGTAAAGGCAGCATGCCCTCCCATTCCAATCTGTCAAACGACCAGATTGCCAAAATTATCGCTTATATCCGGGCGATTAAACCGCCTCCGGACTCGCCCAAAGCCTGACCTGGCCTGGGGCCCGGTGGCGACAACGAGGAGATTTATTTAATGAAAAGAACGCTAGGGGCGCTGGTCTTATTTCTATTTTTAGCGGTAGGGCTGGCGGCCTGCGGCGACTCCGCCACGAATACGCCCGTTTCAACGACCGCGCCTCCCCCTACCGCCACCACCCCGGCCCCCACCGGTACTCCCTTTAACCCGATCGTCCTGACCATCACGGCGGGTGCCTCTTACACCGGATCACCTGCCGCCCAGGTCGCCCCGGCTACCCCCACCGTGCCGCCCACTTTCGCCAACTCCTTGCCAGCCGATTTCCCGGTCTACAGCGGCTTCAAGTTAATCAACCTGGGGGTGCTGGGCCAACAAATCGCCGAGTCGCTCAGCCAGACCTCGAAGACCGCCAAAAGCAGCATCTTTTACACCGCCGATTCTTATGATAAAATCGCGGGCTTCTATAACACCGAGCTACCAAAGACGGGTTATAGCAAGGTTATAGAACAAGCCCTACCGGCCTTTACCAGCCTGACAGGTAACGTCTTGCTCTACAGTAAAGGCAGCGGGTCAAGCCTGCAGGTTTCCGGCCTGATTGTGCTGGGGCCGCTGGATGCCTCGCTGATAAGCGTCTTCGGTGCCGCCGCCCCGGAAGCCTCCAACCTCAAAGAAGGCAACAATGTGGCGATTATCCTGACCGGGCTGACCAGTGAGGATTTACTAAATTTCCAGCGCAGTTTTGAGGCCGCCGGGGATACCTCTACCCCGAATGCCGGAACCCCGAACGCCGGAACCCCGGCCCCAACCAAATGAAAAAGGCCGGGCAACTAAACCCGGCCAGCTAACCACTTTGAACCACTATTTTTCCAGGGCAGGTTTGTATATAAGCATTACCGCCCCGGACCTGAACTCTCGCGTACCGGTCAGGGCAAATCGCGCCATTTCAGGTAGACCGCCAAAAAGCGAGGTGCCTTTACCCAGGACTACCGGGTTCACAATTATTTGAAGCTCGTCAAGTAATCCCGCCCGGATAAGACCCTTGCACAATTCGCTACTGCCAAAAACCGCGATGGTGCCGCCCGGTTGGGCCTTAAGCTCCCCAACCCGTGCGACCACATCCCCGCTAAAGACCGTGACATTTTCCCAGCCGGGCTCGAAACCGTGATGGCTGGCAACCACTTTCGGGGTCTCATTCATAAATTTGGCAACTTCGGGAATCAGGCTGGTGGCCTGGGGTGTCGGCCAGAAGCTTTTCATAATGTCATAGGTGCGGTGGCCGAAAAGAAGGGTATCTACCCCACCACTCTCACCCGCTGAGAAAGCTTCGAAGTCGTTACTGGCCCAGGAAGTGCCGCCCCCGGTATCCGCGAAATAGCCATCCAGGCTGATGTTCATCAAAAGAAATAGCTTACGCATTCCCATTCTCCTTTTTGCAACAGGGGTTTTGCCAAAGCATAAATTTTAATTGCTATGCTGGCTTTATCCCCACCTGTTGCTAAAAAGAGCCGGGTACGTTCTATTTTATTGCCAGGGCATTAGGCGGCGAAGCGACTCCGCCGAGTTTATTCAGGGGCGCGGAAGTAAAGAAACATTCGTAGCGACCATCCTCGGCGCAGTCAGCCGCCAGGGCATCCAGGTTGAACATCTCCCCGATTGGCACACCCCACAAAGCCAGGAGGGTTTCGTGCAGCGCACGTTCTTCCCTGGGAATCGGGAACATCTCGAAGGCCGGGTTATCGCTCACGACCGCTGCAACATGTTTTTCCCACAAAAAACGGCGGGTTGCTTCGGACCGCTCGACACCCGCGAAGTGAGGCGGGTCCTGGGCCGCAATCTTGCGCTCGGCCTCATTGAGAGTGTTGTACCATTCAATCCAGCCGGTCCGCATGATGAAAATGTCCCCGGTCTGGAATTCCACCCCCTGGGCCTGGGCCACCGCTTCGAGTTCTGAGGCCTTTATGATATGGGATTCGCCTGGCGAGTAGGTGATGCCCTGCGAGAGAGCCCAGCGGCGGTAATCGAGCAGGACGGCCCGCCCGGCAATACCCCGCCGCGCCCAGGCCTGGATACCGTTGCGAGTGCCGGGCTTTCCGGTAATATCGACCGAAGTCACCCCGTTATAAAAGGTGTGAAACTCGAAATTGCCGTAGTGGCTAAAGCTGTCCCACTGGGTCGAGGACTGAGTATTGAAGTTGCGGTAGATGTCGTCGTGGAGGAGGCCACTACCCCCGGTTATTTCGTGTTCGATATGAAGCCGATTAAACAGGGGCGGATTGGGTAATTCGAGCTCCCAGTTCATGGCAAAAACTTTGCCTTTCTGGATGAGCCGGGCGGCGTTTGCCACTCTTTCAGGGGTTAACAGGTTGAGCATACCTAGTTCATCTTGCGGACCCCATAAGCCCCAGCTTGCTCCGGCGGGGTGGGTTGGGTCTACCGGGAGACTGTCATAGTCCGGCAATTCGGGTTCAGCCATCGCTTTATCCTTTTCTTTCCCTTTTATAAAAATATGTCGAGCAGCAGTGATACAGGGAAATTTTATCATTTTTGGTCTGCGTAGTCAGCAGTAAAAGGGCAGGCAGGCGGAGAAGGAGAAGAAAAATTTTGCTTCAAATCCTGGCAGAAATAAAAAACAATTGATAATACTTAGAATCTGAGTAAATATAAAATTATCTATCTGGCGTACTGAATAAAATGGAAATGATTAAAGAGGTGAAAAAAATTTCAGGTAATACTTGTGCATCCGGGAAAAGAGCGTTTCTCCCGGATGTACAAAAGTGTTTACTGTTAAACTCATATTATGAGTATATAAGGCTGAAACTGACCTGTCAATGGCTGTGCGGTTTCGATTTTAGCAATTCGAGGCCCTGCTTCCTTTCCATACGAAAAACCGGCCCCTGCGTTTTAGCACAGGGGCCGGTTTTCCAAGTCTTAAAATCTAGCGGGACGAATTCTTTAGCAGGTCGCCCGCAATAATCATGCGCTGGACCTCGCTGGTACCCTCGTAAATCCGCAGAATACGCACGTCACGATAGCCGCGCTCAATCGCCGAGTCGCGCATGTAGGCCATGCCACCATGAATCTGGACCGCCTTATCGGCAACATGTCCGGCCATCTCGCTGGCGTAGACCTTGACCATGGCCGCTTCGTGACTGGCCCGTTTGCCCTGGTCGAGCAACCAGGCGGCATGATAGACCATCAGGCGGGCGGCATGGATTTCGGTCTCCATGTCGGCCAGCATCCACTGGATAGCCTGGTTCTCGCCGATAGACTTGCCAAACTGCCGCCGCTCCTGGGCATGCTTGATAGACTCTTCGAGCATGAACTGGGCTCCGCCGACCGCCCCGGCAGCCAGGCTAACCCGGCCTCCATCCAGGGCTTTCATGGCCGTGTAGAAGCCGGTGCCTTCAGGGCCGAGCCGGTTTTCTTCCGGCACTTCCATATCCTCGAAGAAAAGCGGGCAGGTGTGGCTGCCATGCAAGCCCATTTTGTGGTCGGTCTTGCCATAATCGAGGCCAGGCGTACCCTTCTCGACAATAAAGGCGCTGATACCACGCGCCCCCGCCATTTTATCGGTCGAGGCGTAGACCGTTATAATGTCGGCGTAAGGGCCGTTGGTAATCCAGATTTTCTGGCCGTTGATGATGTAGCGGTCGCCCTTTTTGACGGCGGTCGTCCGAATACTGGCCGCGTCCGAACCGCTGCCCGGCTCGGTCAGGCCGAACGCGCCGAGGTAGCGGCCTTCCGCCATCCCACGCAGATACTTGTCCTTTTGCTGGTGATTGCCGCCGAGGTTGATAGTGCCGCCCGCGATAGAGGTATGGGCCCCCAGGATATTGCTATAAGCGGCGTTGGCCCGGCCAATCTCTTCCAGGGCCAGACAATAGCCCAGGTAACCCACACCCATTCCGCCGTATTCTTCGGGGAACGGCAAGCCAAAATAACCCAGTTCCTTCATCTGTTTGAGGATAGAGTCGGGAATCTTATCTTCGTCTTCGACCTGCTGGCTGACCGGCAACAGTTCCTTGTCTACAAATTCTCTGATAGATTTCTTGAGGTCAACCAGTTCTTCCGGTAGTTCGAAATCCATAATTTGCTCCTTCTACACTGAGAAAACTACTATGTACAGAGGAAATTTTAGAGGCAGGCCGGGTTAGGGGAAGCCTGAAGAATCTCCGTCGATAATCTCAGGTAATACCAATATAAAACAGGAGTTAGATTTTGTCTAACTCCTGGCGATACATTTTCGTTAGGATTAGTTAAGGGTGAGGGTAGCGAGTTGTTCCTCGGACTTGGCGCCGAACTTCTTGCGAAGATAGCGGGCGAGGTCACGCTGGGTTTCAACCGGCTCTTTTGCCATGATGGAATAGCATTTCAAGACCCGGCCCTCCATTACCTTGACCGCTTCCGGGGTAACGTGGCGGTCGATCATGGGGGCAAAATAGCCGGGGTCGGGCAACTGGTCCATCACCGAGGGCTGGGTGATATTCGTGGGATGGCGGTACTGCCCGCGCAGCATCCACAGGGTCATCTTGCCGATGTTTTCCAGGCTGGCCGGGTTGGCTTCGACCGCTTCTTTCAAGAAAGCGAAATAGCACCCGGCGTGACGCCACTCGTCCTGGGCCATCAGTTCGAGAATCTGGCGCAGGACCGGCTCGCCAATCGGGTTTTCCTTGGCACCGGGGGCAATCCCGGCAAAGGCCCCGTACCACAGGCCCAGGCGTTGTTCTCCCAGGAAGTGCATTGTCAGGGTCTCAATCCAGGGCGCGGTCTCGAAGGTGATGTTTATCTTGGCCATTTCCTCTTCGGCAATATCCACACCGAGGGCGTTGAGCCATTTTTCCAGTACCAGGCTATGTTTACCTTCTTCAAAAGCCCAGACTGACACGAACCGCTGGAAATCTATATCGTGGCTAAAATCACGCATAAACATGCTTGTGGCCGGGATAGAGCCAATCTCGGTCAGGGTCACATGCTTTATTTCGTGAATGAGCTGCTCATCGACTTTGCTCTTATCAATTTTGGTATAATCAATCGAGTTAAAGTCCCAGCGAGCCCTTTCCAGGCGTTCATACAAACTTGGGAATAGCAATTCTATTTCTCCTATCTCCTCAATTCACCGGTAATCCTACCTGTTTACCGGCTTCTTCCAATATTCAGCGTTGAATAGTAATGATAATTCCGTTTTGAGCGTTCCGGGTTTCCCTGCTACAACCCCTTACTTTCCAGGTCAAACCCGGCAATAACCGGACTATAACGAAACCAGATTTTGTTAGTCTTTTTCGATAATTGTCTCGAAGGCTTCGAGGTGCAATTCAATCCGGCGGGCCGCCAGTTTGCCGTTGCGTGTCTTCAAAGCCACCAGGATACCCTCCGCTACCTTCAACCCAATCTGGCGCTGTTCGATGCTAAGGCCAACCTGGGTCGCCCTGGCTGAAATCAGTTCGCCGACAGATAGCGTGTAAAGTCTTAAAACGTCGTTATGGGCGGCGGCAATCACTTTCAGGTGAAAAGCCAACTGCTGCCGGACATATGCGTTCGTATCGTCCAGGGTCAGGCGCATCTGAGCGATAATGCCTTCCAGGTCGGCCATTTCAGCGGGTGTGACCCGCTGGGCCGCCAGGTCGGCGCAAATCGGTTCGAGCAGACGCCGGGCTTCCAGCAAATCGCTGAAAGGCGTTTCTTCAAGCTGTAACAACAGCGAAAGCGACCGGGTCAGGTTGGCCGAACCGGGCCGCTGGACCATGATGCCGCCTTTTGGTCCGGTCTTGGTCGAAATTAAACCTTCCGATTCCAGAATACGCAAGGCCTCCCGTAAAGTTGCGCGGCTGACTCCCAGTTGAGATACAAGCTCTTTTTCGGACGGGAGGGTTGCTCCTTCGTGGACAACGCCATCGACAATCAAAGACCGCAGTTTATCGGCCACCAGTTCGCTGGCCCTGGGCACTTTAAGAGTATCAAGCCGCATGGCGGCTTTTTCTCTTTTCTTCCCGGTTTCTCTAGCATTTACCTTGCCAGTAGCACTACCAGTAGAACTGCCAGCAGCAAGGGGATAGTATGGTGTGCTCAAAGTATATCCGTACCCCTCTCACATTCTTGAAGCCGCAAATTGCCCGACGCTGCCAGTTACCAGCTTAGCTACCCCAACTAGAGAATAGACTATTTGTCTGACAAATCTAATAAATCTATTATATAGCTTATTATCCTGGAGTCAAATTAAGACCAGATGAATTTTGTGGCGCTATTTATAGCCTTTTTGGATAGTAGACAGGAGGTTCGATAAAGTTCAATAATACATACAGCCAGGCTTTGTTTACCAGGTTTTCTTAGGCTTTATTTGCGGGGCCCTTATGAAGAAAGATAAAGACGACAGCGACGTTGAGCAACTTATCGCAAAATTAAAAAGCGCCGACCAACATAAACGAATTCAAGCGGCCATGCAATTACAGCAACGCGCCCAGGACCAGGATAATGAGAGGTTAGTCGAACCTCTAATCGTAGCTTTGGACGACCCATCTTACCATGTCCGCCACATTATCCCTTCGGTCCTTGAAAAAATCGGGGATATAAGGGCAATCAAACCGCTAATTGCATTATTAAGTGATCCTGATTCTACTATCAGGGAGAGCGCCCAAATCGCACTACGAAAATTCGGCAAAGCAGCCACCCTCGACCTGATTGAAAGATTAAACCAGTCCAACTCTTTAACGCGCCTGGCAATAATCAAACTATTAGGTGAAATCAAGGATGAACGGGCCTTGCCTATCCTTAAAGAAATTGTCCGAAATGAGGAAGACCAGGACCCTTACAGGGAGGCGATTAAAGATGCCGCCGCCCGCGCTATCCGCCGGATAAAACCTCCACGAAAGAAACGGCCCAAGAAACCGGACAACCTGACCCCAGAGGAGTCTGCTGAATACGATTGGCAGGTTTTGTTGACCGAGTGGAGCGTGGCCTTACTCGATTACGAGGGCCTTCATAATGAGCCGTCACCGGAAGCTATAAAAAATCACTGGTTGGGTTATCGAGGTGCAACCGAAGAGCAAATCCGGCAGGCCGAGGAACGTCTTGGCACTAAATTGCCGCCCTCCTACCGGGCTTTTTTGAAAGTGACCAACGGCTGGCCCCAAATTACGACTTTTATCTACAATATGTGGTCAGCGGAAGAAATAGAGTGGTTTCGAGTGAGGAACGAGGAGTGGGCAACTATCTGGAATGAAAATAACTACGAAATACCGGATGAAGAATATTTCGTTTATGACGAAAATCAATCGCCTGATTTTCGCACCGAATACTTGCTAACAGCCCTGGAAATCAGTGACAGGGGTGACTCGTGCATTTTCCTGCTCAACCCCCAGGTTGTAACACCGGAAGGAGAGTGGGAAGCCTGGTTCTTTGCGAACTGGATACCCGGCGCGAGGCGGTATCGCTCGTTCTGGGAGATGATGCAGGCTGAATACAAAAGTTTCCTGGAACTGCAAAACAGCTAATTACCTGCCACACCGTACGAGCGCGAGGGGACCGAGGAATGTCGATTCGACAAACAAGCGAAAGTGATATTGTCCAACGGGCCGGAGACACCCGCAGGTGCGACCTCCGGGCGCGTGGCAGAGCCACGGAATGACAAAATACGAGCTTTAAAAGCTGCCAGAAATGGGCAGCTTTTTAGTTTAGTAAACCTTTAGAATCTTTTAAGAATGACCGGATGTTTCTTTATATTCGCTTTAGATTGGCTTGTTACAATTTATACAGGTAACAAAGTTAAGGAATGCGGGAAAGAAGCGTCAAAGGAAATGAAAGCCCTGATCTTGTTCGATGGAAGTTCTAGCAGTTTTACCTGTCTAAAGGTTGCTTGTGAGGATGCCACTGCGCTCGTAGAGAGCCAGTGCGGTCAGGCCGGTACGCTCGAATTGAACGAAGCCTTGCTACTTCTAGTAAAAGTTAGCGGGGATTACCAGCCTTCCGCCGGGAAACCGTGCGCGGGGCCCGACCCGGCCCGGCTTTTGTTGGAGCATGGTATCCGAAAACTGGAATGTTCCGGTGAATTCGATAACGTGACCGCCGAAATAATCGTCTGTCCCACCAACAACCTGACCGAAGTCATCCAGGACCGGGCCAGGGAGTGGAAAGCCACCACCATTTACCTGGCGCTCGATCCGACGATTACTCCCGTCACGACCAGAATAGGCTGGTGGCAGCGTTACGGCCTTAAATTGGGTGGAAATAAAAACCGGGTAGAACCTGCCCTCTTTAGGCCGCAGACACCCCTGACCACCGCCCAGGTCCGGGTGAAACAATTGCTGGAAAATAGCGGGGGCCGGATAGTGGTGGTAGATAACGCGGGGGTGCCGATGCGGTTGAGCTATTATCCACCCACCCACCATTCCGCCCTATTCCAACGGTCGCTACCGGCTCGAAACGGGGTCGGGCACGTGGCCTGATTATTTTTTAGAAATAAAACGTTGACCCTAATAATACTCTTCAAACTAAGACCTGCTCTGACAGGTCTTTTATTTTTGGGCTAGGCCGGGACCAGGGTTATCAACGAAACTTCGGGCCGGGCCAGGAACCGCATCCGCAGCATGTTGTTGCCTTCCATGCCGATACCGCGCGTGATATAGAGCCTGGTATCCGCCGGACCGGCGAGATTATAGAGCCCCGCCGAGTAAGCCCGGCCAAATTTGCTGGCGGTGTAGAGTGGGCCGAAAAAGGGCAGGGAAATCTGGCCTCCGTGGGTATGACCCGCCAGGTACAAATCAATCCCGCTCGCCGCCGCTTCCGGCACCAGGTCGGGCTGGTGATAAAGCAGAATCTTGAGGTCGGAGGTGGGCAAATCCGCCGCCAGTCTTGCCATGACCTCGCCGTCCTGAGTGTAGTGGGTCGTCACCCCGATAATCGAGATGGACTGGCCGTAAAGCTGGACCGTCGCCACCCGGTCGTCCAGCAGTTGGACCTCGCTCCCCTCTAAAGCCTGGCGGGTTTCTTCCAGCCGGTCAACCGTCCCGGCCACCGCGTAAACGCCATATTTGGCGTGCAACCCTTTGAAGAAGCGTTGCAAATCGGCGTAAGCTGCCGGGGTGTAAAAATCGGTGTTGATATGGTCCCCGGCGACCAGCAGTAAGTCGGGCTGGGCCTCGTTCAACTTCGCCAGGACCTCGTCCTCCCGGCGGGTCCAACGCTCCATGTGAATGTCGCTGATAAGAGCAATTTTGATTGGTGGCGTACCGGGAGCCAGCCGGGCCTGGGGAACCTGGGTCCGGGTTACTTCGAGCCAGTCCGGCTCGATATAGAACCCGTAGAAGAAAACGGCCAGCAGCGCCAGGTGTCCCGTCAGGTAAAGGACCACCGGCAGACGCCCTTTTCCTCGCAACCTCGCAAATCGCTGCCAGCCTAGCAGTAAGATAAGACCTGCCGCCAGCGAAAAAAGATAAAGCACCCCCAGGATAATGATAACCGGGACCGGGTTGCCAAAACTGATTCCTGCCGGGGCCAGCCCTAACATCAACAGCACGAAGACAAAGTAAGCCGCCAGGGTAACCAGGATAAACCAGCCTGGTTGCGTTTTTAGGGACTTTTGCCGGGTCAAACGCCACAGGCTAAAACCAATCAGCCCCAGGAAAAGGAGAATCAGGGGCGCTAAAACAGTCAACTGGGTGAGGGGCGAGGCATTAAAAAGGTCGAAAAGATGGAATAGCGTCAAAATATTGCCCGGTAATTATAATAATTTTCGATTGCCGACTAATTGTAGAACGCCCGGCGTTTATTAATTGTTACTTCCTTTAACTGAAATCTGGGATAAAATATATTCACGTGTTCTCTACCTGTCCTTCGAATTGTTAAAATTTATTGGCCGAAGGAGGTTATTAATGACCGGACAAAAGGGTTACATAGATTCGGTTAACGCGCACTATACACCCGGCGACCTTGCTGCCAATGTTCTCAACATCTTGAAAGCCAACGGCAAAGACCTCGATAATTTATCCCCGGATGACCTCGCCCTGGTTGACCAACTCCACACCGGGGGCAAAGGCGCTACCCTGGAACTGGCAAAGATGGCCGGGCTAACCCCTGATATGGAGGTGCTGGACGTGGGAGGCGGCCTGGGTGGAGCAGCCCGCACTCTTGCCAGTCAATACGGCTGCCGGGTGACTGTCCTTGACCTGACCGAGTCGTTCGTGGAAGCCGGAAAGGAATTTACCCGCCTGACCAGGCTGGCTGACAGGGTGCATTTCGAGCTTGGTAACGCCCTGCAAATGCCTTTCGCCGCCAACAGTTTCGACCGGGTGATTACCCAGCACTCTACCATGAATATCCCGGAAAAACCCAAACTTTATAGCGAGGTCTACCGGGTGCTGCGACCGGGCGGCCAGTTTGTTTTTCACGAGATAATGGCCGGTCCCAACAGCCCTATCCATTTCCCGGTGCCGTGGGCCAGGGAGAGTGCCATCAGCTTTTTGATTCAGCCCCAGGAAGCGAACGACTTACTGACCGGGCTGGGATTTAGGGAAGTGAGCTGGAAAGAAGATGAGGCGGGCGAAACCATGGAAGGGACTGCGGGCCGTTTGAGCGTGCCCTCCGGCCAACCTGGTGCCACTCCCCAGCTTGGGATGCACCTTATATTCAAGGAAGACATGAAATCAATATTTGCCAGTGTAGCCCGCAACTTTGCAGAAGACAGATTAAAAAGGTATTTTGGAATCTTTGAGAAATAGGCAAAAATAAATACGCCGCCTGCTTTTTGGGAGCAGGCGGCGTATTTATTTTAAGTCAGGCTGCCGACAATCGAGCCGTCAATGATTTCGACCTGGCGGTCGGCGTTGCGGGCCCAGAGCTGGTCGGAGGTGACCATAAAGACGGTCTGGTTTTTAGCGGCGACCTGTTTGAGCAGGTTAAAAATCCGCTCGGCGGAAGCGCTGGGCACCCGGCCGGTCGGCTCATCGGTTAAGAGCAAAGGCGGGTCGAGGGCCAGGGCACGAGCCAGGGCGACCAGCTTGCGCTCGGTCCGGTTCAAATCGGCGGGACGCAACCGGAGCATTTCGGGGGCGGCCAGCCCGACAAAATCAAGCTGCGCGGTCGCCTTCTCCATCCGGTCGAGCGGGTTGCGCCCGAAACCACCCTGCTCCAGCACAAAAATAATCTGTTCAAGGATGGTCAGTTTGGGATTGAGTTCCGCTTCGCTCGGCAGGTAACCAATCGAACTGGTCCGCCACCGGGCCAGGTCGCGGTCATTTTCAAGGTTTGGCCGCTGGCCGCCCGCGGCTTCGGTGGTAGGCAGGTTCCGGCCCAGCACCATCACCCGGCCCCGGTCCGCCGCCCGGAATCCCCCCAGCAATTGCAAAAGCTCGGTCTTGCCGCTACCGCTCGGCCCTACCAGGGCCACCAGTTCGCCCGGCTTGAGGCCCAGGCTGACGTTGTTCAAAACCAGTTCGGTAGCCCGACCTGTTCCCTCGGTCAGAAAGACCCCTTCTACGCGAGCGACTTCCTGTAGGACTGGCTGGCTCGATTTGCGGTCAAGTGGGGCGGTGCCGGGTATCACCGACGACGCCTGCCGCAGGTTGCGCCCGACCACCCGCACCTGGCTCATATCAATGTCAAGAGCGGTTTCGGCCCCTTCAAGATTCTTTTTTGAGTCGGAAAAACTGCCGGAATACTTTAGGGGGCTGCTCATAAAAGTTGCTTCGACAGACCGGCTGTTAAAACTTTGCTCGCCGGCTGGGGGCTCGCGTTCGGTCGTTTGAAAACCCATGCTGATAAAAGTTTTTTCGGCGTCGTTCGGGTCGAAGCGCGGCACCAGCCGGTTCATATTAGTCACGCGCTGCGGTTCCAGTTGGAAATCGGCCTCAATATCGCCAAACCGGACCACGTCGCCGTCCCGCAACAGGACCGGGCCATCGGCCTGGACTCCGTTTACAAAAGTCTTGTTGGTGCTGCCCAGGTCGGTGACAAAAACCCCGGCAACGGTCTTCTGGAAACGGGCGTGCTGGCGGGAGATCGAATTACTATCTATCACAATATCGTTGGCCTGGCCCCGCCCGACCGTGGCTTCCTCGTTCTCGAAAAGATAGCGCTCGCCGCCTCGCACTACCAGGTAAACAAAATAATCGCCGGTGGCGGAAGCGGGCGGGAGAGGCGCGGAGACAGGCCGGGAACCGGCAAGGGGTGGCACAGGCGGGCGCTGGCCTGGCGCGAAAGTCACGGTGGAAGGTGAAGCCAGGCCAGGCGCGGAAATACGGGCCGAGCCGGGGAAAGGTTGGACCGGGTAGGGCATCGAAGGGGCGGTAGCCGGGGCCGGGACATCCAACTGGGTTAAATCCTGGAAGATAAGCTCGGTCAAACCGACTCGAATCCGGTCGCCCTTTTTTATGGGCAGGGGCGTGGTCTGGCTGATAGACTGGCCGTTGACCAGGGTGCCGTTGACACTTCCCATGTCGCGGATAACCGGGCGGCGGTCCGGTCCGCTCAAAATCTCAGTATTGCGGCGGCTGATATTCTGGGCATCAATCCAGATTTGACATTCCCGGCTGCGCCCGATAAGGACCGGGGGTTCACCCGGCTCCGGCATCGGCACGCTAATTTTCTCGCCGGTGCGCGGCCCTTCCACCACGTCAAAGATCATTATCTGGCGCAAAGGGGTCGATTTATAATTCTTGGTCTCACCACTGCTCATCGCAACTTCCTCCGCCGCGCTCTCGACCCGGCCATCTCATCTTCATCACGCCCGGTAGTTAACAGCTCCGTAAAATACGGCCAGGCCAGGAGGGCGGCTATACCCAGGGCCAAAACCCAAATTAACCCATCTCCGATACTTCTGTCAACTCCCAACCATTTTAAGGCTTCGTTGAGAGGCGGCTCGGCCAGGCTTTCCAGAAAAAACGAAAACTGAACCATAGTAAAAAGGATGTAAAGCGGCGTCAGGAGGGCGTACCAGGTAAAAATCCGCCGCTCCCGCCGCGTGATTGACCCTGGTTGAGGCCGCCCCAGCACCCGGCGACGGATATAGGTCAGGGCTTTACGCCGCAGACCGGGAATTTCGAGCCAGTCCATCAGGGCGAAATAACCGTCCAACTCCATCAAGGGGTTGATATTTATGTAAACCAACACGTAAGCGATAGCGGCCACCTGGAAAAGAGCGGTCCGCCAGACCGGGTCACTCGTGAATAGCATCGCCAGGCAGCAAATCCCGGCCAGCAGGGCGTTACTGGCCGGACCCGCCAGGTTAACCACGATACGCGGGCGGCGTTTTTCCAGCCAGATTTCGTTGGTATTGACGAAAAAGAAAGGCCAGCCGAGTTGAAGGCCAAACCCGCCGCTGATAACCCGCCGCCCGTAGACTTTACAGGCCAGCCCATGCGCCGTTTCGTGAATGATAAAGTTAAAGAGCAAGACCAGCAGCAAAGCCCAGAACGGCAACGCCCCCGGCACGGTCAACGCGCCAAGACCGCCCCCCTGGAAAATACGCACCAGGCCGAGGTCGGAAGCCACCGGACCGAACAGGCCCGAATAGACAAGGGCCCCGAACCCGGCCACGATTACCGCCAGTAACAGCCAGCTTAACGGGCGCCAGAAGAAAATCTTGCCACCAAAGCTATAGAGCCGGTCGAAAAAGCGATCGATGTGTTTGAACTCGTAGCGCCAGTTAAAGACGCGCCAGAGCGGGCCGTGCGAGCGTTTGCCCTCTTTAGGGTCAACAAACTTTTCGTCAATAGGCGGGATTTCGAGGAAATTGGCCGCCTGCAACTGCCCGACCAGGTTCGAAACGCCTTCCAGGTCAAGCTTCTTGAATTTAAGAAAATAGGCCATCGAAAGGTCGTTGAGGCTGTTGTCGCCGTCCATCAGATCCCAGAGGAAAAGGCTGCGGTCGCTGAGCTTAAAGAATTGCTCGCCACCGTCCCGGCTCAACAGGTAATAGACCTCACCGGTCGCATTGGTCTGCTGGCTGACCTGGACCTCCGCAATCCGTTTGGGCCGGAACCGTTTGGTCAACCCCTTGGCGAAATATTGCCCCAGGTCGTAACTCTCGCCCAGTTTGAGGACGCCTTCCAGCTTGTTGCGGTAGAGGGCCAGCAACTCGCAATCCTCGGCAGCTTTTACCGTATCGGCGCGGGCGGTATTGGTCAGGAGCGAAGCTTCACCGAAATATTGCCCCGGTCCCAGCCGCATATCCGAGCGGTCCTCGCCGCCACTGGTGCGGAAACTGACCTCGACCTGCCCGGTGCGAATGATATAAAAAGCGCTGGCCGGTTCGTTTTGCCGGACAATCGTTTCGCCTTTTTTGAAAAACTTCGGCTTCATCTCGGCGGCAATTTTCGTCACAAGCTGGGGCGGCAACTGCATAAAAGGCCCGACCCGGTTAAGGACCGCGCCGAGCGGTAGACCACCCAACCCGGCCCCCAGGCTGGCAACCGGGTCGCCACTCTTTGCCAGGACGTTTTCGAAATCGGGCCGGGCCAGGACATAGCAGGCGACCTTGCGTTCGGCCCGGACCGTCATCGGGTAGGTCTCGCCGGGCGCAACGATACCGTCACCAAAGGTGTCGCCTTCTTCAAGGGTCGCCAGGGGACTTTCGCCGCCGCGTATATCCGCCACGTAAGCCACGGCAGTCCCGCTCAGCATCAAGAAAAACTCCTCGGCGCTCTTACCGCGTTCGGCCAGGGTTTCGCCGGGGTTATAGACCCGGTAGCGCAGCCGGTTCGCCATGGCGTGACGGGTCTTCTCGCTAAGAGTCCGCATGAGCAGGGTCGCTCGCAACCAGTTGGTAGCCGAGGCTGCGGAGACCTGCTGCTGAAAAAAGGTCTGGATGGCCCGGTTCCGGCCAAACTCTTTCTTAAAGACATTTTCTTCCAGGCGCAAAGCCCGCACAGGTGTAACCGCTTCGAGGCGGTTAGCGAAGGCCATATCTTCCAGGATGGTCCGTTCACCATAGACCGACCCGGCGGTCAGTTCGGCCACGACCAGGCGCTGGCGGTCGTTGATGGCCCGCGAGACGCTCGCTCGCCCTTCCAGGATAGCCAGGAAAGCACCCCGGCCCTGGCCTTCCCGCACGATTTCCTGTCCCGGCTTATAACTCACCTCTTTGAAATGGGGAGCCAGCAGCAGGAAAGACTGGGTGTCAAGCTCATCAAAGGGGGTAATATTTCGCAGCGGGTGGCTGATTTGTGGGGCAGTGGTCGTATCCTGCCGGGGCGCAGGCCGGGCCGCCTGGGTAGCCGAGCCATCGGAGTCCGGGGCCGCCTCTCTGGGAGGTTCGACCGGCGAGAGGCGATAGACGACCGGCTCGACCAGGGGCAGGGGCAAGCTGTTGGACGATTCCTCCGACCCTATGGTTTCTTCCTGCAATACAAATTCAAAGTTGCCGAATTGAAGGCGGTCGCCGGGCTGCAAGACGACCGGCTCGGTAATCTCGCGCCCGTTGTGGCGGGTGCCGTTAGCCGAACCCAGGTCCGAAAGAAAAAAGTGGCGAGCCTCGTAAAACAGCCGCGCGTGACGGCGCGAAATCGAGCGGTCCAGCAAGCGCACATCGTTACCTTCAGCCCGGCCTATCAAAATCTGGCGGGTGGTCGGCAGCGATAAAAACCGGGGGCCACTCAAAAGCGATTGGGAAGGCGGGACTTTTAAAATGTAAGTCCTGGTTTGCCCGGCGGTAGTGGAAGTAGTCGCGCCGACTATCAAAGGCAACCGGGGGGCCCGGTAACGCAGTAGAGTTGAGCCGACCTGGATAGCGTCGCCATCTTCGAGGAGGCGTGGGGCATCCAGCCGGGACTGGTTGACCCAGGCCGGGTTAGCCGCGCCGAGGTCGCGAATAATATAGCCGGAACTGCTCCACCGAATCTCGCTGTGGCGGCGGCTGACCAACCGGGCGTGTTCACCTTCTTCCAAAAGGGGCAAATCGCTCGAACTGAAACGGCCAATCAGAAAAGGATGGCCGGGGGTCAGGCGGCAGAAGGAACCGGGCCGGATAGCGGCGGCCCGGCTGGCAACTATTTCCAGGCGCGCCACGCCGGGCTCGGAGTCTTCGAGATATTTTCGCTCGGTCTGGCCGGGCAGTTTCGCCAGGGGCAGGCCCATCTGGGGAATAGGTATGACAAAGACCAGTTCGACATCGCCGCAACCGATGGTGTCGCCGGGAAAAAGGACGGTCGGCCCGGCAATATATTCGCCGTTGACCTGGGTGCCGTTGGACGACCCGGCATCGGCCAGGATTACCAGTTGGTCCTCAGCCCGGTAGGAAAAACTGGCGTGTTTGCGCGAAACTTTATTCTGGAAACTTTGTAGCACAAAATCACACTCCCCGGCCAGGCGGCCCAGGACCAGGGGTGCGGATTCGAGGCGTTTGAAGTCCAGTAGAATAGAAGCGCCCGACTGGGGCCCTTTTGTTATTAAAAGATGGGGTAAGTAAGTGACCGATTTTTCTTCATCGGTTAGCGCTGCTGCTGTCAATTAAACCTCGCGCAAGGCCAAATACCGAAAAGATACCCGAAAGAAAGCAGAACCCGAAATATTATCATCAAAACCCGGAATCGTTACCAAAAGCTGTAAATATTATACTCGACGGGATAGGACTATTCAATGCCACCCCTCCCCGGCGACCAGGGAAATGTCGTTTCCAGCCTGGAAAGCTTATCTGTTTTATAAACGAGAATCAGGCCGGATTTAGCTTAAATTGGCTCAATCCGGTGATTTTGCTTATCCTTACCGGGGGCTAAAGGCTATAAATCGAACCGGCCTGGGGCAAGTAGAGCCGGGCGTAGACCCGTTCGGCGTAATCGTCAGTCATACCGGCGATATAGTCGCAGGCCGTCCTGACTTTGCCGAGGTCGTTCGCTTCGAGCCAGATGTCGCGAAAATCTTCGGGGAACAAAAAGGCGGTACGCTCGTTCAAATCCGAAAAGATGTCGAACAGGCCCCGGATGATGCGGGTGGCCTTGTTTTCGAGGGTAGCAATCCGCACATCCTCCACAATCAGGCCGAACATTATATTTTTGAGGGCCACGGCGTGCTTGTACTGGACCGGGTCAACGGCTAACCGGTAACGATAGCGGTCGGTGGAAGTCGGCAGGGCGGTCGGCCTGAGTTCGCGTTCGGCAGCCCCGACAAACTCATGGATAAGCTGAGAAGTTAAAACCTTCCGGGCACCCTTACGGGACCGCTCGGTTAGTTGTTCCTCCACGAAAGCCAGCTTTTCCAGCACCCACTCGGTCTCCTCCTCGCCCAGGCTCTCGCGCAAGCGGCGATTGGCTTTGAGGCGAGCCCGGCTAATCATCCCGGCCTTCATCCCGTCTTCAAGGTCGTGACAGGAATAGGCAATCTCGTCGGCCCAATCCATAATCTGGCAATCAAAAGAATTCTCACCGGGCACACCGCCATCGGTGGCCCAGACCATCAAGGGGGCATCTTCGTCGTAGAAAAATTTTTTGGAGCCGGTCGCGAAAGAACGTTTGTATTTGAAGGTGCCATCCAGGGTCGAGCGGGTCAGGTTGAGACCATCATAGGCGAGCGACTTGGTAGAGAGGCGGGTCAGGACGCGGATATTCTGGGCATTCCCCTCGAAACCGCCATAATCCTTCATGCATTCGTTCAGGACGGCTTCCCCGGTGTGACCGAAGGGAGGATGGCCGAGGTCGTGGGCCAGGCAGCAGGCTTCCACCAGGTCGGGGTCGGCTCCGAGCCTCTGGGCCAGGGCTTTACCAATCTGGGCGACTTCCAGGGAATGGGTCAACCGGGTCCGAAAGAAGTCACCCGACCCGCTCACAAAGACCTGGGTCTTGCCCTGCAACCGCCGGAAGGCCGCGCTGTGAATAATCCGGGAGCGGTCTTTCTCGAAGGGGCTGCGTTCCTCGCCGGGCTTGGTCCGCTCCTCGAACTGGCGGGCATAGTCATGCGACTTGTATTCAATTGAGTCGTAACGGCTTTTGGTCTGCACGTTCTAAAACTTTCGTAGGCTAAACCGGGGCGGTTTAACAAAATGTTTCCCAGGTTCAAACTTTAAACCCGCTTTTTTATTATAAGCACGCGTCTCCGGTTTTAGCAACGGGGAGGCGTACGGAAAAGTGCCCGATTGGGTTGGAATATGGTATATTTCTGGTAAGCATCTTAGAACCGGATTTTTTACGCGCCAGGAGCACCAGGTTGCGGGGGAACTTACTCCTTTGGTATTAGAGAAAGAGTGAAAATTTTGGAACCATTAGCCGGACAACTAAAGTCATTCTTCGATATATATGGGGCGGCCCTTGAGAAATTTGATGCCAGGGCTGCCTCGGGTTTCTACGGCTTCCCCTGCTTCATGATTTCAGACAATTTTGCCGGGGCCCTTTCCTCCCCCGACGAATTAACCACCGGCCTGAGTCAGGCGTACGAATTTTACAAACAGTTCGACCTGGCTAAAGTAACTTACGAATTTACCAAAATTGAGGTGGTTTCGGAAAAGCTGGTCCGGGTCAGGATTACGTGGAAATTTTATGACTCAAAAGGAACTTTCCTGACCGATAGCGATTACGTATACCTGTTAAGGAAAGAAAATGACTCTTTTAAGGTCTATGTAGTCATTCCTTTAGACGAGGAACAAAAGATGCAAGAGTTAATACAAAAGAAAAATGTTCCAGTATAAAAAAATATTTCGGGTGTTAAAACGTTCTGTCTGGAGAACAAACATGGGGCTGGACAACTTTAGCTGGTTAATCGAGGGGAAACTGGCCGGTTCGGCCCGGCCCGGCGGCAACGGCCCGGAAGATGCCGACCTCCAATTCCTGCAAACCCAGGGCATCCGGGCCATCGTCACGCTCTGCCACAAACAGCCCGCCCCCGACCTGCTCGAAAAATACGGCATGATGTCCAAGCATTTGCCGGTAGACGATTTCAAAGCCCCCAGCCTCGAACTGGTCGAGAAGGCGGTCGGTTATATCGAGCGAAGGGTGGAAAATAACCAGCCGGTGCTGGTGCATTGCCGGGCCGGGTATGGCCGCACCGGAACCATCCTGGCCTGTTACCTGGTGAAAAGGGGGATGCCGCCGAGCCAGGCTATCGCGGAAGTCCGGCGCGCCCGGCCCGGCTCGGTCGAAGTGAAGTCCCAGGAGCGCACCGTCCACCAGTATTACCGCAAACTGCACGCCCACCCGGAACCCGAATTAATTTAGTAACCTTTGCTCCTGGCTTCCTCTTCCCCGACCAGGCCAAGCGTCACAAGCTGATTGGGCCGGGAAAGGTCTAACTCGAAGCGAGCCCGTTCGGTCCACTGGATTAAGGTATTACCCTCAATTACCGGCTCGGTAATGGGGAACCCGAACTGAGCCAACCCGCCCATACTCTCCCAGGTATCCACGAATCGGCCATCCAGCCAGTGACCCGTTTCCGAATAATAGACCGAACCGTCCGAAGCAGTGGGTGAATCGGGGGAAACCGCCGGGTCAACCCCGTTCAGGTCAACCCCTATCGAACGTAACAATACCTTATAAGGGTCGGGATTCTCCGGCCAGTATTCCATCACCACTCGCTCGAAATATTGAACGGTGCGGCCATTTTCCTGGAACTCCTCCGAAATCGGATAGCCCAGGTTCGTGACCGAGCCGTGGTCTTTCCAATACTGCAAAAACCCACCGCCCAGGGTATGCTGAGTCGCCGGGAAATACCAGACCGAATCGGTGCTGGCCTGGCTTGCCACCGGGGCAAATGCGCCACTGGTCGGGATTGTATCAGGAGTAGTAGTAGGCGCGGGAGTAGGTGTAGGGGCCGCACCGGAACCGGCAGTCGGCGTACTCAGCAGATTTACCTGGGCATAAAGGTTTGTACCTGCGTGCCGGGCTGCGTGTTCATCATTCCAGTTTAGATAAACCGTCTGCTTGAAAATGGTTTTCAGGTAGTTAGTGGCAAAGGTGGCGTGAATTGTAATTTTTCCGGTCTCGTTTATCGCGACATTCCCCAGGTCAATAAAAAGTTCCGTCGAATCGACAGACTTTACTTTCCAGTCCGGGTTATCGCTGCTGAAATCAACAAAAGTCTGGTCGCCGTTCCAGGGGATTTCCAGCGTAGCATTGTTGGCGATCATCGTGCCGCCATCATTCAAAATGGTGAAGGTATAGGTCATAGGCGCGCCCGGACTTAAAATGCCGGGGCTAATAGCCGCGTCCGAGCCGGCAAACCGCAGTTGGGCCGTCGGAACCATCGTAGGCCGGGGATGACGGCCACCTCCAGGAGGTCCGGCATCGGCGTTGGCGTTACCACTGCCATCATCGGCGGCAGGGGTCGCGGCGGTGGCCTGATAAGTGAGAGACAAGAAAGTGATTGTCCCCAGTAAGCCGGTCAATATCAGACAGGCTAAGAGCAAATAGATTGGCGAGTGAGACTTTTTCATTAAAATAACCGCTAAAGAATGGAATCTGTCAAAATTACGCTATTCGGTGCAGCCTAAAGCTTACTCTATAGAAAAGTCCAATTCAACTAAAACATTTAAAACACTGTAAAGTTTTTGCAAAGAATTGGAAACAGTAAGCCTTAAACGAAATAACTGTTAAAGTTAAACAGAAAAACCAAATAAATAGCTTATACAAAAACAAGAGGCTTTCCTGGTTTTGAACCGGGAATGCCTCTTGTTTAATTCTTCAGGTTAAATTGCCTTTCGGAGTTAGACCAGCAGCAAGAGCGGGTTCTGCAAAATCTTTTTGAGTTCCTGCAAATACTGCGCGCCAACCGCGCCATCGGTGGCCCGGTGATCGACCGAAATAGTCACCTTCATGGCCTGGATAACACCAAATTCCGGGTTGTCGGAGTCGGCGTTCCCCTTGACCACCACTTTCGGCACAGTCGAGCCAATCGCCAGGATACCGACCTGCGGCTGGTTGATGACCGCCGAGAAGTTGTCAATATCGTACATCCCCATGTTCGAGATGCTGAACGTCCCGCCCTGGAACTCGTCGAGCGCCAGCTTGCCCTTGCGGGCCTTGTCCACCAGAACTTTCGTCTCGGCGGCAATCTGGCCTATCGACTTCTGGTCGGCGTCCTTCACGATGGGTGTAATCAGGCCATCTTCGAGGGCAACCGCGAAAGCAACATTTACTCGCTTGTAGAGCCGGATTTTGTTGTCAACAAACGTGGCGTTAAGGGCAGGCACCTTTTTGAGAGCCTTGGCGACTGCCTTGATTACCAGGTCATTGACGGAAGCCTTCGGGGAGCCTTCTTTTTCCAGGGCCGCGTTGATGGTCTGCCGCATCTTGAGCGCTTCGGTCATATCAATCTCGGAAGTGAGATAGATATGCGGGACCTGCTGCTTGGCCTCGGCCATGCGGCGAGCCACCACGGCGCGGGTGCGGCTGAGTTCTTTTTCCTCGTAATCGGCAGTAGAGACCGCCGGGGACGAAGGAGCCGCCGGGGCCGGTTGGGCTACCGGGGCGGGAGCCGGGGCTTCGCTGGTAACCGTCGCGCCACCATAAGCCGGGGCTGCCGTCGGTGAGGCCGGGGCCTGGGTAGGAGCTGCCGTAGCGGTGCCACCCGCTTTAGCCGCTTCCACGTCGTCGGCCAGGATACGACCGCCAGGGCCGGTACCCTTAATCGAGGCCAGGTTCAGGCCGTATTCTTCCGCTTTCTTGCGGGCCATCGGCGAGGACTTCACCCGTTCGCCCTCACCAGCCGGGGCCACCGGGGCAGTCGGAGCGGGAGCGGCGACCGGGGCCTGGGCCGCCACCGGGGCAGCGGGCGCAGGAGTAGCGGCAGGGGCCGGGGCGGGGGCAGTTGCTGCCGGGGCCGCCGCAGGCGCGGACTGGCTTTTGCCGTTGCCGATTATGGCGATAACCGTCCCAATCGGCACGGTCTGCCCGGCGGGCACTACAATTTTTTCCAGGATGCCGGCGTCATAAGACTCCTGGCTCATGGTAGCTTTATCGGTTTCAATTTCGAGCAGAATGTCGCCCTTTTCGACCTTTTCGCCCTCTTTTTTGAGCCATTCGGCGATATGGCCCTCGGTCATGGTATCGCTCAGGCGTGGCATTGTTACTTCGGCCATAGCTCTATCGTTCCTTTCTTCGTTACCGGCTCTTTTTTACCGGCGTTTGCCTTCCAATACCTTGTGAATAGACTCGACCAGGTGGTCGGCGCTTGCCAGGGCGGCAACTTCGAGCGGCTTGGAGTAGGGCAACGGCACTTCCAGGCTACCTACCCGCAATACCGGCGCGTCCAGGTAATCAAAAGCTTCTTCCTGGATGGTCGCGGCCAGTTCGGCCCCGATACCATAGGAGCGCCAGTCCTCTTCCAGGATAACCGCCCGGTTGGTCTTTTTAACCGAGTTGATAATGGTTTCGCGGTCGAGTGGCCGGAGCGACCTCAAATCCACTACCTCACAACTGATGCCTTCTTCTTCTTCCAACCGTTTAGCCACGTCGAGCGAAATCGCGGCCATACGCGAGTAACTGATAATGGTGACGTCAGTGCCTTCTTTTTTGACCTCGGCCTTGCCAATCGGGATGACATAGTCGGCCCCATCGGTCCCGGCTTCCGGCACTTCGCCCTTGACGTTATACAGGGCCAGGTTTTCCAGAAACAGCACCGGGTCGTTGTCGCGGATACTGGCCCGCAACAACCCCTTGGCATCGTAAGGGGTGGAAGGCGCTACCACCTTCAGACCGGGCACGTGGGCGAACCAGGGTTCAAGGTTCTGGGAGTGAGTCGCGGCTAACTGCTGGCCGCCACCACCGGGGGTGCGGATAACCATCGGGACGGCGTTCTGGCCGCCGAACATGTAGTGAATCTTGGCGGCGTGGTTCACAATCGTATCCATCGCCAGGATAATAAAGTTGATAGTCATGATTTCGACGACCGGGCGCAGACCCAGCATAGCCGAACCGACCGCGACACCGACAAAACCTTCCTCGGCGATAGGGGTATCCACCACCCGTTTGGCCCCGAATTCTTTGAGCAACCCGGCGGTAACCTTATAAGAGCCTTCGAAAACTCCGATTTCCTCGCCCATCAAATAGACATCTTCGTCGCGCTTCATCTCCTCCCGCAACGTGTCGGTCAGGGCCTGGCGGAACGTAATAACTGGCATTTCTTACTTGGCCTCCTTGGAGTGCTTAAACTGTTCCCACTGCGGGTCAATGGCGTTCGCGACCGGCGTGGCATACATGTAATCGAACATCGTATCAATTTCGGGGGAAGGGCTCTGCTCGGCGAAGTCAATCGCTTCCTGCACTTCCTGGTCAACCTGTTCCTGGAGTTGCTGGTCCTGCTCGGCGGTCATAATGCCGTTTTCTTCCAGGACACGGGCGAAGTTAAAGAGCGGGTCAGTCTGGCGGAAGCTCTTAACCAGTTCGGGGTCGCGATAGCGGTCCGGGTCAACGACCGAGTGGCCCTTAAAGCGGTTGCTGAGAGCTTCGAGCAAGGTCGGTTCGCCCTGTTTGGCCCGCTCGATGGCCCGTTTGACGGCTTCGCGGACGGCCAGGGGGTCTTTACCGTCTACCCGTTCGCCGACAATATTGTAAGCGGCGGCGCGTTTGTAGAGTTCCGGCTGCGCGGAGGCATATTCGACCTTGGTACCCATACCGTAACCGTTATTGATAACCAGGTACATCACGGGCAAATTCCAGATACGGGCCAGGTTCAACGATTCGTGGAAAGCGCCGATATTGGTAGTCGCGTCACCCATCTGGGCCACGACCATGCCGTCTTTTTCTTTGTATTTGAGGGCAAAACCGGCCCCGGTCGCCAGGGGCAACTGGCCGCCGACGATACCGTAGCCACCCAGGAAATTCAGGTTTTTGTCATAAAGGTGCATCGAGCCGCCGCGCCCTTTGCTGACACCGGTAGACTTACCAAAGAGTTCGGCCATCACCGGGCCGGGCTTGGCACCACGGGCCAGGATATAACCGTGTTCGCGGTAGTTAGTAAAAATGTAGTCCTGGGGACGCAGGGCCGCCATCAGGCCGACGATAGTCGCTTCTTCACCGAGGTTGAGGTGGCAGTAGCCGCCAATCCGGGCCTTGGTATACATTTCAGCCGAGCGTTCCTCGAATTTTCGAATCAGTACCATCATGTGATAGTAGCTGATAAGGGTTGCGGGGTCTTCCTTTTTAATAGCTTCCGGGCTTAACCCGCCAGCAGTCTCTGATATAGCCCCCGCAGGGGCCGTTTTGTCAGGCTTGGTTTCAGTTGTCATTCTTTTCCATCCATTCTTATGACTTTACATTCCGGGAGCTTGCAATGCGTGGACATAAGTAGAATCCGCGCCACATTTGGAGCAGTGTTCGGGAGCGTGTTCGCCTCGAATTGCCTCGCCACAAACTTCACATAGCCAGTACATCGTCATCATCCGCACTATATCAGCCCGGCTGACAATGCCCAGCAATTTATCGCCATCCATTACGGGTAACCGCCGGATGCGATGGTCGGTCAAGAGGTGGGCCACAATCTCAACAGTTGTTTCGGGGCTAACGCTGATAACATCACGCGTCATAACATCACCGACAGTCGCGCCACGCCGGCTGAAAATATCCGCCTCGCTGACGATACCGACGATTTTCCCACCCTGGCTTTTCACCGGCAAGCCGGTGATACGATATTGCACTAGCAGGCGGGCGGCATCCTGGACTGACGTGTCTTCGCTGACTGTTATCGGGTCCGGTGTCATGATGTCACGTACCAACATAGTCAAAATCTCTTTCTTTCAGTCTTACGGGAGGAAAAGGCAGTCTTTCCTCCCGTAAGTTTGAAGCTTCCTTTCGGTTCTAGGCGTTGAGAGCCAGTCCGTCTACCGCCAGGCCCGCTTCGGCCAGGGCCTCCGACAGAGTCGGGTGGGGGTGGACCGCCATCGCCAGTTCCTGGTTGGTCCCTTCGAGAAGGGTCAACAGGCTGAACTCGCCGATTAACTCGACCACTTCGGGTCCAATCATATGGGCACCGAGTACCTGGCCGTACTTGGCATCGGAAACCACTTTCACGAACCCGCTGGCCTCGCCCAGGGCCTGGGCCTTGCCGTTCGGGTTAAACATGAACTTGCCGACTTTAACCTCGATACCGCGTTCCTTGCACTGGGCTTCGGTCAGACCCAGCGAAGCGATGTTCGGGGCGCTGTAGGTGCAGCGCGGCATGTTGGCGTAGTTCAGCTTCTGGGCATGTTCCCCGGCGATAATCTCGGAGGCGATAACGCCCATCGCCGAGGCTACGTGGGCCAGGGGCAACTTGCCGGTAACGTCACCGATAGCGTAGATGCCGGGGACATTGGTCTTCATCTGGTCGTCCACCTGGATGAAACCGCGCTCGACCTTAACGCCGACTTTTTCGAGGCCAAGATTTTCGCTATTGGGCGCGAAACCGATACCCAGCAAGACCCGGTCTACTTCCAGGGTCTGGGTCGGGCCGTCTTTACCGGCCTGGACGGTTACTTTCGCTTTCTTGCCTTCGCCGCCCTTTTCAACCGTCTTGACCATGGTGTTGGTCATGATGTTGATGCCGCGCTTTTTGAATTCGCGGGTCAGGTGGGCGCTGATTTCTTCGTCTTCCAGGGGGACCAGGCGAGGCAGCATTTCAACGATAGTAACGTCGCAACCGTAGCTACGATAGACCGTAGCAAATTCCACACCAATAGGCCCACCGCCGATAATGGCAACGGATTGCGGTTTATCTTTTAATTTCCAGATTTCTTTGCTGGTGACAACGGTCGTGCCGTCCACGGTATCGGGGGACATACCCGGCACCAGGCGGACCCGCGAGCCGGTTGCAATCATAATATTTTTAGTGGTAACTTCCTGGGTGCCTTCCGGCCCTTCCACGACCACTTTGCTGGCGCTTTCAATCCGCCCGGTCCCGCGCAATACGTCTACCTTGTTCTTTTTCATAAGATAGGCCACACCTTTGGTCTGACGACCGATGATGTCGTTGCAGCGGGCGATGGCCGCGCCATAATCGGCTTCAACCCCGCTCACGGTAATTCCGAAATCTTTAGAGCGGGCAAAAAGGGACAAAACTTCGGCGGAACGCAATAAGGCTTTGGAGGGGATACAGCCCCAGTTCAGACAAACACCACCCAGTTCTTCGCGCTCCACAATCGCGGTTTTCAGACCAAGCTGACCGGCCCGTGCCGCCGCGATATAACCGCCGGGGCCACTTCCGATAATTACTAAATCGTATGAGCCTGTTTGACCATTTGAAGCGGTCATTTCTTCGCTCCTTCTTTCTTTCATAGGACTTTCGCTTGAAACACTTTTGGAAGTTGCTTTCCTGCTATTTTAAGACTTTTCCAGGCTCAAAACGAAAGTCGTTTATCTATTTAATTTTACTAAAGCTTAAAGCTATTATGTCTATCAATATCAAATCCGCAAAAGGCAGAAGTGTTTCCGGCGGAAATGTTGTCACTCATCCATTCATGAATAGGCCCGAAACCGGACATAGCCGGTTCCGGCAAGTTCGCCGGGCAAATTATAACATACGTGTTAAGCCTCAAACTACTTAAAGGCTATATCAATTGTCAATGTCAATCATAATAAGAATATGTATATGATAAGTATGTGAAAAAATCTTCAAAATAGGTAAAAAGTCTTATACCAACGATAATTGCAAATTGGGGTCTGGGATTGCTCGATTGTACACGGTAGTATGTCCAATAAACAATGTTTTAATAAATGGGTAAGGTCTTTCACTTGTCACACCCTTCGGGCGCGAGGGAGCCTGGAATAATGAACCAATGTTGAGAAAGCAGACCCGACCAAGGAATCTAGCCCGGAGGCGGCCCCTTTGGCGTAACGTAAAGACGAAGACTTACTCAGGCGCAAACCGTGGGGATGATCAACGAAAATTGGCAAGGTCGTATACTTTGTCATTCTGATGCTTGCATCAGAATCTCGCGCCTGTGGCGTAACGTCAGGTTAAAGACTTTGCCAGGTTCAACGAGCCTCAGGTCTCAGTCTGCTTCAGCCGGAAATAAGGGCTAGTCCTGGGCTTTACGGTACGCAACGCGCGAGATTCCGTAAGCCACTGCTCGATTGTGGCAAGTCGCCTTTCTTAAAGTGGCTTACGGAATGACAGGGGAAAGGCTCGGCTATTGGGAAAGTAATCCTCTACTCACCTTCAATTGACTTCATTTCCTGGATACAATAATCAGAATGACAAAGTACCCGCTTTGCCTTATATCAAGGTGAATTTTGGAACCCCGTTCAAGGTTGTTTCGCGCCCCAAAGGGGTGTGTATAACGATTTTGTTCTCCCCTGGTTTTAAATGCGATGTCCGGCATGGTGGGTGCCTTAAAAGTGTATAATGGATGCTGATTGACGCGATTATGACGCCTTACCGTTTCTCATTTCTTTCTTACTTTCCTTTATTAAAGCATTAAAGTAAGATAGACTCCGGGAAGTTGTTAGTTTAACCCTAGTAGGTTTCTTGGTAACCATGAGTTTCGACCAGACGATAAATGAACTTCGCTACGGTGGGCCCCAGGTCAGAATGAGGGCAGCTACCCACCTGGCCGAAATGAATAATCCCCAGGTAACGCCCTATTTGCTGGAAGCCCTGAAAGACGAGGACGCCGAGGTCCGCATCGCGGTCGCGCACGCCCTCAACACCTACCGCGACCCCCAGGCGGTACCCCTGCTTATCGAGCTTTTAAATGAAAAGAACTTCGCGGTCAACGCTACCGCCGCGACCACGCTCGGCCTTACCGGGGACGAACGGGCCGTCAAACCGCTCATCCACATGGTCGAGCGAGTGCTGCGTTTCGGGCCGGGGAACCTGGTCCAGCACCAGGCTATCGTGCAGGGGTTGGTCGCGCTGGGCCGTATCCGGGACGAACGGGCGGCGGGCCTTCTTATAAAAATGCTCAAGAAGGGTTACAAACACTCGGTCAGCGACTGGCAATTACAGGTCCGGCAGGCCGCCGCGCTGGGCCTGGGTCTGCTCGACCAGCCGACCGGCAACGAAACCCTGATTGACACCCTGACCGACGACGAACCGGTCGAACTATTGGAATCAGTCACGACCGCCCTGGGGATGCTCCGCAGCGAACACAGTTTCAGGATGATGGCCGGGTATTTAAGGTTTGCGCCTTTCGAAAATGAGAACAAGCTTTTCCGCCGCCAGCAAGGGCTAATTATCGCCCTCGGCCAGCGCGGGGACCGGGCCGCCGTACCCTACCTCTTACCCCTGGTCACGAGCGTCTACGCCGAAGTGCGGATTGCCCTGACCGAAACCCTGGTCAAACTGGGTGAAACCGAGCAGGGCGAAGCCCTTATCCCGCTATTGCGCGACCGGAGTTCGGATGTGCGTACCGCCGCCGCCACGGCCCTGGGAGTCCTGGGGGTACAATCGGCGGCAGGCCCTCTCAGCGCGGTGGCGGTGGACCCCGACCGGCGGGTAGCCGGGGCCGCGCAGAACGCCCTGGATAACATCAAAGCGTTGCCGTCTGCTCAAAATAACGTCTATTTGCCCTCCGGGCCAACTGCTTCCCCGGACGACAAACAGGGGCCACCCAACCGCTAAAAGATTGTCTGGAATTTCACGAATTGCCTTGACATTGAGTTGGCGGTATGTGATACTGTACCCGTGACTATTACTCGGTTACACAGATTTCCTACCCTGCTTGCAATCATTTTTAACGGTGTTGGCCCATTGGAGTAAACAACCATGTTGGATGCTTATTTACCGATTCTGATAATGTTCGTCCTGGCTGCCGGGCTGGTTTCCGTTACTGCCATTGCCGCCCTCTTGCTTGGTCCCAAAAAACCGAATGAAGCCAAGCTTTCACCGTATGAAGGCGGTGTGCCGCTGGTGCAGGAAACTTCCCGCCGCTTCCCCGTGAAGTTTTTGGAAGTCGCCATGATATTCTTGATTTTTGACATTGAAACGGTGGCGTTCTTCCCCTGGGCGGTCCTGCTCAACCAGCTAAAGCTTTTCGGACTTATCGAAATGGGCATCTTTTTGCTGGTCCTTGGCATAGGTTACATCTATCTCTGGCGGAAGGGCGCTTTTAACTGGGAGAAAGAGGTTTAAAGGTGGCGGAGAATTTTAGCCAGCGCGATTTTTTCACCAATAACGCGATTATGCCGGGCGACCTCCAGTCGTACCGGAGCGCGCAGCCGATTGGTGGGGTCGTAACGACGAACCTGGACAAAGTTTTGAACCTGGCTCGCGCGAACTCCATCTGGCCCGCCCTGTTTGGTCTGGCCTGCTGCGCCATCGAAATGATGGCGACTTCCGCACCCCGTTTCGATATTGCGCGTTTCGGTTCGGAAGTATTCCGGGCCTCGCCCCGCCAGGCCGACCTGATGATTGTGGCCGGGCGTGTTTCCGCTAAAATGGCCCCGGCGGTCCGGCAAATCTGGGAACAGATGCCCGAACCGAAATGGGTTATCGCCATGGGCGCTTGCGCCAGTTGCGGCGGCGTCTTTAATAACTACGCGATTGTCCAGGGCGTGGACATGATTGTCCCGGTGGATGTCTATGTCGCCGGGTGCCCGCCGACCCCGGAAGCCTTGATTGAAGGTGTTCGCATTCTACAGGACCGGATTACTTCGGGCGTACCCCAGCCCCAGGATCCCAAAGAATACATGCCGGAGGTAGTCCGTGACCCAAACTTCGGGCGACACGCTTAACCCAGAAGAGACGCCAGCATCCGCGCCAGCCGAACCTTCTCTGATTGAGGAAACCCGCTTTCCCAACGTAAAACCGAGCCCGATGCGCTCCGCCGATGGCACACCGTCCTTTATCGTCCCGGCGGCGGAAATCGTAGAGGTGGCCCAGTATCTCAAAGAGAACGGTTTTGTCCTGTTCGAAGATATTACGGCGGTGGACTGGCTGCCCAAAGAACCCCGTTTCCAGGTGGTCTATCATTTAATGAATATCACCGCCCGGCAGCCCATCCGTCTGAAGGTGGAATTGCCCGGCGATAAACCGAGTGTCCCCTCGCTTACCGGTGTCTTTATAGGCGCGAACTGGTTCGAGCGGGAAGTTTTCGACCTGTTTGGTATCGTCTTCGAAAACCACCCGGACCTGCGCCGTATCGAAATGCCCGACGATTGGGAAGGGCACCCGCTTCGCAAAGATTACCCGATTACCGGTCCGCGCCGCCCGAACCTGCCCGCCAACCAGTTCCGGCCTGAAGGCCGCAGCGGTCCTACTCTGCCCCCGGCTCAATAGAGGTAAAAAATGGAAGACCTTCAAATTAGAGAACGCTGGCTCGACGACGACGAAGAGCATTATTTAAAAGAAAATAACGATTACAACGACCCCAGCAGCGAGTTGATGACCATCAACATGGGACCGCAGCACCCTTCAACTCACGGGGTATTGCGCCTGGTTGTGACGCTGCGCGGTGAAGAAGTCGTCAAGTGCGAGTCGGTTATCGGCTACCTGCACACCGGTATCGAAAAACAGGGTGAAACCAAGACCTATAACCAGGCCCTGACCCTGACCGACCGGACCGATTACCTCAACCCGTTGATTAACAACCTGAACTTCTCGCTGGCGGTCGAACAACTGCTCGGCATCACCAACAAAATCCCGCAGCGCGCCCAGGTTGCCCGCGTCATCCTTTCGGAGTTGCAGCGCATCAGCAGCCATCTGGTCTGGCTCGGCACCCACGCCATGGACCTTGGGGCCCAGAGCGCCTTTTTGTACGGTATGCGCGACCGCGAGAAAATCCTCGACATCTTCGAGATGGTTTCGGGCGTCCGCCTGATGACCAGCTATATCATGCCCGGCGGTCTTTACGCCGACCTGCCGACCGGCTTCAAAGAAAAAGTAGCCGAGTTCATCAAATATTTCAAAAAGACCTGGCCTGATTACGGCAAGATGCTGACCAAGAGCGAACTCTGGTTCGAACGGACCAAGGGCATTTGCAGCATGACCCAGGAAGAAGCCCTCAACTGGGGCGTGACCGGGCCGATTTTGCGCTCGACCGGCATCGCTTTCGACCTTCGCAAGGCCTTCCCATACTCCGGCTATGAAACCTACGAGTTTGACATCCCGACCGGCAAATCCGGTGATGTCTACGACCGCTTCATGGTTCGGATGCTGGAAGTAGACCAGAGTATCCGCATCATCGAGCAGGGCCTGGAAAAACTGCCGGAAGGCGAATGGCAGGTCAACGACCTTAAAATCGTACCGCCCAAGAAATACCAGATTGCGGTTACGATGGAATCGCTTATTCACCACTTCAAACTCTACACCGAAGGCTACAAACCGGTGGCGGGGGAGGCTTACAGCCGGGTTGAATCGGCGCGCGGTGAACTGGCCTGTTACCTGGTCAGCAACGGCACCAACAAACCGTACCGCATGCGCTTACGTGCCCCCAGCTTTGCCAACTTGCAGACGCTTGGACCCAGCCTCGAAGGCCGCTCCATGTTCGCCGACATCGTGGCCGCAATCGGTAGTATTGACATTATCCTGGGCGAGGTAGACCGCTAAAATGATTGATAACTATTCGCAGAAATTAAAAGAGCGTGACGGGGAGTTTTCGCTCAGCGAAAGCGCCCGCCAGGAGATAATCGAACTCAAAAACCAGTACCCCAGCGCCCGCTCGGCCATTCTCCCGGCCCTGCATATCGTCCAGGCCCAGTTCGGTTTTATCCCGGCTGAGCCGATGGAAGAACTGGCCGAAATCCTGGGCATCCTGCGCGGAGATGTCGAGCAGGTGGTGACTTTCTACCGGATGTACAACCAGAAACCGGTCGGCAAGTTTCACGTCAAGGTCTGCGATAGCATTTCCTGCTACCTGCGCGGCTCGGACGAACTTATCGAGCAGGGTTTGCACAAACTGGGCACAAGTCTGAACGAAACCTCCGCCGACGGCAAGATTACGCTGTCGAAAATTGAATGCCTGGCGGCCTGCGCGTCGGCCCCCTGCTTGCAGGTAAATGACGAGTACGTCTATAACGTCCAGCCGGAAGATTTTGATGAAATCCTGGACACTTTGAAGACTGCCGAAAAAAATCCATATTTTATCCCGTAAAGAGAAGAATAGAAAAATGGCACAACAAGACCAGATTTTTCCGCCTCCGCCGCCGCTTCTGACCGAGAAGCCGCCTTTTGAATACCAGTTGCTCAAGCACCGGGCCGTTCCCGGCTTTGCAAAACTCGATGTTTACCGGGCTAACGGCGGGTACAAAGGGCTGGAACGCACCGTAACCATGCAGCCGGACGAAGTGGTAAACGAAATGAAGGCTTCCGGGCTGCGCGGTCGCGGGGGCGCGGGCTTCCCGGCAGGGATGAAGTGGAGCTTTATTCCCAAAGTGCCGGGACCGAAGTATGTCACCTGCAACACCGACGAATCGGAGCCGGGCACGTGCAAAGACCACGAACTGATTGAAAATAACCCGCACCAGCTTATCGAAGGGGTGCTGATTACCTGCTACGCCATCGGCTCGGAATACGGCTTTATCTATGTCCGGGGCGAGTTCGCACGCGGTATCCGGGTGCTAAAACGCGCTGTCGAAGAAGCCAGGGCTGCCGGTCTGGTCGGTAAAAATATCCTGGGCACGAACTTCAACTGCGAGGTGATTATCCACTCCGGGGCCGGGGCCTATATCTGCGGCGAGGAATCGGCGCTTTTGGAATCTCTGGAAGGCAAACGCGGCTATCCCCGCTTGCGCCCGCCCTTCCCGGCCGTAGCCGGTCTGTACGCCCGCCCGACCGTCATCAACAACTGCGAGACCCTTTCGAACGTGCCCCACATCATGCGGGAAGGCGCGGCCTGGTATTCCTCCTTCGGCACCGAGAAGACCAAGGGCTTCCGGGTCTACAGCCTGAGCGGGCATGTCGAGCGGCCTGGTACCTATGAACTGGAATGTGGCGCGACCTTCCGCACACTGATTAACGACCTGGGTGGCGGGGCCTGGAAAGGCCGCAAAATCAAAGCGTTTATTCCCGGCGGTTCCTCGACCCCCATGCTGGCCCCGACCGATGAAGTGCTCGATACCCCGATGGACTTCGAAGGTATCGCGGCTCGTGGTTCGATGCAGGGCTCGGCGGGCGTGGTCGTGATTGACGACCAGACCTGTATCGTGGGAGCGGTCCTGCGGCTGGTCGAGTTCTACAAAGACGAGTCCTGCGGTAAATGTACGCCCTGCCGCGAAGGCACCCAGTGGTTGGTCCAGATGCTGCACCGCCTGGAACATGGTGAAGGCCGCGAAGGCGACCTGGAACTGATTTCGGACGTGGGCGGCAATATCGCCGGTAAGAGCTTCTGTCTGCTGGGCGACTCGGCCCCGGTGCCTTACAACAGCGCCTTAAAACTGTTCCGCGAGGAATTCGAGTACCACATCACCCACAAGACCTGTATGGTCGGCCCCCGCGCCGGGAAACAGCTTGCTGGCGTCCACTAATTTCTTCTGAAAAGCTCAAAAAGCGCCTCTCCGAAAGGAAGTAGGCGCTTTTTAGTTATAAAAAATAAGAGCTCTCTTTCCAGCTAATAGAAAGGGAGCTTTTGACGTGCTGTAGAGGAGTTAAATTCTTAAAATGATTGATACGCCTTTGTACTTTCATTACTCGTTGCGGCAACCGGGCTAGAAATCGCCCTGACAGCGTTCTACCGCTTTAG
This sequence comes from Chloroflexi bacterium 54-19, assembly GCA_001898225.1. GTDB lineage: Bacteria > Chloroflexota > Chloroflexia > Chloroheliales > Chloroheliaceae > 54-19. The sequence continues at coordinate 95,496 of MKTJ01000077.1, forward strand.
CCGGTTTGCTCACAAAGAACCCGGCGAACATAGCGCGGACCTTTAACCCCAAACCCTGGCGGACCACCTGCTTTTTTTCATCACGGGAGAAATCTTCGGGTTGCGGACCCGGTTCCGGCACGAAGGGTTCTTCAAACGGATTATGGTCACTATCGACCAGCATATAGCCGCTCATGCCGTTATAAACTATCTTGTGTAACATTTCAGGTTCCTTTCTGTCATATGTTATAGACATCACTTAATAATCCTCACAAAGACAAATAAGTGCCTTGTAAGAGTCTTTAATTTAGAATAAATAAGCTAGATTTTTGTGGCCGGGAGTTGAATCTCGGTGATATTGGCGGCCAGGTTATCGCGCTCGTAGTGGAGGTAGACTTCGCGGATTGGCCCGCTCACCCGGTAGCCGTTGGTTTCGTTCCATTTAATCAGGGCTTCGTAAGCCTGGGGGAATTCCTCGTAATCGCCCTGGTGAATCGTGCTGACCACGGTTTCGAGGGCCGGGAGGGTCTTGACCCGGATACGGTCAGTGCCGGGCAGGTTACCCTGATAAGGAGTAGCCGCCTCCGCCGCGATATTTTCTTCCTGGTACTCTATATCCTGCCAGATTGCTATATGAGGATAAGTCCAGGTGACACCGTGGGAGCGCAAATACCTCTTAATCTCCCGCCAGAGGTGCATCACATCCCCGTAAACCCGCACGGTATCCTGGATGGAAAACACCTTCAGGGCTTCGACCGATTTAAGGGAAATTTCGTAGGTTGGCATACGGTTTTCACCCGCTATCCAGCGCAGCCGCGCTTCAATCTGGTCGAGGCGAGTTTGTTCCGCCGCGATTTGCTGCGCGACTTCAGCCCGCTTCAGCTTCAACATGCCGACGAATTGCTGAAGGGGTAAATCCTCATCCAGCATCTCTTTGACCTGGTCGAGGGTAAAGCCCAGGTCTTTAAGTAAAAGAATCCGGTTAAGGCGGGGTAGCTGGGTCGCGGAATAAAACCGGTAGCCCGTGAAATGGTCCACTTCAAGCGGCTTTAACAGGCCAAGCTGGTCGTAATGGCGCAGGGTTTGAATGGTCACTTTACCCAGCCGGGAAAAATCGCCTATCCGTAACATTTAACCTTTCCCCTATCGTTCTAGCCAGGAAATTGGCCGGTAACAGTCATCGTGCCTTCCTACCCGGTCTTTTACGGCTCCCTGGCTACCCACCAAAACTATACACTCTATGGTTACCATAGAGTCAATACCTTTTTTATAGAATTTTTCCGTTTGAATACAGGTGAACGTTTCAGGATTGAGGTGGGCCATACAGGTAAAAATCGGAGAAGTTTAGCGGAAGGACCACCTCCAGGTAGGTGGTCCTTATTGCGGTTGAAAGGGCTAGTCCGGGATAGCAAGCACACGCTTCCGGCGGTGGTAAACAACAAGGACCACCAGGCAAAGCGCCGTCAGGATGAACTGGACAATGCCCAGCAATATAAAAGGCAGCGCTTTGTCTATCTCGTATAAGAACCCGCTGGCGATGGCCCCGACCAGGCTGCCAAGCTGGGTAGCGGCGTTAAAGATAGCCTGGGCTCTGCCGCGCTGGCGGGCCGGAGAATGGTCGGCCAGGTAACCATCATTAGCGGTGCGCCCGATGGCGTCCAAAGAACCCTCGATAATCCCCAGGATGATAAAGGCTATGAAAGTCGTCAGGATGCCGTAGAGAACCCACACCACACCCAGAAAGAGACCGCCCATAAACATCATCGGTAGGCGGCCATAGCGGTCCGAGAAACGCCCGGCGCTCGGACTGACCAGTAGCATCGGGACAGCGTAGACCGTATAGGTCCAACCAATCAAGACCAGCGAAAAGCCGAGGTCAGCCATGTAGATGCTCCAGACCGTAATTGCCAGGCCCGGCCCGATACCGAGGGCAATTCTGAACAGGCTGCCCATCACGACCGGGACCGTCCAGAGGGTTTCTGCGTCCGCGGGGGTAACGCTAAGGTCGCCCTCCGGTTTCACCTGGCGATTAGCCAGGTCTGCGGGCCGTAAACTGGCCTGGTGATAGTTGCGAAAAGCGTAATAGACCAGGGCAATTGAGGGCAGGAACATCCCAGCCGCCAGCCAGTAGGCCAGGGTATACCCGAAGGCTTCGGCCAGGAAAGTGCCAACCGGGGGGCCACCCAGCATCCCGAAAGTGATGGCTGCGCCCATCAAGCCAAAAGCTTCCCCGTTACGGCCTTTGGGAATCAGGTCGGCCAGGGTAGCGCGGGCCGCAGGCATTACCGCCGCCGCTGAAATACCTTCCGCAAACCGCAGGGCAATAAAAAGTTCGCCACTGGTAGTCAGGGAGTAAAGCAGGGTGATAATCAGGTGGGCAAAAAGGCCGCCGATAATAAGGTTTACCCGGTTCACCCGGTCGCTCAACCAGCCGAACGGAAAGAGAAAGACAAAGCCGGAAAAGAGGAAGGCTGCACCCATCAGGCCGACTTCGCCGCCGCTGGCGCCTTCTGAACGGGCGTAGAGGGTTCGTAGAGGGGAAACCAGGCCGAAGCCCAGGTAAGAGATGCCGACCGCTATAATCAGACTTCCGATATATTTGTCCGACCAGAGACTTTTCCGCTTGGCCCGGAAATTTTCGTTTTCGATACCCGGTGGAGGTAGCTGAATATTATCTTCCACCAGGTTTTGCCGGTAATTGAGCTTCAACGCTGCACGCCTGTCTTTGATAAAAAACCCACATGAAAATTAAGCACCAGGCTATTATCAACTAAAAATTTGTTGTTGTCATCGTATGAAAGGCTTATTTTTTCTGGGAAGATTTATTATGAAAAAAAGGAGCAGTCGCCGGAACTGCGACTGCTCTTTGTGGCCTTATGGCCGCGCGGAAGGAGGGTAGTCATTCCAAAAGACAGCTTGCCGTTCTGGCAGGGGTGACATCCCTAATCTGTCACCCGGCTGTCGTGGCGGGACGGCCTTCCTCGTTTGGTCGGCACCCGCTCTACACACCTTCTCTATTCACCTGGATTACTGCTTGAAATTTCTCTAACTAACCAACCTTACGTTTTGTTTGGTCCTGCAATTTGTTACCTCTTATGGTTCTATTTTACACGAATTTAGGGATATGTCAATAGATGGGGATATGTATTTTTGACCAATTTGTCTATTAGTAGCCTAGCTGCTAAAATGTTTCCACAATATATGGGATTTTATGTCAAGCTTGCTGTGGATAACCCCTGTTTAGACCTCCTGGCAGGGTTTTAGGACGCCGATATTTGCCAACCTTTGTATAATTGAATTCATCCTATTTTACTATTGGCACAATTTGTGTAAAAGTCTAAAATGAGCTTGCTATCTTCCTGATATATAATCGAGCCGCTCTTGTCAACAGGAAACCGAGGAAACTTTGGAAAACCAAAACCACAAACATACTAACCGGCTAATTACCCAGACCAGCCCTTACCTGCTTCAACACGCCCATAACCCCGTAGACTGGTATCCCTGGGGCGAGGAAGCCCTCTCCAGGGCCAGGGCCGAAGATAAACCCATCCTGCTGAGCATCGGCTATAGCGCCTGCCACTGGTGTCACGTGATGGAACGCGAGAGCTTCGAGAACGAAACAATTGCCGCCCAGATGAACGAAAACTTTGTCTGTATTAAGGTTGACCGGGAGGAACGTCCTGACCTCGACAGCATCTATATGGACGCGGTGGTCGGCCTGACCGGGCGCGGCGGTTGGCCCATGACAGTCTTTCTAACCCCGGCAGGCGTGCCTTTTTACGGCGGCACCTATTACCCACCGACCGGAAGGGGCGGTATGCCGGGCTTTACCGACATCCTGGAAGCCCTCTCCACTGCCTACCGGGAGCGGCGCGACGAGGTTGACCAGAACGCGGCCCAGATTAAAAACTACCTCGAAGAAACTACCACCTTACAGGCCAAAGGAAGCGGCCAGCCCCTTTCGACCCAACTGCTGGACCTGGCCTGGTATTACGAAGGTACCAACCGGCAGGGCAAGGCCGTCAAAGGAGGTCTGGCGACCCAGTTCGATGCCCAGGAAGGCGGCTTGCGCGGCGCGCCCAAGTTTCCCCAGCCGATGACCCTAGATTTCGTCTTGCGGACCTTCTACCGGACCGGCGACGCGGCGGCCCTGCAAATCCTGGAACTAAGTTTAACTAAAATGGCCCAGGGCGGCATTTACGACCAGCTTGGCGGCGGCTTTCACCGCTACTCGACCGATGGCCGCTGGCTGGCTCCCCACTTTGAAAAGATGCTCTACGACAATTCCCAGTTAAGCCTGCTCTACCTGCACGCTTACCAGGCGACAAGCCAGGAGCTTTACAAACGGATTGCTATCGAAACGCTCGACTATGTCGCCCGCGAGATGTTTTCGCCCGAAGGAGGCTTCTACTCGACCCAGGACGCCGACAGCGAGGGCGAAGAAGGGAAGTTTTTTGTCTGGGGCAGGGCGGAAATCGAAACCGCCCTGGGCCAGGAGGACGCCGCCATTTTCAGCCGCTACTATGATGTGACAAAGGGCGGCAACTGGGAAGGCCATAATATTTTGCACGTGGTGAGTACCCTGGCGGAAATCGCCGCCGAAATCGGGGTCAGCGAAGAAACAGTGCGCGAAAGCCTGGCAAGGTCGCGGGCCAAACTTTTCGAGCTGCGCGAGAAAAGGGTCTATCCGGGCCGGGACGATAAAGTATTGACCTCCTGGAACGGCCTGATGCTAAAAAGCTTTGCCCTGGCCTCGCGCATCCTGGTCCGGGAGGATTACCGGGAAATCGCCCTGAAAAACGCCCGCTTTATCCTGGATACCATGCAAACCCCGGAAGGGCGGCTTCTCCGGACCTACAAAGACGGTAAAGCCCACCTGAACGGCTTCCTGGAAGATTACAGCTATTTCATTGACGGCCTTCTGGGACTGTATGAAGCGACTTTTGACTTGAAATGGTTGGAAGAAGCCCGCAAGCTGGCCGATATTATGCTTGAGAAGTTCTGGGACGAAAGTGACCAGACTTTCTTCGATACCGCCAGCGACCACGAACAGTTGGTCACGCGGCCCCGTTCGTTCTACGATAACGCGGTGCCGGGCGGTAACTCGGTGGCGGCGGATGTGCTGCTGCGGCTGGCTCTGCTGACAGGCGACCCTGACAGCCGCTACACCGATAAGGCTACGGGCGTCCTTGGCCGGTTGGGTGAAATCGCGGCCCAGAACCCCAGTTCGTTTGGTAGACTGTTGGGGGCGCTCGATTTCTACCTTGGCGCGCCCTTCGAGGTCGCCCTGGTCGGCAACGAAAACGAACCGGGCGCCCAGGCGCTTTTAGAGGTGGTTTATGGCAACTATCTACCGAACCGGGTCGTGATGCTCCTGGCGGACGGGCAGGATAGCGCCGGGTGGCCTTTGCTGGAAGAACGGCCTCGCCAGAAAGGGCTGCCCACCGCCTACGTCTGCCAGAATTATGCCTGCCAGCAGCCGGTGGTAACTCCGGGGGAACTGGTCGAACAATTGAAATTGAAACAATAATCTTTTAAATTTTGTGGATAGGATAGAAAGAGGACAATGAGCGAAACAACTTCAACCGGCAAAGAAAAGCCTTCCGTCCAGGAACAACTGGCCGCTCAGGCGCCCCAGGCTGAAGCCCAGATTGAGAAACAGATTCAAAGCGGTAAACTGCGTGAACCGCAAGATTTGCCGCTGGCTACCCGAAACGACAAGCCCTTTATTTCTTTCGATTTCGATGGGGTGATTTGCCGCCCGCCCTTCGGCCAGAACCGGGTGCTGGGACGCAACCTGCACGAGGAAGAATTGCCCGAAAGTATCCGCATGGTGGATGGCCCGGCCACGACCCTCAAACGGCGAATGTACCTCCAGGCCCGGGGGTTGTTCGAAGACCTCAAATACTTTGGCCGCGACCCCATGACTGCCGCCCGCGAGGGTATCATCGCGGTCAGCCAGTACCGCACCCCGATTATCGTAACCGGGCGCAGCTATATGGCAAAACGCATCATTGACGCCTGGCTTAAACGCTACCACATGCAAGAATATTTCGCGGCGATTTACGCCAATAACACGGCCCTGCCGACCCGCCAGTTCAAGCTTTACATGTTGCGCCGGTTGAATATTGACGAGCATGTTGACGACGATGGGGCGATCACCTATTACCTGGCCCGCAAGGGGGTTAAACAGCTTTTCCTGCGGGACTGGCCGCGCAACCAGGGGTTGCCCTATCCCTCGAACGTGGTCCACTTCACGAATATCTCTGAAATCGCGCAATATCTATCACGGTCCAGGGTATAAAATAATAAAAGAGAATCAAAAAGCCTTCCCGGCGAGGAAGGCTTTTTTTATTCCGAAAAGATTTCGAATTTATCTCTCAGTTAAAATCAATCACGGAATGATTGGTGCTTGTCCTGCTGGAATAAATTCGCTTCGGTATAGCTGATTAGGCGAGCTGCGCCGCGCTAGGAAGAGTCACGTTTACAGCCTGCGGGCCTTTGTCGGTGCTCTCAATGTCAAAATCCACTTCCTGGCCTTCGGTCAGAGTCCGGAAACCGTCCATCTGAATAGCCGAGAAATGCACGAAAACATCTTCGCCACCGGGCCGCTCGATAAAGCCGTAACCTTTAGCGTCGTTAAACCACTTCACCTTGCCAGTTGTTCTCACCGAATACGTCCTCACTTTCTTAGCATCTTACTGCGTGCGACGCGCCGAGGTGTTCCCCTATTGGTCACCAGTGACCGATAAACCTCTCGACTACGTTTGGTGCAAAAATTGCCTGTTACTAGACTATAGTTAACGCCGGAGACTAATAGTTTTATTCCAGCGGGTAGAGCGCCATTAACCAATCCTTCCGCGTTCCCCTTATTTTCACACAAATCAAAAAAACCAGCCTCTTATTTCTGCCGGTCCGAACGGACATTTAGAATTAGCGGTGATTGTTTTGTTAAGCCGTGATTGGAGTAAGGGAAACAAGATTTCTTGTACTCATAGCTCTCATCCAGAAAGGATATTAACATAGCATTAAGCTAATGTCAAACCTTTTTCGGGCCGATTTTAATGTTTTGCTAATGTTGTAACATTGATTTTTTCGCTTGTCTAAAACAAAACGATAGGCTACAATAAAGCCCTACTACCAGCGGAGATCTAGTACACAATTCTTCTATTAATCTATCTACCGAAATAACGTGCGACAGATTTTTAATGCCTAGAATCATTTCCCTCTCCCGGCTTGCTACCGTCATTCTACTCTCCGTACTACTATCTTTGCTATTAAGCGGTTGCGCTGCCGATGAAACCACACCCACACTGGTCGCCCAAAACCTGGGTCCGACCGCTACCTCCCAACCTGGATTAACAGCAACTGCCGCCCCGGTGCCTACCAGCACCCCCGTTCCTACGGCTACATCCCTTCCCACCGCCACCCCTGCGCCTACCGCCACACCTACTGCTATCCCGACACCAACGGCGATACCCCTGCCGACTTCTACGCCGCTCGTCAGGCTGGACGCGCCCAAAGTGCCGTTTATAGACCGTTTCAACTTCAGGCAGAGCGACGATGTTACCCTGCTAAAGCCGGGTGTCATTCACATGGAGCGGGTTGCCAGCGGGCCAATCCGCCTGAATGTATTGCTTTTCGACCTGACCGCCCCGGAATTCCAGTTGCGGGTGGCCCTGCAGGACGACTATCTAAGCGGTGTGTCACGCACCTCGACCCTAGCGAAAGATAACAACGCCCTGGCAGCGGTAAACGGCGACCTTTTTAGCGGGACCGGGTTGCCCCAGGGCATGACCATGACCGACGGCAAACTGGTGATGGCTCCCAAACGGCGGGCCACATTCGCCTGGGGTAAAGACGGGCCGTTTATCGGCTATTTCACCCAGGGCTTTACCTGGCCTTCGTCAATCGAGGCCGCGAACGGCGAATATCACTCGCTGGAAGTGCTGAATACTACCTGCGAGGACAACTGGATGTGTATCTACAACGATATGACCCACCAGTTACCGCCCACCTATAACGATACAAAAGTAGTAGTAGACGCCACCGGTACGGTGACTGCTATTAGCAAGCAATCCTCGCTAAAGGTGGCCGACGGGACGCAGATACTGGTGGGCCGGGGGACCGCCGGGGAGTGGCTCCGGGAAAATGTGAACGTGGGCGATAAGCTTAACCTGAACATGGTTACCGACCCCGATTATCACCAGTTCCAGCAAATCGTGAGTGGCGGGCCGGTCTTTTTGCGCAACGGCCAGTTTATCCAGGACTGCATGTGTTACCTGGAAGATTGCGGCCAAAGCCAGCAGAAAAATGTTCTGTGTGAGGAATTTACAACCGATTGGAAGGAAACCCACTACCTGACTGTTCGGATGCCTCGCAATGCCATCGGTTACAACGATGATAAGAGCGTCCTGATGGTGGCGGTGGTAGACGGCTACCAACCGGGCTACAGCATCGGGATAACCCAGAAAGAACTGGCCGGGCTTTTTACCGAATTTGGCATGACGACCGCGATGGAACTCGATGGGGGTGGCTCGGCCACTATGTGGCTGGATGGGAAACTCGCCAGCCGCCCCTCCGATGGCAACGGCTATACCAGCGTCGAGCGCATGGTGCCGGACGCGGTAATGTTTTACTGGAACGATGGCGATATTCCGGCTAATGATGGTTCGGGCGAAGGTGGGACTGGAACCGGCACGGGTAATGGGAATTTAAGCGGTTCGGGTGAGACCACACCCTACCCTTATTCGACGCCCACTCCTAAAAGTGGTACCCGCACGCCTGGCACGACCCAGAAGATAACTTCACCGCCAGGCAAAACTACCGGCACCAGCCCGAAAACCACACCGACACCAACCAAAACCTTCGGTACGAGGTAGAATAATAATAGAGGCTTAATGAACGAAGAAGAAATTTTTCCCGGCAATTCCGAAACGCCTGAACTCGCGCCAACACCCGAACCCGGCCCGGAACAAACCGCGCCTACCCCGATAAGACGCCGCCGCTTTCTCAAAAAGGCCGCGACCCTGGCCCTGGGCAGCGTGGCGACTCTGAACTGGCTGGCGGCCTGCGGGGAAAGCCCGACCGCGACGCCGGCCCCTACTACCGCCGCGCCAACTGCGGTCCCAACAGCAACTGCGGTTCCAGCTACCGCCACGCCCGTACCGCCGACGAATACACCCGCCCCGACGCCGACCATAACGCCAATCCCGGCAACGGCGACCCCTGCCCCAACCCCGACGCCGACCTTTAAGCCGCTCACCTTTGGCGTCCTGGGAGATATAAGGACCGCCGGGCCAAAACCGCCCCAGGTGGCCTACCAGATTCTCGACCGTATCAAGACCGATGACCCGAAGGTTATCGTGTTGGTAGGGGATATTATCAACGCCGGGACGACCGCCCCGGTGGTGCGCGACCAGTGGAATAATATTAACCTGGCTATCGCCGAACTCACTCCCGGCGTCATCCTACCGACAGTCGGCAATCACGAAACCAACGGTTTACCCAGCGTATTACCCTATTTTACCGAGGCTTTCCCGGCCCTGCCCGCGAATGGCCCGGCCAAATACAAAGGGATGACCTATTCTTACGACAACGGCTCGGTCCACTTCATCAGCCTGACCTCGGAGCATCCCAGCCAGTTCCACTATATCGGCGATCAGCTCGACTGGCTGGAACAAGACCTCAAAGCCAACAAGCAGCCCTATATTTTCGTCTTCAGCCACGACCCGGCCTACCCGGTCGGCCCGCACGCGGGGAGTTCGCTCGACGCTTATCCCAAAGACCGCGATAAATTCTGGCAATTACTCCAGACCTACAAAGTCACGGCCTATATCTGCGGACACGAACATCTCTACAATCGCAGCCAGCAGGGGGGCCTGACTCAACTCGTGATAGGCACCAGCGGTTCGGCTATCTATGGCGGGTACGGCGGGGAGTTTTACCATTACGGGGTCTTTGACGTAGCCGAAGATGGCGTCGCGGTTAAAATCTATGACAGCCTGGGCAAAGTCCGGGACGATTTTAAGTTAATCTAGCCAGGTTCAGGAAAAATAAGCTTCTACCTGGGCCAGAATCAGCAGGAAGGCAGCCCCTACCATTAACAGGATGCCGTACCCGACGCTATCCCGTTCGCCGTTAAAGAGGGTGAAAAGGCCCAGCAAACCCATTGTCACCGCCCCTATCATCAGGAAGATATACAGGACAATCAGGGCCAGGGTCTTGCGGCGCATCCCTTTCGAGGGCGATTGGTACAGACTCTGGTAGAATTGGAGTTCTTCCTCGGTGGGGGTATAGACCGGTTCGCTGGCAACTTTGGACTCCCAGAGGGGGTCGCGCTGGGTTGGTTCGGGCCGATAGCCGTAACGCTGGAAATCGCTGGTGGTGGTATCGGGCCGGGCATCGGCGGTAGCCGCCGCGTTCAGGCGCAATTCGCTGTCGTAGTCGCGCCTTTTTTGGGGGTCATTAAGGACATCGTAGGCTTCCTGCAACAACCGGAACTTTTCCAGGTCAGCTTCCTCTTTGGCTGTATCGGGATGGTAAAGTTTTGATAAAATACGGTAAGCGGCAATTACCAGGGCCGGGTTTGCAAAAGGTTGAAGTTGGAGAATTTCGTAGTAATTGGGTCGCGTACTTGCTTTCATTGATAAAATATTCCGCCAGGTTTATGATTACAAAGTTCAAAGAGGCCAGACAACCAGGCCCTCTTCCTCCGGGATTAGGCAAATTATAACAAGCCGGGGGGAGCGGGTAAAGTGGAAATATGTACCATCTTTGTTAAGATAAAAGAGAGGGCATGGTATTGATTAAACCGACTAAAGCAAGACCAGACCGGCTTTTTTCCAGCGCTATCCTGTTATTAGTAATTCTCCTTCTTCTTCTGCTCATGGCGGCATGTGGCGATTCGTCGCAGAGCCTGACCCTGAACACCGCTACTTCCGCCCCTACGACGCCCGCCGCCACCACGCCCCGGCCCGCCGATTCGATTGCCAGTGGGACGACTGTCGCCAGTTCGCTTGCCAGCACGACCGGACCTGCCCCCGCCACAACTCCTGTCCACCCGGTCACACCTACCCCTGGACCGGTGCCGACTTCGACCGGGAAACCCAATCTTACTAACGCACCCCCTAATACTATTGCCAACCCCCTGACCATCGTCGCCAAAGACCCGACCACGCCAACGGTTAAGCCGCCTTTCAGCCTGCCGCCCTCCCCGGCAGCGGTGACACCCGTTGGACCCGCCAAGGAGGCCCTGTCCCAAATCGACCCAACCAGCTACGGCACCCTGGCCTACGAGGCCGAAGGTGACATCTGGTTCATGATTTTGCCGGAGGGCATCCAGCGCAGCCTGACCAGCGACGGCGCGAATACCAGGGGAACTTTCCCGGACGGCTTCAATCGCAACCCGGTCTGGTCGCCCGGCAGCATTTCAATTGCCTTTGCCTCGCCCGCTGACGCCAGCAAAGAGTCCGGTTATCAGAAAGGCTACGACATCTACACTATCCGACCGGACGGTTCCAACCGGACTCGCGTGACCAACGGCGCGGATAGCCTCTACGTCCGGCGGTTGCCACTTGGCTGGTTTTCGACCACCGAGCTTATCATCAGCCAGACCGATATGCGTAATCCTCCCCAGGGCGGACTCGCTCCCCTGGCTATCCTGGATACCAAGACCGGGCAGACCCGTGATTTGCCGATAACCCAGACCGGGATTAGCCGGGTAGCGGTTTCACCCGACGGTAGCATGCTTGCCTACGCCGCCCCGGTAACCGACCCAACCACTAAAGCCGTTAAAGCCGATGTTTTCGTGGTCCCAACCAAGGGAGGCAATCCAACCGCCCTGACCGATTTACCCGCCGAAGCTAACCTGGCCGTTACGGCGTTGACCTGGTCGCCCGATAGTAAAAACGTGGCCTTTGTGCGGGCAGTTGGCGACGGCTGCGGTCCTTACGCGGTCTACACGGTCGGCAAGGACGGCCAGAACCTGAAAAAGTTGCAAACTGCTACCGGCGCGCCCCAGACCCTCAGCTATTCGTTGAGTGGGGCCTGGCTGACCTTTAGCTCGACAAACTGTACCGATGCGCCGACCCTTAATGTACTGAATGTGCAAAAAGGTGGTCCACCGGTCGAGATGGGAGCAGGCAACAATCCCACTTTTGGCAAGCGGATTATCGCGTAAAAGATTTGTAGAGGCGCAGGGCGTTTTCTTTTTCTTCTATTGGCTCGAAGCCGTTGGATAAGAACGCCGCGCTCTCTCGCTCGTCATGGGCTAACAGATAGAGACCGGGCAACCCGTTAGCCCTGGCGTCGCGTTCCAGTTTCGCCACCAGGGTCCGCCCGGCCTCGCGCTGGCTGATTTCTTCCAGTACCGCTTCAAGTCTTCCATCCGGGGTAAGCTGGGCTACCAGCCGTCCTACCCGGTGCCCTTCATTAAAACATTCGTAGGCCAGTTCGTGCGGGCTTGCGGCTTCAACCTGTTTGACCGTCAACATTACTAAAACCTTCCTTGATGGTGTGATGACCGGGTAATTTCCCGGCTTGAAAATAGTTAACCCTGGTTACCCAGGCGCGCAATTGTGCCCTGGGCGGTCGCGCAAAGAATTTCCTGGCCCTCTTTAACTGCGAAAATGTCGCAACGGCAGACTGCCTGGGTCTTACCGGCATAAACTACCACAGCCCGTGCGACCAGGCATTCGCCGTTGGCCGGACGAAGATAATTTATCTTATATTCGGAAGTGACCACCTGGGGGCCTAGCGCCGAGCCACCCGCGAAAGTCAGGGCATTATCGGCGGCATAGCTCAGGACCCCGCCATGCACAAAGCCGTGCTGCTGTAAATGTTCGGCTCGCAGAGGAATGACCAACTCCGCGCTGCCCGGCTCGAAGACTGTCAACTGCGCCCCCAGCAACACACTAAAGGGCTGCTGTGCCAGTAATTTCCGGCCAAATTCCACGTTTATTGCTGTCTCCATTTCTGCCCGGCTTTCTAACATTTTTTATGTCAACTACATTTTCATAATCTTCGTCCTTTATTATAAATGGCAGAGCCAGGATTTAATACTTGCCCACCAAATCACAAAATTTTCTCCCTGCAAGCATCTTGACAGGACAATCACACCAATTATAATACAATCATCTAAGCAATTATTGGTGGATTAAAAGGCTTGATAGTAAAGAAAGAATTTTAAAAATGGCACTGGATTTGAGCGGGGTTAAAAGCAGGCCCTACCGGGGTGACGAAGATTTACCGGCCCTGGTAGATTTGATAAACGAAACTAGACGAGCGGAAGGCAATGGCTATATTGTTAAAGGCGAAAACATAAAGCAATTCCTGGCTAACTCAAGAGTGAAAACACCTCAACTCTGGGAGAACGGTGCGGGCCAACTGCTGATGAATGTCTCTCTGCTACTAATCTTTATCGAGGAAGGCGAAGACCGCTCCCTGGAAGTGCGGACCCTGCTCAATGTCCACCCGGAGGCGCGTGGACACGAACTGGAAGACCAGGTTATAGCCTGGTGCGTCGAGCAAGCCCGCCAACTTGGTAAAACCCATAAACTACCTGTTACCCTGGCTGTCCGCCTGGAAGAAAAACAGACCTGGCTGAAAGAAGTTGTCGAATGGAGCGGGTTTGAAGTCACCCGCTATTTCTTCACGATGGAACGCCGGTCGAACGAGCCTTTAGCTATCCCGGAATTCCCGGCAGGCTTCACCTTACGCGACAGGGCCGGGGTAACTGACCCGCAGGCCTGGGCCGACCTCTACAACCAGACCTTTATCGACCATTATCACCACCATAATATGAGTGTGGCGGAAGTAGAGCATGAAAATAAGAATCCCAATTATCGACCAGAATTCGACCTGGTAGTGGTGGGGCCTGACGAAACCTGGGCGGCCCTTTGTTACGCCCAGATAAATCCCGGCGAGACGGTCGAAGGAGAGCAGATTGGCTGGATTGCTTTGCTGGGTACCCGGCGCGGCTATCGCAACCGGGGTATCGGCAAGGCGGCTATCCTGGCGGGGATGCACCTCCTGCAAAAAGAAGGTTGTCCACGCCTGAGGCTACACGTTGATGCCGGGAGCCTGACCGGGGCAACCCGGCTCTACGAAGCGGTCGGCTTCCGAACCGTCGAGACCGCGCTCCATTATACCCGCCCGATTATTTAACCCGGCCTTAATTCAAAAGAGAATTCGCCAATTTTGGGGTATTCCCTCTCATTTTGGAGGAAATACCCATATTAAACATGATAAAATATTGTTTTGTAATGCTAATATGAAATTTAGAGAATTGAGAGAGAAAGTGACTACCCAGGAAACACAAAATAAGCCCAAGGCCCTCAAAATTCAGCCGGTGCAGGGCACCCGCGATTTTTACCCGGACAAGATGCGCTGGCGAAACTGGCTTTTCGAGACCTGCCGCCGCGTTTCACAGCTTTACGGTTACGAAGAATATGATGGCCCCTTCTTGGAATACCTCGACCTCTACGCGGCCAAATCGGGCGAAGAACTGGTCAACGAGCAAACCTATACCTTTGAAAGCCGGGGCGGCGAAAAACTGGCTATCCGTCCCGAAATGACCCCGACCCTGGCTCGCATGGTCGCCGCCAAACAGAACGAACTGCGCAAGCCGATTCGCTGGTTCACCATCCCTAACGTCTGGCGCTACGAACGGCCCCAGCGCGGGCGCAAACGCGAATTCTACCAGTATAATATTGACCTGCTAGGGGTCGAGTCGGTTGAAGCCGAGGCGGAAGTCCTGGCCGTTGTGGTCGAAATCATGCAAGCGCTTGGCCTGGGTAAGGGCGAATTCGTCATACGTATCAACAACCGCTATTACCTGGAAGCCTTGCTGGGAGAACTGGGGATTGATGTTTCCAAAAAGGACGCCGTCTTCCGCGAGATTGACCGCATCGAAAAACTAAAACCGGAGGTCTTCCGGGCCAACCTGTCAGAGGCCGGGCTTACCGACGAGCAGGTTAACGGTCTCGAAACTTCGCTGCGTGAGAAGAACTTTGGCGAATACCCGGCCCTGAAAACACTCTGGGAAAAATTCGAGCAATATGGCATTTCGGATTATGTCGAGTTCGACCCCAGTATCGTGCGCGGTCTGCTCTACTATACGGGGACCGTCTTCGAGGTCTGGGACCCCAGCAAAAAATTCAACCGGGCCATCATGGGCGGGGGCCGCTACGATAACCTGGTGACAGCCCTGGGCGGACAACCGCTCCCGGCGGTCGGTATCGCCTTTAGCGATGTGACCATCGAGGAAATGTTGACCCAGCAGGGCAAGATGCCCAACCTCCCCCGCGAGATTGACGTGTACGTGGCTTTCTACTCGGCCAACGAAAAACCGACCGCCATCAAAATTGCTTCCGAACTGCGGCAGACCGGGCTGAAAACCGAGCTAAATATTCTCGATAACTCGCTGGATAAACAACTAAAAGCGGCCAACAACAGCGGCGCACGTTACGCTATCATTGTCGCCCCGGACGAGTTGGCACGTGGCGAGGTGAACGTGAAGGACTTGCAGCAGCGTGAGCAGAAAGCGGTCAAAATCGAGGACCTGGCAAAAATCTTGAAAGGTTAGGCGGCACCGGCTAACCCCAAACAAAAACCGCCAACGAACGGTCGGCGGCTACTCTGTACCGGGTACTTCCCCACCCAGGCTTTGCGAGGGTCGCGGAAGTACCCATTTTGGTTCATACTCGCCGGGTGTATAGCTGGCGATATAATCGAGGGCAGCTTCGGGTGTATCAAGCAGGTCGAAGAATTTAAGGTTGCTCGGCTTCATAAAATTTAGGTGGGCAGCAGTTTTTAAAAAGTCTACCAGCGGCCCATAGTAGTTGCCGGTATTCAGCAACACTATCGGTTTTTGCAAGATGCCAAGCTGTTTGAGCGTCAGGATTTCGAAGATTTCTTCGAGGGTGCCATAGCCGCCCGGCAGCGTGATAAAGGCGTCGGCTCGTTGCTCCATGGCGGCCTTGCGCTCCCGCATCCCGTCCACCACAATCAATTCATCCAACTTCGGATGGGCAATCCCAACCTGGTTGAGGAGCACCGTAATAACGCCACAGGTCTTGCCACCATTATTCACCACGGCATCGGCCACCTCACCCATCAGGCCGATGTTGGTGCCGCCATAGACCAGGGTCGCGCCACTTTCGGCGATAGCCCGGCCCAGGGCGCGGGCGGCTTCGAAATAAGTCTCACTTACCGCCGAACTGGAAGCGCAATATACCGCAATCGCTTTTCCCTGCAAACCGTCAATCATGACAATCCCTTCTACTGGCCGGGCCGCCGGGGTGGCGCGGAGTTGGGACCCCGCATCAACCGGACCGGCGCGACATTTTTAGGTTGAGGAGCGGGGGGCGGTTGAGTTGCCGGGGAAGGAGCCGCCTGCGTTTGCTGGGCCTGAAGCTGGGCGACGGCCTCGACCACCCGTTGCAGGCGGGAGCGCAACTGCTCTTTGCCGACCGCCCCGACAATCATATCGGCCACCTGGCCCTGGAAGAAAATCATCAGGGTCGGGATAGATTGGATACGCAGTTGCCCGGCGATTTGCGGCTCGTCGTCAATGTTCACCTTGGCGAATTTCACCTGCCCGGCGTACTCCTGGGCCAACTGCTCCACAATTGGCGCAATCTGCTTACAGGGCTGGCACCACTCCGCCCAGAAATCAATCAGGACCGGTACAGTAGCATCCCGCACTTCCTGGACGAAATTCTTGGAGGTAAGGGTCATAGGAGCGTGCGCGGCCCGCTCGGCCTCCGCTTTCGCCAGGGCTTCGGCCTCTTTACGCTTTTTTACCAGCTCGGTCCGTTCGAGGGCCGCCGCTTCTTTTGTCAGGAGTCCGTCGAGTTCTCGCTGGTTTATGTCAAGTTCAAGCAAATCAGGGGCGTATTTGAGGGCCACCGGGTCGCAAAAATTCAGGCAGGGACCGGGGCAATCGCCGCAGACGGTCGGGTCAACGACTACCTTGCCGAGGGTGGCATCCACCCGCAGGGTGCCTTTCGGGCAGACATTGGCCGCGAAACAGGTTGTCTTGAAGGTGCAACGGTCATAATTCACCAGTACCGGCATACCATTATTCTCCGACTAGATTTTTAGATATTTTTACTCGAAACTAACGGCCAGACCCCGTCGCCGGGCGATTTCACGGCCAAACTCCTGCTGGCGCTCGATAAGCGGCCACAACGAGCCGGGCTGGTCTTTTTCCCACGAAGCCGGACCGGCAGGACCGTCTTCGCCTTCATATTCGTCCCAGGCCATCAGGAGGGCGTCGTAATTGAGGTCGAATTCGGCCAGTACCTGTTTCAGGGGCCAGCTCCGGCGAGTAGCAACCTGGGCCTGATTGAATTCCGCCGCGTTGATGCTGTCCAGGTGGCTTTCCTCGCCGCGTTTAATCATCTCGTCCGCGATTAAGGCTTCCCGTTCCCAGGCCGCGATAAGACCGATAATATCCTTGATGGTAGGCCAGTCCCCACCCGCCGTATTGGTGGCGATACTGGCTTCGCGCTCGTCCAGACCCGCCAGGGTTTCGAGAAAAGCGGTGCGGGTCTGTTTGAATTCGTTTATGAATTTTTCTTTTGACATTTTAATAAATTTACCTGGCCTGGCTAAAATAAAAAAGAATAGCTATTCCGCTGGCTACCACCGCCCCGGCCAGTTGCACGAAGGCCGTCAGCAGACCGGGCCAAAGGGCTGCCAGGGCGACGCGACCGCGCCTTCTAGAGAAATTTAGCAACCCCATAAAGCCATTGTAGTATCCAAAGACGGCCAATAACAACAAAATTAAAATTGCCAGGACCGTACCCAGGCCGGAATTAATCATAAAGCTCTTTCAAATAAAGCCAGGACAATTATGTTTTCAACTCGTTCCGCTCGGAATTATATCATGAACCGGGGCCGATTTCAGGTCATGTTATAATATGGAGCGGCCAAAATCGGCCTCTGACTCAAGCATTATATGAGAGGAATTTTTACTTTAATGGCATCCAAACCGGACCTGGCGCTCGACCCGGCATCATCTCCACCCACTGCTATGCGACGCTGGCAGGCCGACTTACTTTTAATCCTGGCAACCCTCACCTGGGGAGGCACCTTCCTGGTGGTCCAGAACAGTCTTAAAGAGGTTGCTCCTTTTACCTTTATAGCGCTCCGGTTCTTGCTGGGAGCCCTGACCCTCGCCGGTATATTCTGGAAACATTTGCGCCACCTGACCCGCGCCGAATTATTCGGTGGTAGCCTGATAGGCCTCTTTCTGTTCGGCGGGTACGCCTTCCAGACCCTCGCCCTGCAATACACTACCACTTCCAAGGTCGGGTTTATCACCGGCTTAAACGTGGTGCTGGTGCCGGTGCTGAGCATCCTGATTTTACGCCAATGGCCTACCCTGGGAGCAACCATCGGGGTTATACTGGCGGCTATCGGTATGTTCCTGTTATCTACCGGCAACAGTTTAAACCTGGAATTCGGCCTGGGAGAAACCCTGGCCCTGGGGTGCTCAATCTGCTTCGCCTTACAGGTCGTGCTGGTCAGCCGGTTTGCCCCGCGCCAGAACCCTTACAACCTGGCTATCGTCCAGATTGCCGTTACCTCTCTTTTAAGCTTTTTGTTTATCCTCCCGGCGGGAGAGCCGCTGGTTTTGCCACCCGGTTCGGCCTGGCCCGCCATTATCTTTATGGGCGTGGTCGCGACCGCCTTTACCTTTGCTACAATGAACAGGGTCCAGCAGTTTACCACCAGCACGCGAGCGGCCCTGATTTATTCCTTAGAGCCGGTCTTTGCCGGGCTTTTCGGCTATTTGGCCGGGGAAACGCTCAGTCTTCCAGCCTGGGTCGGGTGCGGGCTTATCTTTGTCGGGATGATTTCGAGCGAGATAAGGTTTCGCAAAGCCAGAAAAGTAACACCGGAGGCAGAACCGGAAAAAGAAGAAGTCGCCGTATAAATTCAGGTTATAAAAAACAAAAGGGAGGGTTTACACACCCTCCTTTTTTGTTGCGTTTCACGTGTTACATTACTTCTTGTGGCCGGTCAGGTGACCCTTGATAGTGGCAATTTCCCGTTCCAGGTCTTCAATACTCGCCAGCAGGAGCTTTTTTTCTTCGGCTTCGACCTTATCAAGTTTTTTGGCGACCGAACGCAACTCTTTGGCAAAATTGAGAAATGGCCGGGCCAGGCGCGAGCCGCCTTCGACCGGTTTTGGTCGGCTCTCCGCCACCGTTTCTTTCCTTTGTGAATTTTGTAACGTAGTGTCTTTTGAAAAGACAGCTTGTGAATTCTGTAACGATTGGGCCAGCTTGTCCAGGTTTTCCTCCAGGTGGGCCTTATCCCGCAAAAGCAGGTTAGCCTCCTGCAAACCGAGCTTGTTACTCTCGACCAGTTCGAGGACCGCCGGGTATTCAGCCAGCCGCAAGCGGACTTCCACGTAACTGCGGCTTTTATGGGCCACTTCCTCGGCAATCTCCCCGATACTGTAATCGTACTTGGTTTGCAACATCTTGAAATACCCGGCCTCGTCGCCCAGGGAAAGGTTCTCGCGCTGGATATTTTCGACCAGTGAGGTTATCTCGGCTTCCTGGTCGTCCAGGTCGCGGACCAGGACCGGGATATTCTTTAGCCCGGCCTGGCGGGCGGCCTGGTAACGCCGCTCCCCTACCACAATCTCGAAATGGTCACTCCCGCGGATAGGCCGGACAATCGGCGGTTGCAAGACCCCCCTGGCCGCGATGTCCTGGGCCAGTTCGGCCAGCGCGTCGACATCAAAACTGCGCCGGGGCTGGCGCGGGTTTGTTTCGATTTTGCTTATGTCAATTTGACGGGCCTCTTTGAGCGCTTCGTCCCCGGTATCAACCGTGCGCTGGGCCAGCTTTTGAAAGGGACTTTCTTTGAGCAGCTTGCGCTTACCCATATTACTTGAATTTAGCATTGACACGCTTTTCTACCTCCTCGGCCAGGCGAATATAGTCCTCGGCGGCTTCCGGGGCATAAGTTAGAATGGACTGGCCGCTCAAAGGAGCTTCCGCGATTTTGATATTCTGGCGAATTGAGGCCGGGAAAACCTCGTCCTTAAAATAGTTTTTGACTTCTTCTTCCACTTCGCGGGAAAGCCGGGTGCGATTGGTAAAGGTCAGGAGAACCCCCAGGATACTCAGGTTCGGGTTCAAGTCCTCTCGGATGACATTCATCATCTCCATAAGTTGCGGCACTCCATAGAGAGCATACGCCTGGGTCTGTATCGGCACCAGAACATAGTGACTGGCCGCCAGGGCATTGGTGACGGTCAGGCCAAGGCTCGGCGGACAGTCTATCAGCACATAATCGTACTTGCCTTCAAGGCTTTCCAGCTTGCGCTTTAAAATCCACTCGCGCCCGTTGCGGTTGACGAGGTCCATTTCGAGCGTCACCATCGAGATATGGGCCGGGGCCACAGTCAGACCAATCCGCTCCTGGGCAATCTCAGTCAGCCCCACGCTGCGCTCAGTAAAGACCTGGTACATCGAACTGGTCAGGCTTGCCAGGTCAATCCCGGTACCGCTGGTCAGGTTCCCCTGCGGGTCCATATCAATCAGGAGCACGCGTTTGCCGCGCGCCGCCAAAGCGGCCCCCAGGTTAAGGGTGGTAGTTGTCTTGGCGGTGCCGCCCTTGTTTTGAGCGACCGAAATAATGATTGGCCGGGGTCTTACAACCTCGAAATGGGACGGTTTGGGACGCGCAGCAGGCATGAATTATTTGCTCCTCTTCAAAAGACCCTCTGGACTGGCATTTTGGGTTAGAACAATTTTACCATGATTCTTAATTCGTTGAACGTGAAACGTTGAAGGTTGAACGTGAAAATCTACCAAATATGATTATAAAAACCACACAGCATGTGGAAAACTCTTAGGATTATTCTTTTGCTCCTACGTTGTTTCGTTTAACGTTTCACGTTCAACTTTGGTTTTCAACCGTTTGCCGGGAAATCGAGGGTAAGGTAAAATACAGATGTTCGCTTTTTACCTACCAACTAGCGCGGGAAAAATCACATGCTCGAATGGCACCAGCGCGGCGCTAAGACCGACGCCGAATTTGAAACCGTAGTCGAAAATTATCTTTCCGACTGCATGGTCGAAGAATCACGCCTCCAGAACGATACCAGCCTCGACCCGGAAGAACGCACCCAGGAACTCGAAGCCCTCCGATACAAAATCGAGGAATTGCAAACTTTTTTGGCCCGGTTGCGTGGCCAGGAGGTCATCAGCCCGGAGGAATTGCGCCTGCGCCGGGATATTGAGGAAGATGCTTCCAAGGGCCTGATTGCGATGGACACGGTCTATACGGTCTACCGGCCCGACATTCACCGCTATGACAACGAAGAAGGTATCATCGAAGGGGGCAACCTGGTTATCCGGCGCAAGACCGGTAAAATTGAGATGCAAATCCCCATGCCCGGTTTCGAAGACCCCGACGCTTCCAGTTTACCCAACTGGGATGCCGATAACCTCGACCAGAGCCAGCCGACTGATGCCGCCCTGGTAGCCGTGACCGAGGTAGCCCGCGCCGCCCTGGGCGATTACGCCGCCCGTGTGATGCACCTATTATTTGAAATTGCCAATGACTATCCCCACTGGCGCACTCCGAACGTGACTTTTTCGGTCAACGAATTCCTGGACCGGCTCGGTTATGCCAGGGATAAACGCGGTATCCATTACAGCAAGAACCGCCGCTACCTTATGCGGACCCTGGTTGCCCTCCAAACCGCCCGGATTATCGCCGAACGCCCCATTTACGACAAGGGCAAGAACTATCGCGAAGTTATTATGTCGCCCCTCCTTACCGGCCTCCGCACTATTTACGATAACGACGAGGAAGCCAACAAACATCTTTCAACCTGGGAACTTTTCGAAAAAGGCGTGCCTGGTGACGTTATCCAGGTTCGCATCGGGCCGGACTGGTACGAGGGTGTCCGGCGCAGCGATGGGTCGCGGGGCAACAATTACACGCTGGTACCGCGCCTGGGCGACCCTAAAGCCCTGACCAACCCGACCCACACCCGGACCGAGGACCGCCTGGAAAATTACCTCTACACCCGTTACAAAGAGCTGCGTTACGCCCGACTCAACATCAATATCCTGCGCAGCACCGCCCTGGATAAGGCCGGGGTCACCACCAAAAACGTCACACGAGCCACCCAGATTTTGCAGAAAGCCCTCGATAAACTGCAAACCAAGGGCGTTATTACCGGTTACAACCCCCAACCCCTGCCGCTCCGGCCCAACGAAAGCTTTACCGTGGACCTCAACGAGGCCGCTTTCTACCAGCGCCGTCGGGCCGAAGAAAAGAAATAATCTTTACCGGTAGTGTGGTCTGCGGTAAATCAGTTAGATTTAATAAAAACAGATTTACCGCTGGACCCACTACATTTACCGCCAGCACCCACCCCCTGAGTCCTTTTTGCCCGCATTTACCCCTCTTTTTGAATCCGGGAATCCCAAACCGGGGCGGTTTTCGCATGGAAAAACCAGAATTTACCGGGCGTGTGGTAAGTGGTAAAGATTTCGACTCGGCCTGTGGGCCTATGGTAAAGCCGCGTGTGGTAAGCGGTAAAGATTATTTTAGAACTTTCATGCTTTCGTGTGGTCTCCGGTAAATTTCATGCTTAAAATTTACCGCTCTAATAGAGTCGTGTGGTAAGCGGTAAATCATGCATGTGGATAAATTTACCGATTCGTGTGGTATGCAGTAAATTCATGAAATTTTGGTGTGGTGAGCGGTAAATGGCGATATTTTTTAGCCTCAAAATGCTCATGGGGTCAGCGGTAAAGACATGTGTGCCATGCGGTAAAAACATGTGTGGTAAAGGGTAAACGATTCAGGCTGACTCTGGCGGTCTATAAAGTATTAATAGAGAGTAGTGATATGTAAACTAGGGGCCACCCTTGCCCCACATTTTACCAGGGTTTACTATTAGGTTGGAAATACATGCGATTAAACCGAAGCCGCTCGTAAACTGGTAAAAATGAAACAATGGCCTTCCGACAAAAAAGAATATGTTCCCGATAACACCGTGGGCGGCGAATTAACCTTTAGCGGTTTCAAAAATCTCAATTCGACCCCAATACCGGACGAGTTTTTCGATGTGCTGGCCGTACAGTTGAGCGAGGCCGAACTGCGGGTGCTGCTCTATATCATGCGCCGGACCTTTGGCTTTAAGAAAAAAGCCGATGCCATCTCGCTCAGCCAGTTGACCGGTGGTATCCGCAAACGGGATGGGAGCGTCCTCGACCACGGGACCGGCCTTTCCAAACCGGCAGTCCTAAAAGCGGTCAGCGGATTGCAAGCCAGGGGCATTATAACAATTGAAAAACGGACCGGTGAGGATGGCCGCAACGAAATAAATGTCTACCAGTTACGCTTTGCCGACGAACCTACAACCCCATCCCAGCCCACTTTTTCAAGCCAGCAAAGTAACTCATCCGTTGACTACTCAACGATTGGACATAATCAATACCTTTCTCCCGACCCCCGTTTTGTTTCTGCTCGCCCGGTTGCACCGGTAGCCGCCCGGTCAACCAACCCTGGCTTTTCCCCAGGATTTTCAGGCGAGCAGAGGCAGACCGGGGATTTTAACAGGACGCATCCCGAAAATTTTGGTGGGGAAACCGAAATTACGCCAGGGGTAAACCAGCTTTACCGGGAGGGTAAACCAACTTTACCAGGGTCTAAATCTCGACCTCAGGGTGGTAAACAAGCTTTACCAGGGGTGGTTAACCAAATTAACCGGGGTAGTCAAATTGAACCCGGAAAAGGGGTAAACCAAGTTTACCGACAACATGAGAGTCAACAAGATTCCAGTAAACAAACTACAGAAACACAAACTGTGTGGCGGGCAAGCGGTTCGTTAGCTTATCAGCCTTTGTTATTGGATGAACCGGTTGAGCCTCCCAGGGCAGCAGAAGAACTTTACATAAATCTTGAAGAGTTAGCCGGGGAAATGTACGGGCTGGGGCTTTCTCAAAAAGTGGTCCTCGACTATATCCAGGCTTACCCGGCAGAATATTTATGGGAAAAGGTCCGTCTGACCCACCAGCAGTTACAGGGGCACCAGCCGACCGTCAAAAATACCGCCGGGTATTTGCGCCGCGCCATCACCGAGGATTACCGCTCCCAACCATCTCGGACCTCTAAAAACGCTCGGACTAATCCTACCGGCTTTGCCGAACGGTTCCAGGGTACATTGGCTTACCTTAATAGAAACCGGCAGCCAGGTACCGAATGGCCCGGCCAGGAATATTTTGACTATTCTTCAGAGGAAGAAAACTATTCCGAGGAAGCCGCAACGTTATCTCCCATCTACCGGCAGGATTATGACGTTCCAACAGAGTTTGGGGAGTCGTCCTCACCGATACTGCCGGGTACCTCAACGGTTGGACGTGGGAAAGATAGCCACGCGGGTAGCGCTGAATTTAAGGGCGGTGGGAATTCTCAATCCCGGTCCGGCGATTTTCTGTCTGCAGAAGAAGTCGCTACCGGTTTATGGGAGAAGATATACGAAGACCTGGAAGGACGTTTCCGGTTGGGTCAAAGCCTGGAACTGCTGCGGGGCGCTCTATTCTTTCTGCCTGGGCCGGACGATTGCGAAAACTTTGTAACCTTGCAACTAAGTTCGCCCTGGCAGGAACGGACCCTCGGCATGGCTGCCCGGAGCGCCATTACCCTGGCCGTCCGCCAGCGGTTAGGGCCGGGCTTCAAGGTAAATTTCTGCTCGGCCTAACAGTGGTTAATTGAGGGTGTTATTGGACTCGCCGCCCTCAATATCCTGGTTAAAATTCTTCAAAAAGGGCGTCTCGCTGGAACGGTCAATATCAAGGATAAGTTCCTCACCCAGGTAAGGTTTGGTTTCGTAGCGAGTCAGGGCCCTTAATTTGTCGAGGATAACGCGGGCCTGGAGCAAGCTGCTCTCTATAGTTGAGACATCATCGACCACTTTGGGATTATCGTTGAGGCGCAGCAGTTGAAGGGTAATAAGGGCGCTGGTGAGGGGCTGGCTCATTTCATGACATATCCCTGCGGCGGTGGTCATCATAGCTTCCATCTGAGACTTGCGTTTCTCGGCCTCGATTAGCTCCCCCTGGGTCGCTTCCAACCGGTTATAAGCTTCCTGCACATCTGTAAGGAGTCCAACCTTCTCATCATAGACTTCTTTGAGGCGACTGAGTGAGCGGACACGGGCCAGAAGTTCGGCCCGGTTGACCGGTTTTGCTAGGAAGTCGTCCGCGCCGGTTTGCAAACCCAGGATACGGGTCTGGCTGTCCGCGCTGGAAGTTATCATAATAATAGGAATGTAGGTTAAACTGGCGTTGGAGCGGATGCGCCGGATAACCTGGATACCGTCAACGCCGGGCATCATGAGGTCCAGCAAAATAAGGGAGGGTATAGTCCTGCCACTCTCAAGGATTTTCAGGGCATCTTCGCCATTGGTAAAGGTACGGGTGGTATAACCGCTGCTATTAAGGAAATGGGCCAGCAAGTCCGCAGTATCGGTGATGTCATCAATAATAAAAATAAGGTTCTTTTTTTCCATGATTTTGTGAAAGTGCTAAACGCTAAATATAAAAATAAATAAGAAGTTAAGCCAAGCAGAAAGTTAACAGGTAATTAACGTTTATGTAAGCCTAATTATAACATACCCCACTTCATAATAACTTCATAAAGTTGCGGTAATGCTAATATGTGGGCGTAAATCGGTCCTAAGGCTATTTTCAAACCCACCCCGGCGGTTATAATGAAGGGTAAGCCCACGGGCCAGGCTGAAACTTTCAAATATGGCTTTGCGTAAACATGATGCGTAGACCGGCGCAAAACCTGGAACGGTCGGCGTTCCAGGCCAGCTATAAACGGAACGGCCAGGAAACAAAACTGGTGGTCGAAGCACTATTATTAAATTGAACAAACGAGGGTTGAAATGTTGAAAAGGTACAGTAGCCAGAATTTTCTGAAGATAAAAGTAGTGAGTATTGCCCTTTTGAGCATCATGGCTTTTATGGTGCTGCTGGTCGCGACTCCTTTGGCGCAAGCCGATACCGGCAACGACCTGGCAAAGGCGCTGTCGAACCAGAAATATTATGTCTCGGACGGAGTAAAGTCTAACAGTGGTTTTATGGGTAAAAACTCTTCCATCGAGAATGACCTTAAAAATGAAGTTAGCAAGCTGACAGGTAGCAAAGATACCCGGATTGCGGTTATAAGTAACGCCATTATCCCCAGCAACTATGGTACCGGGCTTTCCGGGGCTGAGAACTATGGTAACTACCTTTTTAACAACATTCTGACTAACCCCCAACCGGCTGTCCTGATTATCGGGAACGCCGAGGCCAACGGCATTTCTATCATTAGTTCGAAGCTGACTGCTGCCGAGAAACAGACTATTATCAAGGACGCGGCTAACGTAGCCGTTTCGAAGAACTATACCGCCGGGATTGTCTACGCCGCCGACCAGGCTGCCGACAAAATTTCGGCCAACGCGACGGGTAGCCTTATCACGACTCTCGTCATAGTGGTAGTGGTAGTGCTGTTAATCGGTGGTGCGGTGGCATATGTTTTGATTTCTACTAAAAACAACTGGACCAAAAAGGTCAAGGGTGTGGAGCAATTGGCCGACCAGGTCAGTACCCAGGTGCTTAAAGTCAGCGACGATGTAAACTTCTTACCCGACGCCGACAGGGCTAAAATGAACGCCGACTTTGGGGCGGCTACCCAGAACTTTAGCGAAGCCAACACTCGCTTGCGCGAACTTCAAAAGGTTTCGCCGGTTACGCTTCTTCTTAAAGGGCCTGAATTCCAGCGTAAACTGGATTTGACCGGGGCGCAGTTCCAGCAGGCGCAGCAAGGTTTGAACAGGGTTGAACAGCAAGTGCGTTCCTTGCCGGGTTTCTAGTACGTACGGAATGTACGAAAGGAAAAATTGAGGATGAGTTCCATTATTTCTAAAAAGCCCTCGGTAATGAGGCTGGGGCTGCTTGTAGGGTCGTTGGTCCTCTTGTTCGGTCTGATTTTTGGGCTGGGCATGCAGACCAGTTTCGCCGGGACGGTCCAATTTAAGGATGATGCCAATATTTTAAGCAGCAGCGACGAATCGAACCTGCAAAGCAGCGGTTCGTCCTTGCCCTTCAATGTCAGGATTTTTACGACCAATACCTATACTAGCGAAAGCTCTTTCAGGAGCGCCGTCAGTAGTAACGCACCGTCTCCCGGTATCATTTACGGGATTAGCTCGAACCTGAACAAAACTTTCGTGGTAGCCAATAGTATAGGCGTCGATTCGTCCGAGGCTACCAGCATCGCCAATACCGCGAACAACTATTTCAAAAACCGGGATTTTGTTGGCGGCATCAACGCGATGTTTAACCAGACCCGCTCTTATGCTTCGAGCGGTTCCACCGGTTCTACCGGGACGACCAGTTCGTCTTCCCGAAGCAGCAGCGGAAGCGGCTTCCCCTTCCTGGGCTGTTTGATTGTCGGCATTATCGCGCTGGTAGCTATTAGCGTCTTTGGCGCAGGTCGGCGCCGGGCTATGAATAATAACCCCGGTTACGGCCCTGGTCCGGGCTATGGCCCCGGCTATAACGCCAACAATTACGGCCCCGGCTACGGTCCCGGTTATGGTCCGGGCTACGGTGGCGGTTACGGCTACGGCAACCAGGGTGGCGGCATGGGTCCGCTGGGTGGCGGTATCATCGGCGCGGGCTTGGGTGGTCTGGCCGGTTACGAACTGGGTAAGGAAGCCGGTCGCAACGAAGCAGGCAACAATAACGGCGGTTTCTTTGGCGGCAACTCCGGCGGTTCCGATTGGGGTAACAGTGGCGGCAATGTCTCCGGTAGCGGTGGCGCTGACTGGGGTGGCGGCGGCGGTTCCGATTGGGGCAGCAGCGGCAGCTTTGACGCCGGTGGCGGCGGCGATTGGGGCGGCGGCGGTGGCGGCGACTTCGGTGGAGGTGGTGGTGACTCCGGCGGAAGTAGCTGGTAAAACCCTTATCTCAACGAAGTAAACGCTTCAAAGTAAATTCGTAATAGAACTAAAAAGGCTAATCGAAAGGTTGGCCTTTTTGTTTTCCGGAACAGGTAGATTAAAATTAGGCTAGAGTTTCGCCAGAGCATAGTTTTTTATTAACTAGCCATAAAAGAAGCTCTGGTCTATTGGCGTACAATATGCTATATTAAAACCAAGGTTTGCATTTAATTGCAGGAGACGAGAGGTTAGCAAAGTCGCTACCTGTATAAACGTAACTCCATCCCGGATGAAGCGTTGTAATAAAGTACATTAATTGCATCCTGGCTTTTCATTTTTAGGACTTTCGCTTGAAACATACTTTTTGAGTTACTCTTCGGTAATTTAAAGGCTATTACATGCTCAAAGCGAAAGTCGTGATTTTGCTGGGACACCTCAAATTAAGCAAATACTTGTACCTTATTTTCGATGGAAGGCATAAAGTAGCGTGAGTCACCCAAACGATCAGAATAATTCTCCCGGCACTCCTAACCCTAATCCCGACCCGAACGAAAACTGGCGCAACCGTTACATTCAACAACAAACGGCCCGAATTGAGCCGGCTAACCAACCGCCAGTTATCCCGCCGGCTGCCATACCCCCCGCCAAAAAGACCGGGGGTAAAGCCGCTGCTGCGGGCGCGGCACCCAAGAAGAAAATGCGTTGGTGGATGTGGACTCTTATCGGCTTAGCGGTAGTTTTAATCGGGTTTGGTATTTTTACCTATATTCGAGTTTCGAGCTTTTTGGATAACTCATTCAATGGGCGTAACGAAGAGTCTTTGTTGACCCAGGCTCCGCCGACCGCTACCTCGGCCCCAACAGTTCCACCGACTAAATCGAGCGCCCAACTTACAGCAGCGGCGGCACCCACGGCAACACCCGCCCCTAATACCACCCCGACACCGGTCCCTACCGTCACGCCGGTACCGCCAACCGCAACGCCTGCCCCGAATTACCCTGAGATTGTCAAAAAGATACAGCGCGGCGAACAAATTAGTATCCTGGTGACAGGTTATGGCGGTGGTCAGCACGATGGGGCTTACCTGACCGATACTATCCTCGAACTGACCTACGACCCGGCTAAAAATGCCGTAACTATGGTCAATATTCCCAGGGACCTGTACGTTTTCGTCCCGTATGGCGGGCCAAAGGCTGGCTTTTATGGCAAGATAAACTCGGCCTTCGCCTATGTTATGGGGCGCCAAAGTAGTGACGGGCTTTCGTCCCGTTACCAGTTCCAGTCGGGCAACATAAGTAGCCAGACCGACGCGGCGGTAAACTTGCTAAAAGATATTGTCGAGCAGGTCACTGGCACCAAAGTGGATTACTGGGTAACTTTCAGCTTTGACGGTTTCCGCAAATTTATTGACGCGATTGGCGGAGTAGACGTGAATGTCGAAACGACCTTCGACGACTACGATTACCCGGCCAATGATGACCCTCAAATTGATGCGAGTGTGATGCATATTCACTTCGATGCCGGGATGCAGCATATGACCGGGGAAAAAGCTATCGAGTATGCGCGTAGCCGCCACTCTGTCCAGGATGGCAGCGATTTTGGCCGTTCCAAACGCCAGATGAATGTTATAAAGGCGGTTAAAGAGAAAGCTGCTTCCCCTGCCATTTTATTCAAGTTCTTTGACCTTATGGACGCCTTACAGGGCAACATGCGGACAAGCCTGAGTGTTGATGAAGCGCAGGGTCTGCTGACTTACTTTACGGGTGAAGGCAAATCACTAATAAATAATGTGTTGCTGGTTCCACAAATTCTCAGTACCAGCAATTTCCTGGTCGGGTCAAGCTCCTATGCAACCGGCGACATTTTGTATCCTTACGCCGGGCAGTTTGATTATAGCGACATCCAGGCGTGGTTAAAGCAGGGCCGGGACTTCCCGCAACTCAGGGCTGAAGGGCTAAAGGTCCAGGTCCAAAACGGCACCGGACTGACCGCTCCCATGACCCAGGTTAACAAGCAACTCGACCAGAACGGTCTTGACTTGCTCAGTCCAATCTGGGCGGTATCCACCCAGACCAGTACGGTGATTGATTATAGCGGCGGTAAAGGTATCAATACGTTAAAGACCATAACCGACCTTTTACCGGGGGTTGTGGTGCAGGTCAAACCCAAACCGCAGGGCCAGACCGCCGATATTGTGGTGCTGTTGGGCAAGGATTATAGCCAGATTCCCGTGGCGGGGAGCAATTCTACCGGCTCTAACCCCAATAACGGGGTACAGGCCTCGCCGCAAGCCCTCGACCTGCCGGCCAATTTGACCATAACCGCTACCCCTGGTGGTCGTTAACCCAGGATATACAGTAAGACCTCGAGACCGGGTTTTGAGCCCGGTCTTTTTATTTCTTCAGAGTTTTACACCGTTTTTTAAGATTAATTCAACAGGCTTTCCACAACCTTTTTCGTTTACATAATTTGCATACAGGCCCGGTTTGAACTCAAATCCAGGGACCGGAGGCGGCACATACTACCCGTTGTGTAGATATTGTGTATATGTGGGAATTATCTACCATGTATGGTGTATAGGGGCTAAACATGGTATTGACATACCTACATCGTGTGTTATAATTATTTCGTTACTACAAGATTTAGAGGAAGGAATTGACTTTGGTCTGGTAGTGACGGAAGGAGTACGAGGTAAAGCTCGAAGGGTTTTCCGGTCAGAGAAAGATTACCACCTAATGAAATGCATCTTTTGTCATTACAATGACTCGAAGGTGATTGACTCCCGCGATTTACGGGACGGCGAGAGTATCCGGCGGCGGCGTGAATGTCTGCGATGCGGGCATCGCTTTACCACCTACGAACGGGTTGAGCCAATCAGTATCCTGGTAATCAAAAAGGACAAGAACCGCGAGGAATATAGCCGCGAGAAATTACGCAAAGGCATCGTAACCGCCTTCACCAAACGACCCGTTAAGGCCGAAGATATTGAGCGAATGATTGACTCGATTGAGGCCGAAATCTTCAGCAAAGGTGAACTCGAAGTCAGCAGCATGCGTATCGGTGAAATAATCATGGACCACCTGCGCAAAGTTGACCCGGTCGCCTACATCCGTTTCGCCAGCGTCTATCGTGAATTTGCCGATTTGAACGTCATGCGGAGTGAAATGGACCGCCTGGTAGAGGTTGAGGAACAGGAACGCTCCCGTCGCCAAAAAGAAGTAACTAAAACAGGCTAACGCTCGCACCCGATTTATTCCAACCTGTCTTTACATATTTAACCAGAAGCAGTGAAGCTTGAGTAAATTTCGGTTTACTTCGCTTTTTGCTCTCAAAAATAGAGACGCCTTTGTTAAAAGGCCAGAATTGGTTAAATTTTAGATTATAAAAGCAGTACCGGGGCCACTTTACTTTATGGAGTAGTACGAAAGAAGAAGGGAAACTTGTCATGATTTCAGAGCATACTCTTACGGAAGGTAGCCAGGATAATCAACCTCGCCTCACAATGCCGACTCATATTGTAAAACGAGGCGGCCAGATCGTTGAATTTGATATTGAGTTAATCGAGAGAGCGATAGAGCGCTGCTTTGCCAGTTTTCATCGCACCCCCGCCGCCCCGGTCGAAGAACTGGCCCGGCGCGTGGTCAATATCATCATGGCGAAAGGCGAGACCCTGCCGACCGTAGAGAATGTACAAGACATCGTGGAAATGGTTCTCCAGGCCGCCGGTGAGTTCGAAGCCGCCAAACGTTATATCCTCTATCGCGCCGAACAGAGCCGCAAACGCGAACAGCGCCCCGTGCCGGAAATGGTCAAAATGGCTTTCGAGGAAGCCGCGGTATACTTTCCGACCCAGCTTCAGCAGTTCCAGTTCTTTGATAAATACTCCCGCTTCGACTATAACCAGGGCCGCCGCGAAACCTGGGTCGAAACGGTCAACCGCACGGTAGACTTCCTGCACGAACTGGCCGGGGACCGCCTCGAACGCGAGACCTACGAGCGCGTCCGCCGGGGTATCCTGGAAATGAAGGTAATGCCTTCGATGCGGTTACTGGCTATGGCCGGACCTGCCGCCCGCCGCTCTAACATCACCCTCTACAACTGCTCCTACCAGCCCGTAGACAGCATTGACTCGTTCGTGGAAGCCCTTATTATCTCGATGAGCGGTTGCGGGGTCGGTTACTCGGTCGAGCGCGAATACATCGAAAACTTCCCGCGTATCAAACGCCAGACTGGCCGGATGGCCCCGACTTTCGTGGTGCCTGACTCGGCGGAAGGCTGGGCGGCGGCTTTACGGTTGGGCCTCGAAACCTGGTTTGACGGCGGCGATATTAAATTTGACCTGTCCCAACTGCGACCTGCCGGTACGCCCCTCAAGACCAAGGGTGGCCGCGCTTCTGGTCCTGAACCGCTTCGCCAGACCCTCGAATTTGTCCGCGCCCGTCTGCTGGCCCGGCAGGGCTCGTTCCTCCGCCCGATTGATGCGCACGACATTATGTGCATCGTGGGTAACGCGGCGGTCAGTGGTGGGGTTCGCCGGACGGCTATGATTTCGCTCTTTGACTACGACGACCTGGAAATGCGCAACTCCAAGAGCGGTGATTTCGAGTATGAGAACAGCCAGCGCTGGAACGCCAACAACTCGGCGGTCTGGCCGGAAGGCGGTCTGAACCAGCTTGAGGTAGCCCGCCAGGTGCTGGATATGGTTGAGTCGGGTCGTGGTGAGCCGGGTATCTTCAACCGCCAGAACGCCCTCAATATGAGCCCTTCGCGCCGGTTAAAGGTCGATGCCAACGGCAACCCGATCAAGTTCGGCACCAACCCCTGCGGCGAAATCATTTTGCGGCCTTTCCAGTTCTGTAACCTGAGCGCGGTGGTTTCCCGCCAGGCCGATACCTACGAGACCTTGCAGGAAAAGGTTGAACTGGCGACCATTATCGGTTCTATCCAGTCGATGGCGACGAACTTCCCTGGCTTGCGCCCGCAGTGGGCCGAGAACTGCCAGGAAGAACGCCTCCTGGGGGTGGATATTACCGGCCAACTCGACAGCCCGGCGGCCCAGAACCCTGAAATCAAGTCTCGCCTGCGTGAGTTCGCGGTCGAAACCAACAAGGAGATCGCGGCCAAGCTTGGTATCAACCAGTCCGCTTCCGTGACCTGCGTGAAGCCGAGCGGCAACACCTCCCAACTGGTGGATTGCGCTTCCGGCCTGCACGCTCGCTGGGCGCCTTACTACATCCGTAACGTCCGCGTGGCCGCTCACTCGCCTGTCTTCAAGGTTTTGAAGGACGCCGGGGTGCCGATGGACCCCGAAAACGGCCAGACCGTCGAGAACGCTAACACCTGGGTTATTCACTTCCCGGTGAAGTCTCCTGACGGCGCGATTACCCGCAACGGTCGAACGGCTATCGAGCAGTGTGAATACTGGTTGCAGAACAAGTTGTACTGGACCGAGCACAACCCGTCGGTGACGATTACCTATCGTCCTGACGAAGTGCTGGGGATGTTGACCTGGATCTGGGAGCATCGCAACCAGATTGGCGGTATGGCCTTCTTACCGGCCTTTGACGCCCAGTACGCCCAGTTGCCTTACATCGAAATCTCGAAAGAGGAGTACGAGAACCTGGCTCCGCAATTCCCGGATGTCGATTTCTCCAAGCTCTACCGCTACGAGAGCGAAGACTACACCAAGGCTGCCCAGGAACTGGCCTGCGCCGCCGGTAACTGCGAGGTAGATTTTTAGGAAGTAGGTAGAAAATTAGGCCGCCCCAAAAGGGCGGTCTTTTTATTTTGTTGAGTTTGTTTAAGAAAAGTTTAATTTGCAAAGCTCTTACCTATTATGAGATTCTGTGATACCATTGAGCCCGGTTGTACAGGAAACCTTTATTTTAAGCAAAGGAGCGATACAAATGCCTACACGCACAGCGAACGCGGTCTGGGAAGGTAATTTGAGAGATGGTAAGGGCAATGTTCACCTGGGGAGCGGTGCTTTTGACGGCCACTATTCTTTTAAGTCTCGCTTTGAAGAAGGTGCTGGGACCAATCCTGAAGAACTAATCGCGGCGGCCCACGCCGGATGTTTTTCGATGGCTCTTTCCAACGGCCTCGCCACCGCCGGTTTTACGCCTGACCGGGTTGAGACAACCGCTAAAGTTTCCTTCGGCCAGACCCCCGGCGGTTTCGCTATAACCAAAATTGAACTCGATACCGAGGCAAAAGTGCCGAACATTGATGACGCAACCTTCCAGGAGCAGGCCGAGACCGCCAAGAAGAATTGCCCTATTTCGAAAGCCCTGGCGGCGGTTGAAATCAGCCTTAACGCCAAGCTGGTCAGTTAATTTTCTTATTAGATTGTTTAATATATAACAATCTCAAGTCAGATTCGTCGTATTTTCAGCAAAACTGCCGTTAGAGGAGGTCAGCGTGGAACCTCAATTGGTCTGTCCGAACTGCCGGGCCGAAAACATGCCGGGGGCTTTGACCTGTTATCGCTGTAACGCTAAACTGGCCGGGGCACCCGGTTGGGTAGGACCAATGACCTTTAAGACCTACGACCCGACAAAAGACCGGGGTGTTGCCTATTTGCTGGCGGCCCTGGGTGGGGTCGTGGTGATAGTGGGCTATTTCCTGGCCTGGTTGGGGGTGCCGAGTACGGCTACCGAGGCCCAGAACCGGGGGACCAGCGCTTTCGA
This sequence comes from Chloroflexi bacterium 54-19, assembly GCA_001898225.1. Classification (GTDB taxonomy): domain Bacteria; phylum Chloroflexota; class Chloroflexia; order Chloroheliales; family Chloroheliaceae; genus 54-19. The sequence goes on from MKTJ01000077.1 coordinate 130,149, forward strand.
CATCTTACTGGCTTCTAACGGCAGTTTGAGCGCCATCGGGAACGGTGGCGTGGGTGAGGGTAGCGTCAGCCTGGATGTGCGGCTGGTGCTGTTCGTGGCCCTGGTGGCAGCGGTGGCGGGGGCTATCTCGGCCCTGGTAAAGCCGCTGTTTGGCCCGCTAATGGCGGCAGGGTTGGTGGCGCTGGTCGGGCCGCTTTATTTCCTGGTCCAACTGGTCGTCCGCAATAGCAAGCAGTTCAACACGCCTGACCTGGTGGGACTGCTGCGCTGGGGGTTTTACATCAGCCTGGTGGGCAGTCTATTGCTCATTGGCACTTCCTTCCGCTATCGCCGGGTTCCCACCATGCAAAGCCGGGCCAATATTCATATGAATTAGGCTGACTTTACATAATTCTATTTGACACCGGACAGGGGCGGTGATAGAATCGCCCCTGCTTTACACTTCACCGCCTAACCTTGCCCAGGAGTTACTTGCCGGAATGAGGCTTTTCCAGAAAAATACCGTGTCAACCTCACCTGTTCCGGTTACAACAAATGCCGCTCCTGCCAGTTCACCTGACCCCGCTTTTTCCCAGGATTTTTCTGAAATACAGAATAACCGCTACTTTTTTATTGTTGCCTACCTGTTAATGGCGGTCATTCTGCTGGCCTGGGGTTATGTGCTTTTGCCGGAAAGCGGCTGGTATAGCTGGCTCTGGTGGCCGGTGACGGTGCTGGCCCTCCTGGCAGGGGGCGGTCTGGTTGGCTGGCAGCTAAAACGGGCCGGGAAGGCGGTTGGGGTTGCTGAGGTTAAGCCGGTAGCCGCATGGTTATTAGGTTTCGGCCAGAAAATACCGCTGGGGTTGGTGCCAATACTGGTGATAGGTTTTTTCTTGAACAGCTACATAGTAACGGAGAACCCCCAGCCGTTGCGGCACGACTCCTACGAATATAGCAACCTGGCTTACCAGTATACTCAGCAGGGTTATTCCGCCCACGCCGTCCGCACGCCCGGTTTTACGGTCCTGTTGGCCGGGATTTTCAAACTCTCGAATACACCCGCGCCGGAGCGGGACGAGCTTTTCGGCCCGCCCAATCCCTACAAACCGAATTATTGGGCCCTTGACGCCTGGCGTTACGAGCGGTTTATGCTGCTCCTGACCGGCCTGATAGTATATGCCCTGGTGGTCGAGTTACAGGGGGCCAGGCGCTTCAATTTTCGTTACCCTTCGGCCCTTTACTGGGGCGACCCGGTAGCGCTCCTGGCGGCATTCCTGACCGTTACCTGCCCTTTTTTGATTGCCTATAGCGGTCTACCCATGACCGAGATACCCTCTACTTTCTGGCTAATCCTGGCGGTCTTTTTGTGGGTCAAAGCTATAAAGTACCGGCAGGTGGCCTTTTACCCGTTGTTAGCCGGGGCTTGTCTGGCTTTACTCTTGGAAACCCGACCCACCTTTATCTATTTGCCCATCGGGGTCCTTGCCACGCTGGTTATCTTCGGGCGAGGCTGGCAGCGGCTTTACCACCCGTTACTTCTGCTAGCGCCCCTCGTCCTGTTTTTGTGGCCCCAATCGGCGGCCAACCTTCACACTTTTGACGACCCCAACCCGACCCTGGTCGCGGATTTCTCTACCCACCAGATGGCGGTCGGCATTTACCTGGTCAGTACGGGCGGGCTGCCCCGTTACCAGATTCAACCCTCGGCGGTAAGTCCCAACCCGACCTACGAGCCTATCTGGGACCGCCTGGCGAACTTTTTGCCGGTCCAGATGGGTAACGTAGATGGCGTCCAGCTTACCAACGCCGAGCGCAAGAGCCGGAGCGCGACCGAAAGCGCCTTCTTCAAAAATCTGATTTTTAATTACATAACCTCGAAGCCGTTCGAATTCGCCGGGACGATGGCGAAACGGGCCTGGTGGATGTGGGACCAGCACTTTCTTTTTCCCTATTACGATACCAATTATTTCGATTATCGCTGGCTGACCGATAACCTGAACCGCCTTTATCTCATTTTAGGGCTGGCCGGGATTGTCGCTTCTGTCTGGGCCTGGGGGCGCTGGGCCTGGCCTCTCTGGCTGGTGCTGGCCTATATGTGGGGCGTCCATTCCCTGGTAGTGATTGAGTTCCGCTACACCTTACCGGCCTACCCCATTCTGATCTCTTTCGCGGCCCTCGGTCTGTGGTCCATCGGGCGGGCTATTGCGGGTAAAATCAAGGGTGTGGAGCGCCGGGCGGTCTTAGGCGGCGCGGTGGCGGCCCTGGTCCTTATCACGACCCTTTCGGTAACCGTTCCGCTTATCCCACCGACCAACTCGACCCGCGAGAAAGCCCTGGACATCAAGGCCCAAGCCGACGAACTGGACCAGGTGCGCCAGTTCAAGCAATCCCTCGCGCTCTATGACGAGGCTATCAATATGTACCCGCAGGAAGCCCAACTCTGGGCGGGCCGGGGTAACTATTATTCCAACCAGCGCCTGCCTGCCCAGGCTCTACCCGATTTCAACAAAGCCATCGAGCTTGACCCGACCGCGCCGGACCCTTATCGCTGGCGGGGCGAAGCTTTGCTCGATTTGAAGAAATACTCCGAAGCCCGCGCCGACCTGCAAAAATTCTTGCAGCTTGCCCCGGCCAACCATCCCAGCCGCAATAAAGTCGAGGGAGAACTGGCCTCTATCCCTTCTTGATAGTTCTGCCTCTTTATTTTGATTTCTCTTCCTCAATTAGACGCGCAAAGACAATTTCGGCTTCTTCTTCAGCCTGGTCTGATAAACTTTGGGTGTGAAACGTGTCAAATTTTGTATCCTTGAAGCAACTGCATTGCACGACTATTTTAGCAAGTTTATATATTGCGTTCGCTGAATCCGCATCCAACCACCAGACAAATTCATCTGCATCGTAGTACCTGCTAATTTGAAGGTGGCTGTCAGCACCTTCAAAATGGTGTAAATTGTCAAACAAAGGTTTTACTTCACGTAAAGCAGACTGCAAAAAACTCAAATCGTCCGCCGTGAATTTATCACTTGTGCCTACTATCGTGAGACCAAAGTTATAATAAAGATGTGACCAGACCCAATTAAAGAAAAAAGAAGAAAAATGGTCGTCAACTTTAATCCAAGATTTCTTACGGTCTCTGTAACTATAATCATAAGGCCCATCACCCTCAAACCATACCGGCGGGTCATCAGACCCATCAAGTTCAAAGGCTAATTCATAAACGCCTTCATTTTCGTAAAAGAAAGTAAAAAAGTTTGGTTTGAAGTATGCTTTCCCCCTAATTTCTTCGTGCATTGGATTACGGGGAACTTTTCTTTCTAATTCAAAAGGTTCCAAAAGACGGTCACAATCGCTATATCTCTTAAAAATTTTGTAAAGACCTTCAATTGAGTACAGTTCTCTGACTGCGGCAGGAAATTGGACGTCAAGTTCTGCGGCACGTTTATCCATTTCGTCCAGTTGACTTTCGGAAATCGTGGGAGTCTGCTTTATCAGGTCAAAAGTGGCCTGGTGATACCTTAAGATACTCATATTTTCTATCCAGAATTATGGTTTTTGATTTCTGCTAAATATTTCTTACCAATCTGTCAGGGTCTATAGTATTACTAACCGATTTCAGGGAAAATTAAAAGGCTAGATTCATTGAATCTAGCCTCCCTGTTATTTATGTAACAATCGTTATACTTATTTTTCGGGCTCGTTTTCGAGCAGTTTTGAGAGCGCTGCCCAGCGTTTATCAATAACCTCCGGCTCGGCTTCTTCTTCCTCGGCGGGGGTAGCGTCCTCGGCTTCGCTGTCGGTTGCGTTCACCCGCTCAAGAATGCTGGAAAAGCCGGGACAATCGTCCCCACAGACCGGGTTAATGGGTAGGCTGACCAGGATTTGCTGGCGGATAGCTTCACCCAAATTTAGAAGGTGGTTGGCGTCCAGTTTGAGGTCGCTTTCTTCTTCGAGGCTTTCGGTCTTGACCGGGTAGCCGGTCGTGATGTCAATCAGGGGCCGGAAGGTTTCCTCGATATCGTAAATGACGTGATACTCGAAGTCATTCAGACAGCGCACGCACTCCAAAACCACGTCAGCCTCGCCCTGGCCCTGGGTTAGAATGCTGCCCCGGATTTTCGTAAAGCGAATATGCCCGGTTATGTTGGTGGCCTGGACCGGTTTCTCGCCTTCTTCAAGGCCCATAGGGAGGACATCCTGCTCGAAATCGTAGTCGCGGTGCGCCCCTTCGAAATCGCGGAGTAGACTCGCCACGTTGAAAACGAGCGGGCCGGTCTTATCGGTATGCTGCTGTTTGCGGCCTGTCAGGTGCGGTTGGGCCGGGATTGCCCTTTCGTGGGCGGGCAGGTCGCGCTGGGAGGGCGGTGCCGAGGTCAGACGGTTGTTGCTAAAGTTAAAGCGGGTGTTGCGCGGGGGCAAAGACCCGTTTTGATTGTTATTTTCTCCGTTGTTGTTCATAAAATTCACTACTAGCTAGTTGATAGTTCCTGAAATAAAAATCCTGAAACCCGAAGGCCGGATTTCAGGCTCAAAGGGTTAGAAACAATGGTCTAAAAAGGTGGCCGGCCTGGGCGGTTCGACGGGTTTTGATAGCCCGACCCTGGTTCCTCATCGTAATCAAAGGGGTCGAAATCTCCCGGCTCATCCTGGGACGGTTTTGGCGCGCCCCCGGTTTTGGGCACAGGCCGGATTGGACTCGGTTGCGCGCCGTTAAAACGGCTGAAAGGGCGGCTCTCCTGCGGGTTAGCCGGACTGCTGGTCGCCTGGCGTTGTGGCGCTGGCGCAGCAGGCGGGGCCGGTCTTGGGCTGGGCTGGTTTGGTGCAATTGAGCGGGCCGGGTTGGGCTGGCTCGATACCGGGGCCACGTTCTCCGGGTTTGCCGGTTGGGGTCGCGCCGCCTGGGTTGGAGCCGCAACCGGTTTTGCGGGCGCCGCCGGGGCAGGGGCCGGAGTGGGCTTTTGTTGCAGATTGTACTGGGGCCGGTACTGTTCCTGGTATTCCTCGATTTGCTCCTGGTAGGTCTGCGACTGCTGGATGAAGTTTTGCAAACCGTTCCTTACCACGTTCAGGTGTTTATCCAGCAGATTTTCAAGTTCCTGCAAAACCTGCTGGGCGTACTGGTTCGCGCCGTCCCGCATTTCCTGGGTCTGGGTAATCGTATCCTCGTAAAGAGCCTGGCCCTGACTGCGAACCTCGTAAGATTCCTGGGCCGCCTCCGCCAGGATAATATCGCGCTGACGTTCGGCCTCGACCAGCAGCCCTTCTTTTTCCAGCATCATCCGGCGTTCCTGCTCGGCCTGCTCGATTATCTGGCGGGCCGTTTCGTCGGCTTCGTCCAGGATACGCTCGCGGTCATTCAGAGTGCGCTTGGCGGCCTTGATTTCTTCAGGAACAACCGCCCGCATCTGGTCAATCAGGGCGTAACATTCCTGCTCGTCCACCATTACCCTGTTAGAGAGCGGTACGCGTTTACCGGCCTGGATTAGTGCTTCCAGCCGGTCTATTAAATAATCTATATCCATTATTTATCCGCCGAGAATAAATTAAGCTCGCCCATATTTTTCATAAAGCCGGGTCTGGATGTGAGGCGGGACCATCTGGCTGACATCCCCGCCCCACTTGGCAATTTCCTTGACCATGCTGCTGCTCATAAAAGAATAGTTCTGGCTGGTCATCAGGCAGGCAATTTCCAGGTCAGGCGCAATGTGCCGGTAATTCTGGGCCAGTTGCAACTCCCACTCAAAATCGCTGACCGTCCTCAGTCCCCGTACAATAACTTTAGCCCCGATGTCAAGCGCATGATGAGCGGTCAGGCCGACGTAACTTTCGACTCGGACGTGAGGCAGGTCTTCCAGGGCCTGGCGAATCATATCAACTCGCTCATCCGTTGTAAAGAGAAGGTTTTTACTGGGGGCATCGAAGACCGCCACCACCAACTCGTCAAAAAGCTGGGTGGCGCGGCGGGCAACGTCAATGTGCCCGTTGGTGATAGGGTCAAAACTTGCTGGGTATAACGCCCGGATCAATCCCGTTCTCCTCTCCTTTAATATAGGTGGCTACTCATCCGCTTCGATAGTATCCTCGTCCTCGCCTGGTTGCGCGGAATTGACTTCGATTTCGGCGCCGGGTTCGTTTTCTTGTTCAAATCCATAATCGGCGGGATTACCGGCCAGGAAAATTGTAAAAGCAGAGTCACCGTGACGGCGGTGGCGTAGCATGTTTAATTGTACTCTATCATCCGGCCCTTCGCTACCGATAGTGGAGGCGAGAGTCAGGCGAGGCCAATGTCCTATAACGACCAGCCCGCCCGGTTTTATCAGGCCACTGCGGGCAACATGCTCCAACGTATCGGGAATTTTCGGGTCAGCGTAGGGTGGGTCGAGAAATATTATATCATAGAACTTTTCGTCCGGGGCGGTTACGACGCCGGGTGCCGGGTCCGCCGGGCTTGATTCCAGCATGGGCCCCTCGGCCATCAAGGCAATCTGGCGGTCTTCTTTATTACGGCCTTCGCCACCTTTGCGGCGGTGCAGCCCTCCAGCGGCCCGCTTTTTTTGATTTGCTCCAGGCGCGGCGGGAGGCGAATTCAGGAACGAATTGGCCTGGCGGTTATTCACCCGCGCCTTGCCGGTAAACTTGGTATGTTCCAGGTTCTCGCTGATAACCCGGCAGACCCCGGCGTTAATCTCAACAAAGTCCACCCAGGTCGCGCCCCGCGAGAGGGCCTCGATACCGATAGAGCCGCTTCCGGCGTAGAGGTCCAGCACCCGGCCCCAGTCGTGGTCCATCTGGTCTAAAATGGTGCCTAACATTGAAAAGACCGCCCCTTTGATTTTATCGGCCATCGGGCGGGTGGTCATGCCCTTGGGAGCTTTCAAATTGTGTCCGCGAGCTTCCCCGCTTATTACGCGCATTCTTTAACTTTCTTCATTCTTGCCGCTAATTCCTCTCAAAATTTGCCCAATTCAATTACATCTGGTTTTCTTACAGGTTGCCTTATTATCTTCATCCTCCCATTGGGCAGATATGGTGAGCATTATAACACCTCCGTACCCCGAAAACAGCCCGGTATGCTTGACTGTGCCACGGGCGGAGAGTATAATAAACCAGCTAAAACTTAATAAATGCACCAGTAGCTCAGTGGATAGAGCGTCTGCCTCCGGAGCAGAAGGTCACAGGTTCGAGTCCTGTCTGGTGTACCATCTCATAAACGGCAAATAAGGCCGTTTTTTGTTTCTCGGACGCAAAATGACCCAGAACACTAAACCTGCCGGGCCTAAAAGAATTCCAGCCGGGCCGGGCTGTCTGTTGATAGCCCTGGTAGTTGGGTTTGGGCTGGGTTATGTGATAGGGTCCAGGGCCTTACCGGGAAACTTGCCCTGGTTTTTTGCCTTCATGTTCGCTTTTTTCTTTGGGGCCCTGGCCTTTATTTTCACCGGCATGAGCGTGCGCCGGGATAGGGGGCTGGTAACCGAAACCTTTGTCGCCATCCCCGCCACGCTGGTCTTTTCCCTCAAAGCTGCCATCACCGAGGCCAACCCACCCGCGCATCTGACCACCACCCAGGTCGGCAAGCTCGATGCCATCCTGGCTGAACTGGAAGAACTGGGCCGTCTTTTGAAAAGGCAGCCCCGCGCCGGGCAAGACCCGGATTTACCCGCCCGCCTCGAACAAATCGCCGCCGAATGGCTCACTCCCGACCAACTGGAACGCTGGATAGTCAACAACAATTTCTGAATTTGTTTTTTAACTCAGACGAGGCTTTCCAACCAGCCTGGCATTTCGGCCCGCAACCAGCCAATTGTGCTTTCGGGGATGCCGTTATCAGGGCGGGTCGCGAAGTCGTAAATAAATTCCAGTGTGACCCAGACTTTAGCTATCTTTACCTCCTCAGCAAAATCTTCCAGGCTCTTTTCAAGCGTGTTCGGATTTACCTCCAAATATTTGGCGGCGCTGTGATGCAATTTCTCTCTCGAAGGCAAGCCGGTGGTTATGATTGCCACGTCAATAGCCGGGGAGCCGTAGGTAAAGCGTTCCCAGTCGAATAGGACCGCCCCGCCATCCTCGCGCAAGCCCCAGTTGCCAGGGTTGGGGTCCGCCGAGATAGAGTGGGTAGGCCGGAAAAGCAGTTGGGCTTTCGTTTGCCACACCTTGAGGACCGGGCCGAGTTGGGCCGGGTCCAGGTCGAGCATTTTCAGGGCGTTGGCGGTCATGGCGTCATTCCAGCCAGGTTGGTAAAGCCCGGTTATATCCGGTTGAGCCGGAAACCTGGCCCGGTGCAAGTTCCCCAGGATTTTCAGAATTTCGGGATCGGCGCCCCAGCGTTCACGTGGCAGGGGTGCGGGAACGCTTTCAAGGGCCAGCCAGTAAGCGCCGTCCTCGGACATACCCTGCCAGTAGACAGCGGGTATAGCAACGCCCTGTTGGCGCAAGACAGGAGCGATATTTTTATAGAAATCGCTCTCAAGAGGCCTCCGACTTTTTTTTAAAACGACTGATTTATTTCCAAAAATGGCCTGCCAGACGCCACTCCCGCTCATCCCGCCCAATTTTTCGAAATTCGTCAGGGGCGGATAGTTTTCGGTAAGAAATTGTCTTAAAGGTGTCGGTATCTGGGGCGGGAAATCCATAAAAGCTCCTGGTTGAGTTCAAATTGTGCAATATAACATTTGTTATACGATTTTACCGGGGGCTAGACTCGAAGAATCTACCTTTAGGGTTAATGGTAAAATGAGTCTTTTTCCTTCGCTTACTGTGTAAAAACGCCTCCTGTATCGTGTGTATCGTGCAAGATTATTGAATTACGCACCGAAACGATTAAAAGTAACAAAACTTAAATCTGGGCGCTGGTGTTATTCGTTTTGAGTATGGTCATGAGGTAGTCGAGCAGGGCGTCAATCTTATGCTCCCGGTTTTTGGTCTCGTAGGCTGTAAAGGGCGAGTGCGGGTATGCCGCGAATACGGTTAGCAGGTGATTGGCTGTAAAAGCGAGGTTGTCAAAGGAGGCCTCTCCATACCGCCGGGCCTCTTGCAAGATATTTTCCAGGCTGCGAGGCCAAAGTTTATCGACATAGGTAAGGGCGCTGCGGGCCTGGTTGGGGGTAATGCCCTGGTCCGGGAACTGTTTGTTATGTTCGACCCGCCGCCTCAGTTCGGCAAAGAGGGTCGGCAGGTTCGGGGCCGGTCTCTGGGTAAAGGCCAGGGCGATAATTTCGAGTTGCTCCTTAAAATCATCGCTGCGGCTGGCCCGGTTGAATTCGTCATCAATTTCAGCCAGGATGTCGAGCAGGACGGCCAGGAATAGCCCGTCCTTGTTCTGAAAATAATAGTAAATCGTCGGCTGGCTGACTTCGGCCAGTTGCATTATCTCGCGGATATTCACCCCGTCAAAACTGCGTTCCTGGAACAGGTTGCGGGCGTGATAAATTATCGTTTCTTTCCGGTCGGGTTCGCTACCGGGTTTGGTAATGGGACGTTTCTGGGCCATGTTCTTTTCTTATTATTTCTTATGTTGTATAACGATTGTTAGCATATAGACAAAAAATAGCGCCACCCCGTTGAGTGGCGCCAGTCTGGTTTTAAGGTCAGAACATGCGGTTGCCGCAGTTTCCGCAGAATTTCGCACCGGGAGTTACTTCGGCGTGGCAGGCCGGGCAGGCGGTCGGTTGGGGGGCCAGGTTCAGACCGCAGTTCGGGCAAAACTTGGCCCCACCGGTCGAGGCGTTACAACGCGGGCAGGTGACTACCTGGCGCTGGTTCAGGTCAACGCCCTTGGTAAAGTCCATTTGCATGGCTTTTTCGCGAATCTGGGAATTAAAGGCGTCGGCTTTGGCGGAGGCGATTTCACCCTCGCGTTTGGGGGCGCAATTGGTGCAAACTCCGGCATCATAGTTGAAGCAAACGTCCTTGCAGACCCACATCCCGCACCGCTGGCATTGTATAAAAAGCGGTTTAAGTTCGGTGACAGCCTGGGCGAAAGCGTCGTCGTGGGCTTTGCCACGGGTCATATTCGCAAGTTCGTAAGAACCGGAACTGGCCCGGCCAAAGACACCGCCCAAAATATTACCGAGCCCGCGCGAGGCTTCGCTAATCATCCCAAATTTATTAGGCCGGAACTGGCTCATGAAGCCGTTACCGCAGCGGTCGCAGAAAAATTCAAATTGAAAGCCGGTGTCGTTGCTGTGGTCAGAGTAGTTTCGAGTAAATTGAATGTATGCCATCCCATTTTGCTCCACAAGTTTTTATGAATTTTTTGAGGTTGTAGGCGCTTATAAGCGGTTTAAATGACGCTATTAATCATAGCATTTACCTTTTTGATTTACAATGAGCTAAATCACACACCTTTTCGGAATGGTAAAGATTATGCTAGTAGAACAATATTAATGAAAATCTTTAACAAAATTAAAAGGTTAAGGAGAAAGAAATGTGCGGACGTTTTACTTTAACAAATCCGGGCCGCTTGCCCAAACGGTTCAATGTACAGCAACCGGAGTTGCCCCTGCCGCCACGTTATAATATCGCTCCAACCCAGCAGGTACCGGTGGTTTTGCAGGATGCCAGTAAAGAAAATAAAATCGAACTGCTCCAATGGGGCCTGATTCCGTTCTGGTCGAAGGAGCCCAAGGCCGGGTACTCGACCATCAACGCCAGGGCCGAAGGTATCGAAAGTAAACCGGCCTACCGTAAGCCGATTCGCAGCCAGCGTTGTCTCATCCCGGCAGATGGCTTTTACGAGTGGCAAAAGACCGGCACCGGCAAGCAGCCTTTCTATATTCATCTAAAAAGTTCGGAAGTGTTTGGTTTTGCCGGGCTGTATGATATTTACCGGGACAGGGAAGGCCGCGAGCTAAAGACCTTTACGATTATCACGACCACCGCGAATGACGTGGTGGAAAAAATTCACGACCGGATGCCGGTTATTTTGAAGCCGGGTGACGAGGCGGAATGGCTCGATATTTCGATTAACGACCCTTTCCAGATTGAGCGGCTTCTGGTGCCTTTCCCGGCAAACCTGATGGAAGCTTACCCGGTCTCTAAGAAGGTTAACACTGTTGCCAACGATGTCCCCGAAATTTTGGAAACCGCGAATAGCGCTTAACCTAGGAAGCGGTTATCTTTAACCGGGCAATCGCGAAGGAGAGTTGCCTGGTATCGGTGCTGCCGGGGATAAGGTCGCTCGGACGCAGGGCCGGGTCGGGCGAAACCAGGCTGAGGGTCGAGCGGCCCGGCGGCAGTTCAACCTCGAAAGCCTGCTGTTGGGGCGTAGGGCTGACCTCTTTCTGGCCGATAGCAAAATTATTTAACTTAAGCTGGACCATCCGGGGTTTTTGCAGACTGAAAATGGTCCATTCAATCCGATACTTTACCGGTTGGGGGTTCGGATTGAGTAACGTCAGGGTGCTATTCCCCACGCTCCAATAGTACGGCCCCACCTGGGAGTTATTTTCCTGGGCCAGCCAATCTTTACCCCGGTCTATCCAGCCTGCCACTGTTTTTCCGTTCCAGTTATAATCCGGCACCCGGTAAATTTCGGCCCCGCCATCCTTCGCGAGGGGCGGGTTATTTTCGAGCATTGGTTTTAATACCTGGTCGAGGTAATCGGACGATTTCTGGGACAATTTGTCCCGGTGAATGACCACGTAACGTATCCCGTAGACATTCAGGGCCGGGAGGAGTGTAGTCTCGAAATCGTTCTTGACGAAATCCTCCGGGGATGGCGTGAAATCGCCTTGGGTCAGTTCGCGCACAATAGGGGCCTGGTCGATAAAGTCGAAACCGGGGATACGGGCCAGGTAGCCGCCGACCGCCGGTTGGCCGTGGGCAGTCTGCTCGTACATCAAGATACCGCCGAGTTCGCTGTAAGGCAGGGATAACACCGCGCCCGGCGGCTGGATTTTCTGCCAGGCCGCCCGGTCAAGCGCCAGGCTTACGGTCGTGCGGGGGCCGGGCAGGTATTCGAGAAAGACGATTAGGAGGGCCACTACCGCCAGGGCGACCGGCCAGACCGCCGCTTTGAGTTTTAACCGGGCCGGTTTATGGGCGGCTAACCAGTCCAAACCCCAACCGGCCAGCAGACCCAGCGGCAGCATGGCGAACGCGACCAACCGGACCGGCACCCGGAAGAAAGTGCCGATTACGGGCAGGGCTTGCATCAGCGCGCCAGGCAGGGGTATATCGAGATAGCTATCCTGGCCGGTCTTAAACTGAGGGCCGAGCGCCAGCACCAGGAAGAATAACGCCAGGAAAAACCAGACCCACGCCTTTTTCCAGCAGAAAATGGTTCCTAGAGTTGCCAGCAGTAAGGTGCAAAACCCTAAGAATTGGCTGAACTCCTGGCCCGGCATGGACCGGGAAAACCAGAGGGTCGAATCGCCGGGCAGCAGGAAATAAAGGAGTGTAGCCGAGTTAAAGCGGACGCTGCTGCTGCGGGCGGCGGCGGTAGGCATCCCGGCAGCGGCGCGGGCGGTCAAAAAGGCCAGCGGAGCCAGGGCTATCCCGCAAAAGAGGGCCAACCCTACCAGCCGTTTTAGCAGGTCAAAATCCCTGTTCCTGACCGCTCGGACAATATAGACCAGCCCCGCCAATCCCGCGAAAAGCATCAGGTCAAGGGCGTAATACCAGGTGGTCAGGGCCGTTAACAGAATTGCCAGGGCTGCCAGCAAACTATTTTTCCAGAAGGCCGGGGGCAACCCCAGCCAGTTTTTGTCGTTAGAGGCGGGTGGGTCAAGCGCTTTCAGGAAAAAGAGGATGTAGAGCGGCAGCCAGAGTTGGGTCAGTTGTTCGAGCTGGCCGAAATCGAGTTCGGTCGAGATTATCGGGCTAAAGGCGTAAACGGTCCCGGCTAACAGGGCGCTCCCGGTAGATAGTTTCAGGTAGCGGCCCAGCAAAAAAGCGGTGTAGCCGCTAAAAGTGAAGGCCAATAATTCCATTAAATTGAGACTTGCCACCAGGCCAAAGAGATATTGTAACGGGCTGCTGATGAGACCCCCCAGCGGATTGAGGGCATGCAGGTAGAGCGATGGCGTATCGGGATAAAACAGCAGGTTTGTGCTAAATGGGTTGGTATGCAGTTCGAAAAGGGCGTGTTTGACCCACCAGAGGTTCCAGAGGTTTTGCCACAGGTCGGCGCTGCGGGCGCTAATCCCCCGGTCGCCCAGGTTGAGGACGAGCGGCCAGGTAAAGACGACCGCCAGGACCAGGAAAAAAGCGATAGGGCCCAGGATTGTTAAATAGCGAAGGTCGCCCCCTTTTAGGGTTTTAGCCTCGCCTTTAAGTTGTCCCGGCCCGGTTGTTTCTACCGCCGAGAATTCGTTTTTGGAATTACCCAAACTACCTCGCTATCCTGGTTTAATTTTTCCTGAACAAAAAAGTTGGTAGCCTATCAGACTAATTTTGCCCACTGACTTTGTCAATTACGCTGAGTACGCTTCAGGTACAGCGTGTGCAATTATAGTTAATTGGCGCTATTCTCTCAACCTGCCTTTTTACCAGTTGAAACTACCCCTCAAACCGAGAAGACATATCCCTTTGCAATTCGGTGTAAATTAGGATGGAAAGTATTGAAAGAATTTTCAGACTTGCTAATTCCGAAAAAAGGAATAATAATTTAAGCTATTAGTATAGGCTAACACGGGAAAAGATTGAGAGGAATTCAGATGTCACTACACGAAGAAACGCAGACCAAACCGGGCCAGGGCCAGATGATTGACGTTGGAGGGAACCGCCTTTTCTTTCGTTCCAGCGGGGAAGGGAGTCCCACCGTTATCCTCGAAAGCGGGTTGGGCGGTTCGACCGGGGCTTTTGTCTGGCTGGAACGTGCTATCGCTAAATTTACCAGGGTTTGCGTCTACGACCGGGCCGGGTTGGGGAAAAGCGAAACCGCCAGCAGTCCGTATAGCTTCCTGGAATCGGTAAAGCAACTCCATACTCTACTGGAAAAAGCCGAAGTTAACGGCCCGTATATCCTGGTGGGCCATTCCATCGGCGGTATCCTTATCCGCGAGTTCACCCGGCGTTACCCTGACGAAGTAGCCGGGTTAGTCTTCCTGGATTCTTCCCATCCCCGCCAGATGGAGTATATGCCACCGTCGATGAAGCGGCAGAGCAAAATCCTTGTCAAGCTTCTGAATTGGCCCTGGCTGGCAAAACCCCTCATTAACATGATGATTATGAAGGACGCCAAACTGGTGCCGCCTGAAACCGCCGCCGAATTGAAGGCCGAATTTAAATCGGACAAGCATTTTAAGGCCACACGCGCGGAATACCGTGACTTTGATGACTTTATGGAGAAAACCCGTGACTTGGGATCGCTGGGCGAAAGGCCTATCGCGGTATTAAGCGCCAGTCTGCCGGAAGGCACTTTTATGCAAACCTGGCATAAGCTTCAAGGCGAAATCGCGGGCCTTTCACCCAACAGCACCCATCAGATTGTTAAAGGGGCTAAACACGTGACCCTTGTTACCGACCAGTCTTATGCCTCGCTTATAGTGGCTGAGATTGAGAAGATGGTCGAGCAACTCCGGGCCGCGAAGACCGAGCATCCCGCCTAGGCGCCCAGGGAACCATTTCGCCCGCGAGAAGCACACCGACCTCCAGGTGAAGCCGGTAACGGGATGGCCTGCCCCGGAATAGGTAGTACCGGCATCTATATAAATGATATTGTGGGCGACCCTTGGGCCCACTGTAAAATTGGGTGTCGCCATGTGGTGCATCCACGAACTGTGAAATGTGCAGTCGCCTGCCCGCAATAGGATGGTCGGGCGCGGTATATGGGTTGTTTAATAAGTACGGGGTCGTACCTCATGGGCGAGGCTACTCCGACCAATTGCTCGGCTAGGGTCAAGTTGCTATTTTTATTATAAGCGGTTGCTTGATTTTAGCTTGCTCCTGCTGAGTAAAGCTAATTCATTAGCTGATTATTCAATTATTGAACTACTTCCTGGAAAGTTCAATAATTGAATACTCTTTGACAAAATAGAGTTTATGAATTACTATAAAGAAAGCAACAAATCAACGCCAAATTAATTGCTGTTGCCTATTTGAATAAGTTTTAAGCTCAATAGGGCTTTAGATTTAACATTGCACCCATTTATCAAAGCTGTTAAAATAACCGGGAAAGCCATAATGAATTTACCGGGTTATCCAGACAAAACTAGCAAGACTTTACAAGCATGATTATCGCTATCGCTAACCAGAAAGGCGGCGTCGGCAAAACCACTACGGCGGTAAGCCTGGCCTGTGGCCTGGCCGAACAGGGTCGAAAAGTGTTACTGGTCGATTCCGACCCCCAGGGTAATGCTTCCAGTAGCCTGGGCGTTAATCGCGCTGAACTGGAACTCTCGCTCTACGACGCCATGATAGACGAGCGGCCTCTCAACGAGGTAACCCTTGATAGCGGGAGACCCAACCTTTACCTGGTCCCGGCAAAAGTGGAATTGGCCGGGGCGGAAGCCGAATTATCCGCCACCGCCCACAGCCACCCCGAAGACCGCCCGGCCTTTCGCCTCAAAGCGGTCCTGGAACAGGTGGCCGACCAGTACGAGTTTATCCTGGTGGATTGCCCGCCCACCCTCGGCCAGCTTACCATCAACGCTCTTTCTGCCGCCGACGGGGTTATCATCCCGATTCAATGCGAGTACCTGGCCCTGGAAGGTTTGACCCAGCTAAAGAACACCATTGATTTGATCGTGAGCGGTTTGAATTCGAAACTGCAAATTTTTGGTATCGTGATGACCATGTACGATGGCCGGACTCGGTTGGCTCTCGATGTGGTCGAGGAAGTAAAACAATATTTCCCGGAGCAAATTTTTAACACCGTTGTGCCCCGGAGTGTGCGTTTGAGTGAAGCCCCCAGCCACGGCCAATCTATTTTTGAATATGACCCTACCTCCCGTGGCGCCCAGGCTTACCGGGCGCTTTCCAGAGAAGTTGAGCAACGCGCTATGGCGATAGCCTAGCCTGAGCGCCGTTAGATTTCGTTAGGTTGCAGGGATAAAAGCTCGTCCGTTTAATCGCATAATTTCAAGAGGGGTTCCGATTTTTCCGGGAGAAGCAGGCCCACAAAGCTTGATGTAGCGGGGATAATTCATTATGACAACACCAGCCAAAGGAAGAGGAATGGGCCGGGGACTTGGCGCGTTGGGCCTGGGTGGTCCGGTGCCGGTTGCGCCTGGCTCCGACGCTCGTAGCGATGCTCGCAGCGACGTTCGCAAGGACGGGCCGACCCCTACCCCTCTCAAGGATAAAGAGGCTAACGGCACGGCTCAACCGGATAACCGGGAGCGCAAGTCCGGCCTGATGATGGTGCCTATCAGCTCGATTATCGCCAACCCTTACCAGCCTCGCAAACATATCGACCCTGAAGTCCTGGCCCAACTGGCCCAGTCTATCCGCGAAAACGGTCTGATTCAGCCGCCGGTAGTTTCACTTAATCCCAATTTCGACCCCGATTATAAAGGCGCGCCCGGAGACGAAGACGACCCGGATAAAAAGGAAAGCAAGGCCCGCTATATTTTGATTGCGGGAGAGCGGCGCTGGCAGGCTTCCAAACTGGCCGGGGTGACCGAAATCCCGGTTGTAATCAAAGAGGCGACCCCAATCCAGATGCTCGAACTGGCCCTGGTTGAAAATATCCAGCGGGCCGACCTCAACCCGCTCGAGGAAGCCCTGGCCTACCGCCAGTTAATGCAGGAATTCAAGCTGACCCAGGAGCTTGTTTCCCAGAAGGTCGGTAAAAGCCGGGCAGCGGTTGCCAACTCGTTACGCCTGTTCGACCTGCCTCCCCAAATCCTGGATGCGGTCTATACCAACAAAATTACCGAGGGTCACGCCAGGGGGATTTTGATGCTGGACCGGACCGAAGACCAGTACCGGCTGCTCCACGATATTATTGCCAAAAAGTACAGCGTCCGCCAGACCGAAGAGATGGCCCGCCGGATGAACGCGAAGGCCGCGACGGAAGGTCTGCTTCCGCAAAAAGATAAGCCGCGTCTTTCCCCGGCTGAACTCGAAAGCCGCGAACTGGAAGAAAAGTTTATGCACGCCCTGGGCAGCCGGGTATCGCTCAGTCGCAGCAACAAGGGCGGCAAGATAACTATCCAGTTTTCGACGGACGACGAACTGGACGCCATCTATACCAGGATTGTTGGCTCCGAAATTTAACTCCCCTTTTATCCGCCCGGCTTTCGTTTTAGCGAAAGCCTGATATTAAAGAAAGCAGGTGGGCGCGTCCCGCCCCTGAACCATGCCCAGCACTTTTGTAGTTACTTCTTCCGACGAATTTGAAAATGCCGCCCGCAACGAACTGCGCCGTTATGACTCCAAGCTAAAACTCGGTGAAACGCTCCAACCCGGCCTTTTTCTGGTTTCCAGCCAGCTTGCCTGGGACGATTTCGCAGCAATTGTCGGGCAGGACCCGCCTATTTTCGCCCGCCACCTTTTCCCGGTCCATGCTACCGTCCCGCTGGATAAAACCCAGGCCGACCTCGACGTGATGGCCGAAGCAGTCTCCGGGTTGCCGCGCCTGGATGAACTGTCGGAAGATACCCCGTTTAGCGTGCAGGCCCGGCTTTTCGAAGAAGTCGAAGGCCAGCAACTTTCGTATGCCTATACCCCCTTCGCCATCAAGGAAAAACTGGCCGGGGTTATCGCGGAGAAGACCGGCGCGGTCGAAAATATCCGCGAACCGCTCGAAATTTTGTCGGTAGTGGGGAGCCAGGGTAAGGCTTATATCGGGCTATCCCCGGTCGAGTTGAATTTGAGCGGTTGGGCCGGTGGGATGCGCCGTTTCGCCAAACGGGACGAGCAGATTAGCCGGGCCGAGTTGAAATTGCAGGAAGCCCTGGAAGTTTTCGAGGTAGAATTTCCAGTGGGTGGTGATGCCCTCGACCTGGGGGCGGCACCCGGCGGTTGGACCCGCCTTTTGCTTGAGGCCGGGCTTCACGTAACCGCTATTGACCCTGCCGAACTTGACCCGCGTCTTCAAAAGTACGCCGAGGCGGGCCAGTTATCGCATTACCAGGGTCACGCCGAGCGCTTTTTGCAAAACGCCCTGGCCGATAAGTCGCGCCTCGGCTCCTACGCGGTGCTGGTCAGCGATTTACGGATGGACGCGAACCTGGCCGCCGGGCTGCTGGTCAGTTACGCCCCGCTCCTGTCCCCGGACGGCCTGGCGATTACCACCCTCAAACTGCCCCACGAGTCGCCAAAAGTTAAACCGGCCCACCTGGTCGAGCAGGCCCTGGCAATTTTGCGAAAAACCTATCCCCGGTTGCAGGGCCGCCAGTTGTTCCACAACCGCTCGGAGATTACGGTTCTGTTGAAGAAGTAACGTCTGCCGGGAATTTAGCTAAAGACAAAACTGATTTTACCGCTTTACCATGCGTGTGGTAAGCGGTAAATTTTTTGAACTCAGAATCGTTTACCGGAGTTTAATAAGGCACCGTTCTACCAGAGAGGTGGATATTGTGTTAGTGTACTTCAGCTTCGTTTTAGCGGATAAGGAGTAGAAATGGGAAATATTAATGAGAAAATGGAAAAATTCCGGCGCGCGGCCTTTGAACCGGTTACGGAAGACCGGGATGGCGGATTAACCGCCTCGAAATTTTCGGGCAAGCCCTGGCTTGGCGAAGGCGAAAATTGGCCGGTCTGCGGGATTTGCGGTAAGGAGATGCAGCTTTTCGTCCAGTTGAACCTGGACCAGTTACCCCAGGAATTAAACAACCAATTCGGGAGCGGCCTGCTGCAAATGTTTTATTGCACGAACGGCGAACAGGAGTGTGAGGTCGAAGCGGAAGCCTTTTATCCTTTTGCAAAAAGCACCCTGCTACGGGTGGTTAATCCAGCGGCTGGAAAAGCAGCGGCAAATATAAAGATACCCTCTCCCGCTGTCATACCCGATTATTTCCCGGCCAAAGTAATCACCGGTTGGCTTCAAAAGGAGGATTACCCAAACCCGGAAGAAACCCAGAGCCTGGGCTTGGAGTTGGCCGAGGACGAATGGAATGAACTGGCCGACAGCGATTTTCCACTTGGCGGCGATAAACTGGCGGGTTGGCCGTCCTGGGTCCAGGGTATCGAATACCCGGACTGCCCGGTGTGTAAGGAGTCTATGAGGTTGGTTTTCCAGGTAGACTCCGAAGATAATTTACCCTACACGTTTGGGGATTCCGGGTGCGGCCATATTACCCAATGCAAAAATCACCCTGAAGTGGTGGCATTTGGCTGGGCCTGTTATTAAAACGGGTAGTTTGGCCGGGCTTAGTCCTTTAGATTTGTACGGATAAGCCACTCGATGAGAATGAGTGGCGGGATGGTCAGGGCGATTTTCCGTGCGGCGGGTTGCCGGATGACACCCCGGCCCAGCCCGGTCATCAGGGTATCGCTGGTTTCGGCCAGCATACGGTAGAGCAAGCCCTGGCGGAGCCCTTTCGTATCTTTAGCCCGGACGAGATAAAGGCCGATAGCCATATCTCGGACGGCCAGGGCAAAGGTTAGGGCCATCCCGGCCCCTTTGGTGGTGTCAATGCCGAGGACTTTGCCAAGTTGTTTGGGCCGCACCAGGACTACCCCGCCCAGCCCCACGCTCCCCCAACCGGCTATCCGGGCGAAAACTTTTGCTAAATCGGCCAATCTGGTTGTCCTTTCTGAAACTGAGTGGTTTGGTATCTGTCACATCCTGTGGGCGCGAGCGTAGTCGAGGAATCTCGATTCCACGCAATTACTTATGACTGTGATATTCGCCAACGGCGCGGAGATCCTTCGCTTCGCTCAGGATGACTATAATGTTAACTGTATTTGGCGGCTAACCGGCTAACCTTCTCCCGCGTGTCAGCGTCGAACCAGGGGCCGTCCCCGGCGACCGCGTTTTCAGCCATACGCTCGGCTTTGCTGGTGGCCGGGATAATCACGCTGATACGCGGGTCACTGGCAATCCATTTGAGCAGGATTTGCGGCCAGGTTGTAACCCCGAAAGCCTCAAACCCGGCCAGTTCGGCGGCGGGCGGCATTCGGCGGACCAGGCTACCTTCCCCAAAAGGCCGCATAACCAGCACCCCGATATTGAGTTCTTCGGCCAGGGGCAAGATTTCCTTTTCAACCTCGCGGTCGAGGGCGTTATATGGAATCTGGATAGCCTCGATGGGTTCATGTTGCATAATCTGGCTCAACTCGCGGAAAGCGCCGTGGCTGTAGTGGGTGATACCGATAGCCTTGACTTTGCCCTGGGCTTTGAATTCTTGCAAAGTTTCGAGCCGTCTTTCCCAGGCCACCAGGTTATGCACCTGGTAAAGGTCCACATATCCCTCAAAGAAGCGGAAGGCGTTAGCGAATTGGCGCTCGGCGATTTCGTCCGAGGCGGTCCAGACCTTCGTGGCAATCATTACTTCCGCGCGGACGCCCAGGTTTTTGACGGCCTGCCCCAGGACGCGTTCGGCCTCGCCGTACATTGGGGACGAATCAATAAAATTAGCCCTGTTTTCGAGGGCGGTTTTAACTATTTCCTGCCGCTGTTGTTCGGCCTGTCCGCCCTTCACATCAAAGGTCTTCCAGGTACCCATCCCGATAACGGGCACGGTTAAGCCGCTCCGGCCCAGTTTGCGTTGTTCCATAAAGTAAATTTCCTCCGGTGTCATTATAAAGCAAAATTCAGGGCCAGGTATAACCGAAAAGGAATAATCCGGTATAGAGAGGGTTAAAGCGCGAGGGTTTCAATTTCGGCGGCAATATTCAGACGGGCCATCGTTTCGAGCCGTTCGAAAAGTTCAGTGGTAACAAAAAGGTGGGGTCGTTCCAAGAAACTTTCCAGTACCTTCCGCCGCTTGGTCCGGTAAACGGTTTCCTCGACCCAGCCGTACTCCTGCCGGATAGCCGCTGCATATTCCCGGTACTGGGCGGGTGGCGCGCCCAGGATTGCCAGGTCAGCATCCAGGAACACCTGGGCGGCGCGGTCGTCCGGTGGCGCCTGGTGGCGTTTGGTCATAAGAATTAGCCGGGCCGTTTCGGCTACCACCCCTGCCGGAACTTTTAATTTGTTCAGGTGGCTTTCGGCCACCCCGGCGCTCTTTTCCTCGTTATCCCCGGCGTGCGTATCGTAAATGGCGTCGTGATACCAGGCGGCCAGCCGAACCGGGCCACTGTTTTCTAAATAGTGGTCGAGGGTTTCTATAGTCTGTAAGACGTGACCGATATGGGTCAGGGTGTGATAAAAGCGGCCCGGCTCGGAATAACGCCGGGTAATTTCCGCAAAAAGTTCCTGGGCGAGGGCCGGGTCAACCCGGTACGGCCTCAAAATTTTCTGCCAATTTCCTGCTAAATTCTGCATCTGTTTAACTCTAGGGGGTAACAAGCTGGGGCGAGTTGGCCTGGGGGTCTGCCCCGGAAGGAGCAGGTGCGGGCTTTTTCAGCGCGTTTCGCAGGTAGAGAAAGAGCAGGTAGCCCCACAAAATCATCGTCCCCAGCGACAGCAGCCACTGGACTTCGACCCGGTTGAGGGTCACGCTCCACCAGAAGAAATTATCGGCCAGCGTCTTGGAGCGAGAGCGGTCTTCCTGGAACATGCTGATAGTCAGTTGTAAGAGTTGGAGCCAGCTAAGCGCCAGGAACGGTTTGACCAGCCGTTTTTCCTGGGTCGCCCCGATGCCGAGGAAAGGCAGGCTGTAAATCAGGTAGCGCTCTTTCATCTTTATCAGCCAAACAAAACAGCTAAAGGCGAAATACCCGGCGGCGAACCCGCCCTGTTTGAGCGACCGCTCTTTTCCCCGGCTGAAGTAGACCAGCAGGGCCAGGGTCACCATAACCACCAGCGTCCCGGTCAGGCTCATCCAGACCGGCAAAGGGGTGCGCTGGTTCGTGATTATCAGGTAGTTAAAATTGGCCGCGTTCGGGTTGTTGTTCGTATAGATGCCGGTAAACTCCGGCTGGTTGAAATAGTAGATTACATTATTGATGTCGAGGCCGTAGGGGGCCGCCGAAAGGGCCAGGGCCACGACTGCCCCCAAACTCAACCCGGCCAGGGTCTTTTTCCAGCCGCAGCGTTGCAGCAGCCACCAGGCCAGGAGCGGCAGCAAGAACCAGGCTTGCGCTTTGGATACTAATAGCAGCCCTATGGCTATTCCGGCCAGGAGCGGTTGGCGGCGGTAGACCAGCCAGAGCGCGATAACCAGACCCAGCACCGGGAAAATATCTGACTGGCCCCAGAGGGTCGGATTATAAAAGAAGGCTGCGTTGAAGGCCAGCAATAGCAAGCCCTGATTGGCGAAACCTCTCCGGCCCGTTTCTTTGGGAGTAGTGGTTTCCCGGCCAAATTCTTTAAGCAAGAGGTGGACTATAAAAATCACGGCCAGGAAGGCCAGCGAAGCAAAGACGCGCCAGGCCAGGTAACTATCGTGGAAGTTGAAGGGGTAGGCCGCCAGGTTGTAAAACCAGATGATATACCCGATAAGCGGCAGATAGTTGAACTTGGGGTCGTACATCCAGAGGCCGTTCTGGTGAATGGCCGCGCTCCAGCGGGTGTAATAGACTATATCGCCTTCATAAGAGAGGCCGCTAAAGAGGAAGAAGGCGATTACCAGCCCTGCCGCCAGCATCAACGGCCCCACGCCCCAGCGAAATTTTTTCCGGATATTTTGGCCTTCCCACCAGAAGACCGCACCGAGGCCAACCGCGATTACCAGCAGCCACCAGCCGTGCTGGTAGGTTGAAGAGGCCATCGTCAGCATGACAAACCCGGCCAACCCGCCAAAGAGCGAGGTTTCGAGCCAGCTAAACCCGGCCCGCAGGGTCCAGGCCGCCACTACCGCCAGCAGGATGATACAGGCCAGGCCGTAGGGGTTCGGCCAGAACAGGTAAAAGAGGTGCTTCTGGGGCAAGCTCACCTCGGAATCAAAAAAGATAAACCCGAGTTGGCGGGAATCGCCCTTGACCTGGAAAGCGTTTGACTTAAACTGGAGGAGCAAACCCTCGCCGCCGGAACGCCGGGGAACCGTAAAATGATAGTCCTGGGTGGCCGGGTTCTGCGGGTTGTAGGTCATCACGCCGACCAGGGTTAAATCCGTGTTTGGCGCAGCGGTGCCTTCGTAGATTTCAATCCGGGCGGGCGGTTCTCCGGCGGGACGGCCCAGGTTGGCTTTTATCCGCAGTTCCAGGGGCGTATAGCGGGCGACATATGGGAATAACTGGGTGGAAGTATCGAGGCTCCAGTTGAATTTTTCGCCGTTACTGTTGGTTTCGGTGCCGGAATAGCCGTTAAAACCGTCGTTTGACGAGTTGGTAGCGGCACCGAACCCGTAGGTTTTGGCCGGGAGACTTATCAGGAAAGCGACTGCTAAAATAAGACCAACGACGGTGGCGATTTTCAGGGCGAACGATTTCAAGCGGAATTCCTCGTGATGCAAAGGTAGGTTATAGCCGGGCAATTATACTTCGGCCCTCGAATCAGTGTCAAACCTTTTAAAACCAGTCAAAACGTTGAACGTCCACCCATAAAGGGCGCGAAACAACGTTCACCCTGAAGGTCGCGAGGCCACGAAAAGCACTATCTAAGCCTCAACCCTTACTTTTTGTGATATAAAGCCAGCGTGTCAAAGTCGCCCGGCGGGAGTGGCACCAGGTCGGCGGGGGTGAAGCCATAGTCCGCCGGGTTCGGCCCACCGCTTTTGTAAAAAATAGCGTAATCGAACTTTTGTCCCGGTTGGATAGGGCCGACCCCGCCTACCATCCCGGCGTAAACCGTCGAGAAAGGTGCGAAATAATGTTTGTCCGCACCGAGTAGGGCCGCCAGGATATAGGTATAAAGGCGACGGTGGCTGTTGGTATCGGCCAGCAGCACGTTCGATCCTGCCGGGATAAGTGAGGCTAAAGGTTGAAAACGTTGGAGGTCCGGTTTGACCCGGTAGACCGCATCCTTAAACCGGCCATCGGTGCTGGGATAGCCCTGGACCAGTTCGAGCCGCCCACCCGGTCCGGCCTGTTTTTCTAACTCAGCCCGGTTCGCGTCCGCCGCCAGGTTCGCGGTATGGACAATCACGAACTTGACACCAAGTCCTTCGATTATATCGAGCGTGGCCGGGGCCGGGAAACTCTGCATTTCGTAATAGAGGCGGTCATACCCGGCAGGTAAAATATTCGCGCTGCCGTTGAGCATAGGCCGCTGGTGGTCGAGGCCGTAGAAAAGATAAATCGGACTGCTGGTTATCGGGGTCGGTTGGGTATCCATCGGCAGTTCCAGCAGCAAGTCCTGCGGGCCGATGATTTTGTCCGCTTCGGGCGAGGCCAGCCAGCGGTACAGCGGTGGGGCCGCCGCGCCGGTCGGAGTCGGTTGCGCAGGGAGGCCGGGCGCGAAAAACTCGATAGCGACCAGCGCAACCAGTCCGGTTTGCAGGGCCGGTTTCCAGGCGGCCTGGATTTTCCCTTTCAAAAAGCGCGGCTTGAGTCCGGCCAGCCAGGTCAGGCCAAAGCCCGCGCAGACCGCCAGCCCCAGCATCAGGAGTTGGGCGAACCGCCCGGCCACCCGTAAGACCGAGAAGCCCGGCACCAGGTCATAAAGCCATTTATAAGGTAGGGTAATCCCGGTCGGTTGGAGCCCGTAGGCTTCCAGGTTGAGGCTCGGACCAAGACTCAGCACCAGCCCGATAAGGGCTACCGCCAGGAAAACCCAGTAGATATACTGTTTTTTGCGAAGTGCCCCGATTGCCCCGGCCACCACCAGCACGACCGTAAACAGGCCGGGATACATCTCACGCTCGGCGGAGGTCTGCAAGTTAAAGAGGCCCCGCTCGATAGGTTTGTAAAGCCAGCTTTGCGCGGACATCCGTAAAAGACTGTTCGGGGCGGCGCTCCAATAGTTGATTTCCGAAATTTGCCGTTTGAAGCCGAATTCCTGCTGGTAATGCATGCTCGGTAAAATGGCCGGTAGAATCAGTAAAAAGGCCACAACCCCGGCCCCGGCTATCCAGCCGAGTTGCACGCCGAGCCGCCGCCACTCCGGTTTCTCACCCATCTTCCGCCTTAAAAAATGCCAGCCCTGCCAGACCAGCCCGGAGCGGAACAGGAAGAAATAGGCCAGGTAACACCCGACCAGGATTGCTTCGAAATAGGCATAATAACCGGCGCAAAGGGCCTGTAACACGAAGAAAAAGACAAAAAAGGCCAGCCAGAGCCAGTGACGTTTCGAGCGGGGCCGCGCCACCGGGCTTTCGAGAAAGCGGACCAGCCCGTAGAGGCTAAAAATCATCCACTGCTGGGCCGTGAGGGGCAGGTGACCGTACTGGCCGTAGTGCCAGGGCGAAAAAGCGTAGACCAGACCCGCACCTATTCCCGCCCCGAAACTGCCGGTCAGGTGGCGTACCAGCAGCCACATGCTAAAGCCACTCAGCCAGAACGAGCCGAAATTTAGCAGGTTAAAGACGAGGGTGGTGTTGCCAGTCAGCCAGTAGACCGGCGCGCCCAGGATACCTAGCCCGGTTAAAAGCTCGTTGAGGGCGATGCTGTCGGTCAGCGGGTAGAAGTAAGGATTCTGGTTGAGGTTCAAGGGGTTGTGGAGCAGGTTGCGGGCGATATAGCCCAGTTTCCAGGCCACGTCCGGCGGGTCGCCCCAGTCCGGCAGGTAATCCCAAAGTTTTATAGTAAGCGGCCAGGTAAAAGCCACCGTTGCCAGGGCGAAGAAAGCCAGGGCCAACCCCAGGGCAGGCCAACCTTGTCCTAGTTGCCCGGAATTATTTTTTTCGGTCGGTTTCCCTGGCGAGTTTTCCAAAAAATCGTTCCGCTCTGTCATCGGTTTTGGGTTAGGCTCAACCCGGCGGTTGCGAGTTCTTCCGGCTTTTCAACTGGCCGCTTTTTCCTTAGGCGTAGGAGCGGAGGCACGACCAGCCAGGCTAACACCGCCAGCCAGCTTAGAACACTCACGATATTGCTCACCGTGCGCAGGGGCGGGTCTACAAATTTTACTTGCAGGGTCGATTGCCCGGCGTCAAGGGAAATAATCATGCGATGGCCGACCGGGTTGTCGGTCGTGA
Source organism: Chloroflexi bacterium 54-19 (assembly GCA_001898225.1). Classification (GTDB taxonomy): domain Bacteria; phylum Chloroflexota; class Chloroflexia; order Chloroheliales; family Chloroheliaceae; genus 54-19. The sequence continues at coordinate 156,134 of MKTJ01000077.1, forward strand.
CATATTTTCGCCCGGTCTGGTCGGTCACGCTCCACCAGTTGTCGGCAAACCAGAGCAGCGGCACCGTCACCTGGCCCGGTTTGCTGAGGGTCGCCTGTAGCTCAAAGCTGTCCGGCCCGGTGTTGTCCCAGCTTAAAAGGTCACCTGTGTTCGCCGGGCGGTTATCGTTGAAAACGGGCGGAAAATAACCGTCAATCTGGCTGTAGTCGGTCAGGCCTTTTGGCAAATAGGTCACGTCACTCCGGTAGACCTGCTCGGTCAGGGCCTTCTGGCTGATAAACCCATCGAATTTGACCGGCCAGTAGACATAGGTCAGCCCGTAAAGAGAGGCGTAAACCATTAAGCCGGTCAGGAGGGCCACGCCGGGCAGTTGCCACCCGGACCGGGTCAGGGTTTTTAGCCAGGAAACCGGCGTGACAGCTTCGGCGGTCTTGCCCAGGACCAGGCCACCCACCAGCGGGGCGGCAAAGACAATCGCCGGGGCCATCAGGCGCGAGCTGAAGTTAATCATGCTAAAAAAGCTAAAGGTATCCCAGAAAAAGCTCGATGCGGGCCACTGTAAGAAAAAGGTTATGGCTACCAGCCCACCGAGCAGCCCTACCCAACCGCGCAGAAGGGGTCGCCGCCACCAGAGTACCACCCCGCCGAGCGCCGCCAGCAGAAAATGCAGGGTGCCAAGGATTTCAAAGTCTTCCATGTTCGGGTAAATAGGCCGCCAGAGGGCCAGGTCGTCCGGCCAGTTCGCGAAAAACTTAGCGTGCGGTCCGGCGATATTCATGCCGATTTTGTCCACTTCGAGTAGCCCCGGCAGGATGAAAAAGGCGCTCACCCCCAGGGTTATAGCCGCGCCAATCGCAACATTGAAAAAGGTACGCCAGAACCGCAAATTTCCCTTGCGCCACTCGATAAGGAGCAGCCCGGCAAAAAAGATGCCGCCCAATGGCAGGAAAATGGCCGATTGAGGGTTGTTGTTAAGGGGTAGCCCGGCCACGCTCAGCCCCAGCCAGACCGGGGCAGTCCGGCTGTCGGGGCGGCGCACCACCCGGACCAGCCAGAGGAAAATCCAGGGCAGGAAGGCCGCAGCCCAGGTATTCCCGACCCAGCCGCTGGCGAAAAGTCCGGCGATATTATAGGGGAAATAGCAGAAGGCGAGGGCTCCCAGCACCGCCGCCAGCCGGTTTTTCAAAAGCTCGTCGCACCAGAAATAGGTCCCAACCATCCCGAAAAGGACTGCCATCACCTGGTGCAGCATCATGGCGTTGCTGAAGGTCAGCCCGACCAGGTGCAGGATTTCGACCAGGTAGCGTGTCATGGGGCCGTAGTAGTTGAAGACAAGGCCACCCTGGCCCCAGTTGAAGTCGGGCGCGAACCGGGGATAAAAGTTGCCCTGCTGCACCATCCGGTCGAGTTCGTTGACCCAGTAGAGGTGGTAGGACGGGATGTCGTCGCTGCGGGCCAGTTGGCCCTGTAGCAGACCCCAGGTAGCCCCCAGGGAAAGGGCCGCCGCCAGCCCGGTATTTTCCAGGTGGCGGCTGAACTTGTGTCTCAGGGCCAGCGCCAGGAACACCATTGCCGTTACCACGCAAATCGTGGCGGCAAAGGCGGCCAGCGCCACTCCGTAATAGACCGCCAGCAGCCCGGCCCCGAATAGGATCCACAACACCCAGGCCAGGGCTTTTGGGCGCCGGGACAACAAGACCACGGCCAGGAGCGGCAGGGCACTTCCCCAGGCGATACCGGACCCGTTCACGGTCAGCCACTGGGGAAAGACCAGTCGCGTCACCACGAAGACCAGGAGGACGATTCCCCCACCGAGGGTCGCCCCCTTCAAATTCCTTAATTTTATAGCTAAAAAAGGTATACCTATAGAGAAAGTCCCGGCCCGGCGCAGCCAGAGGAAAACCAGGCTCGCCGCCAGCGTCCAACCGAGCCAGGGCGCAAGCGGCGGCACCACAAAACCAAAGCGGTTCGGCTGGGTCTGAACTGTAACCTGGCTGACCACCAGGCCAAGCTGGCGAGGGTCGCCCTGCGGCTGGTAGAGGTCGCTCCCAATCGTCATAGTGTTGGCGTCGAGGCTAAAGGCGGGCCTGGGTCCGGCCACCTCGAAGGTCAGGCGGCCAAATTCGTCCGGCGGTACGGCGCTGTTGGCGGGACTGGCCTGGAAGGTCTTGCTTTCTCCCCCGGCATCGAGGGTAACCGTTGGTGGCTGGTTATCGGGGCGCGGGGCCAGCCCCAGCACCCGGACCTGGCTCGGCCAGCCCACATCCGGCAGGCGAACCTCGGCCTGGGCATCAATGGTCCAGCGATAGCTAAAATGGTCGTTGCGCTCCTGGTCGCCCCAGCCTTTGGTCAGTTCCCAGCTATCGTTAAAGCCTTGCCCGGCGTTGACCGTGTAGGTAAAGGGTTGTTGCCAGGCCAGGAAGATGACCAGCAAGCCGAATAGAAAGAAAAGACCTGCCTGGACTGCCGGGCGCGCGCCATATTTAGCGAGAAAGCTCATAAGTTTAAAAGTAGATTGTAGCTATAAAGAACTGGACTGTTGCTATATAGAAAGGTAGAAGCTGGATGCAAAGTGCCAGCGGATCGCTCTCTGACCTATGAAGACTATACAACCTGCAAAATGCAAAGTCAAACCCTGTTTAGCCGTCCCGGAAGGCGATTTTTTTACCGTTTGTTCATTGCGCGGGGGGATTTTTGTATTATACTGGAAGCAACTACGCGACCTCAGTCCAACTTTATCAACTCTGGCTTGTACAGGCAAAGTAAGCCGGAATTTAGATGTAAGGAGTTTGCTCTATGACGAGCAAGTTAATCGGTCTTGCCGAAGCCGCCGCGCTGGTGCCGGACGGAGCGACCCTTTCGCTCGGCGGGTTTACGGCCCAGCGTCACCCGATGGCCTTTGTCTACGAACTTATCCGCCAGAAAAAACGCGACCTCTATCTTTTCGGCCACTCTCCCGGCGGCGACTGGGATATTCTGATTGGCGCTGGTTGCGTCAAGCGGGTCGAACTGGCCTACGAAGCCGATGAAGCTTTTGGCACTATCGGTCCCCGCTGGCGGCGGGCGGTCCAGGCGGGCCGGATTGAGTGGGAAGATTACAGCAACTTTGGCATGGTGACGCGCTTTCAGGCCGGGGCGATGGGTCTGCCTTTCCTGCCGACCCGCACCGCCTTTGGTAGCGACGTTTTCGCCAAACAGGCCCTTACCGCCGAGCAGCGCGCCGCCGACCCCCGCACCAGCCCCCTGAAACAGGCCGTTATCGAGTCGCCGTTCCAGGCGGGCGATAAACTCCTGCTACTACCGGCCATTCACACCGAATTTTGCGTCCTCCACGTCCAGAAAGCCACCGAAAGCGGCCTGGTCCGGGTCGAGGGCCAGACCTTTGCCGACAACATCCAGGCCCTCTGCGCCGACACGGTAATTGTCACGGCGGAAGAAATTGTCTCGGAGGATTTTATGCGCCAGGAGCCGGAGCGCACCCTTTTGCCGCCTTTCGCGGTCGCGCACGTGGTCCACGTCCCGTTCGGCTCGCACCCTTATGCGGTCTACAATTATTACGACCACGACCCGCGCCAGCTAAAGGATTACCACGCCGCCGCGATGATTGACGAGGATTTCCAATCCTATCTCGAAAAATATGTCTATGGCGTGCCCGATTTCGAAAGTTATCTGGCAGTGGTCGGTGCGGCCCGGTTGGACAGCCTGAAAGCCGACCCCGAATACGGCTACAGCCCTAACTTAAAACGCAGGAGGCTCGACTAAAATGACCACCGTTTCTAACCCGGCCCTGACTTACAGCCTGACCGAGCTTATGGCCGTGACCGCCGCCCGCGAAATCCAGGACAACGAGGTGGTTTTTGCCGGGACCGGGCTGCCGATGCTTGGCGCGATGCTGGCTCAGAAGACCCACGCCCCAAACTGCCTGGTTATCTTCGAGGCGGGGGCTATCGGTAGTCGTTTGCGCCACCTGCCCATGTCGGTGGGCGACCCCCGGACGGTGCGGGGCGCGGCCCTGGCGGCGGGGCTGGCCGAGGTCTTTACCTATATGCTCCAGGCGGGTAAGGTCGACGTCGGCTTTATCAGTGGGGCCCAGATTGACCGCTTTGGCAACATCAACAGCACTTCGATGGGAGACTATCATCACCCCTCGGTGCGGTTTCCCGGTAGCGGCGGTTCTTGCGACATCGCCTGCCTGGCTAAACGGACGGTCATTATCGCCCAGCACGAAAAGCGCCGTCTGCCCGAAAAGATAGACTACATCACCAGTCCCGGCTGGTTGAACGGCGGAGAGAGCCGCAAAGAGGCCGGGCTCATCCGGGGCGGTCCCTCAGTGGTAGTGACGACCAGGGGGGTCTTGCGCTTCCGGCCCACCAGTCACGAAGCCTATCTTGCCAGCTACCATCCCGGCCTGACCGCCGAGAACGTCCGCGAGGAAACCGGCTTTATGCTCGATACCGCCGACGCCTCCGAGACACCCATCCCGACCGCCGAGGAACTCCACATCCTGCGCAACGTGGTCGACCCTGAACGCATCTTTTTGAAGTAACCCAAATGGAGGCAAGAATCATGCCCGAATCTGATAAAAATCCGCTGCAAGTATCGAGCGAAGAAAACGAGCTGAGCGAGGAAAAACTTGATAGTATAAACGGTGGAGCAAACACCATAAACACGAATACCGCACCCTCAACGAGCGTAGGAGAAACCAAATCAATCCAGGTCAGCGCAGGGACCAGCCGCCAGACTTTTAGTGATACACTCTCTACTAAAGTTGTTCAAGGCGGGGGCAGTTCAACCTCTACTCACTAGGGTTAGCCTTAGCAATAGCTTTGGGGTCTGGTAAAGCCACTCCCCTTGTCATTTCGAGCGTAGCGAGAAATCTCCGGTCAGTCGGACAATATCATAGTTGTAATTCTACAAAGACAGGCTCCTTATTTTATATTATTTATTCAAGAGGTATATGTGGCAGAGGACTACGAAGAAATAATTAATCAGGCTCGTAAGGTTTTTAAGAAAGAAGTTTGGTCTTTTCTTGACCGTACTATGAAAACAAAATATGGAGTTGATTGGCAGGAGAAGGTTAAAGATTCATTGCGGTTTCATCGTAAGAGTAGTAGAGAGATTGAATGGGATACACAGGCTATTATTGATGTGGTTATTGATAGGTGGTATATCGATTTTAACAATGGTCTTAATCTGAAAAGAAGAGAACAGGCACTCTTATTCAGAATTAGAGAAGATATTCGAAACAATTTGGCCCACGAGCATCAATTTACTTTAAGTGAAGTTTTTACCGGACTTGAAGATATTCAGCGATTTTTAAAAGCAATAAAATCACCAGAGATTGAGGAAATTGAAAAGCTTAAAGACCTCGCTAAGCAAATAATTTATAAAGAATTTGGGAAACCTGCCGAGACTCTATCAGCCCAACCTAAAGTAGTAGAGAATATTGGGCCGACAATTATTCCAAAGGCCAAACCGATTGCGAGAGTTTCGCCGGATGGTTTGGATGCAAGACCTGCTTTTATTAATAACCTCGTAAATAACTTAAAGAAAGAATATCCTGGTTTAACGGATAAAGCGGGGCCAGCCAAAGACCCTTACTGGTCATTCGGTTCTGGAAGGTCAGGGTTTAATTATGGGTGGGCCTTCCGGCCTAACGGGACATTAGTTGCCGAAGTTTATATAGACCCGCCCAATTCAAAACCAAAAGCTGCATTTAATGCTTTGAAGAAACAGCAAAGCGAAATAGAAAAACAGTTTGGAAAGCCTTTGATTTGGCAACTTAACGAGGGTAAAAGAGCCAGTCGGGTTTATACTGAAGTTATCTTTACCATAACAGATTCCTCCGCAAGACAAGAAGAAGTAAAGAACTGGGCAATAGACTCCTTGCTCAAACTGGTTGAGGTATTTCAAAAAAGAATAATAAATTTGGAATTCTAACTTTTCTCCTTTATGTAACAATATAAAAATTCCCATCGCTGGAAAGGACATAGACCCGGTCATTCCTAACCACCGGGGTGTTGCTAATATTGTCCCCGGCTAAAAACACCTGGCGGTTGAAGCCCTAATATTCGCGGGACTAAAACCTCAGGTCAGTTTCCAGAAAGGCGAAGTCAATCCAAGATTTTTAAAAACTTCTTCGGCTTCAGGGGCAGTCCGGCGACGCCATGCCGGGTCGCGGCGGTCCTGGCCGTACCATGCTTGCGCCATACCCCAGCCCTGTTCGAGCGAGAAAACCTCACCTTTAGGCTGGTTCCACAACTGGCACCACTCATTGACATGTTCTTCCGACCGGAAAAGCAGCATGGTTTTTCAGGTGAAACGGATGTTATCCCACCAGTGGCGGGCCGGAACCTCGAAGTGAATCACGCCTTCGCCGCTTGCCAGGGCGTTGTTTTCAAAAGTGAGGAGCATGCTGTCGTTACAGTCCGCGCAAGCGGTACGGATAACCGCGTCCTGCTTGAAAAGCGCCACGATACCCATGGCGTCCCAGATGCAGTTGCCCCACCAGGTCCGGCCCGCTACCTCGACATTAAACGGGGTTGGCACAGCGGAAAAAGGCTGGACCATCAAAATATCGCGGCCATTCTCCTGTAAAACGATGATGTGCCCATCATGTAGACGCCGGAAAGACGCCTCGATTTCAGGGTTGGAAAGCTGTAAAGCCTGGGCTACCTGGTCTGCTCCCGGCAACTCGCCGGTAGTTCTGAGGTGGTCGAGAATGGCGCGCCGGGTTTCCAGGTCAAGGGTGGCATTATCCATAAGCTAACCTCACTCACGTTATAGAAGACAACCAGGTCTGAATATAAAAATGATGGATGGGGTTTGGTCCGGCCCCTGGCGAGAAATGGGAAAAGAGGAGAAAATAAAAAATGGCCCCGAAGGGATTCGAACCCCCGACCTGCGGTTTAGGAAACCGTCGCTCTATCCCCTGAGCTACGAGGCCACAACGCTATAAAATATAACATTCCAGAGGGCACAAGTCAATTTGAGCAGATTGCCGAAAAAGTGATATAAATAATTGTACAAAATGCCCAAGGATGCTAAAATCTAAGGTGTCAGTGGTCTGACTTATGATATTTAATAACGGTGAAACCGGTAGGGGTGCCGGTTCGTAATTAAAACAGGAATATTTCTTTATTTTAGGTAAAAGGAGGATGTTCTCTTTTTATTGAGGTTATTGCCTCGCGAATTTATGATAAAATTAGGTGTTCTGCCCCTGATACTCTCTTTTTATCAAAATCGGGTGTATAACAAAGTTATTTGTATAAATACAAGGAAAGGAAGAGCGTAATGTCTCTCACTGCTAAAGATCTCAATGAGGAGATCAAGGCTATGAAGCAAGCTAAAGAGCTAATCGCTAACCCGCGCAACCGCCAGGCCGGGGATAAAGCCGCCCAGATTGCCGAGGCCCAGAAGTTACTGGCCCGGCAAGAAGCCCACAAGGAAGCTAACCCCTTCGAAACCGCCCGCCAGCAATTCTTCGAAGCCGCCGATAAACTCGGTCTCGATGATGGTATGCGGGAGATTCTCTCGGTCCCGCAGCGCGAACTCAGTGTTAATTTTCCGGTCAGAATGGATGACGGTCGTATCCGGGTCTTTACCGGTTACCGTATCCACCACAACAACGCCCGTGGTCCGGTCAAAGGTGGTCTGCGCTACCACCCCGCCGTCTCGATGGACGAGGTTCGCGCCCTGGCGATGTGGATGACCTGGAAGTGCGCGGTAGTCAATATCCCCTATGGTGGCGCGAAAGGTGGTGTGGTGGTAGATGCAACGACGCTCTCCATCGGTGAACTGGAACGCCTGACCCGCCGTTTTACCACCGAAATCTCAATTTTGATTGGCCCCGAAACCGATATTCCCGCTCCCGATGTAGCCACCAACCCCCAGATGATGGCCTGGATTATGGACACCTACTCGATGCATCACGGCCACAACATTACCTCGGTCGTGACGGGTAAGCCCCTGAGCGCGGGCGGGTCGCTGGGTCGGGTTGACGCCACCGGGCGTGGGGTCAGCATTACCGCCCGCGAAGCCCTGAAACACCTCGGGATGACTCTCGAAGGTTCGCGGGTAGTGGTGCAGGGTTTCGGCAATGTCGGTTCGGTTTCGGCCCGCCTGCTGCACGAAATGGGCTGCAAGGTGGTCGCGGTCAGCGATGTCTTTGGCGGCATCTACAACCCGGACGGCCTCAACATACCGGCCCTGCTGCAATACCAGAAAACCTCCCCTAACCGGGCGGTCGGTGGGTTCCCCGGCTCGGAAGTCATTGATAACAGCGAACTCCTGACCCTGCCCTGTGACGTGCTGGTCCCGGCGGCCCTGGAAAACCAGCTAACCGGTAACAACGCCGACCGGATTCAGGCAAAGGTTATCATCGAGGCGGCCAACGGCCCGACCACGCCTGAAGCCGACAAGATTTTCCAGGAACGCGGTATCTTCCTGGTGCCGGACATCCTGGCGAACGCCGGGGGTGTGACGGTCAGCTATTTTGAGTGGGTGCAAGACCGCCAGGCATTCTTCTGGAGCGAAACCGATATTAATCAGCGCCTGGAAGACATCATGGTCAACAGCTTTGCTGCCGTCCGCGACCTTGCGGTCAGCTACGACGTGGATATGCGGATAGCGGCCAATATGCTGGCGATAAGCCGGGTCGCCGAAGCCACCCGCGTGCGGGGCGTCTACCCGTAGGCCCTGGCTTAACCTAGTCGAATAAAATAAAAGTCCCGGTCCGAAATGGCCGGGATTTTTATAATAAAAATTATGTTGGGATTAAAGCCTATCCACCCGGTTGGCAAAGGAGGCGGCTTCCTGGTAGTCGAGTTGCTCGATAACTGTCCGGGCCACATCGTCATCCAGGCGCCCTTCGTTTCGTTCCCGCACAATCGCCTCGCGCTGCGCTTTGAGCATATCCTGCCGCAGGTCCATAAAGGTTGCCCCCATCTGCCGGGCCTGGATGGCTTCGCCATCGTTGCGCTCCTGCCGGGTTGCCATCTGCTGGAACCGGCTGAGTAGCTCCGGGCTGACGCCCGGCGGCGGGTCGGCGACAAACTTTGCGATAATTTCTCTTGAAGCCTCCTGTGAAACCTTCTGAGCCTTGGCCGCCTCCTGCTTTTCGAACTCGGCTTCCGAGGGGTCTGCGATATTGAGCGCGCCGATTAACGCAGGCAAAGTCGTACCCTGGATGAGCAGAGTGCCGATGGCAACCACGAAGGCAATCGCCAGGATGGCGTCCCGGCCCGGTGTTCCCAGGGGCGTCCCGGCAGCGGCGGCCAGGGTAACCACCCCGCGCATCCCGGTCCAGGAAACCACCAGGTTTTGCTGCCAGGTTAGCGGTTCGTTGATTTTCCGGGGATAACCCCCACGACCGCGCCGGGGTTTCCCGCTGGCCCGGCGTTCTTCTTCACGAGCTGCAAACCGCGCCTCTCTTTTTTCTACGAACTGTTGGACTTTGGGGTCTTCCATTCTCTTTCTTCTTAATTTAAAACCCAACGCGCCCAACCCAAAAAGCGGGAATACTCCTAGCGGCCTGATCACCATTACCACCAATAAGACCAGCCCACCGGTCCCGAAGATAACCCAGGGCGATTCCCCGGTGGCTACCACGTCATCAATTACGAAGCGCAGTTGCAGCCCCATATAGGCAAAGACGAACGCTTCCAGCAGCACATCGAGCGAATCCCAGACCTGCCGCTCCTGGAGCCGGGTCGTATAACTGACCTGGGTCGAATGGATACCGAGGGTAAACCCGGCCATGACCACCGCCAGCACCCCGGAAGCTTCCACCTGTTCGGCGGCGAGATAGGCTGCGAACGGTACCACCAGACCCAGCACCGTTTCGAGGGCGGAGTTTTCCAATCGAACCCGCAGCCACTGGGCAACCTGGCCCAGGATGATACCGACAATTGAGCCGACCACGGCATCGTAGAGGAAAAGCAGAATCGGGTTGGCAAAGAGGGTGTGGGTGCCGGTAACAGCGGCGGCGGCTATTGCAAAGAGGGTCAGGGCGGCGGCATCGTTGACCAGGCTTTCGCCCACCAGGATTGTCATCATCCGTTTGGGTAGCCCCAGTTTGCGGCCAATCGCCACGGCGGTTACGGCGTCCGGTGGCGCGACAATCGCTCCCAGCAGTAAGGCCGCGCCCAGCGACATGCTCGGCACCAGCCAGTCGGCGAAGAACCCTACCGCGACGGTCGTCAGCACCACCAGCCCGATGCCGAGGACCAGGATAGGTTTCAGGTTCTGCACAAAGTTGAAAAAGGAAAAGTTCAGGGCGGTGGAGTAGAGGAGCGGGGGCAGCACCAGGCCGAGGATAATATCGGGTTCCAGTTCGAGCCTGGGCATCCCCGGTATAAACGAGGCCAGCCCGGCGACGATTACGATAACCAGGGACGACTCTAATCCCCGGCGTTGGGCCAGCCCGGTAACGGCGATAGCGCCTACTAATACCAGTAAGAGTTGGACACCATTCATAGTTTTTACTTTTTAGATAAAGACTTGAAAACTACTTTTCGGTTTCGGGGTGAGCGTGACCGTTTTTAGAATGGTTGGTCGTACGCAGGTAGCCGTCCGCACCCCTACCGCTATCGGCAGGTAAAAGAATCTCCGGCTCTCTACTTGCCGGGTTCTTGCGTTTAGAACTTTTAAGAGATTTACCGGCCTGGTTGGAGGCCGCTTTGGGTGGCCGGGCCACCTCGTCCGCCAGGGTCCGCAGTAGTCGCAGCAAGTCCGCCGCCTCGACCTGGGGCATTTTCCCCATGTTTAACACGAGCATAAAGTGAGGCGCGTTTGGCCGGACCGAGAACCGCCGCACTTCATAACCATCATCCAGCAGTAACGTGATGACTCGTTGGGCCATCTCCCGGGCAGCGGGAGTCCTGAAAGCGAGTTTATAAGCACCGTTGCGCGAAAAATCTTCGGTATGCCATGCCTGCTCGCTTCCGGCAGCCGCCAGGACTGAACGCGGAATTGGCCCGGTCGCTTCGTAGATTTCGAATTCGTTCCCGGCAACCGGCGCTTTGGTCAGGCTGACCAGGGTCGTCATGGAATCGCGGCCACGCCGGACCAGCGAGATTATCATCTTGAACAACTGGCGCGACTGCATACCCAGCACAAGCGCCGCTTCCCGGATGTTGCCCCGCCCCTCGTTGACGAATACGTCGAGCCGGTCGGCCCCCTGCCAGCGCGAAGACTGCTTTGCTCCCAGGATGGGCAAAGCTTCTTTCAGCCAGCTTGCCAGGAGCCGCAATTTGCGCCGGTTTCGCTGGAAGCTATAAAAATATGAGCCTACCCAGACAATTAGTAAGCCCAAAAGCAAAAAAACTAACGGGTTATCCATCCGGCGGTCTAGTGGCTGTGACAGCCGCAGGAGCCGTGGCTACAGGCCCCGAAACTGTTGCCGTTGCCAGCCGGGCTGGTATTGGTCGGGCGGGTAATTCCATCGGTCTTGCTAAAGGCGGCGAAAGTACTCAAAAGGCGCTTGGCCCTGCCACCTTGCCCGCAGGAAGGGCATTCGATTTCATTGTCCAGGGCGGTAATTCCGCGCAGACGCTCGTAGGTCGAGCCACACTCGGAGCAGCGATAAGCGTAAACAGGCATTGTTGTATCACCATTTAAAATAAAATTTTCTAAAAGCAGCAACCAGGCTAAAAGCCCGGTCGGTCCGGCAGTTTTGGGGGTGGTAGGCCCGGTGCCAGTCCGGCTAAAATAGCGCCTTTGAATTATAGCATCTAGCGGAATTAAGGGGCAAGCTGAGCGGTGCGCCGGTGAGTTCCGAGGACGTTAAAGGGGTCGCGCAGCGTAATTGTATCGGCGAACTCCGCCCCGGTCGAAATCATGTCCACCCTGACCCCGATAAGCGCCTGGAGTTTGAAGATAAAGTTCTGGCAGTTGACCGGCAAATCCGCAAAACTATTGATATGGCTGGTCGAGGTCTGCCAGCCGGGCATCTCGGTATAGACCGGTCGTACCGCCTTCAGGGTTGCCAGGTCGGAAGGAAAGCGGGTCAGGGCGGCATCGTGGACCTGGTACTCGGTACAGATACGAATAGTTTCAAAACTATCCAGGCCATCAAGCTGGGTCAGGGCAATCGAGGTCAGGCCGTTAAGCTGGACCACAAAGCGGGCGGCCACGGCATCAAACCAGCCAAACCGCTGGGTATTCTCGATCAAAGTGGCCGTTACGGGCGGCGACCCGGTAGTCCGGCCATGGGCCAGGTTCCGGTTTACCAGGCGCAAATTGAAAAGCGGCATGCTTTCCTGGGGCTGCATTTCGGTCGGGAAAGGACCGTCCTGGATGCGGGTGATATAGGCGCTAAAAATTCCGATGGCGGCGGTTATGGCGGAAGGCGGTACGCCCGAACTGCTACTGGCGGCCCCGACGGTAGGCGCGGCGTTGGAAATATAAGGGTACGCCCCAAAGTTCTCATCGAGCATGGAACCCTGGTCGCTTTCGAGCAAAATACGGTGGCCGCTTTCGATAGCGCGTTGCAAAATCAGCCGGGTATCGAAGACGTGTTCGCGCAGTTCCCGCCCGTAAGCCAGGTACTCGCTGTAGATTGATTGGAGTTTGAGTGGGGCAATGCCAAAAACTTTCAGGATTTCATTTTTGACGGCCAGGTTCTTGGAGAGGCGCTGTAGAAAGACTTCTTCCTGCAACAAGTCACAGACGCGAATACCGATGCGTTTGATTTTGTCGGCATAGGTCTGGCTGAGTCCACTTCCCACAGAATCGACCAGGGGTGTGTTATAGGCTTTGCGTTCGGCGTCGTCCAGCAGCAGGTGATAGGGCATGACCACGTGAGCCTGTTCGCTGATGTAGAAGCGGCGCATATCCACCCCGGCATCGCGCAGGGCCTGGCGTTCTTCCACCAGTTTGCGGGGGTCAATCACCATGCCCGCGCCCAGGATGGTAATGGTCTTAGAATTAAAAATACTGCGGGGAATATACTTGAGATTAAAAGAGCCGTATTGATTATCTACCGGTTGGCGAGGATTGCCGCCACCGCTAAACCGCACGACCACCTTAGCCTGCTCGCCCAGCAATTCGGTTAGTTTACCTTTGCCTTCTTCGCCCCATTGCCCGCCAATTAAGGCAATTATTGTCATTTGAAGCCGCCCCTATCCTTGCCCGTGCCGTAGAAAAATTATTAAAAAGTAAAAAAAGAAATTACCAAAATAAAAGGCTGGAAAATAGATCATTTTAAGAATTAGCTTGAACCGACAGGGTTACTAAGCTCATTTAACAATTATATCTCACTTTGAGGGGGAATAGAATACGGGAGAATATTCCTATTTTTTGTGGGAATTCACAATGTGGATAAATCTGATTCTTAAATTTTATTGATTAAATAATAAAGCCGTAGAGGCATTGCGACTACCTGTAATTGGAGGCTTTGTTGAGAAAACCAGAAATATCTTAAATTTAATTGGTCGTGACTAACTTAACTGCTTTGGGGTTGTATTACCGCAATAATTCTTTGATTTTATCATTAGAAATTGTTGCGGGAATTTATGCGGAAAAGATTCCTGGCCTTACCGGGCCAGCAAAGCCGCCTGGACGGTCAGAATTACATCGCCTGGTCGCCAGATGGACGGGCGCTGGTTACGCTGGCCCTCGAACCGGGTGGCGACAAACCGGTGGCGGTCATAACCATCCAGGATGTTTCGGGCCAACCTCTAACAGCCGACCCGCTAATCCTGGATGAAAATGTCGGCACCTCTGTAGCCTGGTCCCGGCAATAGGGTTCTACCAGGCCCGGTAATTTCTTTAGAAAAATGAACCATCCCTGGTTAAGTTCAAGACCGGGGATGGCTCTTTTGTTATTATAAACTCTGCAAAATTGCGGGTTATCCGGCTAACGGTCGGATTTACCGGCCCCAACCAACTTATCTTCTTGCGGGACAGGTGTATAATCCTGGAACAATTTGCCCCAATGAGTCGTCTTTAACCAATGCTGGAAAGTCCGTTTGTCCTTGCTCGGCCAGCGAAAGTAATCGTGATAGGCTTCGCTACCCAGGATAAAGACGTTGACCAGGGGCGTATGAAAGAACAGCTTTTGAAAGTTTTTCATGGGGCCGAACCACATGATGTCGCCCACCCGGCTGGCACCGTTGTCGCCCACCCGGAAGCCCCAGCTTTCGTTGGAAATATCTGACCCAACCACCTCGATTTCGCGGTGGTCCCCGACACCTAACCCGGCTTCGTGGGCCAGGCGGATATATTTGAGGGAGAGCGGGTCGAAACCCATCATTTTGGCGGCCACGGCGTCAATGGCTACCTGGTCGTTTGAGGCCAGGATATAATCCTTGACGACCGGGTACATGGTGCGGGGGCCAGGGCCGTTCCCGGCGGTAGTGCCATCCATAACGGCGAAAACCCCGCTATGAATTTCTTTCTGGATAGCCAGCAGGTCCACCAGCGTCTCGTGAATCCAGCTATGGGTGTAGTGGCGCCTGGTGTTGAGCAGACCGCCAAAAGCGTTTTTCATGGCGCCCGTGGTGGTCGTGTAGATATGGCATTTCACGGTCGGCAGGTGGATGATGTTCTTATCGAAGAAATAGTCCGGGATGAGGATACCTTCCGGGAAGATTTTATCCAGCACCAGCATTTTAGCCCTGGGCTGGTATTTAATCCAGGTCATATCTTTTGGTTCGAAATTGTAGAGGACCGGGATATTATATTTCTTGAAAAGGGGTACGTAATTATTGAGGTCTTCGCCTTTGAAGGCGTTGGTAACTACGGTTTTGTTCTGGACGCATGTGACATCTTCGAAGCCGTTATTTTTCAACCCTTTGATGACACCTTCCAGTTGCCAGGGGGTCGTATTGGCCGCCGGGAAAGGAAAGTGCCAGCTAATGTTGTCTTTCAGGATAGTCGTTTTGGAAGGATCGAGATGCTTTTCGAAGTCGGCTAATTTCAGTAGTTTTTCGTAGTCTGCGAGGACGGTTTCGGGCCTGGTCTTCAGGACTGCGACTTTGGCGCGTGTAGACATGTGGGGGAGGCCTCCTATATATTCAGGCAAGGACGGGGAGAAACCTGTAGCCTATATGTTTGAAAATCCGCTAAATTATAGCACTTTTTATAACTCGTCTCGAAGTAGAATTGTTGCAACACTCTTGCTTGCTTTCTGTTATAATAGGCCGCGAAAAGACGCGATGACTTACTGCTAATTCAATTTCCGGGTTCAGCCTGAGCGCATTAATATTTTGGGGTTCAGTTCCTTATCCGCATTAGTGAGGCGTTTCCAAAACATGGCACCAAAAAAGATTTCCGGCAAAGAAAAAGAAGTATCGGCCATTCAACGCAATGGCAAACACGATAATATTGATGAGCTTGACCTTGACCTTGAGGACTACGAAGAACCGGGTCAACCGCTCAATATTCCAACCCCGGATGACGAGGTTCTGGAAGAAGCCTCTCCCGCCGAGACGGAAGGCATCGAGCCGACCAGGGTGGCGTTGAGTGAAACCGACAAGGAAGCTGAAGAACTGGTCCAGGATGCCGAACGCCTGGTGCGTGACGCCGAACGGTTGGCCCAGGCTGCCGCTATCTCGGCTGACTACTACAGCACCGACCCGGTCGCCGACTACCTGCGCCAGATTGGCCGGACCAAGCTTTTGACCCAGGAGGAAGAGAAGCGCCTGGCCCAGCTTAAAGACGAAGGCGACGAGGAAGCCAAGCAGAAGCTTATCGAGGCTAACTTGCGCCTGGTCGTGTCGGTAGCTCGCCGCTACAGCCAGAGTTCGGGCGGTATTACCCTGCTCGACCTCATCCAGGAGGGCAACCTCGGCTTAATCCGGGCGGTCGATAAATATAACCACAACACCGGCTTTAAGCTCTCGACCTACGCGACCTGGTGGATTCGCCAGGCTATCTCGCGGGCGATTGCCGACAAGAGCCGTCTTATCCGGTTGCCGGTCCACATCAACGAGACCCTGGGCCGGGTCCGGCGAGCTTCCCGCGACCTCGCCAGCCACCTGGGCCGCGAACCTACCATGCAAGAGTTGGCCGACCATCTCAACATGCCGCTCGACAAAGTGACCCAGCTTATGACGATGGGGAACGCCCCGGTGTCGCTCGACCAGCCAATGGGCGAGGAGGGTGATTCGTCACTGGGTGACCTGGTGGAGGATGTCCAGGGGGTTGACCCCGACCAGCAGGCCGCCGAAATTTCGATGCGGGCAGCGGTACAGAAGGCCCTGACCCAACTTCCCGAACGGGAGCGCAAGATTATCGAGTTGCGGTTTGGCCTGGACGAGGGGGGCGGAGGCCAACCTCGTACCCTCGAAGAAGTCGGCCAGCAACTGGGTGTAACCCGCGAGCGTATCCGCCAGATTGAAGCCAAGGTTTTACGCAAACTGCGCCACCCTCGTGTCGGCAAGCAACTGCGCGATTTCTTGCAGTAATCCCGGTTATAAAAACTAAAAAGAGCCACCCCAGGTTCAAAGTCTGGGGTGGCTCTTTTCATTAACGAAGGTTTGGTGATTTGAAAAGGACTTTCGTAACTAACCCTTTGCCGCTTTATTATATTCAGTGGAAGCCCATCGTCCCCTATCGTGTCCTTTAAGCCCTAAAATTATTAAGAATGGAATACCAATGAATCTATACCTCATCAGACATGGAGCCTATGTCTTTAACGAAAAATTGGTCCCTTACGACCGGGGTCTGACCGAAACCGGTATCAAACAGACCGAACAGTTGCGCGATAGGTTATTAAAAACCGGCGAGATCAAGGCTGATATAGTAGTTTCCAGCACCCTGCCACGGGCAATCCAGACCGCCCAAATCCTGGCTCCGGCTTTTGGGGTAGATTTTGAACAGGATGCCGACTTTGAAGAATGGCGCAATTGTAATGAAGACAACCTTCCGGTTAACTTAGGCCCAGAGTTGGCGAAGGTACCACCCGAACAACTGACTTTTTATTTGGCCTGCCCCGGCTGTGAAACTTATGCAGACTTTATGTATCGTGCGTGTACCGCTCTTAATCGCCTTGTAACCAAAAACCCTGATAAGAATATTGTTATAGTTTGTCACGGAGGCATTGTAGAAGCGGCATTTCATTTATTTTTTGGCTTTAGTCCCTTCGAACCGACGCCGGTAACGATGTTCCTCGACCCCGACTACACCTCGATTACCCATTGGCGCCGGTACGGCACGAAGTGGATGCTTTGCTCGTATAACGACAAATCCCACCTGTAACGTGAGGCCCGGTGGGCAGAGGGGAACGTTATTCGAAGTCGTAATCCAGGGTCAAAGTGCCGGTAGTCCCTTCGGCGGCAACCATCTGGCCGGTCCCTTTAAGACCTGTTAAATCGCCGGTACCCGACCCCGGTACAATAGTCAGATCGCTCCGGGCGGTCTTCCCATCAAAATAGCCCGTTCCCAGCAGGACAAAACTACCGCTCTTGCCGCCGAGGGTGGCGGTTATTCTTTCCAGGCCGACATAATTCGAGGTTCTTTCGGTCGGGTAGACCAGCAGCGAATCGCCCCGGCTTTCGCCCACCATATCCCCGGTATAGGTATAGAGGACGGTTGCAAGATTGAGTTTTTTGCTATCGGGCCGTTCTTCGTAGGTGTTTTCATCCCACTTGACTACCGAAAAAGTACTTTCAGCGTGCCTGGTCATTTTGTAATCCTTTCTTTTTGTATTCTTAAAAACTTCCTATTCGAAATCGTATTCGAGCGACACCCCCGGTTGGCCGTCTTTGGGCGCCATGCTGGCGGTCCCTTTGAGGCCGCGCAGTTCGCCCGTGCCTGACTCCGCCACGATGACCCCGCTAAAACTGGGCCTATCTTCAACGTAAGTGCCCTGGTACTGGATAATAAAACTGCCGGTCTTGCCAGCCAGTTTGCCCGTAATACGTTCGAGACCGACATAGGTAGACGAACCGTTCGCGGCGGGAGCCATCAGCATGGTATTAAGCGATTCGCCTTCGATGTCGCCGTGATAGACCTGGCGAATATTGCACTGGACCAGGGCTTTGCCTTCTTCCCCCTCGTCATAGGTGGTTTCGTCCCACTTTTTAATCTCGTAAAAACTTTCGGCATGGTTCGGCATGGGAGCGTTCCTCTTTCTAAATGCGGACTGACAAAATTTATTTCAAAAGGCGGCCCAAAACCGGGCGGCGGCGGATTTCGAACTGGTCTAGCTTTTCCAGTCTACCCGCCAGGTTGCCGAAAGTATTGTAAAAACGCGACAGATTAGACTTTTTGTACTATAATATACCTACTTAATTACCACCCTGGCTTGCGGAAGACTTTTTTTATCCAACTTTTATATTTCAGGGAGGTTCTATGCGAATAAAATTGACCAGCGTGTTTGTGGATGACCAGGACAAAGCCCTCAAGTTTTATACCGAGGTGCTGGGTTTTGTTAAAAAGGCCGATGTCCCGGTCGGTGAGTTTAAGTGGTTGACCGTCGTTTCACCCGAAGAACAGGAAGGCACCGAACTCCTGCTCGAACCGAACGATAACCCGGCAGCTAAAACTTTCCAGGCGGATATTTACCAGCAAGGTATCCCGGCGGTTACTTTCACGGTCGATGATATAGAAAAAGAGTTTAGCCGACTTAAAGAGTCGGGGGTAGATTTTAAGATGGAGCCGACCAAAATGGAAGGGTTTTCTACAGCAATCTTTGCCGACACTTGCGGCAACCTTATCCAGATGTTGCAGCTCCAATAATGATTAACAGGGGGCGAGGCGAGCATGGCGACACCGGCGCATGAGGAACCACGCGGGATTTTGCACCGGAAGGCCGGGGCGCACAACTACCGGCTTTCCCGGTTTATCCCGTCGCCCGACCTGGCCCCTTTTATCGAACATTACTGGGGCGTTGCCTGGGATTTGCGAGGTAAACCGCCCCAACAGCAGCAGGTGCTGTCCCACCCCAGCGTCCACCTCGTCTTCGAGCAAGATAAATCCGCGGTCTTTGGTATCCCGACCGGCAAGTTTACCCGGCAACTGGCCGGGCAAGGACAGGTCTTTGGCATTAAATTCCGGCCCGGTGGTTTTTACCCATTTGTAAAGAGGCCGGTCGCGGCTTTCACCGGCAAGGTCATTCCCGCCGGACAGGTCTTTGGACCGGATTGCCACTCGCTCGAAACCGAAATCCTGGCACAGCCGGACGACAGCCTGATGGTCGGGCCGGTCGAGGATTTTTTGCGAAAGCAAGGGCCGGGGCCAGACCCGTTTTTGGACGAGATTACGCGCATATTTGAACTGGTCAGGACTGCCCGGGGCATCGTCATGGTGGAAGACCTGGCCGGGCGGCTCGACCTGACCCCGCGCACCTTGCAGCGTCTGTTCAACCAGTACGTCGGGGTCAGCCCCAAGTGGGTTATCCAGCGTTATCGTCTCCAGGAAGCCGCCGAACAGTTGGCGGCTAACCCGGTGGCGAACTGGGCCGGGCTGGCCCAGGACCTGGGCTATTTCGACCAGGCCCACTTTATCAAGGACTTCAAATTGTTGGTAGGCTCCACTCCCGCCGAATATGCCCGCCAGAACGAACCCACCTCTTAACTGCGGGCGACCTCGCTCATCAAACCCAGCAGGTTCCCTTCGGAATCGCGGAAGAAAACCATCCACAGGTCATAAGAGTCCATCCGGGCAATAAGGTGCGGCTGGTCTACGAACTCGACCCCATTTTGCGAGAAAGCGGTATAGGCGACCTGCAAGTCCGGTACGGTGAAATAGAGGACTGAGTTGGCCCCGGCCCTGGCTCCTTCTTCGCCTTCGGGCAGGGTCAGCATCAGGCGCACCTCGCCACAGGCAAAGAAAGCCATATCCTCGGCCTGGAATAAAAAGGGCATGCCCAGTTTATCCCGGTAAAAGGCGGTGGCCCGGCTCAAATCCGCGACCGTGAGCGCAATCTGGCCGATTTTATTCAAAACTATTCCGGTTCCCGGCTGTTCCATAATTTCTCCTGTTAGTTATTTGAATAGGTAAAATTTCAACTTCGCTCACAGTATACGGGGTGGAATGGGGAAGGCGCTTCTCGAAAATCACCGGTTTGCTTGCCGGTAAGATTGGGGTGAAAGCCCGGTCTTGCGGTGAAACAGCCAGCTAAAAGAACCCAAACTTTCGAAACCGACTGCCAGGCAGACTTCCGTGACCGGCAACTCGGTCTCTCTCAACAACTGCCCGGCCTGGTCGAGGCGGCGGGCAATTAAATACTGGTGGGGGGTGAGGTGGAAAAGTTGTTTGAAAGTACGCAACAGGTGGTTGGGCGAAAAGGCCCCGATAGCGGCTAACTCTTCCAGGTCAACCGGCTGGTTGTAACAGGCGTCGAGATAATCTTTAACCCGGTAGAGGCGGCGGTAAAGCTCCTGGCGGGTGGCCGCGCGAGTGGCGGTCAGGGTTTCGACCTCGCCTGCAACAGCCTGGTGGACCCGCAGCATGCCTGCCATCACCCGGTGGAATTGCTCCTGAAGCCAGAGCAGGTCGGGTTGAGGTTGCGAGGCCAGGGCCAGCCGCAAGTTGGTCAAAAGCGGGGTCAGGGTGTCGTCGTGAGGATAGGTCCGCTCGAAAAAGAGCATGGCCTGGTTTTCAAAAGCGGCGGGTCGGCGGTCGGGGCCACTCAGCAGGCGGTCGTTGTTGGCGGTCAGGCTTTGAAAGACCTGCTCGGCAAAACCTTCTTCGAAGAACAGGCAAAACGACTCGACCTCGCGTTCGGCTTCAATCTCGATACTGTAGGGCTGGGCGTGGTTCAGGATGAGGTAAGAGCGGTGGTCCAGGCGGTAATGCCCGCCACCTGCCCTGTACCAGGCTTCACCCTGCACAAACGATTTTAGCGAAAGAAGCCCAACCCCCTCCCAGTCGTGCTGGCGCCCTCGCTCGTGCATAACGAAGCTGGGGCTTTTAGATAAATCGTTGGCCGGGGCCGGGCCGGGCGGCTTTGCGGTCGGTAAGACGGTTATCATCGCAAAGATTAGCCGCTGATAGTCTGCCAGATATAGGCCAGGGAGCGGTCGTAGCGGTAGTTGATATTCATGTGGCCGTCGTCAAATTCTTCGTGGTGGACTTTAACGCCGAGGCTGGCTGCTTTGCTGGTAAAAATCCGGGCGCCCAGGTGCAGTGAGAATTCATCCCGCGACCCGGCATCCAGGTAACGGCCTTTCAGGCTTTTGAGGGCATCCAGGTATTCGCTTTTGTCGAGCATCAGGACCGGGTCGAATTCCAGCCATTTTTGCCAGACTTCCGGCCTGATTTCACCGGTCTTGAGTTCGAAGGGCAGGTCGAAGCCACCTCCCGCCCTGGGGGAGTAACAGGCTGCCATCGCCAGGATGTTGAGCGTATCGAGATATTTGCCTTTTTGTTCGGCCAGGGTAAAGTCGGATAGAAACGCGCCGACCGGGTCGGGCGTCTGCTGGTAACGGTACAGCCCGTTGATGGCTTTTGGAAAGTCGAGTTTGTAGCAATACTCGAAATACATATCCCCGGCGTGCGAGGCGAACGCGCTAAAAACGTCGGGGTGGCGCAGAGCCAGGTAGACTGCCCCGAACCCGCCGCTCGATTTCCCGGCCACCGCACGTTTGTCGGCGGTGCCCAGTGTCGGAAACTTGCCGTCAATAAACGGCACCAGTTCTTTTATGACATAGTCCTCGTAAAAGCCTGTCGCCTCGGAATTGACATACTGGCTGCCGCCCAGGCCACAAAAGCCGTCCACGAAGACCAGTATCATTTCCCCGCTCTGCTTTTCGCTGACGAGGCGTTCGAAGCGTTCGGGTACGGTCGGCTGGTAAAAGGAATTGACGTTCAGCCACATCGTGCTATTGCCCGTAAAGCCGTGCAGCATGAAGACCACCGGGTAGCGCCGGTCGGGGTCGCGGCGGTAGGAAGGAGGTAGGTAGACCGGGATTTTGCGGATATGGGGGTCATTAAGGGGATTGCCTTTTAACGCCTCACTCTCGAATTGTTCGATTACTACGGGCATTGGTCTTCTCCTTTACCTTCCACTTATTATCTTTCGGCCTATAACGTTTTTAGCATCAAAATGATTGTATCATCTCCCCTGGAATGGGGCCAGGTCGAAACTATCTCGTAGCCGTGCCGCCGGTATAACTCGACGTTGCGCGGCATCGAGCCTCGCGTGCCAAGCCGCAACATGGGCCGTTCCAGGTGCCGGGCGACTATTTCCATGTATTCGAGCATGGCCGAGCCGACTCCTTTTCCCTTGAATTCCGGCAGCACCGAAACCCGTTCAACATAGAGAAAGCCCGGTTTGAGCTGGAAACGGGCCGAGCCGACCGCCTGCCCTTCCCACCGGGCGATAATCGCTCCACCTTCGGCCAACGCCTGGCGGGTCCGGGCGGGGCCTTCGCTTTCGGCGGTAGCCGGGACCGCCAGTTTCCCCCTGTAATCGCCAAAAGCTTTTAGCATTATCTCCCGGAGGAGGTCAACTTCGCCTGGCTCCATCAGTTTTATTTCGAGCGGGCTTTCCGAGTTTTTTAATTTCGCCTGGCGCGGCGGTAAATCTTTGACCCGGCCCAGCAGGCGGGCTTTTTCGGGGAGCCATTCGGCCAGCCGGGTCGGCGGGCAACCGCTCTCCCCGGCCTCGGCCAGTATATGGCGCAACCGGCTAAATTCCTCGCCGGTACGCTGTCCCTGCAAGACTGCACCGTGGCCCGGCATTATCGTGATGGGGTTAAGTTTTTCCAGTCTGTCGAGCGATTGCTCCCAGCGCAGCCAGTCGTCGAGCGTCCCGGCTTCGAGGTTGGGTATATAGTCGCTTACCACGCAATCCCCGCAGTAGACGACGCCTTCGGACGGCACGAAAACTGATATGTTAGTTGGGGTATGGCCCGGTGTAAAAATGACCCGCGCTTCCAGGCCGCCCAGGTCGAAAGAAAACTTGGCCTGGATAGGATGGTCGGGGTTGGCGACGTGGGTATCCCGGTAGAAGACCCGGCCCTCGGCGGCTTCCCGCCGGACGGGGTTCTGGATACAGCGGTTGTACTCAGCGATAGATTCTGCCAGGTCTTCCTCGCGCCGGGCGATTCCGGCGTGGCCCCAGACTGGAAAGCCCTGCTCCCGGAAGAAAGCGTTGCCGCCGATGTGGTCAAGATGCCGCTCGGTGTTTATCAACAAAAAAAAAAAATTCGTTGTCCGGTTTTACGGCCTGGGCGTAACCGAGGATTGTTCGGGCGGCCAGGGTGTTAGCCCCGCTGTCTATGATAAGGGTCCGTTTCTCTCCGGCCACGAATCCTGCGTTAACCGACCAGGGCGGCTCGAAGGCCAGCCCGGTGACAGCGTAGCAGCTTTTGGATAGACGCATTGTTTCCTTTCTTTCAATAGCAGGACTTTCGCTTGAAACACTCCTCTTGAGGTGGTTTAGCGTCTATACCCTGGCTTTTCCAGGCCCAAAGCGAAAGTCGTGTATATGCCGGACCTTTCAATTATAATACAGCTTGTTAGAATTACGAGGAGGCGTTTTTATGATTTGCCCGGTCTGTAAACAGTCGGAACTGCGGGAAGTGCCCGAAACCAGCCCTCTTAATGCTACCTACAAATGTCTTAACTGCGGAACGCAAGTAATGGTTGCCAAAGCCGACGACGCCGACGACAAAAAAGAGTTTAAGGCGGTCTTCGTCCGGCAGGCGGACGGCTCCATGCAAGAAATCCAGTTCAACGAATAAACCACTCTGGCATCCCGCCTTTAAGTGGGCTACCCTATAGGGAGTGAGTTGTGGAATTAACGGCAGCCGAACAGGCCATGCTGGCTGGTGAAAACGGCCCGGCGGTTCAGACAGCCCTTCGCATCGTGGTGAAAATGGGCGACCTTTTTGGTGCGCCGCGCCTTTTGCCCGTTACTCGCGCCCATATTGATAGCGGTATCTACGAGGGGCAATCCGGCCTCGATTTCGTGGAAATGTTGCTGGCGAAGGGCGGCAAGGTGGCGGTCCCGACCAGCATGAACGTCGTTTCGCTTGACCTCGAACGCTGGCAGCAAAATAGCCGGGTGCCCCTGAGTTTCGCTACCCCGGCCCGCCGTCTGGCCGAGATGTACCTCAAAATGGGCGCGAGACCCACCTTTACCTGCGCCCCTTACCAGCTAAAGGAAAGCACGCCCCACTTTGGCGAGCAAATCGCCTGGGCCGAGTCCAACGCGGTTGCCTTTGTAAATTCGGTCGTGGGGGCGCGCACCAACAAATACGGCGATTTTTTTGACATCTGCCTGGCCCTGACCGGGCGCGTCCCGGCCTACGGTCTGCACCTGACCGAAAACCGGCGCGGTCAACTGCTGCTCCGCCTGAAAGAGGTTTCCCCAGCCCTGCTGCGCGAGGACGCTTTCTACCAGGTGCTGGGCTACCTGGTTGGGCGGCTGTCGGGCAATAATATTCCGGTTATCGAGGGGTTGCCTCGCAGCGTAAGCGAGGACCAGCTAAAGGCTCTTTCGGCGGCAGCGGCTTCTTCCGGCGCGGTAACACTCTTTCACGTGGTCGGGGTTACCCCTGAAGCGCCCGACCTTGAAAACGCCTTTGGCGGCAATTTACCGCTCGAAATCATCGAGATAGACATGCCCATTCTGCGTCAGGCCCGGCAGGAACTTTCGGTTAACCCGGAGGGCGGCGACCGGCCCGATGTTATCGCGCTGGGCAGTCCCCACTTTTCCCTGGCCGAATCCATTCAACTGGCCGGGCTGGTAGAAGGTCGCAGGGTCGCGCCTGGCATCGAATTTTTCGTGGCGACCAACCGGGTGGTCTACCAGGCCCTCGATGAGCGGGGCCTGCTGGCAAAACTGGCCGCTTTTGGCGCGAATGTGACCCAGGATACCTGTGTGGTGGTCAGCCCCTTAATCAAGCCGGACGCCCAACTCCTCATGACCAATTCGGCCAAGTACGCCTACTACGCGCCGGGCAAACTTAGAATGCCGGTTGTCTTTGGCACCCTGGCCGAGTGCGTCGATTCGGCAGTAGCGGGGCGGTTGGTCCGGGATGACACCCTATGGAATTAGCCATTAAATTGCTGGTCGAAAGCGAGACTGCCGCCACTGGCCCCCTTGTCTGGAGCGACCAGCCGTTAAGCTTCTGGGGCGGTTATGATGCCCATACCGGCGAGGTCATTGACCGCCGCCACCCTTTGTCGGGGCAAAAGCTGGCCGGTAAAATACTGGTCTTTCCG
>MKTJ01000077.1:181269-318293 GCA_001898225.1 Chloroflexi bacterium 54-19
CAGTAGCGGCAGCGGGGTTTTGCTGGAAGCCATTCGCAACCGCACCGCCCCCGCCGCCATTCTCACCCTCGCCCCCGACCATATTTTGAGCCTGGCTGCCCTGCTGGCCCAGGAGCTTTACGCCCGGACAGTTCCGGTCGGCGTAGTTTCGGCGGACTTCTTCGAGTGGGCAACTCACCATCCCGGCGAAATTCTAACTTTGCATTTGGATGGACGCCTCGAATTCCCTCTTGAAAAAGCATCCCAGTAATCCGCCCACGTTCAACGTTGAACGTTGTTTCGCGCCCTTTAGGGTGAACGTTCAACGAAATAAAAAGACCGGCCCCACCTCGAAAGGTAGGACAGGTCTTCGTTTTAAGGGTTAGGCCGGACTAGAGTTCCGTAATGTCGTTTTTCGGAGTTTCGTCCTTCGGTGCTTCCGGTTGGGCCGGGGTCTCCGGTTTACTTTCTTTGTCAGCCGGAGTTTGCGTCGGTTCCTGGCGGAGTTCGGCCAGCTTGCTCTTAATCATAGCCAGCCGTTTTTCCAAAAAGCTTTCGGCCTGTTCCAGGAAGGCAATCCGGTCCTCTTTGGAGAACTGGTGTTTCCAGCCTCGGAAACCGGGTCCGAAACCCCAGAAACCGGGACCAAAGCCCCAGCCGCCCCGGCCACCAAAGCCGTGACCGTGCGCGCCGTGGTGATGGCGGCGACCCCAGCCCCGGAAGCCAGGGCCAAAACCCTGGTCAGGGCCAAAACCGAAACCCTGACCCCAGGGACCGCGTCCCTGCTGCGGACCCTGACCCCACGGGCCTTGCTGCTGCCCCCAACCGGGACCGTAACCGTAACCCTGAGAACCATAGCCCTGCGGGCCTTGCGGACCCCAATCCTGCTGCGGGCCGTAGCCCTGGGGACCGCGTCCCTGCGGCCCATAACCGTAGCCCTGGGGACCATACCCTTCAGGACCGTAGCCATAATAGCCTTCCGGGCCGTAACCCTGGGGGCCTTGTGGACGTGGTCCTTCGGGACGCGGTCCCTGCCATGGGCCTCGGCCAAATCCCTGGGGTCCGCGCGGCCCAAACGGGCCAAACCCCCTGCGGCCACCCCGGCGACCCCAACCCGGTCCATACCCTTGATTTTGATAACTTTCTTCTTCTGGTTGTCTTTGATACTCGTTCATTTTAAATGTTCCTTTCCTGCATTTTTTATAACTTCGTGTGACATTAGCAGGTTGTCTAATTTAGATAGGGTTGTCCTCGCCCAGGAACGGCTCCTGGTCCGCGTTTGAGTTGGGTTTAGGCTGGCCGGGATTATCCGTAATCCGGTGAAATTCGGTCAGGAAGTTGTAAATCATTGAGGTACGCTGTTCGAGGGCGTTGGCCCAGAACATCAGACTCTCGTCGCCCTGGGGGGTTATCTGGTAGACGCGTTTGTTCGGGCCGGAGTTCTGCTCGCTCCAGGCCGATTCAACCAGACCTTCTCCTTCCATCCGGCGTAAAGTCCGGTACAAATTTCCCACATCTACGTCCTGGCCTAATAATTTTCGCCGACTCAATTCTTCCATCAGGCTGTAGCCGTGTTTGGGGCCTTCTTTGAGTAGAAGCAACAGGCAGGGCTGTAAAAAGCCCCACATCGGCGGCTGCATAAACCACCCGCCCCGTCTGCCTCCACCCCCGCCACCGGGCCAGTGAGGTCCGTGTCCGCCGGGGCCAGGGCCACCTTCGGGCCAATTCGGTCCCGGTCCGCCCTGTCCTCGCCACCTGTTCCAGGGTGGGCCACCAAATCCATGCTGCATTGTTTCGTTACTCCCTTCTCATTCGGGACATTCTCTATATGTCCTTGCTATATGTCACAGTCATATAGTAATAGCATATAGCTCCCCTGTCAATAGGCTTTCTGTTAGTAATTTGTTAGAATAGAATAGCGACGTGAAACGAAACAACGAAATAACGTTGAACGTGCAACGTGCTTTGCTCAAACGAATTATTTACAAATTTTAGTATCAAATCTTTCGGAAATACATTTAACGGTTTTCTGGTTAAAAACACGTTCAACGTTGTTTCACGCCCTTTATGGGCGAACGTTTAACGAATTGAGGGTTTTATGGCATATACGCCGATAATCGGCACGCTTGGTTATATAATGTCGCCGGATGGACAGCAGGTCTTGATGATTCACCGCAATTCCCGGCCCGATGATTTGCACCTGGGCAAGTATAATGGCCTGGGTGGTAAGCTCGAACCGGACGAAGACGTGGTCGCCGGGATGGTCCGCGAGTTGCGCGAGGAAGCCGGTATCGAGATAACCGAGTTGAAGCTGCGCGGTACGATTAGCTGGCCCGGCTTTGGCAAAAATGGCGAGGACTGGCTGGGCTTTATCTTTCGAATTGACGGTTGGGCCGGGACACCTTACACCTCGAACCACGAAGGCACACTGGAATGGGTCCCACTCTCCCGGTTGCTGGCCTATGATTTACCGCTCTGGGAAGGCGACCCTTATTTTCTGCCGCTGGTCTTTGGCGAAGACAGCCGGACTTTTCACGGTATCATGCCTTACCGGGACGGACACCCGGTCAGTTGGAGTTATAGCCTGGTCTGATAATTTAGTGGGGGAAATGATGCTCTCTTTCAAATCGAACCGTTCACCTTTCATAGCCCGGCGCGGTATGGTCGCGTCCAGCCAGCCGCTGGCGACCCAGGCCGGGCTCTCGGTCCTGATGGGCGGCGGGAACGCGGCGGACGCGGCGGTAGCCACGGCGGCAGCCCTGGGTGTGACCGAGCCTTATTCAACCGGCCTCGGCGGGGACTGTTTTGCCCTTTTCTACGAGGCCCGCACGGGCCAGGTTACTGCCCTTAACGGGTCGGGCCGCGCCCCTAAAGCCCTTTCGCTCGAATTGCTCAAAGAACAGGGGTTGGAAGGTTTACCCCCTTACCATGCTCACACCGTGACCGTGCCGGGGACCGTCGCCGGGTGGTGCGACTTTTTGGAAAGACACGGCACCATACCCCTGGCCGAGTTGTTAGCCCCGGCTATCCGGCTGGCCGAAAAAGGGTTCCCGGTCGCGCCGATTACGGCCCACTTCTGGCGTGAGTTCGGCCAGCTAAAGCTGCGCAACAATTTTGGCGGCCCGGCCTTGCTTCCGAACGGAGTTGGTCCCGCCGATGGCGAAATCTTTGTCAATAAAGACCTGGCCCACAGCATGCGGTTGGTGGCCGAGGGCGGCAAAGAAGCTTTCTACAAGGGCGAACTGGCCCGGAAGATAGTCGAGGCGGTCCAGGCGGCGGGTGGGGTGATGACCGTCGAGGACATGGCGGCGCACACCTCGACCTGGGAAACCCCTATCAGCACGGTCTACCGGGGCGTACGGGTCTGGGAATGTCCGCCGAACGGGCAGGGTCTGGCGGCGCTATTGGCCCTGAACGTGTTGGAAGGTTTCGACCTCTCCGGTATGGACCCGCTGGGAGTCGAACGCTGGCACCTCCTTATCGAGGCCATGCGGGTCGCCTTCGCTGATACGGCCTGGTATGTTTCCGACCCGCAGTTCTTCGAAATCCCGGTATCAGGACTGCTTTCCAAAGGGTATGCCGCCGAACGCCGCCGCCTGATTGACCCCGCAAAGGCGGTGCTCGACCGCACCTGGGGCGTGCCGGTGGCAGGTTCGGACACGGTCTATTTTTGCGTGGTAGATGCAGCGGGCAATGCCTGTTCCTTTATCAACAGTATCAGCGCCAGTTTTGGCACCGGGATTGTCCCCGCCGGGCTAGGTTTCGCCCTCCACAACCGGGGCGCGGCTTTCTCGACCGACCCCAATCACCCGAACGCCCTCGCCCCCGGCAAACGCCCCTATCACACCATCATTCCGGGCCTGCTTACCCGCGAGGCGGACAATTCGCTCTACGGCCCATTCGGGGTGATGGCCGACTTCATGCAGCCGCAGGGTCACCTGCAAATGCTGGTCAACCTCGTAGACGACGGTCTCGACCCCCAGGCGGCCCTCGACCGGCCTCGTTTCCGCATCGAGGGAGGCCGGGCTTCGGGTATCGTGCTGTTGGAGCAGGGTTTGCCGCCGGTAGTGGCCGGACAGTTAGCCCTGATGGGCCACCAGGTCATCCCGGAAGTGACTGGGCCGCTCCGTAACGCCAAGTTTGGTTTGGGCCAGATAATCCGGCGCGACCCCAACGGTGTCCTCTGGGGTGGCAGCGACCCGCGCGGGGACGGGTGCGCCATGGGTTTTTAAGTTAGAAACTCTTTTCTTTAAAATACGTACAATAAAAATAAAATAGCGACCCGATTATTTGAAGAAAAGATACAACAATGCACTCAACCGAGGAATTGCCCGATTGTCCCTACTGCCAACATCACGATGGGGTGGAGAAGGTTAGCGCCCTGGTTGAACGCGCTTTTCCGGTGCCCCCCGGCGACTTGGCTTCCATCCAAAAAGATTATCGCCTGGTTAAATGGGGCGGTAAAAGCTACTTTGTAAATAAACACTACTTTGAGAATAAAAACCCCCCATCCCTGAAAATATCATGGCTGGGCGGGTTTTTCTTTTTACTGTTTTTTGGCAGGAATTCCTCTATCCTTTACCTGGTAAATTCGTTGTATAAGTCTCTAATTGCCTGGCAGGTCAATCAACGCGATTTCAAACTGGATGAGGTCGGGCCAAACCAGGCTATCGAGATTACCGCGTTGATGATGCTGCCGGTCATGGACAAACCGGCCCCCTTACCAGCCAATAGTTCCTTAAGCCGGTATTTTCTGGAAACCTTTCTCCTTTTTATCTGGCGTTACCTGGCCGGGTTTGCTGTCCTGGCCGTTGGGTATTGCCTTCACCTGTTGATTTTAATGTTCCTGGCGGTTATCTTTCTGCTCTCCCAGGTAGCCTTAAACTTGCTCGGTGCCTTGATATTTAAGCTGTTAAACTGGGGATTGGAAAAGTATCACTCCTATTATCGTGAGAAGGTGAAAAAGCTGCCTAAAGTCTATGAAAGATGGCAGCGCCTTTATTACTGCCACCTTCACGACGGCGTTTTTACCGCCGAGGGCAAACTTAAATTCACGCATGTAAAGCGGGTTCGCAAAATTTTATTCGACTGATAAAAGCAATATTCTGCAAAACTTTTGACCTTTAAGCCGCTATAATATAAAAACCGGGTCCAAATTTGAAGCAAACTCTTGACGAGGGAGGTATGGGCGATAGCAGTTGGAGCCACGTCTGGCATAACAGCCATCTGGACCTGAATTTCTTCCAGGCTTTTCACGAGGACCACAATTATCCCCGGCATAGCCACGATTATTTTGTAATCGCCGTGGTCGATAGAGGTCTGCAATCGTTCAGCTTTGGTCGCGGCAAACAAATCACCCCGGTTAACGGCCTAATCTTGCTTAACCCCGGCGAGGTCCATACCGGGGAGCCCGTGAACGAGAGCGGGTTTGGCTACAGCGCTTTTTATCCGACCTTCCAGCACGTCGAAACGACCCTCCGCGAATTGCCGGGCTACCGGGGTCTGCCTTCCTTCTCGGTGCCGCGTGCCGACGACTTACGCATGGCCCAGGCGGTCCGTTCATTCCATACGACCCTTAAAAATGGGGCTGACCCGCTCGAATGTGAATCAAAGTTCCTCTGGACCCTGGTCGAGCTTATCCGGTGCTATGGCGATAAGACCTCAAACGAGGTGAAAACCGGGTCCGAACACCTGGCCGTCAAAAAAGTCCAGGCTTATATCCACGAAAACTACGCCCAGCCGCTTTCGCTCGCGGAACTGGCCGGCTATGTCCATTTTAGCCGCTATTATCTCTTGCGTATCTTCCGGGAAGAGCTGGGGATGCCGCCCCACACCTATCTCGAAAATATCCGGGTCCGGTGGTCGCTAAAATTGCTGGCCGAGGGCGCCCCCTTGGTTGAGGTCGCCCAGCGGGTCGGCTTTGGCAGCCAGAGCCATTTTACCGGGCGGTTCAAACAGATTATGGGTGTTACACCTGGAGAGTATGCCAGGCAGCTAAAAAAGTAACCTGGGTCTCCGCGCAGAATTCTTACCTGACCTCTTACTAAAGTTAATCCTTGCGGCCAAACAGCCTTATGCAGGTTCTGTTTTTGCGGCTGAAATCCAGGTGAAATAAAACATGGCAATTGATTTCCTGGCGACCCTGACCTTTATTTTGATTTCCACTTTTACACCCGGTCCCAACAACATTTCGAGCGCGGCCCTGGGCGCTTTACACGGTTTTAGGAAAACTTTGAACTACCTGCTGGGTATTTCGGTGGGCTTTTTCCTGGTGATGTTTGCCTGCGCCTGGATTTCGACCTCTTTCGTGGACCTCGTGCCCCAGGTCGAGCCCTATTTGCGCTATATCGGGGCCGCCTATGCCCTCTACCTGGCCTATGGCATCCTGAAAGCCAGCTATTCGTTCTCCGGGGAGAATATTACGCCCCTCGGCTTTATGGCCGGGTTCCTCCTCCAATTGTTAAACCCGAAACTGATAATTTATGGCCTGACCCTTTTCTCGACTTTCCTGGTAACCGTCACCGATAAATTGTTACAACTTGTGGTGGTCCTGGGTCTGGCCGCTATTTCTTTTGTCGCGATTTCTACCTGGACCCTGTTTGGCAGTATAATAAAACGGTATCTATACCGGCCTCGCGCCCGGCTTACCCTGAATATTATCCTGGCTTTATTCCTGGTTTATACCGCCTTAGAACTTGCTCGTATTCTATAAAAAGTCATTAAGTGCATTATAAGAAGGAGAGAGCATGAGCGAGCAGACCAAACGGGTTGTTTTTGATTTCGAGATAGATTTTACCAACGGCGGCGGCATCCAGGGGCAGCATTTCCGCCTCGACATCGCCGGGAACGACATTTCCGACCGCGAACTGGCCGATTACATCGTGCAGGACATGCGCCTGTTGATGGTTGGGGAGGTCCGCATCCTGAATAAGCAGATTATCACCGAACCCCATAAACGTGTCCCTATCAACACGTCCACCGAGAGCGCCGGGGCATTGATTGACCTAAGCCATACCATTCGGGATGGCCTGGTGACTTACAAAGGTTTACCCGCGCCGGTTATCTGCGACTATTTGAGCCGCGAGGAGTCACGCAGCCGTTATGCCCCCGGCACCGAGTTTCAAATCGGCAAAATCGAGATGGTCAGCAATACCGGCACCTATCTCGATAGTCCCTTTCACCGTTTCGAGGGTGGGGCTGATCTGGCGGCTTTGCGTCTGGAAAACCTGGCGAACCTCGATGGTATCGTGGTCCGGGCAAGTTCCGGGGATTTGGCGGTGGGGCTGGAATATTTTAAAAACAAAGAAATCCGGGGCCGGGCGGTGCTGGTGCATACCGGCTGGGATAAACACTGGAACACCCCTGCCTACTACGATAACCATCCCTTCCTGACCGCCGAAGCCGCCGATTACCTGGCGAAAGCGGGCGTGCGGCTGGTCGGGATTGATTCCCACAATATTGACGACACCCGGCCTCGCACCCGCCCGGTCCATACGGCTTTGCTTGGGGCCGGGATTTTAATTGTCGAGCACCTGACCCGGCTCGAACTATTGCCCGACGAAGGCTTTAAGTTTAGCGCGGTCCCACCAAAATTCGAGGGGGTCGGCACCTTCCCGGTGCGGGCCTTTGCCGAACGCATTTAATTTATCACTTTAAGGTCGTTTTTACCAGGTTTTCCTATTTGAAATTAAAGGAAAATCTGGTATTCTTATTTTAAGGTCCGGCTAACCCGGATTCAATTCACCCGCAACGACAATAACATTTTAACCAATGAGCAAGTTATGGCTCCTCTTTACGGGGGTTTGGCTGGTTTGCTCGCCTTTGTAACGATATAGTAACGCCGGGAACGTGATGCCATCGAAGATTTTAACGACCACCGTAGAAAAACCGGCCCTTTCTCCCGCGCTTGAGGCAACCGGCAAGCGTGTTCTATTTTACGTGGCGGGCTTAATGATTTTTATCCTGGCCCTGCTTCTGGGGGCCGGGGCCGATTATTTTTTTACCTATCACAGCCACCTCGTTTACTGGCTGAGCGGTCATTCCCAGGTTTATGTTACCGACCCCGACGGGCTTTACAACCCGCCCTGGTTGCTCTGGCTGCTCACCCCTTTTACCTTTTTACCCCAGGCCTGGGAATTACCTTTGTTCCAGCTTGCCCTGGCTTTTTCCATGGTAGCTATTCTTGATTTAATAACCGCCAATCTTTCCGGCTATACAAAACTACTCTCGATGCTGCTGGGGCTGGTTAATTTTATTGTATTTGACCTGGTAAACCGGGGCCAGATTGATACGTTACCCCTGTTCGGGGCGGTCCTTTTCCTGGTAGGGCGGCAGCACTGGCTAAAAGCGGGCCTCGGTTATACTCTTTTGGCTATCAAGCCTCCTAACACGCTCCCTTTGATGGCCTTTTTCTTTGTGCGGGATTGGACTACCAAATCTCCCAGGGAAGCCCTGAAAGGGTTAATTATTCCAACCGAAGTCCTGGCCCTTTCTTTTCTAATTCATGGTTGGTGGCCGGTTTATTTGTACCAGGCCGCGCTCCAAAAACCGCCTTACGATACCTGGCGTACAACAATCTGGCGGGCCGCCGATGTGTTGCAACTTGGCCCGGTAATCCCCTCAATCTTTTGTTTGGTGGTCCTGGGCGCAACCGGTTGGTTCTGGCGTTACGCCGATAACCAGACCAAAAAAATCGCCCTGTTGGTCCCGGCCACTTTCCTGGTAACGCCTTACGCCCTGAGTTATCACTACGTCCTGGTGCTGGCGCTGGTCTTACCATCTTTGCTGGCCTGGAAAAAGTGGGTCGGGGTCGGGCTTTATCTGCTGACTTTTTTGCCGGTCGTCCGCATCTTTCTCGGGACCGAGCATGCCTATATTGATATACTTTTTATCCTCGGCTGTTATGTGGCGGTGGCGGCCTGGCTGCGGGCGACTTCCCCGACCCGTACGAAAATATCGGAGGTCGTGGCAGTACCTCTCCCTGAGGAATTAGCACAAATTAAATAAAGGCCGGGTCTTACCGGGGGCCGGGGGTCTGGTCGTTAGGGTCTGGCTCTACTATAGATTGCAGCACCACCGTACCGCTTGGGGTATTTTCCGGCGAGGTTCCGCCCGAAGCCGGGACGGTCAGGGTGGGGACCGGGGTAGTGGGATTAGAAGCAGGCGTGGGGGCGGTCAGTGGCATTTGCTGGTTGAGCAAGCCGAGCAGGTCGGTCAGGCGGCGGGCCGCGTCGTTAAACTGGCGGTTGCCTTCTTCGAGGTCTTCCGGGCTGGTATTGTCAATGCCGCTGACCGTAAAGTCCATGGCGGTACCGGTGATAGTGGCGATAGTCTGTAGTTCCCGGTAAAACTGAATAAGTTTCGTGGTAGCCTCGACGGCCAGGTTATCGAGCGGTTTCTTCTCGGCTTTTATATCGGCCTGGAGTTGTCTGACGGCTGCCGCGTATTTATCCCAGGTGATTTTGTTGCTTTGAACCTGGGAGCGCAGGTCGCGGGCGGTCAGGAAAAAGCGGTTGTACCGGTCGATTTCCAGCCGGATTTTCAGGGCGAAAGCGGCGTCACTCCCGGCGGCGTTTCCCTGGGCGGCGGAGGCTGCCGCGACCTGGGTCTGGACCTGGCCGCCCGGCAGGTTAGAACCGGGTTGTCCGTCCACTCCCGCCAAGACCGTTGTGGCCGGCGCGTCGGAACTGCCACGACTGAGCGGCCCCAACCAGATTAACGCCACGATGATACCGACCAGGATTATCAGTCCAATTGCTACCGGCACTTTCCCCAGCTTGGGCCGCCCGTATTCAAACGGTTTAAGTTCGCCGCTTTCGATGGCCGGGCCGAACTTTGCCCCACCCAGCGGGATATTCTCCGGGTCGGGTTCGAGACCTTGCTGGCGCTGACGGTCTATTACCTCTTCCAGGCCGATTTTTATTTCCGGGCGGGCTAACACGATGGCCCGGTTTGCCGCTTCTTCCTCTTGCTGCCGGGCCTGTTCTTCGAGTTTGCGGGTGACTTCGGCCAGCCCTCGTTTGGTCCGTTCGTTGGTATCATCGAGTTCGACCGCGCGGGTCAGACAAACTTTGGCCCGTTCCAGGTTGACCTCGGCCAGCAGACCGCCCAGCCAGGTCCAGCCTTCGGCGTTGTTGGGGTCTTCGGTGATGGCCTGCCCTAAAAGTTTGCGGGCGGTTTCGAGATGACCTTGCCGGGCTTCCAGGCGGGCTTTCGTGATGAGGACCTGGGCCCTGGCGGCCCTTTCCAGCTCGATTTCGTGCGGCGTTTTGCCCGAGTCTTTTAAATCAGCCTGAGACGCGTGCGCGAAAGTTTCAAGGTCCGTCGTGGAGAGGGTCGGTTCTTCCGCCAGGGCCGGGTTGGCCTCTGAATCTTCCAGGCTTGCAACGGAATGCTCGGTACCGGTCACGGTGGTGTCCGCTACTTCCTGGGTTGGGGCGAATTCTTCCGGCGCAGAGGCCACCTCGAGCGATTCGGCAGGTAAAGGTGTGGCGGGCGCGATTTCGGCTTCCTCCGACCTGCGAAACGATTTAACCTTCCTGATTCTTTTCCTGGCCGAGCTTAGCGGCTTTTCAGGTTCGGACAAAACCTCCGGTGGGGCCGGAATCGAATACTCCTCGACCACTTCGAGCGGTTTACCGGGTTGCAACTCCTCCTCGGGCAGGCTGGGAGGTTCTTGGGGAATAATTTCTTCCCCGGTTGAGTCGGGAGTGAGAGGGGCAATTTCGGGGCGAGGTGAATGATAAACCGACCAGATAGCCGCCCTCAACCGGGAACGCGAAAGACCGGTCTGGGCATGGGATGGGGCCTCGCCTCCGTCGGCGGCGGGGAGCGAGTTGGGCACCGCCGGTTTTATCTCAGGCAGTGCTTCCTCGGCCACGCGCAAAGGCGGTTGTTCTTTGGGCTGGTCGGGCATACATCTCTCGGTAAATCAAAGAATCGCAGGTAGTTAAGCGGCTTTATTTTACACGACTATCCTTTACGGTGCAACGCCCGGTATGGGAATGCAAAGTCTTCAGTTTTTTATCACAACCGCAAGTGCGACTTTTGGGTGCGAGGGTTGTCGAGGTTTAGCGATTATCTTACCGCACTCGGTAAACAAAAAGGCGGCTTATCTTTGTCGGATAACCGCCTTTTTGAGTTAAAAAATTTAGATTAGCCGAGCAGATTCAGGGCGGTCTGTTCCAGGATGTCGGTTGCGGTGACAATCTGGGCCAGTTCGACCTTCTCGTCGGTGGTGTGGGCGTCGCTCAAAAGGCCGGGGCCAAAGACCACCGCCTGCTGGTTGCCTGTCAGGTGAGCCAGCATCGCGGCGTCGGTGTAGGCCAGAAAGCCGAGATGGGCCGGGATATGGCCGACCACTTTTTCGTAAGCTTGGTCGAACGCGCCCAAAAGCGGTGAATCGGCGGGACATTCCGCCGGAGGTCGCTCCGCGGACTGGTTGACCACCTTATAAGTGACCCCGACCTTATCGGCGGCAGTCCTGGCGACTTCCTCGACCAGTTGGCGCGCATCTTCGCCTTTGAAGGGCGGCGGTATGCGCATATCAATCTCGCAGCGGCAAATCTCTGACACGATGTTGGTCTTTACGCCCCCTTCCAGGCGCGAAACAATCAGGGTCGGGCGGTCCAGGAGAGGGTGCGGTTTTTCCATCGAGTCACCCATTTTTTGAGCCGCTTCGTACCAGCCCAGGATGGCGTAAGCCATCGCCTTGTTGGCATCGGCCCCGATTTGGGGGTTAGCGGCGTGCGCGCCCCGCCCGTAAAAGGTCACTTCAAACCAGAACGCGCCTTTCTGGGCCGTGTTTAGCTGGCACCCGGTCGGCTCCATCGTCAGCATGTAGGCATCGGAAGGGATCGCTTTCTCCTGACCGAGGGCAGTCGAGCCTTTCATGAAGGCTTCTTCTTCGTCCACGGTACAGGCCAGCACCAGGTCACCGCTGAGCGGCTTGCCGCTTTGTTTGATGCGGGCCAGGGCAATCATCGCTGCCGCCGTCCCGCTTTTCATGTCGCAACTGCCCCGGCCATACATATATCCGTCCGCGATTTCTCCGCCAAAGGGGTCATGCTTCCATTTGTGACGGTCGCCGATGGGCACGGTATCGAGGTGGGCGAGATATACCAGGGGCGGACCCCCGGCCCCGCGTATCCGGCCCAGCACGTTGGCGCGTTCGCCTTCGACCGGGCGCACCTCGGTTTCGATGCCGTGTTCGCGCAGCCACTCCGCCACGAACCGCCCCAACGCCACCTCGTCGCCGGTTGGATTCTCGCTGGGAATTTGCACCAGCTTCTGGGTGAGTTCAATAGCGGCGGTTGGGCTAAAAATATCGGTTGTTGTACTTTCCACCCTCTTCTCCTCCTTCTATCTCCCGGCCATCCTTCTTAAAGGCGCTCCGGCGCAGCCCGGCCTGAGTGAGTATATAATAGATTGTTTATAGTAATGATAAAACCCGGCTCTTAAAAACTGTAGATTGTTACAGTGCCCGACTGGTAAATAACCTTCATAAACTGGGAAAACTTGGACAGGGCTTCCGGCGAATATTGTTTCTGGACGGTGCCGCCCCGGTTAATCAAACCCTGTTCAAGCGTGCCTACATAGACGTACTGGACGCCCGCCGCGTGCAGCAGCGTCTGGGCTAATTGTACATTATCGGTGCTGTAAATGAAATCAATCAGTTGCAACCGGCAGTTCGGTTCGTCTTTTTGCTGGCTCGGACCGCTCTGGGGTGGCCGCAGGTTGTACTTGGACAGGAGCAGACCGCAGTCAAAGCTGTCGGTACGGGCGTTCCCCTTACCGCCGCGCCACTGGTTTTCGTGGCCGGGCCAGCCCATCAGGGTCGGCATCCCGGTAAAGGTACTGACGCGGGAGTAATCGACCCAGTCCTGGCCGCTGGCTTCCAGTATCGGTTTGACGAAGGCGGGGTTGGCGGCAATCTGCCCTTTCAGCCACTGGATAGCCCGGTAATCTTCGGGCATCCCGGCCCCGGTCGAACCGCCATCACGCAGCCAGGTCGAGCCGTCCAGCCCTACCCGGTTGGTGTAGTGGTTGGTCTTTTCGTAAGCGCCAAAAATCGGGAAGACCAGCCCACCCAGGAGACATAGACCCAGCCCAAAGGCCCAGAGCCAGCGCCACCAGGGGCGATAAGGCCGCACCCCGGCATATTCCTCGGCCTCTTCGGCTTCGGGGTCGTCCATCCCAATATAATCGTCGAGCGTGGAACCGCCGGAAAGCCGGGAGCTTTGCGAGGTGGACGGCATTTGGAGCGCACTAAAGGCCAGGTTACCGCCACCAGCCAATCCCAGCGCCGGGTTCAGGCGAAGCGAAGCCTGGGGCAGGGGTCCGGTCACTCTTTCGCGACCAGGCCGGTTGGCGCTTTCGATTTCCTCGGTCTCGTTCCGGTTGTTGAAGGGAGCCAGTTTCCAGGCCCAGCTTAGCACCCGCCAGGAGGCGTAAGCCGCCGCCAGCCCGAATAGCACCCAGCTCTGATAATAAAACTTGAACAGGGTATTCAGGCGCGAGTTAAAGACATCCCGCACGATAATCAGTTCGGTGCCAAAATCTATCACGACCGCCAGCAAAATCATCAGCAAGGCGAAACGGTCGACCGCCCACAGGCTCAAGCCGCCATTTTGAGGCAGTTCTTCCGGCGCAACCCCGCTATCCTCCGCCGCAACGTTGTCCGCCGGGCGGCTTTCAAACCAGATCAGCAGCCCGCAGGAAATCGCCACAATCAGGAGCGGCCCGTAAAGTTCGAAGTGCAGAATCCAGCCGCCCAGCACCATGAGCGCACCGAGAATGGCCGCGCCCCAGCGCAGGGGGGTGGACCGCCGTTCCAGGCGGTAGCGTTCGAGCGTTTCCAGGCCCAGGAGGGCTATGCCGACACCCAGGAACGGCAGTGAAATGATTGCCAGGATTACGGTCAGGACCGGGTTCAGCTTAAAGATGTAAAAGGCTATCTCGCTGACGATAAAGAGGATTATGCCGCCCGCCGCCAGTTGAAAACTCCAGGTGCTGCTCCAATCGGAACGCCCTTTAGCAGTGTAACTCGGCTCGTCCAGGTAGCCGTAAGGCTCCTTGATATAGGGCCATAGCTTGAGGAACAGGAACGACAGAATCGGGAAGGCGAACAGCCCGAAGACCAGCAGATAACCCAGTAGCGGGGTGCGGTCCCAGGCCACGAACATTATCATTTTCGCCAGGGAGCCGAGAATTG
The DNA here is from genome assembly GCA_001898225.1 of Chloroflexi bacterium 54-19. Taxonomy (GTDB): domain Bacteria; phylum Chloroflexota; class Chloroflexia; order Chloroheliales; family Chloroheliaceae; genus 54-19. Next base: position 195,461 of record MKTJ01000077.1, read on the forward strand.
GGACGCTGGCAATCGGTTCCGGCACCGCGAAGTCGCCCACCAGCGAGATAAATGTCAGGTGGAAAGGCAGGTAGAAGGCCAGCGAAACGACTATCAGCCCGGCGCTCCAGGCCAGCCAGCGGGCGTAACCGTTGCGGCGAATCCGCACCCAGCGGCTTTCCCTGGCCGGTTCAATTTCGGCCCCTTCTTCCCCTTCTTCCACGATAGGAGTCACAGCAACCCGTTTTGGCACCAACCGGACTCGCACCAGGGCCGCCAGCAGTATCAGGATCAGGTAAGTTGGGTAGTCCCAGGTGTTCAGGAAGTAGAGCGCGCCGACAGCCAGGGCTGTCACGCCGGAGAAGAACCAGCCGTCAGCCCGCCGCATATCCAGGGCCGCGCTTTTAGCCGGGGTTACCAGGATATTCAAGGCCAGGGCTATCGCCAGCAGGGCAAAGGGCAGGGTCATCACGTGCGGGTGAATGTCCGCGATAATAAAGCTGAACTGGGGGAACTCGTTGATAGTCTGGCTCCAGGTATAGGTCAGGCCGTTTGTCCCGGCGTCGGGCATATAGTCCCAGATAACCCGTGAAGGCCACCACCAGCTAAAGGCAAAATTTGTGATGCCGGTTTCACCGTTCGCGGTGTTCGGCCAGAAGATTTGCCGGACACTATCGAGGTTCCCCAGGACGCAGACCATCGCCAGGGCCAGCAGGCCGAAAACCAGGGCGCTCCGCCAGGTCCGTTTAAGCCCCTGGACCAGCCGGACCATGTTATAACCGACGCCCAGGACCGCCAGGCAGGTCAGGGCGAAAATGATGGCGATTACCAGGTTAAAGGCGATGTCAGGGTCAATCCCGGTCATTTTGATGAGCATCGCCATCATAAAGTGGCTGAAATAGTAGTAATTTATCGGGTAGCCGCTCATCCAGGGGTCGGCGGGCGGCATTTTATCGGAAAGGCTGAGCGAATTTAAAAAAGCGAAGTCGCCAAATTTCTCGTAGTCGCGGATTTCGGGGGTATAAGAGCGCATGTTGAGCAGGTAGGCGTAGGCCAGCAAAAAGACCAGCTCTACCAGCACCACGAACCAGGCGTGCCGGACAAACCACCCGCCAATTTCCCGCAGCAAGCGGCGGCCCTGGCGCAACAACAGCCAGCCGTCCGCCACCACGAAAAGGACGGCGAAGACCAGCCAGCAGACCAGCCGGTTGAAGGGCAGTCCGAGCATCGAAACCAGCCAGACTAAATAGCCGGTCCCCAAAAGACCGAGCGGTTTCGCCAGGGTGTAGCCTCGTTCCGGTAGGAAGCGAAAGACCTGGAAGGCAATGGGCAGGGCCACAACCCCGATAAGTTCAATCAGTAAAAACCAGATTACGGCTTCAATCATGCTTTATTTTTCCGATATAGTTCTAAAACCTTGTGATTTTCCCTGGCAAGAAACTCCCCACCCCTAACCCCGCCCCAGGGCGGGGAACTTGTCGGTAAATATTAAATTTTGCCTAGGGCAGAATTTAATATTTACTCTTTGCTCCCTTCCCCTAATAGGGGAAGGGTTGGGGATAGGGTCAAATCATTTTGTTGGGTTCGCTAACGAAAATTTCAATTTTTGTTACGAACCACTTAACTGGCGAATTTTTTGGGTAGCCCGCTGCGCCCAGAAATCGGTGTTGGTCTTGCTGTTGGCGACCGCCTGCTGGTAAGCCGCTACCGCCTGGTCCTTCTTGCCCTGGGCCTCGTAGACCTCGCCTTCGTGGTAGAATGCCTCGTTAAAGGTCTTGTCCAGTTTGACGACCTGGTCGAACTGTTGCAGGGCTTCGTCCAACCGTCCGACCGCCTGTAGGGCCACGCCATACTTGTTGAAGGCGGCGGGTTTTTCTTCGGGCGGCGAGTCAATCTGGGTCGCCGTCTTGTATTCTTCCAACGCTTTATCTACGTTCCCGGCGTCCCGGTAGATGTCCCCCAGCACGTGGTAGGGGTTGACCCGGTTGGGCGTCAGTTTGACCACCGTTTCGAGTTGGGCGGCGGCGTTGACGTAATCCTTTTTGGCATAGTAATACTGGCCCAGGTCGTAGTGAGCCTGGGGGTTGTTCGGGTTAGTCTCAATGGCCGCCTGCAACTTGGTCAGTTTCGGGTCGGTTATATTGATGACGCCGACCGAGGCCGGGTCGCCGCTAATAACGCCCGAAATGCCCCGCGCCGTCATTTTGTAGACCACCACGCCCGGATTGGTGTAGGCCACGTCCAGCAGACCGAGTTTCGCCATCTGTTCGAACTTGGTATACCCGGCGTCGCTCATGTAGGGCTCGTAGGTATTCGAACCGCAATTGTTGCCCGAAGGCACCTCGCTCTCCCGCTCAATCGTACCGATGTTGATATAGGTGACGTGATAGTGATTGAGCAGGTCCAGGGCCTCCTGGATGTCTGCCGTGTTATAAATCTGGCGGATAACCCCGTACAGCCCGGCGCAATCGGCCCGGTTGGAGACCATTTCGGGGTAACGCTGCTGCCGTTCGTGGTGGTCCCAGCCCAGGATAGCCGGTAGGCCGGTATCAATCGCAATCCAGTTGCCGCCGCCCCGGTAAGGGAAGATGCTGGCCTGGAGCACGACCGGGGTCCCTTTAATCTTCTGGTAAAACTCGGTCAGCGATTGGGCGTCGTAGCCGAGGTCGAAGACCTTGCCGGGCGACATGTCCTGCATCCCGGTCACATAGTGCAAATCTTTGAAATAGGCCAGGCCGTCCAGGGTCGGGGCCGGAATGGGCGTGCTCGACCGCTCGGTGATACGGGCCGGGATAGCCTGGACCGGGTAGAGGGCCGCGCAGAAGACTATAACGGTGATGAGAATGGCCCAGGCGTAACGCCCGACCAGGCCCCAGCGCCGCGCCGCCGCCGAGCGGAAGGTCTGGTAAATGCCGTTCAGGCCGGGCGCGACCCAGCGCACCCAGACCACGTAAGCCGCGATAGCCCCGCTCAGCGTCAGGAGGGTCCATACCTGGTACTGGAACTTGAAGATGGTGTTCATGCGGGCGTACTCGCTCACGCCCATATCATCTTCCAGGAAGATAACCTCGGTCACGGCCACCACGCCAAACCCGGCCATTACCATCAACATCAAAAAGATATTGGTTTCGGAATGGGCTTCCAGGGCGTGTTCGGGATGGCGGCGGTCAAAGGCGCGGGGGAGTATCAGTATCAGGCAGCAGCCGATAGTCGCCAGGGCCAGGCAAAAGACCAGCCAGTTGTTCGGAATTACCATCCCGATAACCACCAGGAACAGGCTCAGGACGCCCGCCACCATGACCCAGGTCCGGCCAAACGGGTTGGCACCGGGCCGGGCCGGGGTGTCGCCCCCAAAACCGGGACCGCTCCCGAAACCGTTGTTGCTCCCGCCATCGGCTCCCGCCAGGGCAAAAGCCAGTTGGGGACGCTGGCGTCCCAGCGCCAGGCCAAAACCGGGTAGGGTCGGCTGGTAGGTCTCGGATTCGGCTGGGACTTCTTCCGCGTCTTCGGGATAGCCCGCGCCCTCGTCATAATCGTCTTCGGGAGGAACCGTCCGGCCCACTCGCAGCCAGTTCCGGTAGTTCCAGAGCAGGTAACTGCCCAGCAGCACCATCGGCAGCAGGAAAATCACCACGAAATACTTAAATTCGCTGCGCCCACTGATAAACTGGACATCCGGGCCGTAAGAGGTGGTTGGCAGCAGGTTCGGTATAAACTCAATCTGGGTAAAGAAGGCCTGGAAATGACTGAAGAAGTTCCAGTAGAGGCCAAGCCCACCCAGCAGGGTTGCCCCACCCACGAAGACGGTCAATACTAAATCCACCGCGACCGAGCCAAAGCTAAAGTGAGGCCGGGGCAGTTGGGCGGGCGGGTCGTAGGGCGGGTTTTCCTCCGCCTCTATCTCGTCAATTTCGGCGGCTTCGATAGTTTCTTCCGTTTCACCGGGGGCGGATTGGCCCGGCATGAAATAGCGCCGGAAGAAAGCCAGCAGCACCGCGCAGGTTATCATCGCCAGGTAGGTCGGTAAGTCCCAGCTATTAGTCGCGCCCAGGAAGCCGACCACCGCCATGAGGATAACCGGTATAACCAGGGTCCGGTCAAAGACCTGCCACAACCTCCCGAAGGTCATGCCCCACCAGGAGCGCCGCCCATCGGCCCGGTATTCGTTGTGGGTGCGCCAGTCAGTCGAAAGCAGGTTGAGGGCCAGCGTCATGGCGACCAGCGTATAGGGCAGGGCGATAAGGTGGGCATGCAGGTCCGCATAGGTAAAGCTGAACGAGGGGAACTCGTTGATGGTCCCTGGGATAACCCGGCTGCTGCGGAAGTAATCAAATTTTTCGAGAGGTTCGACCGGGGCCGGGTAGAGATGCAACGCGTTCGACAGGTCAACTATTGGCGGGAAACGCTGCAACAGTTGCAAGAAGCCGTCCATGTTACCGACCAGGGCGAAAATCAGAGTCCCAAAGAGGCCCGCTACCACCGGACCGCCCACGCGGGTAGGGTCGATTTCAGGGTCGAGCCTGGACCGGTGCCGTTTGTACTTCAAAGCCAGGTTAAAGACCAGGCTGAACCCGCCCGTACAGACGAAAGCGTAGAGGGTCGGCAACGCCAGGTTGAACCCGATAGAAGGGCTGATGCCGGTCAGTTTTATCCAGGTCGAAACGAGATACTGCCCGTAATAGTAGTAGTTGATATAGCCGTCCGAGAACCAGGGGTCGTAGGGCGGGAAGTAGGCGCTCTTGAGGATGCCCATCAGGTGGGTGAGTTCCATCGGCTTCTCGCCACCAAAGAAGGGGTGCCACAAATCGGGATTGCCGACCCGGAAAGCCACCCAGGCCAGGAAGACGCCCAGGAACAGCACTTCTTCAATCAGGATAAGGCGTTTGTGCCGTCCCAGCCAGCCCATCAGTTCGGTCCGGTTGTGCCACCAGAGCCACCACGAGAAGACGAGCAGCAGCCCGACCGCTATCCAGGCCGTCACAGCAGTATTCATCACCAGTTTGGTCCAGACCATCAGCCAGATTATGAGGGCCACCAGCACCGCGCCGAGCGGTTTTGCCACGATGTAGCCCCGGTCCGGCAGCCTTCGGCAGACTCTCCAGGCGATAGGCAGGGCCACCAGGCCCAGTAATTGAATCAGGGCGAACCACAAAATCACGGCCAGCCACTGGTTATCGTTCGCCCACTGGTTCCAGCCGATGTCGTCAATGACCGGCAGGCGGTCCACCGGCTTATCCAGCAGCAGCGTTTTGCCAACTTCTTTAGCCTGTCCCGCCGTGGCCGAATCGAGAACGCCGTCGCATTGGGGTACGGCCAGGTTCTGAGGGATACAGGTCTGCCCGGCCTGTTCCACCGGCAAATCGTTCGGTCCAGGGTAGCGTTTGACGATTTGAGGCGCTTTAATCGCGTTGGCGAAAAGACCGTGCAGTTCGTCGTCGGTCAGGTTAGTGGTCTTTTTGAAGATAAAGACTTTGGGGTGGTCGTAGACCGTAAAGCTTTCGTCCGCCGAGTCGTCGTTTATCTGCCAGTTCAAAAGGGGAATGGTCGGGTAATCGGTGAAGGTGGCAACGTTGGTATAGCCGAGTTCGCCGCTAAAAAGGAGTTCGTAATAACGAATCTGGACCGGGTAGCGCCAGGGCAACTTCGGCATGGTCGCGTAAAGCCGGTTGCTGGCAATTAGAATGTAGTCGGTCTTTTTAATCTGGTCGACAAAATAATCGGCTTTTTGCTGGTTGGGCTGGTCGCCGTAAATATCCATCGAAATCGACTGGCAGTAGCCGGTCTGGGCCAGGGCGTCAGGGTCGCACCAGCCTTTGTCGAAGAGGGTCTGCCCGGTGATGCGGGTTGGTAACGATTCGTCCCACTGCTCGGTCGAGATAGTCGCGCCCTGCGGAATGTTCTGGAACATCCAGCGAGTGGCCTGGTTCATGGTGTGTTCCTGGCCGTAAATCTGGCTGAACGACAACGCCCAGACGCTTGCCCAGGCAAAGGCAAAAAGGGCCAGGAAGCCAATCAAGTAAGTTTTGAGCGAAAGGGCCGGGAGCCGCAACCACCGGATAGGCGGGATACGCCGGATAGAGGAGGCAGGGTCCAGGGGGTTCAGGCTGGCGAAGCGGTACCCGGCCTCGACTACAATCAGGCGGGCCGCGAAGATTAACAGCACCGGCACCACCGGCAGCATGTAACGGTCGAACTTCGACTCGGCGCTAAAGGTTATCAGGCTGTAGCTGAAGAAAAAGACCAGCAGCACGATTTCGCTGCGCAAGCGCTGGCGGATGGCCTGCCACAGGCTGTAAAGAATACTTGCCAGGGCCAGAATCCCCAGCGGTATCCCCAGGCCCCACTCGGTCAGGTTCCCGGCCTGGTACAAAAATGGAATCGTGCCGACATACTGGCGAGTATAGGGAATCCCCTCGGCCCCCCGCGAGATACCGGCTTCCTCGACAATCCGGTCAAAAAAACTCTTGAAGTCGATAAAGGCGTAGGGCATCGAGATGAACCAGACTGCCAGGGCAACAATCCCGACAATTACCAGGTTCAAGAGGGTCAGGCGCAACAGGCGTGGCCCCAACGCTACCCCGTTATCACCGTATCTTTCGGTTTCCCGGCCCGGCAAAGCCATCATGCGAGGCCTCCCAGCGCGCTCACCACTCAGCCGGGCCGGGCCGTAAAGGCCGCAGAAGACCGCCGCCACGATAGCCGCCAGCACCACCGGGGCCGCGCTGATTTTGCAGGAAAGGGCCAACCCGACCGCGATACCGAGGCCGAGAGCGGCCCGTTTGCTTCCACTCTGGACGAGCCGGATTGCCATGTAGAGCGAAAGAATGATAAAAAAGGTCAGGGCTACGTCAAAAGTCAGGAAGTGGGCCAGTTGAATATCTATAACGCTGACCGCCATGAAAGCCGCCGCCAGAAGGCCGATGGCGTCACCCCGGTTCCGGCCCAGCGAGGGCCCGAAAACCAGCCGTCCGAGCAAGAAGGTCAGCAGCAGGGTGCCCATGCTCCACAGACCCGATTCAAAGCGGCCCACCATTGTCAGGTGGTCGTAATCGCCCCAGTCGGAGCCGGTGACAAGTGAGGCGACCCCGCCGCCAAACTTTATAAGATACTTGGGAAAATCGCCATAGGCGAAGAAGTGCGGGTTGAGCGGGCTGTAGGCGGCGTTCCAGAAGTTAATCGCTTCGGCGGGCGGCGCCTGTCCGGGCGGGACCACGTTGGGCGGCAAGGTGTAGGTCTGCCCGGCGGCTTTAGCCTGGTTATAGGCGTCGGTCTCGGCCTGGGAAGCCGGGCGATAATTTATATAGCTGTTCGGGATAAAGAAGCTTAGACCGCCCGGCGCAAAACCGACCTCTTTGTGGGGACCGTTAACAGCGTCCGCACTCAGAGGGATCTGATTAATATTGATGGTAGAATAAATAATAGCGCGTTCGTCGGGGTGGAAGTATTGGCCCTGGTCCCAGCGCAAATCCTGGAAACGAAAAGCAGCCCCGACCATTAAAATAAGGACCAGGGTTGCCCAGACGGTAATATTACGGCGATTCTTGGAAAGGAAAGCTGTCATCCGAAAAAAATATTCCTGTTTTTGCCGGGCCAGGCCGGTGAGAGAACCAGGCGCTGCCTGGTAGAGCCGGTAGTTGGCGGAGTAACGCCAAACCGCCGGTAAAAAAAAGACCGGCTTTCTAGTATAACGCTATCGAAGTACCAAAAGGTACATGATTTTGGCAACTCTGGCCTGTTAATTTTAACTTAAAGCAGCTTATTATTCAATCAGGCAAACTATAAGCGACATATCACATTTTTACCTTTTTGGTTGCCCCGGATTATAAGGGACAACCAAAGCCAGGTTGACTTGGACCAAATATGCCTTCTACCCTCTGGCCTCCGGAGGACGCCTCCCTCGGACGGGAAACAAATTTACTTCTAACTTCTTTATTCCCTTCCCCTATCAGGGGAAGGGTTGGGGATAGGGTGGATATTTAAGAAAGGAATTCTAAACGATGCCGCATACAGGCGTGGAAGACAAGCCAACCTGGCAGGCAGTTCCCTTCCCAATCCGTCGCCAGACCGAACAGACCCTGGGCGACCGGGTGGTCCGGGCGTCCCGCGTCTGGGGCGGCTACAGCCCGACGCCAACTTTCCGGCTGGCCCTGGCTGGAGGTAGACGCGCCTTCTTCAAAGGGGTATTTGGCGGGACCAACGAGTTTGCCACCAACGCCTTCAAAAGCGAACTTCGAACCTATGCGGCCCTTTTACCCCTGGTCGGTAAGTGGATGCCCGAATTCCTGGGTAGTTTCCAACTGGACGACTGGCACGTCATGCTGCTGGAAGACCTCGGCCCCAAGAGCGCTCCACCCTGGACCCCGGCCCTGACCCGCCAGGTCAGCGCCCAATTGGGCGATTTTCACCTCGAAACCACCGGCCTTGTTTTCCCGGCCTGGATTCAGCCCTTGCGCGAACGGACGCCCGAATTTAACTGGCCGCGTGTAGCCGAGGACAGCCGGGGTTTTGAAGCTATCGCGGCGACCGCCGGGGAGAAAAGTCGAGAGGCAGTGGCCTGGCTCGATAAACACTATGCCCTCTTTGCCGCTCTTTCGGCCAATATCGAGACCCGCCCGGCCACCCCGGTCCTCATTCATGGCGATATTCGTTCGGATAATTTGCGGCTGGCCGGGGGCCGCCTCAAGCTCTTTGATTGGCCGTATGTGAATTGGGGCGCCGCCGAGTACGACCTGGTGGAATTCGCCCAGTCCGTCGCGGTCGAGGCGGGTCCATTGCCGGAAAAGACGGTCGAGTGGTACAGCCAACGCTACCCGGTGGACCCCGACCTGCTCACGGCCTATATTTCATGGTTTTGCGCTTTCTTTGCTACCCTGTTCTGGCAGGACGAAATACCGGGTCTGCCCCGGCTGCGCAAGTTCCAGCGCGACCAGTTGCGGGTACTACTCCACTGGCTGTGCCGCCGGGTGGAAGTACCGGGACCGGACTGGCTATAATTTCCTATTCTGAAAAGCCAAAAAAGGAATACATTTTGCATTAGAGAAATTTGTCTCTAAAGGCTAATTTAGCTTTAAGTTTTTGGGAGATGCGGGACGCGCCGGTCTGTTAAAATGCGCTGGTTAGAATCCCATTAAATATTACCCTTAAAAAATATTATCTTATCTGCCGGAAGTTTTAGACAGATGCGCAAAGTTTGCTACAAGTTATCGTTAGCCCTGCTGTTATTGGTGGTTTCTTTAGGTGGGGCTAACCTGACCGCCGCAAACCCGGCTCCCTCCCTTTTCCGGCTGAGCGCGACCCTTGACGGGCCGCCGGTCGTTACCTCCGCTTATATCTTCTGGCTGGAAAAGTCCGGCTCGCTCTACGGTTTCAGCCTTGCCACCGGCCAGAATTTTCTCGTGACAAACCAACCTGTCCCCAAAAGCCAGCTTGCCAGCGACGGCCATCTGCTGGCCTGGGTCGAGGGTCCGCCCGGCGATAATGCCGCCCAGGGTATCATGGGGTACGACCCGTCCAAAAACCAGGTTTTCACTATTTTCCCCACCGGCAGCGGACGGCAGTTCGGAGCCCTGGCCCTGGACGGCAACCAGCTTTATTTCGAGGAAAATACCCCCGGTCATGCCGGGCTTTACAGCTTCGATTTAACTACCAGACAGGAGACCTTAATCAGCGCCAATGGCCGCAACCCGGTAGCCGGGCCGGGTTTCGTGGCCTGGAGTGAGGAAACCTACCAGGGTGAGTACCAGCCGACCCTGTGGACCCTCTTTCTCCAACCGGCAGGCCAGCCTTCCGGCAACCGCCAGTTGGCCCAGGCTACCGGCTCTTTCCAGGTGGCTTTTTCGGCTGAAAATTTAATCTACTCGGCCTTGCCCCCGGCTACGAGCCAGCAGGTCTACCTCTATGACCTCAAAGACGGCACCTCGAAGGCGATTTCAGGTGAGGCCGGGCGTAACCCGGTCACGGGCGACGGTAAAGCGGCCTGGGTTGTGCCGCCCGATGACACGAAAATGCTCTGGTCGGTCGAAGTGCAAGACCTGACCACCTCCAAAACGGTGACCTTTGCCACGCCCGGTACCGCCCGGCTGGAATTAAACGGGTTTGCCGGAAACAAGTTGGTCTTTAGCGTTTTTGACGAACAGGTCGGGTCCACCGCTCTCTACCGGGCCAGTGCGGACGAAACGGGGTTGCAGTTCGAGGCTGCCGCGCCCGCCCAGCCGAACGCGGTCAGTCTCACCAACCCGCTCACCTGCGGCCAGGTCTATAAATCTGGTTATTACCTCTACGACTGCAAAGGGCGCTGGACCGTCAACGGGGTTCAGTTTATCCTGCCCGATTACGGCATCAACGGCTCGACCTTTAACGATGGGAATTATGCGGCCAGCGTCTCTAACGACCAGGTCGATTACTGGCTGGATAAAGCGAGCAACTTCCTGGGCGCGAAGACTTTGCGGATTTTCGTGGATATGCCCGGCGATAGTCTGCCCGGCCCGACCAGCCCGGCCACCATCTACGACTTTGCTTTGCGGGCCAGCAGCCAGGGCATGCGGCTGGGTGTAGTCCTGCACAATAACACCAGTTGGACCCTGACCGCCGCCCGCAAACAGTGGCTGAGCGATTTTATCGGCTATTTCCGCGACCGCAACGCCCTTTCCTTGCTGGCCTATCTCAACGCCGACAACGAAATAAACAATCACTGCGGCAGCGGTCCCGACTGCTACGACAATAACCCGACCTATGTCGATAAAGCCAACCAGTGGGTAGCCGACTTTACCACCTACGTTAAGTCGCAAAACTCCAGGCTTTTGGTTACCGTTGGCATCTCCACCGAAAAGACCGATGGCGACCGTCTGGCCGCGGTCTACGACTTCTTCCGCAAATACAACGCGCCCAGCCTGGCCGCCACTGTCGACTTTATCTCACCTCATAATTACGGCGGGGGTGGTTATGGCCTTTTGCCGACTCTGCGTAACACCCTGCAATATGCCGGGCCAATCGTCCTCGAAGAATACGGCTACCCAACCGACCCTCTCCCTTCGAGCAGTTATTTTAAGGAGGGTGGGGCGGTTTGCCGGACCGACGCCTACAATGCCGTCTGCAAGAATACCGCCCCCTACTTTGTGGAGGTCAACGCCCGTTCTATCCGCGAAAATACCACCAACGGTTACGCCGGGGGCAGTGCCTGGATGGTGGCCGACAGCAACAGTAAAAATTGCACCAGCCCTTCCGATTTCTATACCGGCCTGTTCGCGGCGGGCGGGTATGCCGGGTGTGGCGGCACTCTCACGACAGCGACCGGCGCGGCTAAAAACCCTGCCGCCCGTATCCGCTTCGCCTATCTTGGTTCGACCGATTTTCCGCTGCCCGGTCCGACCGCTTTAGCCGCCCAGACACCTGCTCGCGGCCAGGTGCGGCTGACCTGGACCGATAATTCGACCACCGAGCAGGCTTTCACGGTCGAGCGAAAACCGGCGGGACCGGGCGGCACCTGGACTGAAATTGCCACGCTTGGCCCTAACGTCACGGCTTACCTGGATACTAACCTGCCGGACGGGACTTCCTACTCTTACCGGGTCCGGGCCTACCTGAATAACGGCAATAACAGTTATTCCGCCTATACCGCCACGGTTACGGCGACCTCCCTTTTTCTTGCGCCCGCCTCGCTGACCGCCCAGGCTAACCAGGCCGGGTATGTGAACCTGACCTGGATAGATAATACCAACACCGAGAGCGGGTTCCGGCTCGAACGCAAAGCCGGACCGGGCGGAAGCTGGGGCTTGCTGGCCTCGCTTGCCGCCAATACCACCTTCTACCGCGACCCGACTATTGCGCCGGACATCACCTATTATTACCGCGTGATGACCTACAATTCGACCGTGACCTCGGCCTATTCAAACGAGGAGACCGCCTTGCTCACCTTTGCGGCCCCCACCAATCTTATCGCTAATGCCCAATCTTTCATTCGGGTGAACCTGAGTTGGACCGATACGTCCGGTGGGGTGGCCGGGTTCCGCCTGGAAAGGTCCAACGGTGGCGGTGCCTGGACCGAGATTGCCCGTGTGGGCGCGAAAGTTACTACTTTCAGCGATGTGGGTCTCCAACCAAATACTGCTTATTCCTACCGGGTGCGGGCCAGTTACGGCTCCAATAATTCGGCTTATACCGGCCCGGTCAGCCTGACTACCCCGGCCTCTGCCACCTATACCGTCACCAATACCGATGGCGATGCCACCGGCCCCGGCACCCTCAATTATGCTTTCGGCCAGGCCACTTCCGGCCAGAGTATCCTGCTGGCCCCGCCAAACAATCTTATCTCGGTCAGTGGCGCGGTGCCCACCCTCCGGGCCGGGGTCACTGTCGCAGGCGGTTGCGGTCCGAACGGTCCTGCCATCACTTTGCAGGGTGCTCAGGGGCAGATTGGCCTGGTATTGCCCGGCAATATCACCCTCTATGGTCTCAAAATCAGCGGGTTTAAAAGTCCTCAACTTGCCAACCAGCAAGGCCAGAACTTGCTCCGGTGTGTCACAACCTCCTAGCCGCCCGGTTTGTTACTACCTCTTTGAGATACCAGGCATTAAATTCGCTTAATTACCGGTGAAAATGCTATAATTCTTCAAATTTTCGACCGGTTGTAATCAGGCGAACACATTTCAGGTTTTTTAAAGGAGCCTTTTAGCTAATTGAGGAGAGTGCCTTGGCTGGAAACAATATTTATTTAGAATTTTTTGAAAAGGGGACCGCAAGCTGTCGGCGCGCTATCGAGGCCCTGAGCCAGGGAAATACCCCTGCCGGGTTCAAACCTTTTCCCTTGCCCGGTGATAAACCCCGCTATGCCCCGGACCGCCAGTACGTTCTTAAACACCTCTTTATTGATGTCGCGCTCGATCTTCCCACCAAAAGCGTTTCCGGGCGGGTGCGGACCACCTTTAACCCGGTCAACGACGGTTTGCGCCAACTTGTCTTTGACGCGGCGGACCTGGATGTCAAAACGGTCAAAATGAATGGCAGAAATCTCGAATTTCGCAGCGAGGGTGAAAAGCTGTATGTAACGCTGCTCGAACCCGGCGAGACGGATGAGGAAATGACCATCGAAATTGCCTACAGCGCGACACCCCGGCGTGGTCTTTACTTTATCGCCCCGGAACCGGAATATCCCGACAAAGTGCCCCACGTCTGGACCCAGGGTCAGGACACCGACAACCATTTCTGGCTTCCCTGCTTTGACGCGCCTAACCAGAAATGCACCACCGAAATGCGCGTGGTCGTCCCGGAAGATTTCTTTGCCCTTTCCAACGGTGCCCTGATCGAGAATAGCCACGATGCCGGGGCCAAAACCCGCACCTTTCACTGGAAGCAGAATATTCCGCACAGCAGTTATTTGATAACCCTGGCTGCCGGGCCGTTTTCCGAGGTTGCCGACAAGTGGGAAGACATCCCGGTTCCTTATTATGTGCTGCCGGGTCACGAGGAAGAAGCCCGTATCAGCCTGGGTCGGACCCCCGATATGGTCGAGTTTTTCTCGAAAAATATCGGTGTGCGCTATCCCTACGAGAAATACGCGACGGTCTGTGTGCAGGACTTTATCTTTGGCGGCATGGAAAACACTTCCGCCACGACCCTGACCGATACGACTTTGCACGACTCACGGGCCGACCAGGACTTCAGCAGCCAGCCCCTCGCTGCCCACGAACTGGCCCACCAGTGGTTCGGGGATTTGTTGACCTGCCGGGATTGGTCGAATGGCTGGCTCAACGAGGGCTTTGCGACCTACTTCGAGGCGCTCTGGACCGAACATTCGCTGGGCCGGGACGAGTTTATTTACGAGATGCATGGCAACGCCCAGGCCTATTTCAGCGAAGATAAGAACCGCTACCGCCGCCCCCTGGTTGCCTACACCTTCAACCAGCCGATTGACCTTTTCGACCGCCACCTTTACGAAAAAGGCTCGCTTGTCCTCCACATGATTCGTTATCTTCTGGGTGAGGCGGGCTGGTGGAAGGCCATCAACCATTACGTCACCAAACACCGGGGCCAGAACGTGATTTCGGCGGATTTCGAGCGGGCTATCGAGGAAGCGACCGGGCGCAACCTGCAATATTTCTTCGAGCAGTGGGTCTACAAAGCCGGGTATCCGACTTTCCAGCTTAAAAACGAGTGGGACGAAGCCAACCAGACCGTCAAGTTTTCGGTAACCCAGACCCAGCCAACCGACCTTGAAAACCCGCTCTTTACCCTGCCGGTCGAAATAGCTTTTGCCCTGCCCGGCGGCCAGCGCGAAACCTTCAAGGTCAAGCTGGAAGAAAAGACTCAGAATTTCTATTTTAAGCTCCCGGCCCGGCCTCTTTTTGCCTCGTTCGACCCTTCGAACTGGCTGTTAAAGACCGTGACCTGGACGCGCTCGAAAGAAGCCTTAATCGCCCAACTGACCGGCGATACCGAGTCTTTTGGCCGGATAACTGCTGCCCAGGAGTTGGGCCGGCTGGGTGGGCGTGATGCTGTCGAAACTCTTGAGAAAGCCTTCAAAACCGAAAGTGTCTGGACGGTTCGGGCTGAAATCGCTTTTGCCCTCGGTAAAATCGGTACTGCCACCGCCGAGAGTGTGCTGGTAGCGGCCCTGCCAGGCGAAAATCACCCGAAGGTCCGCCGGGCCATCGTTACGGCCCTGGGCGAGTTCCGCGACCAGACCGCCGTCACCACCTTGAGCGAGGTTCTCAAAGGCGATAAGACCGACATTATCGAAATGGCCGCCGCCCACGCCCTGGGCAAGACCCGCCAGCCTGGTGTCTTTGACACCTTGCAGGCAGCGATGGAGCGCGACTCTTTTAACCAGGTGGTCCGGCAGGGGGCTATCAACGGTTTCGTGGCTCTCAAAGACGTCAAAGCTTTGCCGCTAGTCCTCGATTGGACCGCCTACGGGCGGCCCGACCTGGCCCGGTTTGCCGCGATTACGGCGCTTGGTTCGCTGGGGAAACTGGTCAAAAATCCTGAAAAAGAGCAGGTGATTGAGCGGTTGAAGGATTTGTTGGAGGATAAAAATTGGCGGGCCCGGATGGCGGCAATCGGCGCGGTCCAGGCCCTCGGTGATACCTCGCTGTTGCCAACCTTGCAGCGTAAAATCGAGTTGCACGAGGACAGCCGGGAAGTCCGCCGGGCCAGGGAAGCGGTCGAGGCTATACGTGAAAACGCTTCGCAGGGCCAGGAAATGCTCCGGTTGCGCGAAGACCTTGATAAGTTGGTGACCGAAAATCGCGAACTACGCGACCGCCTCGAAAGCCTCGAACAGAAAACTCCGCGTTAAAGCGCTTTGTAGGGATTGCTGTTGCCGGGGGATAAAATGGCTAAACCAGGGTTGTTAACCAGCCGTTTTGTCTCCCGCAGGTCCTTCTTTTCGACCGTAAATCTGGAGGTTTTCCGGTCTACGGAAGCAAATAAACCTCGCATGAAGCCGTACCAGAAGACCAGGACCGGGGTTGCACGTTTGATGCGACCTGTCTTGAAACTAACCTGTAAAGCAACCATTACCGCGCATCCCAACCACATCTGCACCAACATGTAATAGCTCAGTTTCCAATGGCCGCACTTCAAATACTTGGCATAGCTGGAACCAAAGCCGAACCAATCCTGGAAGGCCTGGTTTCTTAGCTTTGAGTTTGGTCTGAACCCGTAGTGCAGGACTGAAACCTCAGGGGTCTGGTATACATAATGGTTGGCTAAAAGCACCCGGATGGCGATGTCCCGGTCTTCCAGGGAGCCCAGGGGAGAACCGGGACCGAGCATTGTGTCAAAGCCACCTATTTTGGACCAGGCACTGCGCCTCATAGCAAAACAGGCCCCGATTCCCATGCCATGCCTGAGGTCAGCATAAGCGCTTTTCATCAGCAAAGCGGTGTCACGGACAAAATCGGGGGTATAGCCCTCTCTTTTGTCGTAGTCAGCCGCCACGACATTGCCGAAGACCAGGCCGATTTTCTTATCCTGCTGAAATGCGTTATATATACTGCTCAGCCAGTTAACCGGTACGACACAATCGTCATCCGTAAAGGCAATTAGCTCATTTTTGGTATGGGAGACTGCCAGGTTGTGGCCGTTCGCCAACCCCCTGACGGAACTGCGAATATATTTAATGGGATTGCCTGCTAAAAGCGGGGCTACCGCAATTGCGGTGGTATTGTCGATATTCTGGTCAACGACGATAATATCAAAGGCTGGATAGTCGTTGGCTAAAATACTTTTAAGGGCCGGTACAATCTGGTCACCACGGTTGAGCGTGGAAATTACAACGGAAATAGGTTCCTTAGGGTTAGCTTCGGCCAAAGAGGGCACCGTGATTCTCCTATATTGGTCTTATTATATTTTCTGTCCATCATTCAAATTATTACGTTAATCAGATTATATCAAAATAATTTAACGCACATATTACTTTTTCCGTTTAAATGTTAAAATATGATTAAGAAATGACTTGTAGTATTGTATATTAGATTTTTTCCTGTAAATTTTATAAGAATAGTTCGGCTCTGATAAATAACTAAGCAGGTAAAATGAATAATAACCCCCTGGTGTCGGCAGTCATTATTTTTTTGAATGGGGAACCATTTTTAGAGGAAGCAATAAAAAGCGTTTTAAACCAGACTTATTCCGATTGGGAACTCTGGTTGGTCGATGATGGGTCTACGGACGGAAGTACCCGGGTAGCAAAAGATTTTGCCGCGCTTTACCCTTCTAAAATTTTCTATGTGGACCACCCGGACCATGCGAATCGCGGGATGAGCGCTTCTCGTAATCTTGGGATTGCGCATAGCCGGGGCGAGTACCTGGCTTTGCTGGATGCCGATGATGTCTGGTTGCCGACCAAACTGGAAAAGCAACTGGAATTAATGGCCTTACACCCGGAAGTCGGCATGGTCTATGGCCCCACCCATTACTGGTACGGCTGGACCCAGAATCCTGCCGATAGCAAGCTCGACTATGTAAAAGACCTCCGCGTTAAACCCGGTCGCGTCTATAGCCCGCCTGAACTGGTCAGGATTTTGCTAAAAGATGGTGGTGTGATACCGGGTAACTGTAGCCTTTTGATAAAAATGGCTTTAACCCGGCAGGTCGGGGCTTTTGAGGAAAAATTTCGCAGTATCTACGAAGACCAGGTGTTTTTTGTAAAGGTCTGCCTCAAAGCCCCGGTCTATGTCAGCCAGGAAGTGGTTGCCAGGTACCGGCAGCATCCAGACTCGGCCTGTCATACCGCCGAAGTGGCCGGGGACTATCACCCCGAAAAACCGAATCCCTCGCACCTGGTTTTTCTAAACTGGCTAAAAACCTATCTCGAAAAGGAGCAGGTCCGGGATAAAGGTCTCCGGCAGATTCTGAGAGTGGAATTCTTAAAATATAGCAACCTCAATCTTTATAAAATGCTTAAATTACCCGCAAAACTCAAGACCACTATTAAAAACAAAGCGCGGTCTGGAGCACGCCGGTTTGTCCCGCACTCGCTTTATAATTCCCTGAAAGCCCTTTACCAGGGAAAAAATTATAAACCGGTGGTCGGGGCGGTCCGCTTCGGAGATTTACGCAGACTGGAACCGCTTAACCGGAATTTCGGGTTCGACCGGGGCCTGCCGGTGGACCGCTATTATGTCGAAAATTTCCTGGAAACCAATTCGAAAGATATTTTCGGCAAAGCCCTGGAAATCGGCGACAATTACTACACCACCCGCTACGGTAAAGGCAAAATAACGGCCAGCGAGGTCCTGCACGTAGCCGAAGGCAATCCCGCCGCTACGATGGTGGGCGATTTAACGACCGCGGATTTTATTCCCTCGGATAGTTTTGACTGTGTTATCCTAACTCAGACCTTACAGCTAATTTACGAACCGAAAGTCGCCCTGCAAACCGTTTTGCGGATTCTTAAACCGGGCGGGGTTTTGCTGGCGACCTTTCCGGGTATAACCCATATCGGGGATCAGACCTGGGCGTCTAGCTGGTACTGGAATTTCACCGGCTATTCGGCCCAGGCTTTATTTTCTGAGGTCTTTGGGGCCGAAAATATTACCGTTGAAACCAAAGGGAACGTTTTGACCGCGACCTCCTTTCTACAGGGGTTGGCGGTGGAAGAACTGAGCATCGAGGAATTGGACTATAACGACCCGGCCTACCAGGTTTTAATTTCGGTCCGTGCAGTGAAAGAAAGGTAAGTAAATCTGTGAAAATCAGGGGGTTAGGTAAAATCAAACGGACGGCCCGCCAGCATTTGCCGTCCATTTTTCCCGGCACGTTAATCCTTTTATATCACCGGATTGCCGAGCCTTCGACGGACCCCTGGGAACTGGCAGTTAGCCCCGCGCACCTGGCCGAACAGCTCGAAGTTTTACGAAAGCTCTGGAGGCCGACCCGCTTGCAGGACTTTATCGGGGCCAATCCATCGGATAAAAATATGGCGCGTTCGGTTGTGGTTACTTTTGATGATGGTTACCGGGACAATTTCTATAACGCGAAGCCGGTTTTGGAAAAATTTGATGTCCCGGCGACCATTTTCGTTACCACCGGGCGTATCGAAAAAAATGGCGAGTTCTGGTGGGATGCTCTGGAAGCGATATTGCTGCAACCGGGCGAACTACCCGCCAGCCTTAGTTTGACCTTCGGCCAGGAAACAAAAGGGTGGGAGCTTGGACAGAACACGGTCTACACCCCCGATGAAGTGCGGCAACACAAGAACTGGCGGGCCTGGGAGACGCCTCCAACCACCCGCCACCGCCTTTACCAGGAGCTTTATGCTTTGTTAAACCCGCTGTCCCCGGCGGAACAGCAAGCCAAGCTGGCCGAATTACGGGCCTGGTCCGGTTTAGAGGAAACCACCCGCTTTGAGTACGGCTCGGTAAACGCCGCCGAATTGCAAGGGTTGGTCAAAGATAACCTGGTAGAGATTGGGGCGCACACAGTCAATCACGTGAATTTGAGCACCCTACCCACGTCCCGGCAGTCCTACGAAATCAAGGAGAGCAAAGACACTTTAGAAACCATTATCGACCGCCCGGTTAAGAGTTTTGCCTATACCTTTGGGCGCAAAGTTGATTACAACCAATCGACCACAAAGCTTGTCCAGGAATTAGGCTTTAATTGCGCCTGTTCGAATTTTAGCGGCATCTCAGGCCGCCGCCGGAACACCTATGAACTTCCCAGGGTCCAGATGCATGATTGGAACGGCGCGGAGTTCGAACGCCAGTTGTGGCAGTGGTACGGCATTTAAGGTGTAAATTCTTTAGCATTTTGCAACTGCTAACTCTCGGTTTGTAAATCCCCTTCTTATAAGTTTCACAGCGAAAAATCCGGGCAATCTGTCCGGGTTTTAGTTTTCCACACCTGGCCTGGAGTGTGCTACAATTTTGCCTATATGCGATTAAATCTGTTAGGGCCTCACTCTAACGGGTTAGGTTGAAAAAGGAGTCAGGTAAGTTCCGATAGGACTGTCTCTTAGGGACAGTCTATTTGGATATGAGCCTCAGGAGAAAAATGGAATGTTTGGGATAAAATTGAATCCCCGTAATGACGTGTTTTTTAGCATTCTCGAACAGCAGTGCGCCCAGACCGTCGAGGCCGCCCGGTTGCTCTGCGACATGGTCAACGATTTTACCAACGTGGACGAAAAGTTGCAGTTGTTAGTAGAGGCCGAAAAAAAGGCCGATAACATCAACCACGAAATGGTCCAACAGCTCAACAAAACCTTTGTAACCCCCATTGACCGCGAAGACCTGCACAATCTTGCCTATGCCATCGATGATATTGTGGATAATATCGAGGCCGCCGGGACCATGATGGTCCTGTGCAAGGTAAAAGTTATAACCCCTTACGCCCGGAAAATGGCGAATATCGTCCTCGAAGCCTCGGCCAAGTTAAACACTCTTATCCCCAATTTGCGCTCTATGCGCGATGCTCGCCAGCAGTATATTGCTATCCATACCCTCGAAAACGAGGGTGACGAACTCTGGCAGCAGGCTTTTGCCAGTCTCTTTGAAGATGGCAGCAATCCGCTCGATGTCATTAAGTGGAAAGAAATCTACGAATTGATGGAAGAGTCGATTGATACCATCGAACGAGTAGCCGAAATTGTCGAGGAGATTATTCAAAAGAATGGATAGCAACCTGCTTTTCCTGCTTGCAATAATCTTTGTCGCCGTCACTTTCGACTACATCAATGGTTTTCACGATACTGCCAATGCCATCGCCACCGTCGTCTCGACGCGGGTTCTCTCGCCCCTGGCGGCGGTAGCCATGGCCGCTTTTTTCAACTTTATCGGCGCGTTCACCGGCACCCAGGTCGCCAAGACGGTCGGTGCGGATATAGTAGACCCCTCCAACAGCAACCAGACCATCGTAATATGTTCTTTACTGGCGGCGATAATCTGGAACCTGATTACCTGGTGGCTTGGCCTGCCCAGTAGCAGCAGCCACGCCCTGATTGGCGGCTTGATTGGGGCCGGAATTTCCGGCAACGGGTTCAGGCTTGACGTAATCAAGGGCGACGGGGTCTTAAAAGTATTAATCGGCTTGATCGGTTCGCCGATTTTTGGCTTTTTAATCGGCTATGTTGTGATGGTCCTTTTGAACTGGCTGTTGATTAAAGCGACCCCTCACTTTGTCAACACCTGGTTTCGCCGGTTACAGCTCTTTTCGGCGGCTTTTATGGCCTTCAGTCACGGCGGTAACGATGCTCAGAAGACGATGGGTATCATCACGCTGGCGATTTTGACCTACGAGGGCCGTCCCGGAAGCACTTTCCAGGTGCCTATCTGGGTCATTTTGCTGGCAGCGTCCGCGATGGCTGCCGGGACCGCTTCGGGCGGCTGGCGGATAATCAGGACGATGGGCAGTAAAATTGTGGACCTCAAGCCGGTGAACGGCTTTGCCGCCGAGACCAGTGCCGCGACAGTCATCGAAACCGCCTCCCGGCTCGGCTTCCCGGTAAGCACCACTCACGTTATCAGCACCGCTATCGTGGGGGTCGGAGCCAGTCATCGCCTGAGCGCGGTCCGGTGGAGTACGGTCGGCAACATCGTCAAAGCCTGGGTCTTTACCATCCCGGTTTGTATTATGCTGGGTATCGTTATCGAGTCAGTTTTTTCGTTTTTCTTCTAAAGCAGTTGCCGTAAAGGAAACGAAACAACAGCTATCGTAAAACGAAACAACGTATAACGTGAATTGAATCTATATGGCATCAGATTGACCGGACAAATCCTATTTTCAATATTGCCCGGTCCGGGTTACTACCTTAAAATACGCTCAAGGTTGTTTAATTTAACGTTTAACGTGACTTTTTATGACTATCAATGTTTTGATGACCGGCGATGTGGTCGGAGCCAGCGGGCGACAGGCCGTCAAACGTCTCCTGCCGGGGTTGCGCCAGGAATATAAGCTCGATTTAGTGGTCGTAAACGCTGAAAACGCGGACGGCCTTGGTCTTTATATTTCCTCGGCTACCGACTTGCTGGCCCACGGGGCCGATATTCTGACCCTTGGTGACCATATCTACGACAAAATCGAAATTTACGAGTACCTGGCCCAGGCCCCTAAAATAGTCCGCCCTCTCAACTTTAATACCCGCACTCCCGGTCTCGACCGCGTTATGATGACTATCGGTCAGACCAGGGTTATGGTAGTGTCGGTCCTCGGCCTGTTCAAGTTAAATATCTATAGCGCGACCTCACCTTTTACCGCGCTCGACCAGCTTTTGAGCGAATTGGAAACGTTTCCCGACGAAAAGCAGCCGCATATCATCCTGGTAGATTTCCACGCCGAGGACATCCGGGAAAAACACGCCCTGGCCTGGCACCTGGATGGCCGGGTTGGCGCGGTGGTCGGCACGCATACCCACGTGCCCACCCTCGACACCCGGATTCTGCCGGGCGGCACCGGCAAGGTCACCGATATTGGCATGTGCGGCCCTCGCGATAGCAGCCTGGGCATGAAGCTCGAAGCCGCCTTAACCCGGTTCGTAGATGGTATGCCCTCGATGTACGCGGTCGCCAGCGGCCCGGTCCAGTTTAACAGCGTATTTCTGCAACTGGACGAGACCAGCGGGCATTGCCTGCGTATCGAGCGGGTGGACCGGGTAGTTGATTTTTCCACGCCTGAACCACCTGAACCGCCTTCCGGTCCGCCTACTTCCAGCCTCAACTCCAAAGACTTAACCTAAAATTCACGTTAAATGTTAAACGAAACAACGTTCACCCTAAAGGGTGCGTGGAAGCATTGATGAAAGGTCAGTTGCAAAGTCCGAAGAATTTGTCATGCCGTTCTGACTGTGCCAACGCCAACGGCGCTGCCCACCGGGAACCCGACGGGCTAGATGCCTCGACAAAGCTCGGAATTACAAGATGAAGGCTTAGAATGACAAATTCTCGTACGTGCCGCTGCTTACTAAAGCATTTTATCTATTGAAAACTAAAAACTGAACACTGAAAACTAAAAACTAAAGACTGGCTTCTGACCACTTTTAAGTTCTGTTATAATCCCTATTGATAAAACCCGCGCCAGATATTACAATAATTTATACTAACTACGGAGCAAGCGTAGTAGTGAATACATGGGTTAACCCTGGAATCAGGAGAAAAGTTAAAAATGGAAATCGGCCAATTACGTGCCTTCGTCGTCGCAGCGCGTGAAAAAAGCTTTACCAGGGCCGCAGAAGCCCTTTACGTCACTCAGCCTTCGGTGACGGCCCGTATTCAAACACTTGAAGTTGAAATGAAAACGCCCCTGTTCTTACGCAAAGGCCGCACCATCGAACTGACCGAAAGCGGCAAAGTCTTTCTGCCTTTCGCCGAACGGGCGCTCTCCGTCCTGGACGAAGGCGAGCAGGCTGTGCGGAATGTCCGTGACGGTACGGCGGGACGCCTTTCCATTGCCGCTATTCAAACTATCTGTCTCTTTTTGATTGCGCCGGTCCTCGACCAGTATCACCGGGTCAATCCCAGCGTCGAAATCAATTTGCAGCAAGGCGCTTCAACCCAGATTATCGAAATGCTGCTGGATGACGTGGTACAAATGGGGGTTGTAATCGGCCCGGTCATTCACCCCCAGATTAAAACGATTGCCAGCTTCCACGATGAAATGATTGTGGTCGCTTCTCCCGAACATCACCTGGCCCGTACCGACCGGGGCGGCCCCCGCCCTATCTCGCCGGACGACCTGGCCGGGGAAGAATTCATCATGGCCCGTTGGGGCTCCTCTTTCGATACCTTTATGAGCCGGATAAGCGACGTAGCCCGCCAGCCGCGCATCTCGATGGCTATTGAAATTACCGAGACAACCAAAGCCCTGGTGAAAATGAATGATGGGCTGGCCGCCCTGCCCCGCTTCGCCGTTTTGAACGATTTGCATAGTGGGGCCCTGGTCGAAATCCCCATCGCCAACTGGGAGCCGGTCAATATCCAGATTGTCATGGTCCACCGCCGGGACCGCGAAATGGGGCTGGCTGCCCAGAAATTTGCCGATTTGTGGCAAAGTTCCAACGCCCTTTTTAGCCCGAATAGAATGAACCTATTATCTTAATTGGGCGGGCCAATTTGAATCTCGCCCGGTTGAGTGCTATGCTAAAGCGGACTCACCGGGCTTTTTTGATTTTACTCAGCTTCCCGGTAATAACGATTGTGATGAAAATGATGACCTCTCAAAGATGAGGAAAGGAGCCGCCTTAATGGCTTACGATGTAACTCTGATTCCCGGTGACGGGACCGGCCCGGAAATTGCCGAGGCTACTCGCCGGGTGTTGGATGCTACCGGTGTCCAATTTAACTGGGACGTGCAGCACGCCGGTATTGACGAAATGGAACGCAGCGGCGAAGTGTTGCCTAAAGCGACGCTCGATTCGGTCCGCCGGACCAAACTCGGTATCAAAGGCCCTATCACCACTCCTATCGGCAAGGGTTTCCGCAGCGTAAACGTGGCATTGCGCAAGGAACTGGAACTCTATGCCTGCTTGCGCCCCTGCAAAAAGTTCCAGGGTGTGCGCTCTCGCTTCGACAAAGTGGACCTGGTTATTGTCCGCGAAAACATGGAAGACCTTTACGCCGGTATCGAGTTCAAACGCGGCACCCCCGAACAGGCCGAATTGATTGCCGACATCGAAAAGCTCAACGGCGCGAAAATCCGCAGCGATAGCGGTATCACCATCAAGCCGATTAGCGAATTCGGCAGCCGCCGGATTGTAAAGTTCGCCTTCGAATACGCCCGCGCCAACAAGCGCCGCAAAGTCAGCGCTGTCCACAAGGCCAACATCCAGAAATTCTCGGACGGTCTTTTCCTGGAAGTGGCCCAGGACGTGGCGAAGGAATACCCGGACATCGAATTCAATGACGTAATCGTGGACAACATGTGCATGCAGCTCGTCCAGAAGCCGGAAGATTACGATGTGCTGGTGCTGCCGAACCTCTATGGCGACATCCTGAGCGACCTCGGCGCCGGTCTGATTGGTGGTCTCGGTATGGCTCCCGGTGGCAACATCGGTGAAGGCATTGCTGTTTTCGAGCCGACCCACGGGTCCGCGCCCAAGTACGCCGGTAAGAATCGGATTAACCCCCTCGGTATGATTCTTTCGGGCGTGATGATGCTGCGCTACCTGAACGAGTTCGAAGCTGCCGACAAACTCGAAAACGCCATCCAGGCCGTTATCTCGGAAGGCAAGTATGTGACCTACGACATGAAACAGGACCGCAACGACCCGACCGCCGTCGGCACCCAGGAAGAAGCGGACGCCATCATTCGCAAGATGAACGGCGAAGAATAATTTCTGACCGGTTTGACCTTTTTAGTATTCTTTTATGAAATAAAACCGGGGGCGTTTTCGCTCCCGGTTTTTAATTACAATTTTAATTGCGAGTCTATTTTTTTCGTGTAAACGAGTTACCACGCAAAGCCCTGTTAATGGCCGTGTTAAAAGGGATTTTTATAATCCTTTAAAGTTTGTTAAAACCTGTTATTGTGTTGTTAAATCTGGGGACCACTAAATATAGGTGTTTTTTATTGCTTTTTCGTTACAGAGGCGAAAAAACTATTGCTTTATCGCAAGGTAAATGCTACAATATTTCCAGGTATAAACTTGTCATAACATGGAGTGTACCTTTGAATTATTGCCCTACTCGCCTGGGAGGATTGCCCTAAATGAGCCTCACCATGCTACCGCCCATAATCAAAACGCCTGACATTCGCCCGGTCAGGAAGCCCGTGGCCCGGATATGTAAGGTCCGCCCGCTAGGCAGTCTCAACCGGACGCGGGAGTTGCGCAACAAGCAGTGGCGCGCCAATCCCTACAAGTTTGTCCGGTTCGCTCACCCGGTTGAGGCCGAGTTCGCCAGGGTTCTCACTTACTATCGCGTTCGCTGGCTCTACGAACCGCACCAATTCCCGCTTGATTGGCACCCCGATGGCACTGTCGCCCGCATGTTTTCTCCCGATTTCTATCTACCAGAATTCAACCTCTACGCCGAGTTAACCACTCAGAAGCAAGCCCTCGTTACCCGCAAAAACGCCAAGCTGCGCCGCTTACGTGAACTCTATCCCGATGTCAATATCCGTCTTTTTTATCGCAAGGATTTGCAGCGGGTGCTGGGGCGTTTCGGTATTCCGGTACCTTCACAGACGGTTACCCCGCCGGGCGGCCTGGCCGTATGAACGAGCCTTTACCCGTAACGGTCCCGGCAGCGCCGGGCAACCCTGATTATTTTTCACAGGCTCCCCAGATAGCCAGGGTGCTGTACACCCAGGAAGAAATTTCTGTGCGGGTAAAGGAACTGGGCCGCCAGATTACCGCCGACTATGCCGAAGTCGGGCGCGACCTGGTGGTTTTTGGTATCCTCAAGGGGGTTCTGCCTTTTCTGGCCGATTTGCTCCGCTCGATAGATTTGCCCCTGCAAAGCGACGTGATGACTATCGCCGGGTACAAACCCCGCTTCGGGGAAGAACCGGCCCGCCGCCTGCCGGGGGTCGTCCGCATTACCAAAGACCTCGATATTTCGGTTTCGGGCCGCCACGTCCTGATTGTGGAAGACATGATAGATACCGGGTTGACCTTGAATTTTATCGCTAAAATGGTTCGGATGCGCCAACCGGCCTCCCTGGCGATTGCCACCCTCTTTAACCGCGAGGCTAACCGCCTGGCCTGGAATTTACCCGTCCGCTACAGCGGTTTTGATGCCCCTGACGACTTCCTCGTCGGTTACGGCCTCGATTACCGCGAACAGTTCCGCAACCTGCCTTATGTTGGCGTCCTCAAAAAAGAAGTTTACGCCCTTTAAGCCATCCCTCACCCTCAATTGTGATAAAATCCTATGCGTTAAACGTGAGTTTAAAACTCTAAAACATTCCTTCATGGAACATATTGGGCGCACGCCGCATTTAATTTATGGATAATGTTTAATTTATGGATTACGTTCAATGTTTACCGTTAAACGTTCAACGATGATTTTTAGAAAGCTAACCCGTGACTGAAAGAATTTTTAAACTGTTAGCCCTGGATGTGGATGGCACGCTCGTTACCGATAACCTGGTTATCACCGACCCGGTTAAAAAGGCTATCGCGGCGGCCCAGGAGCGCGGCGTGGTCGTCACTCTTGCCACCGGGCGCATGTTCCGCTCGGCGGTGCAATTCGCCAATGAACTAAACCTTTCGGCTCCCCTGATTTGTTACCAGGGCGCTATGGTCAAGCACTCCCGGACCGGCGAACTTATCTTCCACCAGCCGGTGCCACTCGAACTGGCCCGCGAGTTTATCGAACTGGCCCAAAAGCATAACTACCACGTTAATGCCTACGTGGACGACCATATATATGTGGCCGAAATGAACGAGGAAGCCAGGTATTATTCGAGCCTGGCCCGTGTCCCTGCCGAGGTGGTCGGCAACCTCCTGAATTTTATCGACCGGCCCGAACGCGCCCCGACTAAACTGGTGATTGTAACGGACGAAGATAAGACCCTGGGCGTCGTGAATGAGTTCGAGGGCGCTTTTGGTCACGCCCTGTATGTGACCCGCTCTCATGCCCGCTTCACCGAGGCGGTCCACCCCGAATGTAGCAAGGGGGTCGCGCTGCGGGCCCTGGCGAAATCGCTCGATATTCCGGTCGAACAAACCCTGGCGGTCGGCGACAACCTGAACGACCTGCCGATGCTGGAAATGGCCGGGTTTAGCGTGGCGGTCGCCAACGCCAGCCCTGGCGTCAAAGAAAAGGCCGGTTACGTGGCCTCAGGCGCAGTCGGGGACGGCGTGGTCGAGGCCATTAATAAGTTTATCCTGTAAGAGCCTGCTTGAACCACGCTAGGGAAGCCTTTAACATTTTCAGATTTGTGGTTGGAACGAGATGACCTTACTTTACGTCCATTAATATAGACCAGGATCAGGCAAGAACCCTAAATGTGTCATACCCTACGGGCACGAGAAATCTTTAGTTCTTTGAGCAATTCATTCTGAGAGTTAACGTGGGCAAAGGTAAAATTCTCAGCACCTTTTTCGGATTGTTAATAGCAACCTGGGGAATTTACCTGGTTGTTGATACCGAACTTAAAGCGCCTTATGCAGGCGCAGTTCCCGGTATGTTTGGGGCACACCTTGGCAAAGTTGAAGGGATTCTTCTAATAATTCTAGGTGTAATTTTTCTTTTCGCCGGTTTGGTCTTTCCGCGTACTTCTTTCCCAGGTGCTTTTCTGGCTTTAACAACTTTAATTATTGCCATTCTGACAATGGCCGGAATGTCTTTATTCTTCTGGTTTTTATTTAGTGTGTTTTTGACAGTTGGGTACTTTGTAATTGTGAGACTGGTAGCAATTACCCGAAAAATATAGATTTAAACCGCCGGTCTATTTAGTTGGAATGGATCGCGGAAATTTTGAGAGCGCCGCTTACATCGGTGGATACGTCGAGTACCACCGATTTTTGTTCCCCACCGCTAAAGTACATCGTGGCCTGGTAGCTGTCGCCGGGGCCTTTTACTTTGGTGACATCCACCCGGAGCGGCGGGTTCTGCGCGCCAAGAAGGTTGTTCAAGCTGGTTTTCCCACTCAGGATGCGGCTGCGTAAATCGGTCGAAAGATAGACCTGGGCTGAACCGCTATCCCGTTTCAGGGTGGCGAAAAATTCGAGGACCAGATTTTTACAGGTTTCATCCTGGGAGGCATCGGCGGATGGTTGGAGGGCCAGGGGAATACTGGCTCCAATCTGGTTATCCGGGGTAGTGACCAGGAATTCGACTTTACCGGGGGTCAGGAGGGTGGTTTTGGTGGGATTCTCCAGGGTCAGGGTAGTTGTAAAAGCGCCGGTCGCGTCGGTCACGACCGAGGCATAGACAGTGTCCATTCCCAGGCCGGGCGAGGCCACCCGGATATTGAGGCGGGTGTTAGCCGGGTAGCCGGTGCCGCTAATTTCGACGCTCTGGCCTACCTGGATGATACCCGGCGAAAGCGAAAGGGCAGGCCGTTCGGATGGGGCCGGGGTAGCATAGTCTGATTCGGGGGCGGTGGTGTTACCGGCAACCAATCCAGATTGGTCGGTTACAGGCCGGTTATCGGCAAAGGACGGTTGGATGGTGCTAGCGGCGGCGGTGGTGGCTAAAGGCGCCGGGGCCATCGCCGGCACGTTCCGGGTGGCGGCGGGTGGGACGTTTGCGGTGGTAGAGTTCGGAACGACCGTGGCCGGTTTGCGGTCGGAACAGGCGGTCAGAAGGATGAAAAGCGATAAAAGCATGACCGAAAGGGAAAAGTAGGTCAGGACCGGGCCGTTGAAGGGTTTAACCGGAAGCTTTTTAAGATTTAATACCGTAAAGAATTTCATCTGTACCATTTTACTTCTGAAATTGCCCTACCTGCAAATTATTAAGCCTACTTATTTCGGGCAATTTTCTTCTTAGCTTTATTACAAATCAATTATAGCCATTTTCTCAATTTTTAAGAATGGGCGATTGTCTAAAATGTAACTAAGTCTTTGGACCAATAAAAGTAGGCAGAGGGCAGAAGTCAGTAGGCAGAAACCACAGGACAGTAAACACAGGACCCTTCATTAACGAAACCGAACAACTTTCCTCAATGCCTTAAGCTTTATTTTGGGCTGGATTAGAGAGGTTTCCTCCCAAATGGAAGAAACCTTTAACATGTTGGAAAACAATCTTTTATCTATTTATCTTTACCGACCTCTGCCTTCTGGCTACTGTCGACTCTCCCTTGACACAAAGGGGTAAAAAGAGTAAGATATGACCAACTGAATAAGCTATAAAAGGCTATGACGGAAAAGAGTAAGCTGGTTTCCAGGTGAAAAAGCGAGTCCGGTTTGGTGAAAGCGGACACTATGGCCCAGTTGAAAATCGTTCCAGAGCCGCCATCCGAAAGGGCTGCCCCAGGCTGTCCGAGTAAGCATGGCCGGGTCCGCCGCCCGTTAAGCAAGGCGAAGATGTGAATACGCATCTTACCGAGTGGGCCGTCCTTAAAACACGGTCAAGAAGGGTGGTATCGCGGGCTTGTCTCGTCCCTATTATTTTTTGGAATAGGCGACGGGATTTTTGTTTTTAAAGCCAAAAATTTCCGTCCGACGTTCAGAGCTATTCCAACCAATTCCAATTATAATAAACTAAAGTTAGCCAGCATTTTAGCTAAACACCTTAACGGTAACGAATGAGGTAAAAATGGCACAATTTAAAGAAGTAGATACCAGGGTCAGTTTTCCTAAGCTTGAAGAGGATATACTCGAATTCTGGAAAAAAGAAAATATCTTTGAAAAAAGCCTGGCAAACCGGGAAGGCAAGGAACGCTATGTCTTTTACGAAGGCCCGCCGACTGCTAACGGTAAACCCGGTATTCACCACGTCCTGGCCCGTGTCTTCAAAGACCTGTTCCCCCGCTATAAGACCATGCGCGGCTATTACGTCCCCCGCAAGGCCGGTTGGGATACCCACGGCTTGCCGGTCGAGGTAGAGGTCGAAAAGAGACTCGGTTTCAAGGGAAAAGACGACATCGAAAAATTTGGCGTGGCCGAATTTAACCGGCTCTGCAAGCAATCGGTCTGGGAGTACGTCCAGGAGTGGGAGCGCATGACCGAACGTATCGGTTACTGGGCCGACCTCGAACACGCCTATATCACCTACGAAAACGATTATATCGAAACCGGGTGGTGGATACTCAAAAATTTGTGGAACCGGAACCTGTTGTTCAAAGACTACAAGGTGACCATGCATTGCCCGCGCTGTAACACCAGCCTCTCCGATGCCGAAGTCGCCCAGGGTTATAAAGACAACACAGACGACCCCTCGGTCTATATCCGGCTGCGTCTGCTTCCCGGCGAGGCTGAAAAGCTGCCTTTCGGCCCGGATGCCGCCAGGGGTCTGCCGGTAGCCTTCATGATCTGGACGACTACTCCATGGACCCTGCCCGCCAATACGGCGGCGGCCCTGAAAGCGGACGCGGACTACGTGCTGGCCCGCCCGAACGACGAGCAGGAAGCCTATATCGTGGCGAAAGACCTAGCGCCTAAGCTCTTTGGCGAGGACGGTTACGAGACGCTCGGTGAAGCCCAGGGTTCCGCGCTGGTCGGTTTCCGGTACCAGCCGCTCTTCCAGGGGGTGAACCTGAGCAGCCAACCGGTTGACACTACGTCGGCTTATCGCTCGATAACGGACGAAATAGTCGAATTGGGCGAGGGCACTGGCATCGTGCATATCGCCCCGGCTTATGGCGACCTGGAAGTGGGCCGCCGGGCCGGTCTGCCGACCATATTTTCGGTGGACCTGTCGGGCAAAGTTTTGGAGGCGTTCCCGCAATTCAACCGCGAGTTCTTCAAGAAGGCCGACCCGCATATCACCCGCGATTTGAAGGAGCGCGGCTTTTTGTGGAAGAGTGGCCGGGTCTCGCACACCTACCCGTTCTGCTGGCGCTGCGATACGGCCCTGCTCTTTTTCGCCAAGGATAGCTGGTACATCAAAACCACCAGCGTCAAGGACGAGCTTATCGCCAACAATAACAAGATAAACTGGTATCCCGGTCACATCAAGCAGGGCCGCTTTGGGAACTGGCTTGAAAACAACGTGGACTGGGCTATCAGCCGGGAGCGTTACTGGGGCACTCCTTTGCCGCTCTGGCAGTGCGATAAGACCGGGCAGTTTGAGTGTATCGGGAGTGTGGCCGAACTCGAAGAAAAAGTGGGCCGCTCTTTGAAAGACCTAGACTTGCACCGGCCATACGTGGACGAGTTGACTTACCCCTCGCCGTTCGCGGAGGGCGCTACCATGCGCCGGCTGCCGCTGGTGCTGGACTGCTGGTTCGATAGCGGGGCCATGCCGTTCGCCCAGGTTCATTATCCTTTTGAAAACAAAGAGGATTTCGAGCCGGTCCATTTCCCCGCCGATTACATCTGCGAGGCGGTGGACCAGACCCGCGGCTGGTTCTACACCCTGCACGCCCTCGGTACGCTGGTGGAAGGGGAGCCGACCTACAAAAACGTTATCTGCCTGGGGCATATCCTCGATGGCGAAGGCCAGAAGATGAGCAAATCCAGGGGCAATATCGTGAACCCCTGGGATGTGCTGAACAGCCAGGGAGCGGACGCGCTGCGCTGGTATCTCTACACGGCTAACCCGCCGGGAGAGCCGCGTCGTTTCTCGCAGGACCTGGTCAGCGAGAGTATCCGCCGCTTCCTGCTGACGCTGTGGAATACCTACAGCTTCTTCACGACCTACGCCAACCTGGACAAGCCGGACCTGGCGACCAAAGTGCCGGTCAAGGACCGCCCCAGCATCGACCGCTGGCTGGTTTCGCGCCTGAACGCTCTCGTCCGGGACGTGACGGACGGTCTCGACCGCTACGAAGTGACCGGTCCGGCGCGGGCTATCGAGGGTTTCGTGGACGACCTGTCGAACTGGTACGTCCGGCGCAACCGCCGCCGCTTCTGGAAAAGCGAGAGCGATACCGACAAACTGGCCGCTTACCAGACTCTTTACGAGGCGCTGGTGACGGTCGCCAAACTGTCGGCACCGTTCATCCCGTTCGTTTCGGATGAGATGTACCGCAGCCTGGTCCAGGCGGTCGAGCCGGGTGCGCCCGAAAGTGTCCACCTGTGTGATTGGCCGGTAGCCGACACCAGCCTGATAGACGAGGCGCTCCTGAAGGATACCGCCACGGTTATCCGGGTGGTCAGCCTGGGTCGGGCCGCCCGCAGCGCCGCCAAGTTGAAGGTCCGCCAACCGCTGTTGGAAGTGCTGGTCAAGCCGCGTGAGGTCTCTGAGGCGGCAGGGCTTAACCGCTTCAAACAGCAGGTGATGGAGGAACTTAACGTCAAAGACCTGGTGGTGGTCCAGGACGGCGCGGACATCATGAGCTATAACGTCAAGGCTAACTTCAAACTGTTAGGCCCGAAACTCGGCAAGCGGTTGGGCGAAGTCCAGAAGGCCCTCGGCCAGATGGACGGTAGCGCGGTCGCGGCCAATCTGCGGAACGGCCAATCGGTGGATGTAACTCTGGAAAGCGGCGACACGCTCACCCTGGCCCCCGAAGAAGTGCTGGTCGAGGCCAAGCAGCGTGAAGGCTTTGCGGTGGTCGAGGATGGCGGTTATGCCGTGGCCCTCAACAAGACCGTCACGCCCGAACTCAAGCGGGAAGGTCTGTTGCGGGATGTGGTCCGGTTCATCCAGGATGGCCGCAAGAAGGCCGACTTCCAGATTTCGGACAAAATCACGGTCTACTACCGGGTCACCAGGGACGCCAATAGTCTCGCGGCGGACCTGGCCGAAGCCCTGAACAGCCCGGATAGCGTCCGTTACCTCCAAGCCGAGACCCTTTCGACGGCGGTAAACGAAGGTGACGCTCCCGCAGGCGCTTCCACCCAGGAAGTCGAACTGGACGGCGCGCTTTTGCAACTCGGCCTGGTCAAGAACTAGCCTAAAATATAAAAAAGAGCGCTACTTGCCCTAAAAGCAGGTAGCGGTCTCTTTTTATTGGTTAAGCCTGGGGTTTAGTGGCGACCACAATCGTTATGCCGCTATCCAATTTGTACAAGCCCTCTTTCAGGTAGGGCGCAAGGTCGGTTGCGACTTCCTTTTTGAGGTTGTCCTGCACTTCCTGGGACTGTTTCGCCAGGGCCACGGCGGTTATCCCGGCAGCGTCCAGGAATTGCTGCCAGTAAGCGGCGGGGTTATCCGCCGCAAATTCGACTGTTATTTCTTCGGCGTGGGCATCGGTAAACCCGGCCTCACTCACCAAGTTTTCAAGGACGGGCGGTTGTCCGAAGCGGAACATGCTGGGGCGCTCGACCTTGGGCGGCGGGAAGGTCCGGGCCAGGGTGTTAAGAGCAACCTGGATAAAAGGCGACTTCTCGGCCTCGCCCCAGACCGCCGCCAGTAGCCTGCCGCCCGGTTTCAAGACCCGGCGCATTTCAAGTAAAGCTTTCTCAGGGTTCGGAAAGTGCATCAAGCCCATCGAGCAAAAGACCGCGTCAAAACCGGCGTCCGGCAGGGCTAAATTCTCGGCATCTTCCACCTGGAAAGTCAGTTGCGAAAGACCCTCGGCGGCGGCTTTGCGGCGGGCTACTTCCAGCGATTGCTCGGCAATATCCACCCCGACCACCTGCCCGGAAGGGCCGACCGCCCTCGCCGCGATACGGGCCATAACGCCCGGCCCGGTTGCCACGTCCAGCACCCGGTCGCCCGGTTCGAGCGCGGCCAGGTCGAGCAGGCGGGTCAGGGCCGGGCCGAAATTCAGGGTGGCTTCCTCGTAACGGTCGGCCACGAAGTTAAAGCCGGAGCGCTCCTGTTCCTTAAAGCGGGCCGGGTCAAAAGCCGGTTTGGGGGAAGGGGTATTTTCGTTGCTCATCTTTTAACATCCTCGTTAAATTCTTTTCGTTAAATGTAAAACGTTGAACGTATAACGTAAAACCGGTCCTAAAAGCTCATGGTTCAAACGAGGAAATTTTGAATTTGGCTTTTTTACGTTCTACGTTTAACGTTCAACGTCCCATGCGTTGTTTCGTTTTATTACTCGTAACGGTCGCGTTTGTACTCGTTCAAATAGGGCAGACAGACCTCGCATAGTACAATATCGCCTTTGACCCGCGTACTGCCCCGGCGGGTATGGGTCATAAAGGAGAAATTGTAGCGTTTGAGGTGTTGCGAACAATAGAGCTGTTCGCAGTGGCCGCAGGTGACGTACATCCCGTTCGGGCATTCCGGCTGGGCGCACAGTCCAAGGTTATTGCGTTCGAACCCGATTACCTGGCGTTCGTCTTCCCAGCGGCGGCGGTCCGAAATAGCCCGGTCCCGCTTGTACATGGCAAGACACGACCCCGATTTGCAACAGGCTTTGTCAAAGTGACCGTGCTGCATGCAAAAGTGTTTGCCGCAATAAGCGCATTGTTCGACTACCGGCTCGCGGCAAAGAAAAGGTATCGGTGACTTTTCGCAGCGCAATCCCATTGCTAGAAACTCCTTACTCGAATGATACCCGCGCCAACCGTTGGCGCAGCAGATGGTCGGCCAGCACCAGGCACATCATAGCCTCGGCTACCGGCACCAGGCGGACGATGATGGTCGGGTCGTGGCGGCCCTTGACCTCAATCTTGGTGGCTTCGCCGCTGGTATTGAGGGTGGTTTGCTCGCGGGCGATACTGGAAGTCGGTTTAACCGCCAGCCGCACCACAATGTCCTCGCCGGTGCTGATACCGCCCAGGATACCGCCAGCCTTGTTCTCGGCGGTCCCGACTTTGCCGTCCTTCATTACAAAGGGGTCGTTGGACTGGGAACCCTGCATCCGGGCCATCCCGAAGCCGGAACCAAATTCGATACCTTTGGTCGCGCCAATCGAAATCATAGCCTTGGCTATGTCGGCGTCCAGTTTGTCAAAGACCGGTTCGCCCAGCCCCGCCGGTACCCCGACCGCCCGGATTTCAGCGATACCACCGAGCGAGTCGTTTTCTTCCTTGGCCTTCAAGACTGCGGCGACCATCAGGGGCGCGACTTCCGGGTCGGGACAGCGCACGATATTGCGGTTGATTTCATCAAAGTCAATTGTCTGGGCGACAATCCCGGCCAGTTCAGAAGTATAGCCGGCAATTTTCACGCCTTCGTGGGCCAGCAATTTGCGAGCCACCGCCCCGGCAGCCACCCGGCCTACCGTCTCGCGACCACTCGAACGGCCACCGCCCCGGTGGTCGCGGATACCGTATTTCGCCAGGTAGCTATAATCGGCGTGGCCGGGCCGGAATTTATCTTTAATGTCTTCGTACTTGGAACTGTCCTGGTCCTGGTTCCAGACCACCATCGAAATCGGGGTGCCCATCGTCACCCCGTTAAAGACGCCCGAAAGAATCTGGACTTTATCGCTTTCGTTGCGCGGCGAGGTTACGGCGCTCTGTCCGACCCGGCGTCTATCCAGGTCGGCCTGAATATCGGCTTCGGAAAGCTCGAGGCCCGCCGGACAGCCGTCCAGGACCACGCCTATGGCCGGGCCGTGTGATTCGCCCCAGGTGGTTATAGAGAATACTTTACCAAAGGTGCTTGCCATCCTTTTTCTACACTCCCCTTCGTCTGTCTATGTTATTCAATGAGGGTGGACCGTCCCGTTTCGACGACCTTTTTTATACCGGAATAAATTCTTTTAAGTTAAAACTTTCTTTTGTTACTTCGTGACTACGTTCGCGGGCACCTGGAACCGGTTAATCAGCGACCCTTTCTTGTTCCAGTCGCTTGCCAGGAATTCGTTATGGACCTGGCGGTAGACCGCCACTGTATCCAGTGCGACCCGCCGCCAGTTGAAAACATCCTTTACAGTTTGATAAGCATTTGCGACCCTGGCCCGCGACCAATCTTCGTGCCGCAGGGTGTGCAGGACGCCCCAGGCCAGTGAGGCCGGGTTATTAGGGTAGACGATGATACCGGT
Organism: Chloroflexi bacterium 54-19; assembly: GCA_001898225.1. Classification (GTDB taxonomy): domain Bacteria; phylum Chloroflexota; class Chloroflexia; order Chloroheliales; family Chloroheliaceae; genus 54-19. The sequence continues at coordinate 231,317 of MKTJ01000077.1, forward strand.
CTGGTGATTGGTGACCACCTCGGTCAGACCGCCCGTATCGGCCACTACCACCGGCACTTTAGCCGCCATCGCTTCTAAAGCCACAATCCCGAAAGGTTCGTACAACGATGGGAAAACCGCCACGTCCGCGACCTTATATAATTTATCACGCTCTTCATCGGTAATAAAGCCGGTAAAGTAAAAGCGCTGGGCCAGGCCCTTATCGGTCGCCAGTTGGCGGAACTCGTTGAGCTGTGGACCCATTCCCGCGACCACGAATTTACATTTGCGCCAGCTATCCAGGATGGCGGGGGCGCTTTCAATCAGGACGCGGGCGCCTTTTTCCTCAACGACCCGGCCCACGTAATAGATGATTTTTTCGTCAGGGGCGGCGTAGCGCATGCGAAAATCGGTCAGGTCGACGCCGTCCAGCGCATCGAAGCGGGTGGTGTTGACCCCGTTCGGGATAATATCAATCTTGTCCAGAGGCGTTTCAAAATATTCGCGCACTTCGCTCGACATGTACTGGCTGCAACAGATGACCCGCCAGGCCTCGTAGGTGAGCCACCACTCTACGTTATTGATGGCGCGAGGCAATTCGCCCGGCAAGTGGCCCTGGCCCCGACCCCGTTCGGTCGCGTGAATGGTCGCTACCATCGGCAGCCGGAATTGTTGTTTTAGCTGGACCCCGGCAAAGGCCACCAGCCAGTCGTGGACGTGAATAAGCTCGAAAGGCCCGTTTTGCCGGATAATCTCGGCAGCTTTCTCCTGTAATTTTAAGTTGGTTTGCCAGGCCAGCGCAAAAAAATCATCCGGGTCAACATCCGCCGGGTCAACCCGGTAAACCCTGGTGTAGCCTGTCCCGCTTTCCGCCAATTCTTCACTATAGGGTTCGCCCCCCTTGATACGGGGTGTAACCAGATAAACTTCGACCCCCTCGGCAGCGAGGGCCGGTACTAATTCAGTGACATGTTTCCCCAACCCCCCGATTTTATGAGGCGGGTACTCCCATGCCAGCATTAAAACGCGCATTACCTTTACAACTCCTGGTATATGAAAAGCTAAGACTTTTAGCTCTACCGGAAATACTAACTCTCGAACTTATATATATAATTTCGTTTTTGTTACGTTCGTATAAATAAGTTAAATCCCCTTAATATAGTTACGCCGGGGGCGCGGCCTGTAACCATTTGCCCACCAGGTTATATTCGAGTGATTTAACCCTTTGAAACCCGAACCCTTCGTAGAGCGCCTGAGACCTGGTATTGTTTAACTGGGTGCTGAGCGTAACTCGCCTGGCCCCCTTCTGCTCCATCAGGGCAATTGCATAGCTAAGCTGGTAAGCGCCGACGCGCTGTCCTTGCAGACCGGGTATCACGGCCAGCCGGTCCAGGTGGGCCCAGCGGTCGTAGAGGGTAAAGCCAAAGTAACCGACCGGTTCCCGGCCCCCCTCCGCCTTATCGCGGTAGGCGATATAGATAGTAACCCCCTCCTGGTCCTGGTAGTAATCCAGTTCGGCCCGGCTGTTCCACCAGAGCCAGGGGAAAGAGGCATTATCGGCGGCCAGCAAATCTTTGGTCTGCGCCGGGGTATGCCGGTATACCTCCATCTTGACGGGCGGAAAGTCGGTCGGGGGCCGGAGCAGCATGTCCGGCTTTTCATAGTAGACAATCCGCTCGATTTCCTCGAACCCGGCATCGGCGTAAAATTCCGAATGGTCGGTGTGTTCGTCGTGGCCGAGGACGACAAGGCGATAACCCCGCCGGGCGAACTCATCCAGCAGCCCCTCCACCAGGGCGGTGCGCTGGTAGCGGGTGCGGGTTTCGGTGACCTGGCCGATTTCCGAGCGCCGCCGCCAGTTATCCCCCACGATATAGTCAGAGTGGCCGTTAACCCGTAACGATAAGCCGGGAAATTCTTCCAGGTGTTCGCGCAGGGCCGGGGTATTGAAATGGCTGGTCCAGTTCAGATTGAGCTCGCCTACCTGGGAAGGCTGGAGCGGCTCGACCTGGACCGGCTTATTTTTTCCGGCTTCGGAAAAGAAGCGCTGGCGTAACTGGTCAAACATACTTTATTACGGCTTATTTAATATATAAACGTCTTTTAGCGTCAAAATTCCTGCCGGAGTTATATCCAATCCCTTCACATAGGGTTTGACCAGGGTATAGCTTATTTCGTGATAAATCGGCAGCAACGGCGCGTCACCCAGGGCCACCTGTTCGGCCTGAGCGTACAACGAAAGCCGCTTGGCGCTGTCGGTTTGCTCGTCGCCCTGTTTCATCAGGTCTTCAAAAGCGCTGCTGTTGTAGCCGCTTTCGTTGAAGGGGCTGCTATTGCCCAATAGCGACCGCAAGAAGTTTTCCGGGTCGGGATAGTCGGCGTTCCACCCGTACAGGTACATCTGGAATTGCTTCTGGTTCAAACCGCTCTGAAACTCCCGGAAGTCGTAGTTTCGTACTTCCAGGTCAATCCCGAATGCATCCTTAAAGGTTGCCTGCAAGACTCCTGCCAGCGGGTCGCCCGTGCTGTAAAGGATAATGTGGGGCAGGTTGGCGGGGCTACCGTAGCTCGATTGGGCAATCAGGTCGCGGGCTTTGCCGATGTCATAGGAAAGCGGGCCGGGCTGACCGGTATAGCCGGGCAAGCCGGGCGGGAGAATCCCGGTGGCCGGTTTGACCTTGTTTTCGAACATGGCCCTGGCGATACGGGGCCGGTCCACTACCAGGCTAAAGGCTTGCCGCACTTTGATGTCGTCAAAAGGGCGGGTGCGGGTATTAAAAGCCAGGTAGAACAGGTTCAGTTGGGGTGTAACCACCAGTTCTTTGTTGAGCGCGCTGCCGGGGTCGAGAGCCCTTTCCACGTCCGCCGAAGCGCCAATGTCGGTCAGGTCAATCTTGCCCTGGTCGTAGAGGACGGCGCTGTTGGCGGCGTTCGCGCCGAGGGCGATATTTACCTGGGAAAGGCGCGGCGCGCCCAGGTAATAGTTGTCGTTGCGGCCCAGTTTCAGGTACTGGTCGCGTTTGTAGTCGAGCAACTTGAAGGGGCCGCTGCCGTCCACCTGGTCGAAGCCTTTTTCGACGGCGTCTTTATTAACCACGAAAAAGACATCATAGGTCAGTTTGGCTAAGAACTGGGGCCGGGGACCAATTAACTTCAGTTCGAGGGTGTATTTATCCTTGACACGCACGCCCGAAACTTCGGTGGCCTTGCCATCGAGTTTGTCCTGCACCCCAACGATGTCGGTCATATAGTTGGCGGCGGGCAGGGCGGTCGGGCCGTCCGGCGAACTGAGTTTGGGGTCGGTGGCCCGCTCGAACGAATATTTGAAGTCGTCGGCGGTGATTTCCTTGCCGCTCTGGAATTTCGCCCCCTGCCGCAGGGTGAAAGTATAAAGGGTGCTGCCCTCGCTCACGTCGGGCATTTTGGCGGCCAGGTCGGGCACCACGTTCAAAGTTTTATCGAGGGTGACCAGTCCGGAATACAACTGGCGAATCACAAAACTGGTCCCGGTATCGCGGGCTAGCGCCGGGTCGAAGGTATTCACGTCGGAGCCGGCCATATTCAAAATCTGCTGGTCGGGTTTTATTTCGCCTGCCGGGGTTGGTGAGGGTGGCACCCCCGCTGTTGAAGCCGGGTAAGGTGTACCCGCCGGGATAGCCTGGGTCGGAGTGGCCGCTGCCGCCGTTGAAGCGCCGGTCGTCCCTGCTGCACCTGTTGTACCGGAAACGGTGGTAGAAGCCACCGTGGTTCCACTGGTGGTGCCGGAAGCGGACGTGGTCGAGGCGGAAGTTGTACCGGCAGCAGTCGTTTGCGCGGCAGCGGTTGTCGGTTCAGGGGCAGCCGTAGTGGGAGCGGCGGTAGGTTCGTCACCTCCACAGGCGGTCAAAAGTAAAGGAAAGAGTAGACCAAACAGGGCCAGGACTAAGAAATTTTTCTTGGTATTGGTAAAGGTAGAAAGAAAAAAAGATGATAGCAGTTTCAAGTTTTTTATAATCAGGATACTTCTAGTTGTATAACAGTACCGTACCCCTCTCCATCAAAAGGGGTAATATGAAAAAGGAAATAACCTGTCACAACCGGACAGTCTTTCGATTCTAGCACCATTATACTACACGGTCAAACCGGGTCAAAAACGTTAAACGGTTTCCCTATAAAGGGCACGAAACAGTGTTGAACGTGGTTGGGTTGAAACAAACTGTTCTTATATAGAAAGGGAGAGCAAAATGGAAAATAATAACTCGATTTTCTACCAGAATTTAGGGGATCTAGCCCTCGAAGAAAAGCTGGAAGCATTGCTAAAGAAGCTAAATTTGTCCCAGCACGACCTTACGGCACTGCTGAAATCTTTTCATGGTTTAGGATTGCAGCCCCAGGTGTTGAGAAAAGAAATAATATTCGCTCTCGGTCAAGGAAATTTATCGTTAGTTGATTTTGAGCATTGGCCCCAGCTTACCCGTTTGATTGACCTGGTTCACATTTTGACTTTTGCCCTTGCAGCAGGAAAGCTATAAAAACTGCCGGATTCAGGAAAGGTATTGAATTGTAGAAACAAACACAAAGCAAATTTCGGTTGAAACACAATTTAGCCGGGAATGATCCCGGTTTATGCCTGTGTAGGTGCTATTCCAGGTAGCCCCCTCATTGGTGGTAAGGCCGACCGTATCATAACGACCTAAGGCCCAATTATGGCCGGTAATATAACAAATATTTTCAGCGGGACAATTAATACTGCTTGTTTGAATAGCGTAAAAAAGGGGGTTTAAGGCTTTCCAGGTTTTCCCACCATCAACGCTCTTGTATAAAAGATCCCCCCTTTCAGTTCCGCCAGGTCCGGCAACCCCTTTTGCGATACATATATTAGAAGACATACATTGAATATAGTCCAGGCTAAAAGTCTGCTCATGTTTATGGGCATTCCAGGTTTTGCCCCCGTCTTGGGTGGTTACAATTATGCCGGTACTTTCATTAGTTTTATCATTTGAATATGAACCTACCGCTATACAAAAATTAGTTGTAGGGCACTCCAGGCCGGTCAGGTGGTAACTCGGCTCAACCCACTTATTTTTCCAGGTCTTTCCGCCGTCTTCGGTGGTGACAAGCACTCCCCTCGAACTCGCTACCACGCAGTTGCTGGCATCAAAACAGTCGAGCGCGCTTAAGTCAGGAGATTTAAAGGTCGAGGTATCGGTTTCAACCGGGATTGAACTTGCCCAGGAATTTCCGCCATCAACCGTAGCAAAAAAGGTGGAGGCATCAATTAAAAAACAGGTTTTGACAGCCGGACAATTTAACTGGCCTGGGCCTGTTCCCAAAACTGTGTCTGCTCCCGAAAACCCTGTTGGCGCGTTCTTATTAAGCCAGGTCGTGCCCAGGTCGGTTGACGCCAGAAAAGTCGGCCCGTTTTGAATCAAGTAGCAGGTATTTGTGTCCGGGCAAGCAATATCACGGTATTGATTGGCTGAAGCCGGGCCGGTTAGGACGGACTGCCAGGTTTTCCCGCCATCTTTTGTACGTAAAACCTCAGGGGGCACCACTTTTGATTTCGGCCCCGGTTCTTCGAAATAAACCGGTGGTTTTTGGGTGTTTAGCCAGGAAGAAAACAGGGTAATAAAAAGAATGGCAAACATTACCAGGATTATGACGATGAAAGGCAAGAAGGCTTTAAACATACGGCCTACACTTTATTTTTGCCCTTGCGGCAGGAAAATTCTAGAAGTTTAGAAACTATAGAGATGAATCCTTTAGCCAACCGGAACTAGAAGGATATTGCGACGAAGAAGCCAGTACAAAGCAGATTTCGGTTGAAATACACTTTACCATTTTAATTTCCCTGCCCTGGTTGGTTTTGAAGTTAGTCCAGTGTAGCCCGGCATCCTGGGTTACGCTGATTTCGTAATCCAGGGCTTCGCTTAAACAATTATTCTCGGCAGGACAAGTCAAATCTCTTGCCGGGTACGCTTTATCAGGAATCAATCCTGTCCAGGATACACCACGGTCCAGGCTGCTGAGTAACAAACTCTTTCCATAAGTTTCTCCTTTAGCAGGTCTGCTTACGCCTGCGGCAAAACACTTGTTGGTGGTTGGACAGGAAAGATTGCTTATACTTTGAGAAATACCAACCTGATTTATGTTCCAGGTCTGACCGTTGTCATTTGTAGTGAGGGTAATAGCTGTACCCGCATAACTTCCCCCTACTATGCAGGTTTCGTATAAAATACATTCGACCGAAGTTAGCTGAGAGTTATCTTTTGGTCCCGTTATATGCCAGGTGGCCGCGCCATCCGTTGTAACGGCAACCTCTCCCGCCAGGTTACTCATTACGCAATTCTGAGTATCGCGGCAATCGAACCCCCTGAGTTTACCGGGGTACGGGATGTTTCTATATTCCGGTGGGGTTACATTAGCCCAGGTAGTCCCGCTGTCCCTCGTAACAAAAACCTCGCGGTCACTCATTAAATAACAGGTGGTAGCGTCCGGGCAGCTTATGCGGGTGAATTCATTACCTAAAAAGCCGCCAGGTGCTTTTTTCTCCGTCCAACTTTGGCCCTGGTCGGTAGTTACGAAAAATCTCGCCTCTATCATCACTAAGAAACAAAATTTGGAGTTGGGGCAATCCACTGCCACAAAATCTTTACCTTTTTCCGGTCCTGTAAATGATATTTGCCAGGATTGGCCGCCATCCCTGGTGACAAGCACCTGTGCTTCCACAATTTTAGCTATGTATTTATCCATGTCCTGGTCTACCCTGGTAGGCTGGGCGTTTAATTCTGAGAGCCTGGGAATAAATAGGGCCGAAAATAAAAGCAAAGCCAGGACCAGAATTATTAGGATGAGGGGCAAGAAGGCTTTAAGCATTTAAACTACACTTTACAAGACAGTTTTAATAAAAGACGTGTTTATTTCAAATCATGTTCCAGGTTCAAAGTCAATTACTTAAAAATCACCTTTCCCAGGGGCGTTTTTCCGCTTCCGGTGGCTGGAATATTTTGGGTGAGGTAGTGTTAAACCCTACTTTTTAACTTGCATTTTCCCGTTTGATGGTGAACGTTCCAGAGGTTATCCCAAAATCCGTTTGCATATGGGGCAGGGCTGTGGTATAAATTTTGTGGAGAAGGAGCGTCCTTCTTTATTTTGTGCCCGTATTTGTCTTTGATTACTTGCGGTCAATTATATCTTTTTGCATTTAACGTGAAAAGACCGGAACAATGGTGTTGTTTTTTCACACCAACCGGGCTCTCCGGTTTAAACGGCAGGGCTGCGGAATGATAAGAATAGGAGCTGAGTTACCTTGAAAGTTCTCGGTCGCGTTGCTGTTTTTCCGGTATTACCGGAACGTATAAACCGCCTCTATGAATTAGCCTTTAACCTCTGGTGGAGCTGGAACCGGCCAGCCCAGGAACTTTACGCCGTTATTGACCGCCCCCTCTGGGACGAAGTGAACCATAACCCCGTCCGTTTTCTAAGCCAGGTTGACCCCGAAAAGCTGGACGGCGCTACTGCCGACCCCGCCTACCTTGCCAGCTACGACCAGGTGCTGGCCGACTTCGACGCTTACATGCACCCTTCGACCCCGAACTGGTGGAAGACCGCCTACCCCGAAATGACCGATGCCACCATCGCTTATTTCTCGGCGGAATTTGGTCTTCACGAGGCCCTGCCTATCTATAGCGGCGGTCTCGGTATTCTCAGCGGCGACCACTGCAAGGCCGCCAGTGACCTGGGGTTGCCCTTTATAGGGGTGGGTTTCCTCTATCCGCAGGGCTACTTTATCCAGCGGATTACCCGCGAAGGAGCCCAGGAAGCCATTTACGAAAAATTGCATTTCTCGGAAGTCCCGGCGACCCCCGCTACCAACGCGAAGGGCGAAGAAGTCGTTATTTCGGTGGACCTGCCGGGGCGGCGCGTCTATGCCAAGGTCTGGCGCATCCAGGTAGGGCGGATACCGCTCTTTTTGATGGATACCGATGTTGACCCGAACCTGCCTTCCGACCGCGACCTTTCGGCCCGGCTTTACGGGGGCGACCACGAAATCCGTATCGCCCAGGAAATCGTGCTGGGTATCGGTGGGGTGCGGGCGGTCCGCGCGCTCGGCTATAACCCCTCGGCCTGGCACATGAACGAAGGTCACAGCGCCTTTTTGGGGTTGGAACGGGTCCGCGAACTGGTCCAGGGTTACGGTCTGAGCTTTAACGAGGCCCGCGAGGCTGTTTCGGCGGCGGGTATCTTCACCACTCACACGCCGGTCCCTGCCGGTAACGATGCTTTTAGCTTCGACCTGATTGATAAATATTTTAACCAGTACTGGTACCAACTGGGTCAGAACCGCGATGAGTTTATCGAGTTCGCTCGCCAGGATAACCAGTACAGTATGACCGTGTTGGCCCTCAAGACTTCCAGCGGCCATAACGGCGTGAGCAAGCTGCACGGGGCCGTCTCGCGCAAGATGTGGGAATTCCTCTGGCCGGGGGTCGATTCCGAGGAAGTGCCGATTACCAGCATTACCAACGGGGTTCATACGCAGACCTGGCTGGCTCCCGAACTCTGGCAACTCTATACCAAGTACCTGGGCGCGGACTGGCTCGAACACCTGGACGACCCCAAGATCTGGAACGCGATTGACCAGGTGCCCGACGAGGAAATCTGGTCAATCCACAAATCCCTCAAAGGAAAGTTGCTCGATTTTGTCCACGAGCGGGTCAAAGAGCATCGCATCGAAATCGGGGAAGGCACCCTGGAAGTCGCCAAGGCCGATAAGCTGTTCGACCCGGAAGCCCTGACCTTCGGGTTCGCTCGCCGGTTTGCCACCTACAAACGGGCTACCCTGATTTTCCGGCACGTGGACCGCATTGTAAAACTGCTTAACGACCCCAACCGGCCCGTCCAGATTATCTTTGCCGGGAAAGCTCACCCCGCCGACGAACCGGGTAAAGCTTTCATCCAGCAGGTCTTCCGCATGAGCAAGGAAGAGGGTTTCGAGGGTAAAGTCCTTTTCCTCGAAAATTACGACATAAACATGGCCCGTTACCTGGTTTCGGGTGTCGATGTCTGGTTGAACAACCCGATTCGCCCGCTCGAAGCCAGCGGCACCAGCGGCCAGAAAGCCTCGTTGAACGGCGTACCTAACGCCTCTATCCTCGATGGTTGGTGGCCGGAAGCCTACGATGGCAAGAACGGCTGGGCCATCGGGGAGGAGCGCACCTACCAGGACCAGAATACCGCCGACGAAGCCGACAGTCTCGACCTCTACGAAAAGCTGGAAGAAGACATCATCCCGCTTTACTACGAGGCCGGGTTGGGTAAGGTCTCCGCCGGGTGGGTTGCGGTGATGAAGGAAGCGATTAAAACGGTCGCGCCGGTCTTTAGCACCCGCCGTATGGTCAAGGATTACACCAACCTGTTATACGTCCCGGCCATGCAGCAAGCCACGAAACTGATTGACGACAGTTTCGGCAAAGCCAAAGAACTTGCCGTGTGGAAGCGCTATATCCAGGATGCCTGGCGGGAAGTGAGCGTGGATGCCCGCGCCCCTCGCGATGGCAAGCTGTCGATAGGCGCGAGTGTAACTGTAGATGCCTGGGTCAGGTTGGGCCGTCTTTCGACGCAGGAAGTGACCGTCGAACTGGTCACGGCCCGCGACGATAACGGCAAACTGGTGGACCAGACGGTTACCCCGATGGAACCAGCCGAGGGCGCGACCCCGGATAGTAGCGGTAAAATCCACTACACCGGCCAGTACATCACCGAGTCGGGTGGCAGCCGGGTCTTCGCGGTCCGCGTCCTGCCCAACCATCCCTACCTGCTCAACAAACACGAACTTGGGCTGGTACGCTGGGCTTAACCTGCCGTTTCGAACTAAAACAAGACCCGGTCCTGGTTAAAAAGGGCCGGGGTTTTTTTGTCTTCAAAAAAATGCTCTGGGATGGCAGGGATTAGCTTTTAGGCTGGATTTGCCACTCTTGCACGCTGCCGTCCGCCTGGGCGCTAAAGAACTTGCGGCTGTCCGGCCCAAAAGCGACCGCCACCGTATTGTTGGTCAGGGCCGGGTCGGTGTGGTAAAGCTCGCCCCCGGTGGCGACTTCCCACAGCCGAATAGTGCCATCCTCGCTGGCGGTGACCAGCAACTTGCTGTCAGGGCTAAAGGCCCCGGCTACGATGTGCCCGGTGTGCCCGCCAAAAGCGGTTATAGGGTTCCCGGTGCTGACATCCCACAGCCTGAACGCATTTTCATTATTATTGGTGCAACCGGCTGTTTTACCATCCGGTGCAATCAACATAGGCGGCTGGCAGAAATAATCGGCCAGGTCTTTTATTTTGGTGCCGTCCGATACCCGCCACAACTGCATTTGGGGGCCACCTGCACTAGCAATCTTGCCGCCTATAGTAAACAGCGTCTGGCTATCCGCACTGAACGCCAGGGCCGAGAAGGCGGCATAATAAGTGCCATCGTCATGTATTTCGACACCCCGGAAGGTTTTTACCTCGTTATGAGTGGCGGCGTCCCAGATTTTGACGGTGCCATCGTCGCTGCTGCTGGCAATCCATTTGCCATCAGCGCTGTAAGCCACGCTATTGATAACGGCCCATCCGAGCCAGACGCTATCGGCATCCAGTTTGGCAATTTCCCGGCCCTGCCCTAAATCCCAGAGGCGCACCGTCCCATCCAGCCCGGCGCTTGCAAGGGTTTTCCCGTCCGGGGAGAAAGCCAGCCCGTTAATGGCCCGGTTGTCAACCGTAATTGTGTGGGCCGGAAAGTTTTTAAGCGATTCGCCGTTGTCCGCTTTGAAAAGGCGAATAGTTTTATTACCGTTGCCGGTAGCGAGCGTTTTGCCGTCCGGGCTGACTGCCAGGGCCTGGGTTAAGGCGGGATTACCGTTTATTCGCAAAACTTCCCGAAGTGTCCCTATGTCCCAGGTAATAAGAGAATAATTATCGCCCTGGCCGGTTAGCCTTTTTCCGTCGGGGCTAAAAATCACTTGCGCCCCGATAACCGTACCACTATCGAATTTCTGGACCAATCTGGGTGGGTTGAGGCCATTTACTTCCCATAAAAGCACCGTCTTATCGTTAGCGCCAGGCCCGGCTAATAATTTGCCATCGGGGCTAAAGGCCACGCTATCCCGGCTGCCGCTCAGGGTAAAAAGGGGCTGGTTGTCTTTCGCGGGGTCGGGGTTCCAGCCTTTGATAGTGCCGCCGTTGTTGCCGCTGACCAGTAACTTACCATCCGGTGACCAGGCTATACTCATCACTTCGGTAGTGGGACCCTGGTTCTCGAAGGTTTTAACCACGCTAAAACCATTTAAGTCCCAAATTTTCAAGGTCCGGTCGTCGCTGCCGGTTGCCAGCATTTTGCCATCGGGCGAAAACGCCAGCCCCCTGACCGCGCCGGAATGACCCTGTAGAGTGGTCAACAGCGCAAATTTTCCATTACTATCCCGCCGCCACAGCCGCACATTCCGGTCGTAATCGCCCGCCGCCAGAGTCTGGCCGTCCGGTGAGAAAACTACCCTGGCAACACCGGAAGCTTTTTCAGGCAGGGCGGCGCTTACCTGGCCGCTGACTATATCCCATAGCTTTATATCGCCGGTTTCTTCGCCACTGACAAGGGTCTTACCATCGGGCGAAAAGGCCAGACTTATAATCGAGGCAACCGTACCTTTCAGGACGGCCCGTTGTTGCCCGGTAGCGGCATCCCACAGTCGAATAGTGCGGTCGGCCCCGGCGCTGGCAAGCATTTTCCCATCGGGGCTGTAAATTGTGCTGAAGATATACCAGGTGTGGCCCGGTAGCGCTGGGCTGGTATAAAGTTGTTTCAAAGTTAGCCCGGCCATTCCGGCGCTTGGCGATTTAGGCACAATTGGTGTGATGGTCGGTGGCGGCACGAAAGGCGCGGTCGGGGCGATGGTGGAGGTTGGTTCCGGGCCGACATTCAAGTTTGGATTGGCGGCAGTTGGCGTAGGTTCTAGCGGTGAGAACGGTTCGCTACACCCTGCCAGCAGACCCGCCAGTAAAACGGTCAGCAGCAGGCCGCTAACCCGGTACCTATATAATTTTGTAGGGAGTTGTTTAAACACCTGGACCTCCTTTGCATGCCACATAAACCTGTGGTTGGTGGCGAGGGACCGTTTTGCCGCCCAAAAACTTACAGGTTAAACAAATCAGACCCTGGGAATGTTACAGGTTATTTTTAAATTTAAATATAAGTTGTGGGAAACCCTGATTGGTTGGCCGAATACCACTTTCCGCCCAGGTAAGGGTGGAAGCCTCCTGGTGCTGCCTTAAGGCGGTATTGGATGAATATGAAGTAGGAATAAAAATCCCGGCGGATAAGGCCGGGATTTTTATTCCTAAAAGAAAATTGGAAATTAGTGGGAAGGATTCGCCTGAAGAATATCGCTCAACCCGTTAAGTTCGGGGGCTTGCTCGGCGAGTTCCTGCCAGCTACCAATTTTACGGTACTTCTGGTAACGGGCTTCCAGCATCGCCTGGATACCGGCCTCGCCCCGGCTGGTATATTTATCCTCCAACTCGGTCAGGTTGCGCAACATGTATTCGCGGGCGGTCACCATCATCTCGTTCGGATTGGTGTGCGCACCCCCCGCCGGTTCGGGTATGACCCCATCAATGATGCCGAATCCCAGCAGGTCGGGGGCGGTAATCTTCATCGCTTCGGCGGCGGCGGCGGCCTGTGAAACATCCCGCCACAGGATAGTAGCGCTACCTTCAGGGCTGGCGACCGAATATACCGCGTTTTCGAGCATCAACAACCGGTCCGACACGCTGATAGCCAGCGCGCCACCGCTACCGCCTTCGCCCGTCACAAGCGAAATAATTGGCACCGGCAGTCGGCTCATTAGCAAAATGTTTTCGGCCAGGGCCACGGCAATACCGCGTTCCTCGCTCTCTTTGCCCGGAAAGGCCCCGCCCGTATCCACGAAGGTCAGGATAGGCAGTTTGAACTTGGCGGCGTGTTGCATCAGGCGGAAAGCTTTGCGATACCCTTCGGCGCGGGCGGTGCCAAAGTTGCGGTAGATGTTTTCTTTGGTGTCGCGGCCCTTCTGATTGCCCAGCACCATCACGGTGCGGCCTTCAAACTGGGCGATACCGCCGACCAGGGCAGCATCATCGCCAAAATGACGGTCGCCGCGCAACTCCATAAAATCTTTGGTCAGGCCGTTGATGAAGTCGAGCGCGTGGGGCCGCTGGACGTGACGGGCCAGTAAAACTTTCTCCCAGGCCCCGGAGATAGCCGGTTTTTTATCTTTATCGCGATCTTTGCGGTCTTTTTCTTTATCGGGCATAAGTAACCTCGCGCTCCCTGGCTTCGTTTTGTGCTACCGCCGTCTGGTAATGGTGGAGCAACTTGGCGATAACCGGGCGCAGTTCTTTACGGGCGACCACCTGGTCTATCATGCCGTGTTCAAGAAAGAATTCAGCGGTCTGGAAACCGGGGGGCAGTTTCTGTTTGGTAACCTGCTCGATAACGCGGGGTCCGGCAAAACCCAGGAGCGCGCCCGGTTCGGCCAGGATAATATCGGCCACCGAGGCATAGCTGGCGATAACCCCACCCGTGCAGGGGTCTACCAGGAGGGAAATAAACGGCAACCCGGCTTCGCCCAAACGGGCAAAGGCGGCGGTAGTTTTTGCCATCTGCATAAGCGAGAACATGCCTTCGTGCATCCGGGCCCCCCCACTGGCCGAAACTGCCAGCAAAGGCACTCGCCGTTCCAGGGCTTGCTCAACCAGCCGGACCAATTTTTCGCCAAAGACGCTACCCATCGACCCGCCCATATAGTTGAAGTCGCAGACCGCCAGGGCCACCGGCAGTCCTTCGAGAGTACCAAAGCCGGTAACAATCGACTCGTTCAGGCCGGTCTTGGCGCGGGTCTGATCGGACTTGACCTGGTAGGTTTCGGTAGCGGTCGTGAAGTTGAGCGGGTCGCCCGTTACCAGCCTGGCATTGATTTCCTCGAAACTGCCTTCATCCAGGGTGAAATTGACCCTTTCGTAGGCGGTGAGGCGGAAATGAAAGCCGCACTTGGGGCAGACCTTTTTGTTATTCTCAAATTCTTTGCTGTAGATTAACTCTTTGCAGTGAGCGCATTTAATCCAGAGGTCATCCGGTATATCGGCTTTATCGGTACGAGCCGCCTGCTTCGGTTTCTGGTCGCCCTGCGGTTTAATACTCCACGAGAATTTGGGAGTGTGGCCCTCGTGCTTTTTGGCTTTTTCGGGGGATATTTCGGGAGCTTTTTCAACCTTTTCGGTTTTTAATTGGTCCTGGGGTTCGATTGTTCCTTCGGAGGAACTTTCCGTCGGCTCTTTTTCTGATTCTCCGCCTACTTTGGGAATCCTTTTGAAAAGCTTTTCCAAATTCCTAACCTCATACCTGTTTATGGTTACTTCTGGCAAGCACAACGCTAACTTCGCACTACCTCGTTGTGTGCCCCACCGGCCCGCGCTGCAGGTGACAAATATAATTTCAGCCGATTATAGCATATTCGTAAAATTAAGACACGTTTCAATCCTCCGATTTTAACTATTTCATATAGTTAATTTTAGCTTTGTGCCAAAAATCCCTTGCCCCCCTCCCGACCGCCCCCTTAATTATCCTTTCTTTTCGTCTCCTGGTTTCCCTGGAAGCCGTTCAATCTCTACCTGTCCGGTTTGAGGCCAACCCGGCTCAATGGACAAACACCTGATAAGTAAAGGCCAGATGTATGAAAGTACCAGCCAAAGATAGTATCTTTTGAATCATTGACTTTCCGCAAATCACCCTTATAATCTTTGTAAGATAAATAATTTTTAATTGGAAACGTCTATTGCAAAGAGCCAAACAATGACCCAGACCCCCGTTGCCACCAAATCTTCCAGGAATAATTCTACACCTACCCGGACCCAGGCTGCCCCAGACCAGCCCTCACAAGATATATGGACTGCGCCGGGATTTTCGGTGGACCTGGACCTGGCTGCCGCACCGGGCGGGCCTGGTGTGGTAACTCCCCAAAATATCCTGGCCTTGCAGCGTTCGGTCGGCAACCAGGTCGTCCAGCGCATGCTGCAACGCCAGCGGGCAGGTATTGCCCCTGCACCCGGCACCATCCAGCGTGACGATACCGTCGCTGCCGCCCCGGCGGTTGGGGCTTATGCAACAGGCCGTGCCCCGCGTATCAATGCACTGGCGGCTCCCGCCGAGGATGTCAGTCCCGAACAGGCCCGGTTTGACGCCGCTTACAACAAGGTGCTGGGAGGGCGCGCCAACCTTACCATTATCGAAAGTTTGCTCGGACCGGCCATTCAAGGGGTGGTCGTGCCGGAGCTATCCAAAAGCATCCTGGTCAAGACACGCAAAGATTTGACCGCCTCCATCAAAGGGGACGCCCTTTTGTACGAGGGTCTCGGCGCGGACGATGCTGCCAGGGAAGCCGCCCTCGCCGCTATTATGCAGCAGGTCGCCGCCCAGGTTGTCGGTAGATTACCCGAATTCCAACCTGTGCTGGCTCAAATCAAAGATACACTCAGGAAAAGAGTCAATTCCTTACCCGGCCCTGAATTGGACGCCAATGTTGTTAAAAATATCGGGGGGTTGCGCAAGACTAAACTTTGGGTTACAGGCCTGGGCTTGCTCGAACAGCTTGAGCAGCAGCAAACCGCCTACTACTCCACGGAAGTGACCAAGGCAACCAAAACCTATATGGAGTCAAACGGTGAAGCCGTTGTTGACAGCATGAACGCCTACCTGGACGAGCATAGAAAAGTCAAAGAACGGTTGCGGGTCCAGTTTAACCGGGGAGTGGACGCCAGCCTCGGTCAAGCAGACGTACCCCCGACCCCTCCGCCACCTTTCTCGGACGCGCCTGCGCCTGTACCGGCGGGCGGTGGCGAAGGACCGGCCCCCGTGCCTATCGCGCCGCCACCGGCCTACAACCCTGACGCGCCTGCGCCTGCCGGTCCGGCCTATCCGACCCAGGCCAGCGGACCCAAATATCGCAAAAACAATTTTAACGCGGATACCGGGCAGGATTATAGCGAATATGTAGCGACCGGGGCCGGTGTGGCTTCTGCTGGCGGTGGGGTGGCGACCAAATTCAGCCAGCTTGTTTCTCCGATTGTATCCTCAAGTAGCGCCGCCGCCGAATCCGTCAACGCCTTTGGCGCGGCGGGTGGTATCGCCGGGGTTGCCAGTGGGGCCATGGAAACCGTCCGGGGTATCCAGGACATGTCGAATTCCAGCGCTACTACCGGCGACCGGGTGGTCGGCGGCGGTGGCCGGACCGCCAGCGGGGTTGCCAGTATGGTCCAGCAGGGTGGGTCGGCGGCTTACAATATTGCCAGTATAACCAGCGGGGCTACTTCTTCGGCGGCCCTGACAGCAACTGCGGTGGCCGGTGGTGGGGCTGTGGCGATGGGTGCGGTAGATATGGCGCGGGGAGCCTATGGTGCCTACAGGGGTCACCAGCGCCAGCAAAATCTGAACAACATTGCGTCTTCCGAGGAAGCCGGCGACGGCGTCAAGAGCGCGGCTATGCAGGCGGCCTCGACCCAGGAAATGCGTAAGAAGGTAGCCGGGGCGACCGTCCTGAAAGGGGCCTTATTGGTCGCAGGTGGGGTAACGCTGCTGGTGCTGGCGACCAACCCGGTCGGCTGGATTCTGCTCGGCGCGGGCGCGCTGGTCGGTGGTCTGGCAGCTCTCTGGCGTTTCTGGCAAAAACGCAAACGGAAAAAAGAGGTTGCTATCCGCGAACTCGGCGTGGAAGAAGATTTCAAAAAATACGAAAAGAAGAAGGAGGCTGCCAACGCGGGTTGGAGTCCCCTCAAATATAAGGAGCGCCAGGCCGCAGTGGCCGCTGTCAAAGCCGAAAACCCGCTCCACAAAAAGATGACAGCGATAGGCTACAAAAAGAACGATTATGCCAAGTTCTATGCCGATTATATTCACGATACCGCCCAGGTCTTGTATATGAACGGGGTAGTGCTGGGTAAGAGCGCCGGAGTTGTAAACCGCCAGATGCGCCAGATTGTGGAGAATATGGGCTTCGAGGTCAACCCGGAAGCGGGCACACCGACCGCTGAGCAAATTGGCAAGGCGCTCAATACTTAATGCCGCCAGAATTCGCCGGAAAGAGATAAAGACACATGTCCGTTACCAGCGTAACTCACAAAAGAGTCCTGGGCCATTTCCGCAATATGCTGAGCGCCGAGGGTTTTAAGGTTAGCGTGGCGCCGGGCGGGTCGACGGTCCCCTACGATGCCTTGGTAATCGAAATGGAGGCCCCGGCAGAAGGCGAGCCTTCCTGGCAAATCGAGCTTTCGTTCCTGCCTTTTATGGAGGAGCAACTCGAAAATGTCTCTATCCTTCAATTTTTCGCGCCGCTTTCGGTCGGACTGGCCGAGAATGTCGAGAATGAGTTGAACTGGCTGATTACCCGCGTCAATACCAAGCTGCCGCTGGTGGGATTCGGGTTTTTAGAGGAAGGGAAAGTGGTTTATTTCAAACACAATGCCGTCTTGCTCAATAATGCCCAGACCGGCAATTACCAGCAAGTCCGGGAAATCGTCACTATGATTGGCTTCCTGGTTACCAATTTCCGCACAGCCTTGCACGCGGTCGCCAATGGCGAGAAAAGTGGCCGGGAAGCGCTGGTCGGCCATCCTTTCGAGCAACTTTACCTTTAACAGAAATTTCTATTTGGTTTTGCCAGATAAGTAAAACCCCCCTGCCGGGCACATAACCGGCAGGGGGTTTTTGTTGCCTAATAATCGTACTGCGAGGGCGGATAGAGCATTATCTCGTCGTCCGGGCGCGGGTTGCGTCGGGGTGTCGGCACGTCGTCCAGCGGAACCGGGTAGGGATAATTGCTGCCGGGATTGGAATTACCCCGTCCGGGCGCGGCTGGCGGTTGGGCTGGAACCGGGTTAGCAGCCGAGGGTCTTTGCGCCGGTTGGGCCTGGTCTGACCCCGTGGTTGGGATGGTTGGTATTGGCGGGAGCCGACCCGGTGCCGTTGAGGGCCGGGGCAGAGAAAGGGCCGCGCCCTGGCCGACCGGGCCAACCGCCGCGCCGGGCGTGGCCTTCTCGATAGCCGTCTGTAGCCGGGCCATTTCTTCCCGCAACTTTTGGAATTCTTTTTTGGAGGTGGTAAGCCGTTCCTGTTCGAGGCGGATAAAGCGGGTATAGGGCGCGATAGCCTCGCGGACCCGCTCCACCGCCAGGGTTAGCTCGTGTTCGAACTGTTCCTTGAGGACGCCTGTTAGCTGAGTCCGCAGGGTTTCGAGTTTGTGGCGCAATTCGTACTTGGCTTTGCGGCGCCGGGCCGGGATGATGAAGAAACCGACCCCACCCACGACCACCGATAGCAAAATGCCGGTGACATCGGCGGCGGCGCTCCCTAGCAGCAGGACTAACCCCGCTCCCAGGCCAATCGCTCCGATTTCCGTCAGGGTCGTGCGGGCAACAGCATCCCGGACCGATACATTCAACTTCTCGGCCTCCACCCGGTGGTCGAAACTCTGGACGACTGTCCGGGCCCGTTCGCCGACCTGTTGCAGCAAGGCCCGCCGGTTGAGATTGAACTGCTCGAAGGCGTTATCGGCCCGGCCAATCAGGTTTTCGTCACCCCCGGCCTGGCGGCGTTCCCGCAGGTATTCGGTGATTTCCTGCCAGATGCGGCTCTCTCGCTCGACGGTCCACTCCACCATTTCGTTAACAGCCTGTTCAATCCGGTGCGGGGTATCACTCACCACCCGCTGCTCGAAATCGTGTTTAATCCGGTCGGTCTTTATCATATCGAACAGGCGGGTTACTTTCAGGACATCGTCAAAGAAGGCATCGCCGCGCCGGTTCATCTCGTAAATCATGTTGTCAATGTTTGCCAGGCGGCCCGTGAAGTCGCGCTTCATGTCCTCCTGGAAGACCGCCAGGTGCCGCTCGATAGTCTCAACCGTGCTGGCATCCTGGGCCAGCAGACTCAAACGCTCGTCAATCGTGCCCAGGTAACGCCCGCTCAGGCGCTCGGCTACCAGCAGCGGGCTGAGGAATTTCAACCTGATGCGGCTGGCCTGGTCCAGGGTGTTAAAAATATAATCTTCCAGGGGGCCGAAACCGCTCCGCCGCCAGTTATCGAGGGTTTGAGGGCCCGGTTGGGTCTTGGCCTGCAAGGCGGTCCGGCCCGATACCGGGAAAATCGGTGGTTCGAGGTCGAGCAGTTGCCGGAAGCCATCGGTCACGAACTGGACGACCCGGCGATAATCCTCCTGGGTTTCCAGCAGGTCAATCTTGTTGATTACCACCAGGATTTTCTTGCCCCAGTTTTTAACTTTTTCCAGGAATTGCCGTTCGCTCTGGGTAAAAGGGCGCTCTGCCGAGGTGACGAAAATAACCATGTCGCTGCGAGGTACAAATTCCTCGGTCAAGACCTGGTGCCGCTCGATGACCGCGTTGGTGCCGGGGGTATCCACAATGCTGATCTCTTGCAGGAAGGTGGCCGGGTTAAAGACTTCCAACAGGTCCGGCTCGCGCTGCTGCTGGTCCGGCTCCGGCCCATAACGCAGCACGTTAATCTGGTCGGTGGTCGGGGTCGCGCCTTCGGCCAGCGCTTTCTGGCCCACCAGGGCGTTGATAAAAGCCGATTTGCCGCTATTGAATTCTCCCACAACAACCAGTAAGAACAGTTCGTCCAGCCCGGTAATGACCTTTGCCAGCAAGCGGCGGTCTTCGGGGTCGGCCCCGAACCTGTCTACAGCCTGGCGCAAAGCGTCAAAGAAAGTTTTCTCCTGGCCCAGCAGTTGATTTTGCTGGGGTGTTAAAATCGAGTTTGAGTTCCCGGCCATTTCCTTCTCGCAATCCAAAATTACCAAATATTTAACCAATTAAAAGCAAATCTTGTGCCCGGCTGGAATACTTTGTGCGTGGAAGCTCTTGTGCGGGCGTAGTATAATTTTTTAGATTGAAAACCAGCTATCACATTTAGAAAATAAACCCCACCGAGGGAGGAGTATTGTGTCAGAACAACCAGAAAAAGGCCGCGCCGCCAGCGTGATTGACGCCAGTAAACCCCTAATCGCCATTTATGACGAAGAACTGGACCTGGCAGTCCAACTTCGTGAGGCCGACGCCAAACAATGGGGCCGGGACCAGACCATCCTGAAAAAGGTCTCCAACCACGCCCAGTTGGCAGGAGCCGGAAAAGGCGGCGTTAGCGGCGAACCGGGCAGCGGCAATAGCGGCAAGAATTACGGGGCTGCCACCAATTCCGGTGACAACTCCGGTATGGTTTCCAGCGGTACTTCCAGCACGACGGGTGTGGAGACCGATACGGGCCACGGGGTCCGGTTGACCGGTTCGGCTGGGACCGAAAGCAATTCCGCCAACGAAAACAAGCAGTAAAGCTTAGCCATACTCCCTACCCTCAATAAACCGGCAGTATCGTTGCAGGTAGCGAGGCAAGCCCTCTATTAATACGAAAGGGAGGCCGGTAAGTTTGGCCGGGTTTTTTGGGGCGGTTAGTTTTTATCGCGCACTAAAATTAAAAGATGAAAATAAAAATACCGGGAACTTTCAAAAAGTGACCCGGTTTTTTATCTTTTGAATCTGCCCCCAGCCTTTTGAAAATAGTTGAATTTCGGCTACCTGGTCAATTGCCGGGGTTTGGTTACCTGTCGCATCATCCTGGCAGTTAGAAGATTTATATCCCTGAGACTTAACCTTGCTACTTCGTGAATACCCGACTCACCAAGCCAGCCGAAAGCCCAGACTCTACAAAACCCTTTGAGGGCTTTCTGATCTTCATTACTCAGTTCCGTATAAAGCCCCTCGGTATTCAATTTATCAACCAGGGGATGGCACTTCAGCAGAAGGATGATTGCTTCATTTCCTGTCATGTATTACCCGTTGCGCAACTTGTCCAGAATTCCCAGGTAGGTCCTGGAATTATTTGTAACCCACCCAATCCTTGAGTTGGGTTTATCTTGCGCACAGGCTGTGCCAGAAATTAAACGAAAAGGGGCCAGGTGGTTTCTAGCTGGTCATTTGCCGGGTTAGTCTGGGCCGAGTCCTGGCAGGGCTTTTGCATAGCTGTAATCCCTTTATTGAATTTAATAACAACACCCGCACTATTTACGTTAGACACAATAGCTCGATAGATTAAACCCAGGCAGATACCAGGGGTTGTTAGCCGGACCAATCCAGGAAGTTATACACATTGAAATAACATGACATAAGTCTAAGGTCTAACCTAATTTTTATCTATTTACCACTTTTCAAAACGGAAAAACAAGGTATAATGAAAATTAATTAACTGTTAAGGTAGCGATGTAAAAAGCCGCGACAGTTAATCCAGGTTTTATGCAGTGGAAACACCCTCTATTTTTTGATATATCCATATCAATTTCTCGGACCCCACGGACTTAGCAGCTTTTTCGTTTACGCTTTTAATAACTGACTAAATCCACAACAAATAAACCAATCAACATTGTTCTATAAATTAGGTTGGGATAGGGCTTTATAACAAAATAAAATAAAAAGTTAAAATCCTGGTATAACTTTTTCCAGCTTTTAACCATTCTAAATATTGAAGCGTATTCAACGAGGTAAAGGCAGGAGGCCAGGATTGTAGCCTGACCTGTTTTGTCGAACATTTTACAAGGAGTAGCCCGGTGAACATTAATCGCCAAAAGTTCTTTGTTAGTATGGTGGGGTTGATTATTTTCTTTATTGCCTTCGAAAGTACCGGGTTATCTACAGCCCTGGCGGCTACCCCTCCCGCTGTCAATGACCTGGCCGCCGTAAGGGTGCCCCAACCCGCCCCTAAAAGCATCGTGGGCCCGGCGGAGGTCTTTTTCCCCAACTTCGGCCAGTCTATCGCCAATCCCCTGCTGCGGTTCTGGCGCATGAATGGGCGCTACGACCGCTTTGGCGGGCCAATGGCTAAACCCTTTACCGACGCGCAGGGCCATACCGTCCAGTATTTCCAGAAGGTCGCCCTGGCCTATTTTCCTGAATTTGCTGGGACTTCCTACGAAACCCGCACTTACCCGATTGGCCGGATGCTTTACGACCAGCAGACCGCAGATGTCAAAGCCAGCAAAGCTTTCCAACCGGTCGCCCCGTCCCCGAATACCCAGGTCGTGAAGTTCTTCCCGGAGACCGGCCATACCGTCCAGCAGGGCTTTTTGAACCTCTACAATTCGACCGGCGACCTGTTTATGTGGGGCTACCCGTTGACCGAGGAATATACCCTGGTCGATAACCTCGGCAAGACCTGGCAGACCCAGCTTTTTGAAATGGGCCGGATGCTCTGGTCGCCCGATACGGGGGCGATTATAGACCCGAACTTCGGCACCGAGATGGCCGCTCTGAATAACGTGGATGTTTCGGTCAACCTCAACGCCAATAACTTACCCGCCTATTCCACTAACCTGTGGGAACACTGGGTGGACGTGAATTTGTCGGGCCAGTACGAAACCTTCTACGAAGGCGATGTCCCGGTCCTGACGAGCCTGGTTACGACCGGTACACCCAACCATGCGACCCCGACCGGCACTTTCCACATCCTGCGGTTGGTCGCTAACGAACGGATGCGGGGCGGCTCGGTCGGTGCGGGTGACTACTACGACCTCGATAACGTCCTCTACACCATGTATTTCACCTGGGAGGGTCACGCGCTGCACTACGCCTGGTGGCGGAGCGTCTTCGGGGTAACGGGTAGCCACGGCTGCGTCAACGAGGATTACAACACGGCCTACTTTGCCTGGAACTTCCTGACCCTCGGCTCAAGAGTCCAGATTCACTACTAATGCAAAAAATTGTAGTGGCCGGCAGCCTGAACATGGACCTGGTGGTGGGCGCAATCCGCCTGCCCCGGGCCGGTGAGACGGTTGCCGGTCTTTCTTTTGCCACTTTTGAGGGTGGGAAAGGTTTTAACCAGGCGGTAGCGGCCCGGCGGGCCGGGGGCGAGGTGGCCTTTATCGGCAAACTCGGCCAGGACGCTTTCGGGGACCGCCTGGCTGCCGCCCTTGCCACCGAGGGAATCAATACCGCCGGGGTTGGGCGGGTTTCCGACCCGGCTATCAGTACGGGGGTAGCCTCGATTACGGTAGATGCCGCCGGGGCCAACACCATCGTGGTGGTGCCGGGCGCGAACTTCGAATTTTCTCCCGCTGACCTGGATAATGTGGAAGGGTTATTTGAGGAGGCCGGGGCGCTCCTGTTGCAACTGGAAATCCCCCTGGCGGTCTGCGAAAAGGCGGCCCAACTGGCCCGGTCGAAGGGGGTTAAAGTTATCCTGACACCCGCGCCGGTCCCTTCCCAACCGCTACCGCCCGGTCTGCTCGGCTCCCTCGATTTGCTGGTACTGAACGAGACCGAAGTTATTCAAATGGCGGCCCTGGCGGCTAAAGAGGGCAGGCAAGCCGTGCCAGCCGATGAAATAGCTGCCGCCCGGCAGTTGCTCGGACAGCCTGGCCGGCCCGGTCCGGCGGTGGTGGTTGTCACGCTCGGCGAACGGGGAGCGGCCTGGGTAAGCGCCGAGGAAGCCTTTACGGTGCCGGGTTTTCCGGTCCGGCCTGTGGATACGACCGCCGCTGGTGATAGTTTTACCGGGGCGCTGGCTTTTGCCCTGGTCCAGGGGTGGACGCCCCAGGAGGCGTTACGGTTTGCGAATGCCGCCGGGGCGCTGGCGGTCACCAGGGCGGGGGCTTACCCCTCTATTCCCACCAACGCGGCAATAAACCACTTACTCGAAGCACTTTCTGAATAAAAGAACGAAAAGAAGATAAAAGAGAATAAATAAAAAGGCCGGGTTGCTCATTCCGGCCTTTTGTTTGGAGAGATTATTTAGGGTTTAGAGTTGGTAAATGTCCACACCACCCATCGCGGTGTTTAACACCAGGTGGATAATAACCGGCTGTTCCGGGTTAAATTCGCTCAGGGCAAATTCGGGCGGGAAGTCGGGCAGGTCCATCTGCTTTTTGAATTTGCGGACCAGTTTGCGCCAGTAGCGTGCCCCGGTGTGAATATCCTTGCCGCCCATGATGGTCGTACCGTTGATGGTAAAGCGCACGTAGTGAGGCAGGAAAATGTCGGCCCCGCCCATCGTGGTGTTTACCCGTAGCTCGTACTGGCCTGGCGGAATTGGCATCGTCGCCAGGTCTATATCCACTCCGCCCATCACCGAGGTGATGTCTTCGTGGAAAATGGACAGGCCCACCTGTGAAATCGAGTACTCCTGTCCGCTCATCGCCGTGAATGGCATTTGACTTACCGTCCTTTCGCTAACCTTATTTTCTCGCTGCCGTTCAGATAATTGTTACAAGTGTATGTTTAATTTTTAGATTTGATTATTATTTTTTATCGTTCTGTGGGTTTAGACCCGCCCCGCTACCGGGATGTTTCACTATTTTTGAGCAATTTTGGCGAATTATTAAAAGTTCTTTGAAACCAAAAAGTCCCGGCGAGCGAAAAGTTCACCGGGACTTTTTTTATTCAGGTTTAGTCGGCGGAAGAAATCTTGTTGGCCTGTAAGCGGGCCCGGCCTTCCTGGGTATCGACCTTCCCCTCCACCACGATTAGTTTGCCTTCCACCAGGAGCGGCTTGAACTCGCGGTGCAGTTTTGGAAAGACCGTCACTTCCAGCAGGCCGCGCCCGTCATTCAGGTTAAAGACGTACATCACCCCGTAGCGGCTTTGCTGTTCCCGTCCCCCGGTAATAGCCCCGCCCAGGCGGACGATTTGCCCGGTTTTCTCGGCGGCATCGAGCGTGGTCGTATCAATCCGTTTTTCCGCCTCCAACCGTTCGACCGTTTCGGTCACAGGGAGCGGGGTCACGTGGACCCCCAGGTATTCCTGCTCGTAGCCAAGGAGGGTTTCCAGCGGGTATTCTGGTGTTTCCTCGACCAGTGGTTCCTGGAAAGCTTTGGCCTTGGCCGCCTTCTGGGCCGCCGGGATAGTCGCTTCCACCGAGGCCCGGTTGGCAAACGGCAGGGCTCCAACCCGTGCCAGCGCCGTCAGGGTCCGGGCATTCACGGCTCGCCCCGGCACCCGCTTTACAAAGTCGGCCAGCCCGATAAACGGACCCTCCGCCCGCGCCGCCTGTAAACTTTCTAATCCTGCCGGGCCAAGCCCCTTGACCGTGCTGAGGCCAAACCGCAGGGCCGCTTGCCCGTCATCAAGGCGGTCAATCGCCAACCGCCCCTGGCTCCGGTTCACGTCCGGCCCCAGGAGGGGCACGCCTAACCGCCGTGCTTCCGAACTCGCCTTGATAATCGCCTCGGTATCGCCGCCCGCTACGGTCAGGAGCGCCCCCAGGTATTCGAGAGTGTAATGCTGTTTCAGGTAGGCCGTGATATAGGTCAGGAAGCCGTAAATAATCGCGTGGGCCTGGTTGAAACCGTAAAAGGCGAAAGGCGGGAACATCTCCCAGATGGCCTCGGCGACCGGTTTGGTCAGGCCCCGCTCCTGGGCCCCCGCCAGGAACTTGGCATGTTGGGCTACAAGCTCCTTCTGGTTCTTTTTGCCGATTGCTTTACGCAGAACGTCCGCCTCGCCCAGGCTGTAGCCCGCCACCTCCTGGGCAATTTTGAGCATCGTTTCCTGGTAGACCGGTACCCCATAGGTCTCGGCCATAATTGGATCGAGCAACGGGTGGGGCGTTTTGAGGGGTTCCCGACCGTTCCGCACCGCCAGCAACCGCCCCAGGAAAGGCATCGGGCCGGGCCGGTAGGCCGCAATCATCAGGGCCAGATCAGCGATAGACTGCGGTTTCATCCCCCGCGTGAACTCGGTCATGCCCTGGTTTTCGAGCTGGAAGACCCCCAACGTGTACCCTTGCGAAAGGGCCTGGAAAGTCGGTTTGTCATCGGGCGGCAGGTTCCACACGTCCAGTTTTTCACCCCGCTCCTGCTCGATAAATTTCAGGGCGTGGCCGATGGTACTCCAGGCGGTCAGGCCGAGCAGGTCTATTTTTAGAAGACCCCGCTTTTCGATGTCCTCCATGTTCCATTGGGTCATCACCGAAGGGAATAGCAGCCCGGTCTGTTCGTCCGGTTCTCCCCCCTCCCCTGAGTTGTCGCCTTCAGCCTGGCGGGCCTGGCTGCGGGCCATGTTACGCGCCTGGTTGCGAACCTCGGCCTTGCGCTGCTCCTGGCCCAGCCCTTCCGTCCTGATAAGTGGGACATAGGTCGCAACCGGTTCTGGCGTAATAACCACCCCTGCCGCGTGTGTCCCACTATTGCGCCCGGTCCCTTCCAGTTGCAGGGCGGTGTCAATCAGGGTCTTTGCCGCCGGGTCGTTCTTGTAAAGGCGCCCGGTTTCGGGTTCTTCTTCCAGGGTCCGGCTTAGCGAATAGGGACGCTGGAACTCAATCGGGACCAGCCCGACGAGCCGGTTTATAAGAAAGATGTCACTGCCGAGGGCTTTCCCGGCGTCCCGCAGGGCCGATTTTGCGCCTTCAAAGTTGTGGGTGGTAATATGGGCCACGTTTTCCAGGCCGTAACGCCGCACCACGTAATCGAGCAGACGCGGCCGGTCCTCGTCGGCAATATCGAGGTCAATATCGGGTGGGGCCAGCCGGGCCGGGTTCAAGAAGCGTTCGAATAACAGCCCGTAATCGAGTGGGTTGAGCGGCGTAATCCCGACCGCGTAGCAGACCAGCGACCCTGCCGAACTCCCGCGCGGAGCGCACAACACGCCCATCTTGTGGGCCTGCCGGACAATATCGGCCACAATCAGGATGTAACGGGCAAACCCGGCTCCTCGAATCACACCCATCTCGGTCTTCAAACGTTGTTCGACCGCTTCCGGCAATTGCTTGCCAAAACGGCTTTCCAGCCCGGTCCGGCAGAGGTTTTCGAGATACTGGGCTGCGGCGTTCGCTTCGCTGCTCTCGAACTGGTCCGGGATTTCAAAATTTGGAACAATCAGTTCCGACTTGGGCAACCGCACCCGGCATTCCGCCGCCAGCTTCCCGGCATTTTCAAGCGCTTCCGGCCATTCGCCGAAACGGGCAACCAGTTCGTCCAGGGTCAAAGGCCGGGCGTCCTCCCCCACCGGACGGCGGCGTTTGGGGTCGTCTGCCCGGGCGTTATCGGCCACCGCCCACAACAAATCCCGCGCCGCCGCTTGCTGGGGATAGAGGTAATGCACGTCCGAGGTTGCCAGTAACGGTAGGTCGTGTTGTTTGCCAAAAGCCGCCACCCGCGCCCGGTCGGCAGCGACCGTTTCCGAGTTATGGCCGGTCAATTCCAGGTAAAAGTATTTTCCAAAAGCTTCCCGGTAGAGCCGGGCAGTATCCTCGGCCTGGGTGACTTTGCCCGTCGCCAGCAGCCGCGAAATCTTGCCACCGCACCCGCCGCTCAACACCGCCAGGCCGGAAGCATTTTTCAGCAATACATCTTCGTGCAGGAGCGGTCCCTCGCTGCCGTTTTCGTCATAACCGTATGTCCCGGCCCAGGTCAGCACCTTGAACAGGTTTTGCAGACCCGTTTCGTCACGGGCCAGCAGGGTCACGTTATAGCTCGGTTTATGTTTGCCGCCTGCCGCCAACCGGGCCGCTTCGGCTCCGCAGCTTTCCTGGGCCCACCCGGCCTCTTTCTCCGCCTCCGTCCAGGCCACCGGCATATCCACCCCGAAAATCGGGTTCGCCAGCCCGTGACGGTCCGCTGCTTCCTGCAACTGAATGAAGCCTGCCGCCAGGCCGTGGTCGGTCAGGGCCATCGCCGGGCGGCCCAACTCCACCGCCACCTGGACCAGTTCGTCCACGCTGTTCACGCCATCCCGGAAACTATAGTGCGAGTGGACCCGCAAATCGGCGAAGCCTTCGGCGGCTGCGTTTTCTTTTGCCATAAAATCTCATTCCGATTCCAATTAATTATTGCCAGTAAAATGCCGGTTGTTCGAGGGTGCGACGGTAAAGCTGTTCCGATTATAACCTCTTAGCTGTCTTTTGGCACCCGAAAATGCTTTCCTGTTAAAACTGTCCCGTTGCTGCGGGAATATTCCTGCCTGCATAAAACCTGAGTTCCAACCACCTAATCTTTTAAAACTTTCTTTAGGGCCGTTTTATGTTCCTCAAAACCTTTACCTGATCTCCCCGCTTTGGCAGTGAAAAAAAGGTATTCCGCGTCAAAAGGGAGTTTCTTTAGCCTGCAAGGAGATTAATGACAAAATTGATAAAATTAGTTGGAATAATGCTTGACAAAATTGATAAAGTAAGTAAAAATAGGCTATATCAATGAAGATACGGCACCAAATGCTCAGAGATACCACCAGGCTAAACTAAGATAAAAAATACAGGTGAGGAGATACAGCTTCGGCGGAAACCGCCAGAGGCTTGATTAGGAATGCCCCAAAGCGTCCGGCTTTGGAACGAAAGGAATTTTGAGATCATGTCCACCCGCTTTCGCTCGCTCTTTATATTGATGGCGCTATTGTTGGCAACTTCGCTGGTACTCGCGGCCTGCGGTGACGCCACTTCGACCACCGCCCCGGCCAGCACGACTGCCGCTGCGGGCACCAGTGCAGGCACCAGTGCGGGGTCCGCCACCACTGCCGCGAGCGCGCCTTCTACCGGCACCGGTAACAAACCTACCGAAATCCGGCTCGATTACGCTTATTACAACCCCAGCAGCCTGGTTTTGAAGAAATTCGGCTGGCTGGAAAGCGACCTGGCCGCCGATAAAATCAACGTGAAATGGGTCCTCAGCACCGGCAGCAATAAGGCCAACGAATATGTTTCGGCCAATAGCATTGATTTTGGCTCGACCGCCGGGGCCGCCGCTCTGCTGGCCCGGACCAATAACGTCCCGCTCAAAACGGTCTACGTTTATTCCAAGCCGGAATGGACCGCCCTGGTCGTGCCGGGCAACTCGACCATTACCAAAGTCGAGCAGCTAAAAGGCAAGAAAATCGCTGTTACACGCGGGACCGACCCCTTTTTCTTCCTGCTGCGTATCCTGAAGGACGCCGGGTTGAGCCAGTCGGATGTTGAAATTGTCAACTTGCAGCACCCCGATGGCCGGACCGCCTTGCAGCGCGGCCAGGTAGACGCCTGGGTCGGCCTGGACCCCCATATGGCTGCGGCTGAACTCGAAGATGGTGCGAAAATCATCTACCGCAACATTGACTACAACACCTACGGCACCCTGAACGCTCGCGAAGATTTCTTGAAACAGTATCCCGACTATGCCAGGAAGGTTATCGCCGAGTATGAAAAGGCCCGCCAGTGGATCCTGGCTAACCCGGACCAGGCCGCTCAAATCCTGTCCGACGAAGCCAAACTTTCGTTGCCGGTCGCCAAGAAAGAACTGGTCGAACGGACCGTCCTTGACCCGAAAGCGGGCGTGGGCGTACCGGGCGACGCTTTGAAATCGGCCCTGACCCCGGTTGTGCCGATTTTGACCTCGGAAAAACTGGTGCCGGACGATGCCAACCCGACCAAAGCTTTAAGCGAACTGATTGACCCCACGTTCGCCAGCGCGGTTATCAAGTAGCAAAGGAGTCGAACCCTGAGCCTCATTGAAATCAGGCCGGCGCTGGACAACGAGTCAACTCCCGGCGTCGCTTCGAAAAATAGTAACCCCGAAACTCCCACCCGGCGGTGGGGGTTTTTGGGGCGTTTAAATCCCCTGGTCGGTTTAATCCTACCGGCCATTTTCCTGGTCCTGTGGTGGTACATTACCGATATTGCCCACCTGCTGCCCGTCAACCAGTTCCCCACGCCGGGCCGGGTCTGGAATACCGGGTTGCAACTCTTTAACAACGGCGAACTGTTTCGTCACATCACCGTCAGCCTGGGCCGGGTGCTGGCCGGGTTTGCCATTGGGGCGGTTATCGCCTTACTTCTCGGCACCCTGGTAGGTCTCTTTCGCCCGGTAGAACGGCTGGCTGACCCATTCTTGCAAGCCTTGCGAAACGTCCCCTCGCTGGCCTGGGTGCCTTTCCTGTTGCTCTGGATGGGCATTGACGAGCCGCCCAAAATCACCTTGATTGCTATCGGGGCTTTCTTCCCGGTCTATCTCAACCTGGTCAGCGGTATTCGCCAGACCGACCGGAAACTGGTCGAAGTCGGTTACATCTTCGGTTTGAAACCGTTCGCCCTGATTTACCGGATTGTTCTGCCCGCCGCCCTACCTTACTTGCTGGCCGGGCTGAGGATTGGTCTCGGCCAGGCCTGGCTGTTTTTGGTTGCCGCCGAACTGATTGCTTCTACCAGGGGGCTCGGTTTTATGCTGATTGACGCCGAGAACAGCAGCCGCCCCGATATCATGCTGGTGGCGATTATCACGCTGGCGGTCCTGGGTAAACTGTGCGACTGGCTGCTCCAACTGGCCGAAAGATGGCTGTTGCGCTGGACCGATACTTTCAAGGGGAGATAGCATGAGCAGTTTGTTGACGATTGAAGGGGTAAGCAAAAGCTTTTCCGGGTCCCAGATTTTTAACGACTTGAACCTGGCTGTCGAGGCGGGGGAGATTATCAGCCTGGTCGGGAAGAGTGGATGCGGCAAATCGACCCTGTTACGGCTGGTCGCCGGGTTGGACCCGGTCCACGCGGGCCAGGTGCGGGTGAACGACCTGCCGATTACCGCGCCGGGCCGCCAGGTCGGGCTGATGTTCCAGGAACCGCGCCTTTTCCCCTGGCTGAACGTGCGGGATAACGTGGCCTTTGGCCTTTCCCCGGCCCGTAAATCTTCCAAAGATAACGTGGTGGCCGGTCTGCTGGAAGAAGTGGACCTGACCGACTCGGCGAAATTATTGCCGCGCCAGTTGTCGGGCGGGATGGCCCAACGGGTCGCCCTGGCCCGCGCCCTGGCCGGGGAGCCGGAGGTGTTGTTGCTGGACGAGCCATTCTCGGCCCTGGACGCCTTTACCCGGATGCGGTTGCAAGACCTTGTTTTGAAGGTCTGGCATGATTACCGCCCGACCATGCTCCTGGTTACCCACGACATCGAAGAAGCTCTCTACCTGAGCGACCGGGTGGTGGTGCTGGGCGAGAAACCGGCGGGGGTCCAGGAGATAATCGAGGTCAAACTGCCTCGACCGCGCAACCGGAACGATGTTCAATTGCTCGAATTGCGCGGTCAATTGCTGGCCGAACTGAGTTAGGTTATTTGAGGGAAATCGCTACCAGGCATTCCTGAAGCTGGGTAATGTGGTTCTTGAGATGGTCGGTTACGAACTCGCGCATGAACCATTCCAGCGGTCTTTCGCCATACTTTGAGTGGACGCCGGTCTTTGTCAGGTCGGCGTCGGTCAACTCGGCCAGCACTTCTTTCATGCGGGCGTAACTGGCGGGCAGGACCGTTTCGGCCTGGGCCAACTCATCATCCCCGTGTTCCGCGATAGCCCGCAACCGGGCCTCATCGGTCATGACCCGGCCAAACTTCTGGCCCGGTTTACCCACCAGTTTTTCGATTTCGTTGGCCCAGTAAGGCATGATTTCCTCGATATGGGCCAGGCTTTGCATCACGCTCCACTCGTTTTCGGCGGGCGGCAGGTACAACCGGTCGTGGTCCAGTTTCTTTAACCGGGTCTCTATCAGGTCCATTATCCGCCCGTAAGATTCGTCCACGCTCCGGCGAATCTCATCCATTTTTGGATTCTCACTGCTCATTTATGAATTCACCCCAATCTATCCTAATTTGATTCAATAACGGTATTGCGAAGTACGCCCAATCCCTCGATTTCCAGTTCCATCACGTCGCCCGGCTGAAGATAACGCTCGCGTTTGTCCCCGAATTCCAAAAGACAGCCGGTCCCGACGGTCCCGCTGCCGATTATGTCGCCCGGTACCAGCCAGGTGTTCATAGAAGCCCGCTCAATCATCTGTGGAAAGCTGAAATAAATATCCTTGAAATTGCCCCTGGAAATCTCTTTACCGTTCAGGCGGGCGGTCATTGCCAGGTCGTAGCGTTCGGCGGCTCCCTGTTCGGTCAGTTGGCCGGAGAGTTCGTCCGGCGTCACCAGCCAGGGGCCAAGCGAGGTGGCAAAGTCTTTGCCTTTGACCGGACCCATGTTGAGTTTCATTTCTTCCATCTGCAAATCGCGGGCGCTCCAATCGTTCATCACGCAGTACCCGGCGATATAGAGGCTCCCCTGCTGGGCTGGAATATCGCGCCCGGCCCGGCCAATCACACAGGCCATTTCGAGTTCAAAATCGAGGGCTTTAGATTCGCGGGGATAGGGGATTTCATCTTCAGGCCCGTAGATAGCCCGGTGATTCGAGAAGTAAAAGACCGGGAAATCGTACCATTCGGGTATCATCCCCAGGCCGCGGTTAGCCCTGGCCGTCTTGACGTGCTGCTCGAAGGCGTAAAAATCGCGTACGCTTGGCGGCAATTCGATAGGGGCCCGCAACCGGACTTCTTCCAGCCCCACCGAACTAATTCCCGCTTCTTCCAGTTTGTGGCTTTGTTCGGCCAGGGTTTCCCGCTCTACGACAGTCAGGTTGACGAAGTCGAGGACGCTGGACGGCACGTTTTGAAAGGTGAGGTGGTTGTTTTGCTGGGCCCATTGGGCCAGGGCGCTCAGTTTGTATACGCGCCCATTGTGCAGGACGCCCCCGGTGCCGGTGTCCTGGCGGTTAGCATGGGGGTCAATATGGACGGCGTTGTCGGTAAAAGTCACCAGTTTCATGGGTTTAAAAACCTTTCGTTAACCGGGTAAATTTAAAAAAGCAGCTTCGCTTTTTGAAGGTAGCTGGTTCAAACTCTGCCTTTATTATAACCATCCTGCCTGAATAAAGAAACTTGAATTTAATTAAAGGCAAACGACTTGCCTTAATAAATGAAAAAAGGTGATTATGTAAGCCTGTGGCCTATTAACTTCCCTACCTGGCAGGAAGGCTCCTTGATTTTAGAATAATCGAGTGCTTTTCCCGCCGGGTTGAAATAGGGGTAGGCCGATACATACATCCCACCGGGCAAATCTTCGAGGTAGGCACTGCTATATAGCGCCCGGACCCCGGCCAAATCTTGGGGAGTGAAACAGGCGCTTGCTTTCAAATAGGGGGTTACTTTATTTCTTTTTCTTCTTATTGCGCCGTTTTTCCCGGCGATTAGAAGTAGTGCCACCACCCAGGCTTTTTTCGGCGACCAGCTTTTCCAGGCCCTCGCCTTCACGCAAATAACCCTCGCCGGTCCAGATGCCGTAGCGGGCCTCGACCGGGGCCTGTTTTTGGTGTTCGCGGCGGCGTTCGCGCCGTTCGGCTTTTTCGGTGGCGCGCAGGGCGTCACCCTTAAAACTACCGTCGTTATAATCTTCCTCGCTCATTTTGACCTTACCCGGCTCCGTTTCCTTCGTTTTCAAGATATTATTTAATAATAGCAAGATTTTTGTCACGTATAAACCGTGAATATTTGGTGTGGTGTATTATATACTTATGACTGAAGAAACAGTGACAATTGAAGAAAAACCGGCCCGGAAGAAACGAGAGCGTCCCGCTCCCGGTTGGTGCGTTATAATCGAGGCAGGCGAGTTGTATGTCATCGGCGGTTACCGGCCTTTGGCGGTCGAACTGCTTAAATCGGTTGCGCCCGGTGGAGCCCGCAAATTCTACCGCTCGGTCAACGAGGAATTTTTTAACCAGTTCCCACTCAACCCGGCCCAGGTGGCCTGGCTGACCGAGGCCGGGTATTTTAACGGGGTCTGGCAGGTGTTGCACGAATACCGCCGGAATTTACTCAACGCCCTGGCAATCGAATATCCCGAAATCTGGCTGGTCGAGAACGGTAGAGCGACTCCGCGCCGTTTGCCCGACGATAAAAGGCAGTCCGACGCCGAAAAATACGCCTTCGGGCCGCATATCGTCATGCCCCTGACCTGGGCCAAATCCTACGCCCTCTACTGTCACCGCCACAAGACCTGGGAACTTCAGCCTTGCAAGGAAGCCGGGGTTATCGTCGAAAAGCCGGTCGTCGAGCCGGAAGTCCCGGCCAAGCCTTCCAAAAAGAAGCCGGGCAAGAAGAAATGGCCCGACCTGGAACTCCACGCTCCTAAAAACACGCTTGTCCGAGCCCGCCGCAAACAGGTCAGTTATTACCTGGCCGCCGAAAACGAGCCGGTCAGGTTGGGCCGCGACGCCGAAGGCGAGACCGCCTCGCGCCAGGTTATTGAGGCCCAGCGACTGGCAATCCTCCTGCGGGCGGCCCGCGCCATGACGACCGGAGGAAATCCGGTGCCTTTTGCTTGATACCCTTTCCCTGCTATAATAGATTCGTATAAAACTGCTTTACCGCACAACAGGTTCAGGCCGGGATGAAGAAAAGGACCGAATTTCATTTCTATCCTGGAAGTCTGGTGAAATCGCTCTATGGGGTCAGGGTTCCCCCGTTTGACGATTTCATAATTATTTTCAAACAGCATTCAAAAATACATTGATGAGAGGAACTGCATGTCTTTCGCCGGAGAATTGGACAAAACCCAGGCCGAAGCCCTGGCAAAATTAGATTTAGCCCAACGCCAGGACGAATCGTTTCTTACTAACCCGGAGGCTAACGGAACCACCCAACCACCGCTATCTTTCCAGCCGCTATCGTCGGAAGATTTAGCCACCCTCGAATCAATCCAGCGCCGGGTGCTGTGGCTGGCGACCAATATCGTCCATCACGCCAACAACGTCCGGCCCAACCCTGATAAGAGCAAAATCGGCGGCCACCAGGCTTCCTCGGCTTCGATGGTCAGTATCCTGACTGCACTCTATTTTTATTTCCTGAAATCGGGCGACCGGGTCGCGGTCAAACCGCACGCTTCCCCGGCTTATCACGCCGTCCAGTATCTCATGGGCAATCTCGACCCCAAGTACCTGCCCGAATTACGGTCCTACAAAGGGTTGCAGGCTTATCCCAGCCGCACCAAAGACCCTGACCCCGTAGATTTCTCCACCGGCTCGGTCGGGCTGGGTGGCGTTGGCCCGGCCTTTGCCGCCCTGGGACACCGGTACGCCCAGGCCCAGTTCGGCAGCGTCACCAGCCGCCGTTTTGTGGCCTTACTCGGTGATGCCGAACTCGACGAAGGCAGCATCTGGGAAGCGGTAGCCGAGGAAGCCTTGCGCGGTCTTGGCAATGTCATCTGGATTGTAGACCTGAACCGCCAGAGCCTGGACCGGGTGGTGCCTGGCATCAAGGCATCGGAGCTCAAACGCCATTTCGAGGTCGGCGGTTGGAAGGTGCTGGAAACCAAGTACGGCCAGAAATTGCAGTCGGCTTTCGCCCGGCCCGGTGGAGAAGCTTTACGCCGCCGCATTGACGAAATGAGCAACGAAGAATACCAGGCCCTCTTGCGGCTGGACGGCCCGGCTTTGCGGGGTCGGTTGGTAAACGGGCCGCTCGGCAGAGAACTGGCCGAACTGTTGAAAGATATGCCGGACGCCGATTTGCCCGAATTGCTGGCAAACCTGGGCGGTCACGACCTCAACGAGCTTTTGCGGGTCTTCCAGGAAGCCGACCGCGAGACCAAAGTCCCGACTGTTATCTTTGCCTATACCGTCAAGGGCTGGGGTTTACCGATAGCCGGGGACCGCATGAACCACTCGGCCCTGCTGACGCCCCAGCAGGTCGAGCAACTTCGCGAGAAGGTGGGTCTTTCCCTGGCGGACGAATGGGCGCCTTTCTCGCCCGACTCTCCCGAAGGCAAACTGTGCCGGGCCGCTAAAGAGCGGCTTTACCCCCAGGAGAAAACGGCCCCGGTGGTGCTGTCCGCCGACAAAATCCCGGCTCAACTCGATGTAAACCAGGGCAATAATACCTCGACTCAGGAAGCGTTTGGCCGGGTGGTGCGCCGCCTGGCGGACGTGGACGAGGTCGGGCAAAGGGTGGTGACCACTTCGCCGGACGTGTCTATTTCGACCAACCTGGCCGGGTGGATTAACCGGGTGGGGGTCTTCTCGCCTTCGCAAGCGGTGGATTACGAAGAAAGCGGCCCCAAGATGCTCAAGTGGCAGCCCTCCCCGGCGGGCCGTCACATCGAGCTTGGCATCAGCGAAATGAACCTGTTCATGCTGCTCGGTATGCTCGGCCTTTCCACCGAACTGAGCGGCCAGCAGTTGTTCCCCATCGGGACGGTCTACGACCCCTTTATTTGCCGGGGTCTCGACGCCCTGATTTATGGCCTCTATAGCGGCTCCAAGTTTATCTTTGCCGGGACGCCTGCCGGTATCACTCTTTCGCCGGAAGGCGGGGCGCACCAATCCACCGTAACGCCCTCGCTGGGGGTCGAGCTACCCCACCTGCTCTCCTACGAGCCGTGTTACGGCAAAGAGGTAGAGTGGATGATGCTGGAAGGTCTGCGCCAGTGCTGCGACCGCAAGTCCGGGCAATCGACCTACCTGCGGCTCTCGACCCGGAACGTGGACCAGGCTCCTTTCGAGGCGGCCCTGGCCCGGTTAGGTGAAGAAGAATTGCGCCGCCAGGTCCTGGCCGGGGGCTATCGTCTGCTCGAAGCGCCGGGCGGAGACAAACAAAATATGGTCCATCTCGTTACCTGTGGGGCCATCCTGCCTGAGACATTGGAAGCAGCCCGGATGTTGCAGTCCGAGGGTATCGCGGCCAACGTCATTAACCTGACCAGTCCGGGCACTTTGTTCCGGCGCTGGAAAGAAGCCCGTGTCAATGGGTCGAGCGATTTTGGGCAACTGGCCGTCCTGCTGCCGCCGGAAGAACGCCACGCCCCGATTGTGACCATCCAGGACGCCGCTTCGCACTCGCTGGCCTGGCTCGGCAGCGTGTACGGTACACGGGTGACTTCGCTGGGGGTGGACGATTTCGGCCAGTCGGCCAGCCGGGCCGACCTCTATCGTCATTTTGGTTTATCGCCGGACCAGATTGCCGCCTCCGCCTTTGAGGCCGCAGACGAGGTTTATGGCGGCTAGTTTCGCTTTGAACAAAGCGGAACAATAACCCGGCTATAGTAGGTACAAAAAAGACCTCCGAACCTTTATCAGGGCGGAGGTCTTTTTACAATATATTAACCCTGGTAGGGACTCTGGCGTCCTGGCCGGGGTGCTAACAATATTTCTACCAGGGTAAGTAGCCCGGCCAGGACCAGCACTCCACTCGCCACTAAAGCGAGGTCGGTTACCACGAAACGGGCCAAAACCGTAACCAGGCCGTACCCAACGAATTCGAAGGCGGTCCCCAGGTGATTTTCGCGGCGTAGAAAGACAGTTCGCAGGGTCAGGCCGCAAACCACCAGGGTTAAAAGACCGACTCCCCCGTAGAAAAAGTCGAGCCGCCCAAATACTGCCAGCAAAAAACCCATGAAAATGACCAGGTTCGCCAGGGCTATCGCGGCGGCAGCGGCCAGGAATTTAGCAAGTTTTACTAGTAACATTTATAAAAAACTTCCCCAAAATTACTATCCAGGTCCGATAAATTTAACTCTGCTAGTTTAGATGGGTATAAAAGAAAAATCAGTTAGGAAAAATCCGGTCCGGGTGTGGGGAAACGCATTGCCTCCTGCAAATCCAAATTCTGCTTTGCTTATTTTCGATATTCGTTAACCTTAATTTTTCACGCAACGGTTATAAAATTCTAATCATTCTCTCCTGGTATTTAATCTGAGGCTAAGATATACTCCTGATATAGCTCCGGGGGTATCCTCCGCTTCACAATTGTTATAAATTCTGGTTGTTATAAAAATCTGGAAGGGTTTGCCACGTCTTAATGCTCCAAATAATCCCGGCCCCTAAATCGCGGCCTGCCAAAATGACCTGTCTTGGCCTTATTCTGTTAACTATCCTGAATCTTTCTCTGGCTTTCATTGGTGAACTACCTACCGCCAGGGCCGATACCCCACATTTTATGACGACCCAGGGCGACCGCCTGGTTATCAACGGCCAGACCGTTATCCTCAAAGGGACCAATTTTTATCCCCTCGGCAATTCCTTCACCGCCATGTGGATGTACTGGGATAGTGAGGCGGTCCGGCAAGGTTTGCAACAGGCCGCCGCCCTTGGCGATAACTCGGTGCGTATCCTGGTGCCGTTTAGCTCAATTTATGGCTGGACCCAACCCGGTAGCGGTTACGTGGTGCCGGAATACCTGGACCGCCTGCGCCAGTTTGTCCAGCTTGCCGGGGAATACCGCCTGGGCGTGATTATTACCCTTTTTGACTTCGAGGATGTTTCCGGTCCCGGCACCAAAGAGGAACTTTATCACCGCCAGTACGCCCACGATATTGTTACCGCGTTTAAGGATGACGACCGGGTTATCGCCTGGGACTTGCATAACGAGCCGGACAACTACGGCCTCTGGAACAGCCAGGATAACGCCGAGCCGACCCTGGTCTGGCTTTCCCGCATGCGCCAGTATGTAAAGAGCCTCGACCCGAACCACCTGATTACGGTTGGCATGGGCAAACGCGAGAGTTTCTACCGCCAGAGCAGCGAGGGTTATACTGTCCTGGACCTGTCCGACTTTGTTTCGGAACACTCTTATAATGCCGACGCCCTGGCCGAAGAAATTTACGAGTTACAAGGAAAGACCAACCGCCAGAAGCCGATTGTAATCGAGGAAATGGGGTGGCCGAGCGGGCCGGTCTTCAGCACCGACTTTACCGAGGCCGCTCAGGTCGATAAGTATTATAAGACCCTGGAAGTTGCCAAAAGCCACAACGTGGCCGGGATTTTACAGTGGATGCTCTATGACGCCGAGCCGACCGGCGCGCCACCCTGGGACGATATTGGCAGCTATTACGGCCTCGTTAAACGGAACGGCCAGCTTAAACCGGCGGCCCAGGTCTGGCAGACCAACTTTGTGGCCGACCCGCTCCCGACCCCGGTTACGACCACCAACCTGGCCCTCACCAAAGCGGCCCCTAAAGTTAATCCGCCCCACTATTTCCCCGCAACCGACCACTACCTTGGCACGCCTATGTACGAGATGTGGCGGAGAGGTGGCGCGGAGCTTATTTTCGGTCTGCCCCTGACCGACGCCTTTTTGCAGGAAGATGTGGGGAGCGGGCGGCACGATTTTGTGAACGACCCGGTCAAGACGCCGATGTACCAGTATTTCGAAAAAGGGCGTATGGAGTACCACAAGGAAAGGCGCGCCTTGCCGGAATACAGCACTTTACAGGGGATAGACCGTTACCTCTTTTTGATTGATTTCGGTAACGTTGGCCTGGAACTGGCTGCCGTCAGGGGGTATAATTTTGCCCCGGCCACCCAGTTAGGAGCGAACTCGGCCACTTACCAGTGGTTTACCCAGACCTCCCATTCCTTGCAGGAACCATTTTTAAGTTTCTGGCAGCAGCACCTGGGAAATTATATCTTTGGCTCGCCTATTTCAGAGCCGTTCGAGGAAACCAACCCGGAGACCGGGCAGCGCCGCCTGGTCCAGTATTTTGAAAAAGGGCGTCTCGAATACCGGCCTGAATTTGCCAATACCAACGCGGCGGTCGAGGTCGGCAACGTTGGGGCCGAGCTTATCAAGGCCAAAGGCTGGATTCCTAAAGCTTATTCCGACTACCAGCCACCTGCCGGGACCACTACAACCTCCGACCAGATCCCGGTTGCGGCCCCGACCGGCCAGGGCGGGTTTGCCGACCCGGCTTTCAATAAGGTCTGGAGCCGGACCGATGCCCCGGTGGCGAACGGGCAGACCTCCCGCACCTGGCTCTGGGGTGACAAACCGGGCCAGGCTTTACAGGAGAGCTACCAGGAAGCGCCCGGCGGTTCCCGGTTGGTCCAGTATTTCGACAAGAGCCGGATGGAGTTAACTAATCCCGGCGGAGATGCGAGCAGTAAGTGGTACGTCACAAACGGTCTGCTGGCAAAAGAGCTGATTACCGGGCAGATGCAGATTGGCGATAATCGCTTTGAAAGTCGCAGCCCGGCCCAGTTACCCCTGGCCGGAGATGCCCTGGCGGTTAACCCGGACGCGCCCACCTATGCCAGCCTCCAGAACCTGGCTTCGACCTCCGCCAACCAGCCCGATATGACCGGGAAACCTATCGGCCAGTTCTTGCTCAAAGACGGCACTTTGGGAAGTTTGCCCGGCGACCTGGTTGGAAAGGCCACGTTCGGGCAATACAACGCCCAGACCGGCCATAATATCGCGGCGGTCTTCTGGAATTTCCTGACCCAGACGCGGGGCCCTGTCCTCGAAAACGGCCAGACCGTCCAGGGAGACGTGGTTGATTGGCTCTTTTCGGTGGGCTTGCCCCTGACCGAGCCGTACTGGACGACGGCTAAGGTCGCCGGGGTAGAGCGGGAAGTGCTGGTCCAG
This sequence comes from Chloroflexi bacterium 54-19, assembly GCA_001898225.1. Classification (GTDB taxonomy): domain Bacteria; phylum Chloroflexota; class Chloroflexia; order Chloroheliales; family Chloroheliaceae; genus 54-19. The sequence continues at coordinate 271,507 of MKTJ01000077.1, forward strand.
GCGTTCGAGCGGCGAGTGTTGACCTATACCCCGGCTAACCCGGCAGCCTACCAGGTCGAGATGGGGAATGTCGGTCTGCACTATTACACCTGGCGCTATGGTTCAGCCACCGCCCCGGCGAGTTCGGCCACTTCCGGTATCTTATCGCTGGATACCGCTACCAGGACCGACCTGGACCAATCGGGTGGCCTGGCCTACCGGCAGATTGATAGTGGGGCCTTTTATCGCTACACCTCCCGGGCGGGTGAAGCCGGGTCGGCAGGGCTTTTGCCGGGGAGTGTGAACGGGGCCAGCCAGCCCTACGAAGGGCCGGGCCTGGTCTACCTGGCACCTGAAAAGGCCGGGCGGCAAGCTATTTTTCTCAACGACTTCAAAGGGAATAACCGGGTAGTTGCCTATGGCCTCAGCGCCGCGCTCAGCCCTGACGGCCAGACTCTGGCCTATGTCGCCTATTCGGGCTTTCAAAAGACCGGCCTTTTCCTGCTCGACCTTGCTACCGGGCAATCCCGTGAGCTTGCCCAGGACGTGACTCCTGCCCTGGCCTGGTCGAATGACGGGGCGCGGCTGGCTTTCTTTTACAATGACGTGAACAAGGTCAGGCTGGCCGTAAGTGAAGGGGGAGCGCCTCCGCATGTGGTCTTTATCACCGAGCCAGATACCCTGGCCGCCGACCCGACCTTTTCAAAAGATGGCGGTTGGCTGGTCTATACCCTTATGCGGCTTTCGCCCGATGACCGGGGTCCAAAAGTCAGCGCCTCGGAAATTCATGCCCTCAATCTCGCCAGTGGCGGCGACCGGATTTTGGCCGGGTCGGCGGCGCGCCCGGTCTTTTCGCCGGATGGGGCTAACCTGGCGGTGCTAGGTTGGAATGACCCTCATCTTTATTTAATTGGTTGGGACGAGGGTAATGCTGGGCCTAAAAAGCCCCTGGCCCCGGCCCTGGCCTGTGAAATGGAGTGCCGGAATACCGGTTCCCCGGCCTGGTCGCCTGACGGGCGCTGGTTGGCCTTTACCGGACCTGGACGTAATCTCCTGGGAGTAAAAGGGAGCGGCGGCGCGGCCTACGAATTATCCACAAAACCCGTTGCGGGTGGTTCGGGAGGGACTTTTGACCCGGTTTGGACGGGTCAATAATTATTGGATTAGTCAGTCAATTACATAGGCAAAACTTATAAGCCTTATACTTTGAGTTCAAATACGTATATTGGCCTAAAGGCAGAAGGCTATAATAGGACTTTAGTCTAATGGACATTGTGATTTTTTTTGCTATAATAATCCCGTAAGCAAGGAAAGCCGATGGCTAACAAAAAGCTTACAAATAGAAATCATTCGACCGCTCGGTCGAAAGATGGTCGAAGAGACCAAATTTTATTCCTCTTAAATCTCCTCCTACTAACACTAACGAAACCAATCAACGGACCGCAGCTGGCGAGCATAGCGGTCCGTATCATTTTAAAAACGTTTTGGATAAATTTCCCGCCCCAAATTGACCCACTAAAGTGTATTCAAAACCCGATTCTTCCGTTTATAATAGGCCAGACCTGATTATTTTATTTTTCAGAATTCGGATTTATAAATGTTCAAAATCAGATTTTCCTCCCGGTTTCCCTTGGTCTTACTCCTACTCTTTCTCTTACAAGTTCTGGTCAGTGGTTTTTCACCGCTAACTACCCAGGCTGCACCCCTGGCCCAGGCCAATCCGCCAGCCGCCAGTTTCCAGTTGGGCACCGATGCCACCGTAATGCTCGATAAACTGGCCGGGACCGAAGGCGCGGTGGCGGCCCGTGAAATTGCTGCGCTAGGCGGCGGGTGGGTCCGGCTCGAATTCAAGGCTACCGACCCGACCAACCTCAAACGTTACGACCGGGCTATCCACTGGTTGCAGGTCTACGGTGTCCAGGTTATGGCCGTCCTGGTCGACCCTTTTGCCACCTGCTATTCCGATATAAACGAGCGCGACCCGGCGGTTTTTGCCCAATGGGTGCGCGATGTCTATCTCAAAGGCTGCGGCCAGGATAGCGCGAACTCGGTCCACCAGCTTGGTTTTAACGAGCTAACCGCCCGCTATCCCTATATTCAGTACTGGCAACTCTGGAACGAGCCGAATGTCTGTGGTTTTTTGCAGTCTGACCTGAACGCCTGCGGCTATGGGCTCTGGCGGCGCGATACCACGGGTGGGGAGAGGGTAGGCGTCCGCTATGGGATGCAGAAATTTGGAGTGCTCCTGGCAACGGTCTATGCCGAGCGGACCAACAAACAGGTAAAAATTGTCAGTGGTGGGATTCTCAGCGCCTACAACTGTTCGCCGGAATATGAGACACCCTGCAACACCAACGACCACCCCGGCCCTGACAACTGTTATAAGCTCTTGCCATGGGAGAATTATGGCTGTGACGCCGGGGTAAATTTGCTCATCAATTCGGATGCGGTCCAGAATTTCCTGAAGACCTACCAGCGGTTGCCCTTTGACCTGCTGGGTCTGCATCCCTACCAGTTCGCGGCATGGGCTAACGGCTACGTGCCGCCCGCCGATTACCTAACCCAGGATATTCAACGCAACGTGCGTCGTTTTGTTGGCAGCGCAACCCCTATCCTGATTAGCGAATGGGGTTTCGACCTGGCGACGACCACCAACCAGCCCGCCGCCTGTAAATACCCGGTGGCTGCCACTACCTCGCAGGGGTGCGAACAGAACATTTCGAGCCTGATGACGAGCATGATTGAAGGGCTAAATGCCCACCCCGACCTGAACATTTCGCACGTCTTCTGGTACAACTATGCTGACCAGACCGCCACTATCCAGGCCGGGCTTATCGACCAGGGCGGGCGCAAGCGGTCTTCTTATTACACTTTCCAGGCTGCCGCTTCCAGGCTTGGGCTGGCTTCCCAGCAGCAAATCCGGGCGAACCACCTGGCCGGTCTTATTCTGACCGGGATAAAACTGGTCCAGGCTAAGCTGGCCTAGAGTTATTAAGATTATCAAGAGGAGAATCAAAAAGGCCGGTCCTCCTTATAGGATACCGGCCTTTGGTTATTACAGGGTTAATTCTTTTTCCAGGCCAGGAATTTTGGCCCGGTAGGTTGGTCAGGGGGTGACCCGGCTTTTTCCCTTGTGATAAAACACCCGGTTATTTCGGCGGCCCGGTGGTCGGGGTTCGCCACCTGTAAGACCGCGTTGCCGTTGGGGTCCGGTTTAACATCACCCAGGTAGTCAACCGTCGTTGAATTCATGGTATACCAGGCCCGGTAGACCTGACCGTCCGGGGGTGGTTGCAGTTGGGTGGCCGTTAGCAAGTAGATATTGCTATCAGGTCGGGCATACATCCGGGCGCGCGGCGCGGTGGAGTCGAACGGCACATCCGGTTGGGTCAACGACCAGATCCAGCTTCCGGGCGAGGAGGTCAGGTCAAGGACCTGCTGCATATCGGCCTGCTGGGTTTTGACCTGCTGTAACTGGAAACTCAGGAAGACGGTTGCCACGGTCAACCCAATCACCAGGACCGCCGCCACCGGACTGAGAATTCGGCCAAAATTTTGGCCGAACCGGTTCCAGATAGGTTTTGGCGCCGGGCGCTCCAAAGTGATTACCGGGCCCTGGGGCATTCCATCCACCTGGTCCAGCACCGCTTTACGAACATGAGGGGAAGGTGCGACCGGCTTGAGCGAGCCAAACAACGTGCCAAGCACTTCCTCGTAGCCGCTTAATCTTTTCGCGCAATTAATACACGCTTTTAAGTGGCGTTCAAAATCTTTCATTTCCTCCCCCTTCAAATCTCCCAGGAGGTAATTTTCTTCCAGGTCGGCCACTTCATCACAATTCATTTTAAGACTGCTCCGGTAACAACTGGCGTAACCGCTGCAAACCTAGCCGGGCACGCCCCTTAATCGTACTGACGGGCAGGTTCAATTTCTCGGCCAACTCCTTGTGGCTGAGACCGCCGAAATAGGTCATCAAAATCGTCTGGCGCTGGTCGGGCGGCAGGTGATTGACCGCCCGGCGCAACTCCTCATCCCGGAAAAGCCGGATAACCTGGTCTTCCAGGTCAGACTGGTCCCCGGTCATTTCTGCTACCGACTCCACGACACCGGGCACCGATAGCAGGTCTTCCGACTGGTGTTTTTGGTATTTTGGCAGGGCATCGTAGAGGCGGTGACGGACCAGGGTAAAAAACCAGGCGTTGAAGGAGCCCCGTTGCGGGTCGTAAAGATAAACTTTTTGCCAGAGAGCTACGAAAACATCCTGCAACAATTCTTCGGCCAGTTCTCGTTGAACTGCCCGCAGCAAAAAGGCATAGACACGTCCCGCGTAACGGTCATAGAGCGCGCCCAGGGCTTGCGTATCTCCCTGGCGCACCCGTTTAACCAGTTGCTCGATGACCTGCTGTTCCTGCGCGTTTATTGCAGAAATTGAATCCACTAGGTTGGCTCCCTGCCCAGATATTTGCCAGGTACTTAACTTAACTTGGCATAAATTACATCGCCAACAACCTTATTGTCAAATAACGGCAAGCGGGCCTTGGCCGGGCCTTTAAGAACTTCGCCCGTATTGGAATACTCGCTGCCATGACAGGGACACATGAACATTTTTTGGTCGGCCTTGTACGAACCAACTTCGCAACCCTGGTGGGTGCAAATGTTGCTGTAAGCGAAGACCTCGGTCGCGCTCTTGGCAAAGACAAAGCCCTTGGTGCTGCCGGAGCTAAAAGCTACGGGGGTAGCGCCGGCTGCCGAAATTTTGCCTACCTCGGTATACCCCGCCGGGGCTGACCCGGTGGCGGAAGTAGCCGCCGCTGTCGTCGAGGCACTCGTCGCCGCACTGGTTGTAGGAGCGGCGGTAGTAGGTGCTGCCGTGGTCGCCGCCACGGTGGTTGTTGCCGCCGTAGTGGGGGCACTGGTCGTAGCTGCCGCTGTCGTTGCCGCAGCTGCGGTTGTGGCGGCTGCCGTGGTCGGGGCTGCGGTAGCTGCCGGGGCGGTGGTCGCGGTATTATCGCCACAGGCGGCTAATATTCCCGCTCCTAACCCTAACCCGGCGGTCGCCGCCATTCCCCGTAAAAACTTGCGACGATTAAGACCCTTTTTGGTAAAACTTCCCAAAGGTTCGGTATGGTCCATAATTTAATTGTCCTCTCCGATTATATTAGTCCTGATACCATCTTCTTATGGTACTTGCTCTATCAACACTGATGTCCGTACCGTCTCCGTGAAGCGCTTCATAAGAAGATACGCCCTGAAGGTCGAACCGGATAAATTATATTGGGCCAATTTTGCTTTTGGAGAGCCATTTTAAGCTAATTCTAATAGTCTTACGGCTGGCAGTGGTGTTATCCTTAAATAAGTGCTAATATTTCAGTGTTTCTTTTCCCTGATTACTTAAACAAAATCTAAATTTATTATCCCAAAATTTGGAGAGATATGCGGACTATCTATCCTTTAAAAGCCAAGTTGGAGGCTGTCAAAGGCGATCCCGGTTGTTTCGAAATGGAACCGGGGATTGTGATTTTCAACGGCAACTGCGACGAGTGCGTACCTTACTGCGAATCTTTATGCTGCCAGATTTACGACTATGTTGCGCTAACCGAAGAAGAAGTCAAAACCGGGCGTTACGAATTTATCGAGGAAGACCCTAATTGTGGTTGTGTTAAGTGTCATGGCATGCGTGAACTGGGTATACGCTATTCTCTACCCAAGAACCCTGACTATAGCTGCGTCTACCTCGACGAAAACAAGCGGTGCGGTATTTACGAAATCCGGCCTCAGACCTGCCGCAACTATAATTGCAAAGACAAAATTTTCCCCTTCGAAAATGACTATAAAGGGGGGATTTCAAGCAACCGGAGTAAACAGGAGCAGCTTTTGATTCCGCTAAAAGCTAAATTGCAAGCGGTCAAAGATAATCCCGGCTGTTTCGAACTTGCGCCGGACTCCGTAACCTTTAACGGTAATTGCGACCAGTGTGTCCCTTACTGCGGGTCTTTATGCTGCGAGCTTTATGAGTTCGTGAAGTTGACCGAGGAGGAGGCTAAAAGCGGGCGCTACGAATTTATCGAGGAAGACCCCACCTGTAATTGCGAGCGTTGTGTCGGCATGCGCGACCTTGATATTCACTATACCCTGCCGAAAAAGGAAAATTTTAGTTGTATCTACCTTGACAAGAACAAACGGTGCAGTATCTACGAAATCCGGCCTCAAACCTGCCGCGATTACAACTGTAAGGACCGGGTGTTCCCTTTAGAGCTCGATTTATAGCAGGGAAGAATCAAAAAAAGCCAGGGGTTAAATCCTGGCTTTTTAATTGGTGGTTTATTTCGCGGGAGCTGGGGTTGGAGTAATGTTGCTAGCGACCACCTGCACAATATTTTGCCCCGACATCACAATCAGGACACTTTTCTTGCCTTGAAGTTGAGCAGTTAATTTCTGGTACAGGGTGGTATCCACGCCGGGTGGAGTGCCGTTCGAGGTAAAGGAGGCGGCATCCCGGGCTAACACAATCAGGTCAGGGCCGCCCGCTTTGGTATAGGCTCCTGCGCCCTCACTGTCATTGATAATCAATTTGCTATCGGTGCCGCCCCGCACATCATGAAAGACATATCCCGATTTTACCAGGGCGCTATCGGCATTTTCGCCCAGGATTGGCGGTTCGGAATCCGAGCCGTAGATTTGGAGGGTCAGGATGGAAGGGTTTATACCAGGGCCCAGCAGACCTTTCAAGGCTGTGTCCAGGCCGGGATCTACGGTTAAGAGGGTCGTGCCGGGTAAATCCAGTTTGCCGTTGTTATAGGTGCCGCCGCTCACGTTCGCCGCCGGGTCGGAAGTAGCCGGGGGCGTGGTCGCGACCGGGGTGGGAGTGTTACTCGCGCCACAGGCCGCCAGTCCCAGGGTCAGGAGCAGCGCAAGTAATCCTACAAAAAGCGGGCGGACCGGGGATAAATATTTTGTCTTCACTGGCATTTTCCTATTCCTACTATTTGAACCTGGACTATTACTGCCGTCCCTCCGGGATAAAAAGCAATTTATAGTCCAGCAAACCGGGCCGCCCTGGCTATTTTCTCCAGGGTCGGGTCGGTTTCTTCCAGGCCGATTTCGGCAGCAGCCTGGGCTATTTCCTCCCAATCGGGCGACAGGTCCGGGCTATTTTCAGAAAAATCATCCCCAGGTTGCCCCACTTCAACCCTTTCTACCGGGGTGGGTCCGGCAACCTCACCAGTAGGAGGTGTCGGGTCGGGGATATAAGGCAGGTCCGGTTCTCTGCCAAGCACCTGGCAGATAAATTTATAGTAATCGTAGGCGGCATCACCAAGCCGGGAAGAAATTTCTACGTAGCGCCGGGCGTTCCGCCCAAGGGTTTCCGCCAGGCGTGGGTCGCGGGCCAGCAACCGGAGGTATTCCAGCAATAGCTCTTCTTCGGTGTCGTCTACGTCCACCTTGATAACACAGTCGTCGGGCAATTCTTCAAACGCCCCGGTCCGCGAGACCAGCACCGGGCGTCCCGCCCCCATGATTCTCAGGAGACTGGCCGAGGTCTCCCCGGCGGTCGGGTAGCGCAAATTGACGCAGCAGTCCGCCGCCGCCGTGTAGTCTTGCAGTTCGGCCATGCTGGCGTAACCGGTTAAATATACCGAGTTGGTCAGTCCCAGGGCGCTAATCATGGATTTTACATCGTAATTGGGCGAAGAACTTCCCACCAGCACAAAACGGGAGCGCGGGTATTCCCGCCGGAAGGCCCTGTACGCCCAGAGGGCGCTATCGAGCCGTTTGTAGGGGTTGAGATGGCCGAGAGATACCAGGATAAATTCGTCCTGGGGCAGTCCTAACCGGGCGCGGGCGGTCTCTTTGCCTTCCAGGGGCGGCAGCGGCACCCCCATGCGGGCGATACCGACCGGTTTGGCCGGGTACTTTTCGTGAATCCGGGATTGGGCGAAACGGCTGTGGACCAGCACCGCCTGGGCCGCTTCGATGGCCGCTTCGTTGAAAGGATATTTGAAAAGGCTCTCGGCAAACTTGCCCTTTATAACCTCGCGGGCGATTGTCTCGCCTTCTGAGCCATAAAAGCGGCCCATCTGCCGGATATACTCCGCGGCCTGACCGTGATTGAGATATTGCCCGATCATAAAGTGGTGCAACACGAAATCATGCAGCACCAGAATACCCTTGCCCTGGGTGTTGAGCAGGGTTTTATAGATATAAGCGTGGGCCGCGCTGTTGCCCATATGAAATAGGTAATTGTCGTAGCGCCCGCTCTGCCTGGCGAATTTCGAGGTCGGATAAATATTGAACCGGGCGGCTATTTCCCGGTTGGACGGGGTATAATTATCCAGGTAGAGGTCGAGGTCGGCGTAGCGGGCCAGGGCGGGCAACAATTCTTCGCTGTAATCGCTGATGCCCGACTGGACCGGATTGAGCGGGCTAAAGTAGGCGAGTTTGAGACGACCGGGCATTAAGCTTCGCCTACTATGTGCACTTTTAGCAGGTTGCTTTGCCCGGCGTGGCCGACCGGAATCCCGGCAGTGATGACTATTCTATCGCCATTGCTCAGCAAACCTTTTTCGACCACCACTTTTTCGGCCATCATCAGCATTTCGTCGGTGCTTTCGTAGGGTGGGCAAAGATAGGAGCGGATACCCCAGACCAGGGCCAACCGCCGGACTGTCCGTTCCTCGTGGGTTACGGCGAAAATCGGCAGTTTGGGGCGGCAACGCGAGACCATCCGGGCCGTAAAACCGCTGGTGGTGGTGGTAATAATCGCATCGGCCTTGACCTCGCGCCCGATACTGCACACCGCCTGCGAAATGGCGTCGGTGATACTGCTGGCACCTTCATCCAGAATATCTTTTGGGGTGCCCTTGAATAGCAGGCTTTCTTCGGTAGTATTGGCGATGCGGGACATTACCCGGACCGCCTCCACCGGGTAGAGGCCGCTGGCGCTTTCGCCCGAAAGCATGATGGCGTCGGTGCCGTCAATAATCGCGTTTGCCACGTCGGTAGCCTCGGCCCTGGTCGGGTGTGGGTTGCGAATCATCGAGTCGAGCATCTGGGTCGCGGTAATGACCGGCTTGCCGACCTTGTTGCACCTGCGAATAATCATTTTTTGCAGGACCGGGATTTGTTCGGTCGGCATTTCCACGCCCAGGTCGCCTCGCGCCACCATGACGCCATCCGAGGCTTGCAGGATTTCGTCAAAGTTGGTGATAGCTTCGTGCTTCTCGATCTTGGAAATCACGAGAGGCAGGTTGGTATCTGGGGTGTTTTCTCCGGCGTACTCCCGGATAAGGTTTTTTAAATCGAAAAGGTCTTCCCCGCGCCGGACAAACGAAAGAGCTACGTAATCGACGCCTTTATCGACCCCGAATTTCAAATCGGCCTTATCTTTTTCGGTGATGGTCGGCACACGCAGGGTGACGCCCGGCACGTTGATACCTTTGTGACTGCTGAGCGGCCCACCGGTAATGATGACACAGCGCACATCTTCACTATCGGACGAAATCACCTTGAGTTCCAGGAGCCCATCGTTAATCAGGATGGTATCCCCCGGTTTTACATCCAGGGGTAAATCTTTGTAATCAATGGCGATTTCGGCGGGGCTGGTCGATTTAATTGGGCGGGTGGTCAGCACGGTTTCCTCACCCGCTACCAGCGTAACCGAACCGGAAGGGTCGTCAACTTCGCCGGTACGGATACGCGGCCCCTGTAAGTCTTGCAAAATAGCGACATTGTGATTTTCCTCGGCGGCGAGGCGGCGAATCTGGTCAATGATTCCGCTGGTCTGGTCTCTTTTGGCGTGTGAAAAATTAAGGCGAAAAACGTTGACGCCTTCCTTAATCAACCGGCGCATGACGGCTTCGTCCCAACAAGCAGGACCAACCGTTGCTACAATCTTGGTGCGGCGACTCATAAAATCCTCCCAATCACGAGTAATTATTGTTTTTTCGCTTCGCTAGACCTTAGTTTCCAAAAGCATAGAGGCGGCCATCAAAGGAGGTAAGGTAAACCCGGTTTCCGGCTACCGCCGGGGATGAGCCTATAATATCATCCGTGGCAAACTCCCATTTTTCCTGGCCTGTCGCAAGGTCCAGGGCGTACAATTTGGTGTCGTTCGAACCGATTAAGAGGGTATCGTTGGTGATTACGGGAGAAGAAAAGACGGCGTCACCGGTGGCGAACTCCCATTTTTTCGAGCCATCTTTGGTATTAAAGGCGTAGACTTTTTTATCGCTGCTGCCGATATAAACTACCCCGTTAGCGACCGCCGGGGAAGACCGGCTCGGCCCGTTCAGGTTAGCCTCCCATTTTTTGGTGCCATCGGCGACATTATAGGCGTAGAGTTTACCTCCCTCGCTGGCGAAGTAGACCACGCCATCTGACACCGCCGGGGATGACAGAATCCCTTTGCCATCGGCTAATTGGACGGTCCATTTTGGTTTGGTCGAAGTGGTGACGTTATCGGTCGGGAAGGCGTAAAAGACGCCGTTGTTGGAGCCGAAAAAGACGGTACCGTCGCTGACAGCAGGTGAAGTGTTAATCCCGGCTCCGTTGGCATTGCCTATCTGGGCCGACCACCGTTTCAGGCCGGTGTTGGCGTCAATCGCCCAGAAGACGCCCAGGTTGCTCCCGATGTAAACGACCCCGTTGGCTACGACCGGCGAACTCAAGACTTGCTCGATGGTCGGGAAATTCCACATTTCCTTGCCGGTCAGGGCATCCAGGGCATAGACGTACCCGGCGGAAGTGCCAAAAAAGACTTTGCCCCCGGCCACCGCCGGGCTTGGCGCGATAGCGGCGCCATACTGGCGCTGCCATTTGACCTGGTGGGTTTGAATATCTATAGCGTAAAAGGAGCCGTTCGAACTACCAAAATAAGCCAGGCCGTTGGCGATGGCCGGGGACGATTGCAGTTCACCGCCCACCTGGTTATCCCACAACTTTTGCATGGGGAATTTGAGAGTGGTCGGGCTGACGCGGGTCCGGGCCGGGTTAGCCCCGTTAACCGGCCAGGTCTGGCCCTGTTCGTCGACAAGACTGTTGGCGGGAGCGCCGGTCGGCGTGGGCGCGACCGGGGCGGCGGTCACGATGGTTTCGCCGTTGCCAAGGGCGGTCACGAGGGCCTGGACCGTCGCGGCGTTTTTGGGCGTGAGCGGGTTGGAGACATTGGCGGCGCTGGTGGTCGCGCTGGCCTGAGTTTTGGTCGAATTTCCGGCGGAAGTGGCTACCAGGACGATTATAATGCCCAGGACCAGACACGCCAGGACGATACCGAGGGCGATTTCAAGGCCGTGGCCGCGTTTTGGCCCGGCAGGTGTTACCCGGCGGTTGGCGGTGGGCCGGACGGATGTGGCGGTGGGTGTGGCCTTGACGGTCGTTGAGACGGGGGGTTTAGGGGTTGGTTTTGGCGAAGTTGGGGCGGGCGCGGCAACTTTTTTAGGAGTGGCGGTGGGTTGGTTGGGTTTGGGGGTACCGGTTTTCTCAGTTTCTTGGCTCATGAAGGATTGTGGCCTTTTCTGGATGAACTGTTGGAAGTAAACAAAGAATGGCTCAGTAGTATTTTACCCTTTCAGGAGCATAACTGGAAGACCTATGAGGAAAATTCTGGCCGTCAGGCCAGAATTTTCCCTCATTTTTTATTACTTGGTTGGTTCCTCCGGGGCACCCAGCGAGAGCATATCGTCGGCTGAGTTGCCTTTGAGTTGGGTCTGGGCCTGGTTGCGGAGCGACAGCCCAAAGATGTTGATAAAGCCAATCGCGGCGTCGTGGTTGTACTGGTCGCCTTTGTCGTAGGTCGCCAGCGAGAAGTTGTAGAGCGACTTGGGCGATTGCGACCCGCCTTTGATGATGTTACCTTTGTAAAGTTTGAGCCGGATGGTCCCGGTGACAAAGCGCTGGCTGCTGGTGACGTAAGCCTGCAAATCCTGGTGGAGCGGGCTGAACCACTGGCCGTTGTAGACCATATCGGCGTACTCGGCGGCCACTTTCGCTTTGAAGCGAGCGGCGTCGCGGGTCATGGTCAGGTCTTCAATCCAGGTGTGGGCCTTGTGCAGCACGACCGCGCTGGGGGCTTCGTAGACCTCGCGGCTCTTGATACCGACCAGGCGGTTTTCGATGTGGTCAATCCGGCCCACCCCGTGTTTACCGGCCAGGTCGTTCAGCCTGGTAATCAGCGAGGTGCCGTCCATGCGGTCGCCGTTGAGGGCAATCGGGATACCCTTTTCGAAATCAATCGAGATTTCTTCGGGCAGGTCCGGCCATTCGTCGGGGTGGCTGGTCCACTCGTAGGCTTCTTCGGGTGGTTCGTTCCAGGGGTCTTCCAGCGGTCCGGCCTCAATCGAGCGGCCCCACAGGTTCTGGTCAACGCTGAAACGCTTCTGGCTGGCCGAGAGCAGCGGGATATTGTTGGTTTTGGCGTACTCGATTTCTTCGTCGCGGGTCATGCGCCACTCGCGGACCGGGGCGATAATTTTGAGGCTCGGGTCGAGGACGTTGGTCGAAATGTCAAAACGGACCTGGTCGTTACCTTTGCCGGTGCAGCCGTGGGCGACCGCCGTACAGCCTTCTTCGTGGGCGACCTGGACGAGGTTCCAGGCGATAAGCGGACGGGCCAGGGCCGTCGCCAGGGGATATTCGCCTTCGTAAAGTGCCCCGGCCTGGAGGGCGGGCCAGATGAAGTATTTGACGAAATCGTCTTTTACGTCTCGTACGAGGGCCTTAACCGCCCCAATTTGGAGGGCTCTTTCCTTAACGGTCTGCAAGTCCCGGTCGTTAGCTCCGACATCCACGGTCAGGGTCACGACATCCAGGTCGTATTTTTCTTTAATCCATTTAATCGCTACGCTGGTATCCAGACCACCGGAATAAGCCAGCACAACCTTTCCACCCATTCTGAAACGCTCCTATTCAAATGAATAGGTGTAAGTCGCAGGCCAGCCTTTTTAGGGGGCGGCGTCCTTACACCTGTATCTATTTGGCTTATTTTTTATTTCCACGCAAAATTCCCTGAAAGCAGCCGGGACCAATAAAGATTTTCTCCCAACGCCTCGCAAAATTTAGTATAAATATATCATAATAGACCCCGTTTAACAATAATGCCAGAGAGATCCAAAGTTTTTAGTTTTCAGAATTTATTTTTGGTCACACCGTTGGTACGCTCACGCTGATAATACCAAGTACAGATATAGATTCTGTTTTGTCATTTTGTGGTTTACCACGGAATCTCCGGTCCGTTGGACAATATCCGTGATGAAGGGATGGCAAGATTCAGCTCTTTGCTTTTAAATCGCTAGAATTTAACGGCTGTGATATACGCCAACAGCGCTGCCCAAAGGGAACCCTACGGGCTAGATTCCTCGACTTCGCTCGGAATGACAAATTAGAGTCTTTACCCCTACCCGGTTTTAACAATGAAAAAGCCGGGAAGTCTTTAAAACTCCCGGCTTAATCCCCTGTTACCAGTAATTTGTCAAAACTGGCTCAACTTACTTCTCGAACTTCCAGGTAGTGCCGTCGGGGCGGTCTTCGAGCTTGACGCCCAAATCTTTTAGACCTTCGCGGACCCGGTCGGCCAACTGGTACTGTTTGGCCGTTTTGAGTTCCTTGCGCAGGTCCACCAGCAGTTTGACGAAAGGCTCGACATCCTGAGAACCGCTCGACACCGGCAACTCTTTCATTCTTAGACCCAGCACCCCGCCGAGTTCGGCCAGGGTTTCGCGGGCCGCGTAGAGCGCCGCGCCGCTGGCCCCGGTGTCGCGCCCTTTATTGATTTCGCGCACCAGGTCGAAAAGCCGGGCAATCGCTGCCGGAGTATTGAAATCGTCGTCCATGGCCGCTTCAAACCCGGTGCGGGCCGCTCCCGTAGCCTGTTCGAGGGCGGCGGTCGCCTCGGCTTTACCCGTGTTTGACGAGGGGTCGCCCCAGTTCTCACGCGGGGAGAAGACCGATTTAATCCGTTCGAGGCTCTTGAAGGCCACGTCGAAACTTTCGTCGGTGTAGGTGAGCGGGTTGCGGTAATGCGAACCGAGGACAAACATCCGCAGCATGTCAGGGTCGCCCATTTCCAGCAGTTTGCCGACCGAAAGGGTATTGCCGAGCGACTTCGACATCTTCTCCACGCTGGCCTTGCCTGTATCGGGGTCAACCAGTTTGGCTTGCAGGAGACCGTTATGGGCCCAGTAACGCACGAAAGGCCGTTCGCCGGTCAGGTTTTCGCTCTGGGCGATTTCGTTTTCGTGGTGCGGGAAAATCAGGTCAGCCCCACCGCCGTGGACATCAATCTGCGGCCCCAGGTAGCGCATCGCCATCACGGAGCATTCGATGTGCCAGCCGGGACGCCCTTCGCCCCAGGGACTGGTCCAACTCGGTTCGCCCGGTTTGGCCGCTTTCCACAGGGCGAAATCGAGCGGGTTTTCTTTGGCTTCGTCAATGTCAATCCGGGCCCCGGCGTTTAGCTCGTCCGGGCTCTGGTGTTTGAGAGCGCCATAGTTCGGCTGGCTGAGCGCCCGGAAGTAAACATCGCCATTGGTGGCAGGGTAAGCGTTGCCTCTTTCAACCAGGGTCTGAATAGCCGCGATAATACCGTCCACTTCTTCGGTTGCGCGGGGGTAGACCGTGGCCCGTTTGACGTTCAGGGCGTCCATCCAGTCGAGGTATTCCTTGATATAGCGTTCGGTGATGCTTTTCCAGTCAACCTTTTCGTCGTTGGCCCGCTTGATAATTTTGTCGTCAATATCGGTGAAATTGACCACGTGCCGGACCGTATAGCCCCGGTATTCGAAGTAGCGGCGGATAACATCGAAAGTCAGGGCGCTCATGGCGTGGCCGATATGGCTGCTGGCGTAAACCGTCACACCGCAGACGTACATTGTGACAATTCCCGGCTCGATAGTCACAAAATCTTCTTTACGCCCGCTCAAAGTATTCGATATTTTAAGTGCCATGCCGGGTGGCCTCCTCCTCAATCTTTTTGGATAATCTGTTTCGGTTGGTCGTATGGGAGTGACTGGTGCCGTTGGTGTGACGGTGAAGGGTATGGTCCGGCTTCTGGCCTGGGGCCGGGAGGGTGGAGTCGAGAGCTTTAAGGGCGGCTTCAATCCGTTCGAGCCGTTCGTCCAGCCCGGCCAACCGTTCTTCCAGGGTTTCCACTGTGACGTGTTCGGCCTCTACCTCATGGATTTGCGAAATATGATCTTCCAGTAGTTTTTGCAGCCGGGTTTCCAGTTCGCGGTTCTTCTCCTGCAAAGCGTTTAGCATGTCGCCTTCGGGGTCGGGCATGTTCTCGACCCGCTGGTTTTCCTCGCCCTGGGCCTTGCGGTAGGCCACGATACGGGCCGGGACGCCGACCGCAGTGGTATTGGGCGGGACATCTTTGAGGACGACCGCGCCGCCGCCAATCCGGGCATTATCCCCGATGGTAATCGCTCCCAGCACTTCCGCCCCTACCCCGACCAGCACATTATTGCCCAGGGTCGGGTGGCGTTTGCCTTTTTGTTTGCCGGTCCCGCCCAGGGTGACGCCCTGGTAGAGCGTGACGTTATCGCCGATTTCGGTGGTTTCTCCGATGACGACACCCATGCCGTGGTCAATAAACAACCCCTTGCCGATTCTGGCGCCGGGATGGATTTCTATACCGGTTAGAAACCGGGAAATTTGGGATACAAGGCGAGGGAAGAAAGGCACTTTGGCCTCGTAGAGAGCGTGGGCGACGCGATGCAGGATGATGGCGTGCAGACTGGGGTATAAGAGAGCTTCGAAAACGTTGCGCGCGGCCGGGTCGCGCTCCATTATGGCTTTTATCTCATCACTTACAAACATCTTGGACTCCTGGTCCTTCCTTATCTTCTTAACTTCATCCTTTTACAAGCTTATCTTGTTATGTTGGATAGGGACACCGCTCTAATCAGGCTAACACCGAGCAGTGACCCTCGCTACAGACGCACGGCTCGCCCTGACAGCTCAAAATAGCGGCTGCCCGGCTCAGGCCGAGGTGCGGCATCACGAAAGTCTTTAAGTTGGAATATTCCAGCCCCTTCACGGGCCGGTTGAGAGTCAACATATGTTTGTCAAAATACCCGGGAGACCCGGCCTCTAAATTAACTAGGCGGCGTCTTCTTTTTTGGCGGAACTGGCCGGTTTGGTCTCAGGCGCGCTTTCGGCAGGTTTCGCGGTTTCGGTCTTTTCGCCGGAAGCCGCTTTATCGGTCGAACTCTCGCTGCCGGATTTTTCGGTCGAAGCCGCCGGGGACGCCGACGTGGATTTCTTGCTGTCGGTGATGTACCAGCCAGAACCTTTGAAAATTATACCCGCGGGAGCGATAACCTTTTTGACCGGTTCGCCACAGACCGGGCATTCTTTGAGGGGTTCCGCGCTAAACGATTGAAACTTTTCAAAACGATGGCCGCAAACAGTACACTGGTACTCGTAGGTAGGCATAGCTTGCTTGATTTACTCCTTGGATAAATATAATTTGCAAAAACTCCCGTTTCCACAAATAAAAACTGGCCTTATACTACCCGGCGCAGTTACCTAATTTTACTATATTTAAACGATTTGAGCAAGAAAACGACTTGTGATTTTATTCAGCGCAGCCAGAAGACCCGCTCGATAGCCCGTGTCGAAATAATTTCTTTGGGGGCGGGCTGGTCCAGGTTGGTCAGGATAATGGAGTGGTCGCCCGTCTTTTTGATACTGGCAAAATCTCGCCCAAAAGGGGACCAGACCGGGCACTCGGTATCAGAGTAAGACTGGTAAACGGAGCCGTCGCTCTGGGTTATGACCAGGGTGTTGCCGTCGTAGTAGGAGAAGAACTGGCCGCCAGGCGATAGTTTGGCGCAACTGACCTTCTGGCCGGGCAGGTCGCTGATTTTAACCAGTTTCGGGTTGGTTACATCTCCGGAAATGCTGTTTCCGGCGGTTGGACCAGGGTTGTTGAAGGTAATCAGGCTCAACCGGCTGCTATCGGCGGAGTAAGGGTCGCCCCACCGCACGAAAGCCCCGTCGCTGCGCGGGAGCCAGTCGAGGTCGTGGACCGCGTAATTCTGGGGTGAGCCGGTCCAGGTTATCGGAGCGCCGCCCCCGACCGGAATTACCCCGACCACCGAAAGCGCGTCCGAAAAAGCCACGAAACGGCCATCCGGTGAGAACCAGGCTGCCTGGAACGGGGCCGGGACATACGAGCGGAGCGTGCCGGTCAGGTCGAGAAAAGCGTCCGGTATTTTGTCGCTGTCCGCCAGCAGGGTAACTTTGTGGTCGAACACCGAATAGACCGCCACCTGGTTAGCCAGGAAAGTGCCCTTGTAGACCGGTGGATAAGTCGGCGTTGGGGTCGGTGAGGGCAGCGCGACCAGGTTCGAGGTAGCAGTCGGGGTCGGGGTGGTCGCCCGGTTTGTAGCCTGGTTGGTCGGATTGCCGGGGTTGGGCGTGGTATTGCCGCCCGGTTTGAGAATAAAAGGCGTGGGAGAACCGGGGACCGGGGTAAGCTCGGTCGTGGCGGTGCCCCCGGAAGCAGGTGTGGTGTCAGCCGGGTTGGGCGTGCCCTGTCCCACCTGGAAAATCCCGGCGTCCTCACCGGCAGACCGGGTGAAAGAAACGGTTGGCGGCAGAAGCGAGGTGCCTACCGGCGTCGGGTTGAGCCCAGGGTTATATCCGGGCAGATTACTACCCTGCTTGATAGTAGGCCGGGTCAGGAAAGCCAGCGACCGGCTATCCGGCCCCCAGGTGGGCGAAAAGCCCTCGCCGACCCTGGCCAGGGCCGGCTTGCCGCTGATTATCTCGGCTACCCAGACCTCGCCACTGTTTAGCGGCCCCTGGTCGCCGTTGTAGTAGGTAAAGGCCAGGAAATGACCATCCGGCGACCAGCTAAGGTCGGTGATAGTTTTACCGGTCTGGATAGCCGGGTTGACCGGGGTCCGGTTGGGGTTAGTAGCGTTCTTACCGGCGGTCTGGGTTGGGAGTGGCGGCAGGTTGGCTGTGCTACCCAGTTTGGCGGTTTTGCCCGGTGCGAAGACCAGGTTCCGTTCCCCGGTCGTGTCTACCGTCCACAACTCGCCGGTCCGGGCCTGGTAGACCACCCGGTCGAAAGTGGAGGTCCAGAGCATCAGGCTGTCGCTTGCTACGTCGCCGCTATCGGTAAGTTGCAAACGGTTCCCGCCGTTGCTGTCAATCAACCAGAGATTCCCGGCCTGGACGAAGGCCAGTTGGCCGGTAGCGGCGCTGGTGGTCGGTAAGGGTGTCAGGTTGAGGTCGGGTACGCCCGCGGTCGCCGTGAAGTTCGGCCCTTTGACACTTGGGGCTGCCGTGGCGGTCGGGAAAATCGGTGGCGGTGTCGCGGCGGGCGAGGTAAAAGCCAGCGGCACATCACTGGTGGCAGTCGGGGCCGGGGTAATGGTCGGCGCCAGGGTAGCCGTTGGGGGTGGATTCTGGATGTTGGTCGCGCTCGTAACCGGTGGCGGAACGGCGGTCGGCTGTTCGCCACAAGCCCCCAGGACCAGGGCCAGCGTCAAAAACATAGCCAGTATCATTGCCAGATTTCCAAACCGGTGAGTTATAGCGGCGTTTAGCCCTGCCATGCGGATTACCTGAAATGTGTAGAAGGATTTGTACTGTTCAAAGTTTACATAATTTTTCAAAATGGGTCAAGCCTTTAAATTGCCAAACCAATTTCTAGATTTTTCTAAAATTACCCGTAACAAAAAAAGAGGTGGCGTGTTTAAGCCAGTATTGGCGGGCAAAACCCGCCCAATCAGTTCATTTCGCAGTTAGCAGTCCATTAATAACGTTTCTAACCAGCAATCATAATCAAATTTTTAAGGGTAAAGCTTTATGTCGCAATTCTTGCACGAACTTCCAGGGATGCCTGTCCCTCACTTTGGGCCGGAAACCCCCATTGACATTCATAGTTCTCCGCGATTGGCTTTGCACCGGGTGGCCCTCTATAGCCCGCATCCCTTACTCATCGCCGGTCTTAAGGCGGAACTGGCCGAGTTCCCCGGTTTCCAGGTGGCGGCCGAAACCGGCAGTCCCACCGAGTTAATGGGCTACGTCGAGCGGTTGCCTTTGAGCCTTGTCATTTTCGACCCGGCCCGTCCCGGTGAAACCTTGCGGTTGGTCCGGGCCATCCAGAAGCGGTTACGCGGGACTATCTCGATGATTGTCCTTAACGGCGAGACCAAAGGGCAGGTGGCGCAGCTAAAAGACCTGGGGGTTATTCCCGCCGACAAAACGATTGATACGCCCTACTTCCGGCAACTGGTCGAGCAGGCGGTGAGCGGGCGGCGACCTTTACCGGGTATCCGTTTCAACGATACTCCGAAACGTCCGGCGACCCTGGCGGCTATCAGCCCGGCCACCCCGGCGAAAAAGGTCGTGGGTATCAGCGAACCGGACAGCAAGTTGCCTTTGAGCCAGCGGGAATTGCAAATCCTGGCGATTATCGGCCAGGGTCGCACCAACAAAGAAGTGGCCGAGACTCTCTGTATCAGCAGCCATACCCTGAAGAACCACCTTAACAACATATTTAAAAAGCTGGCGGTGGAAGACCGCACCCAGGCTTTGATGTTCTGCGTGCGCCGGGGCTGGGTGACCCTATAGACGTTCGAGGAAAAGAAAAGGTACAATAGGTTTACAGGCCGGATTTGACCGCCTGTCAGGAGTTACCTGTCCGAACACCCGGTTTCAGCCAGAGGTATAACTTGACCAGGGGCAACCACCGCCAGGAACCACCACCCGGAACCACCACCCAACCGCCAGCCGCAGAGTCAACCACTCCGGCTGACGTTAAGGTGTGGATTCAAAAAGCGGTCGAGGGTGACGTGGCGGCTTTCGGAGAACTCTACCGCCTTTACGCCGAAACGATTTACCGCTATTTCTTCTACCGGGTCAAAGAGGATAGCGAAACCCAGGATTTGACCGCCCAGGTCTTCCTGAACGCCTGGAAAGCCATCCGGCGCTACCGGCCCACCGAGATTCCGTTCCTGGTCTGGCTCTACGCTATCGCCCGGAACCAGTTGATTAACTACAACCGCAAGAACCGGGTGCGCGGCAATTATGAGGGCTTTGGCGAAACCGAGGCCGAGCAGGTCGCTGACGCCTCCACCGGGACCGACCCGCTCCGGGCGGCCCTGCGGCAGTCCGAGAACGAGGCCCTGGTGCGGGCCTTCGAGCGGCTAAACGAAGAACAGCAGCAGGTGATTTATTACCGTTTTGTCGAGAACTGGAGCCACGCCGAGGTCGCCAGGGCGATGCGGAAATCGGAAGGGGCGGTCCGGCAACTGCAATTGCGGGCTTTAGAGAGTTTGCGCCGGATATTGGAAAAAGAAGCTTTGGAGTTTGATTTTGGCAAGACAGGCCGCTGACCTGGTCGCCCAGGCCCTCGATTTAATCGAGCAGGGCGAACTGACCCTTGAAAAGGGCCCCGCAAGGTTCGGGGAGGATTGGCCTGCGATTTTTCCGACGGTTAAGCTGGCCTTGCAGGTAAAACTGGCCTCTAACCCACCCCTGGTTTCGACTCGCCCCTACCAGGCCCCCGATCTGTCGGCAGGCTGGCAGGCTTTGCAATCCCAGCTCGAAGTGACGCCTCAGCTACCGGCCCTGCCGCAAAGCCAGCCTGAAATTCACCCGGTTGTCCGGTGGTGGCAGGACTTGCGCCGTTTTTTCGCGACGAAATTGGGCCAGGCGGTCGGCGGGAGTATGATTGGGCTGGCCCTTTCGTTGTTGTTATTTGTGGGCGTGGCCGGGTCGAAACCGGGCGACCTGCTCTATAAGGCGAAACTTGGCTGGGAATACCTGGGTGAATTTGTCGAGATTAACCCCGATCAGAAAGCCGAGGTAGCCCTGCACTATGCCGATAACCGGCTATCTGAACTCGAACATATGGCATTCGTGGCGACTCCTGACCAACTGACCGAGGTCCAGGGCCAATATTTACGGGCGATGGATGCCGCTGCTCGTTACTCTAACAACCCCCAATTCCATTCCTTCGTGGCCCTTTACGACCACCTGACCGCCCAGCGAGACCGGGTAGACCGCCTGGTCCAGGCCGAATATTCTTTCGGGCCGGGGGCGCGCCTCAGCTATATGGCTAACCGTCTCAACGACACGGTCTTTTCGATTGCGCCCCGGCTTCCCGGCGCGATCCCGCCGCCTGCCGCTACGCCCGGCCCTGGCACCCCCACGCCACCCCCGACCCAATAATTTCTTATATGCTTCTGACATAATTATTTGTCTGCAAACCCCAATACCAGGAAGGTTTTGTCATTCCGAGCGCAGCGAGGAATCTCCGGTCCGTTGGACAATATCACCGTCAAATGTACATGGAATCTCGATTTCCACACACTTTTTGGTGATAACAAAAAGGCGAGTCTTTAACCATACCTGACAAAAGACTCGCCTTCTAATTTTGTGTGTAATCTTTTCTACTATACGACCGGGACTTCAGCCTTGATTTCGGATTGAATGTATTCCTCGCCCCGTTTGCGCCGGTCGGTTATTGGGACGCGCTGGTGCAGGACGAACCCCAAAATAACCAGGACCAGCAGCGAGGCGACCGCTATCTGGTAGCCGGTCTTGCCCCAACCCGCGTCCGGGTCGAACAAAAAGAGGGTAAGGCCCCAGACCAACGGCCCGATAACCCCCGAAAATTTGCCCGTCAGGTTGTAAATCCCCATGAACTCGCCCAGCCGTTCCGGGGGAGTAAGCTCAATCATCAACGTCCGGGCCGTCACCCAGACGCTACCGAGGGCAATCCCGGCCAGCGGTCCACCGACGAAGAAAAAGAGGCCAGAGGGCGGGGCGGAGATAGCGAAGACAAAGACCACTACCCACAAAAGCAGGGCTATAGAAAGACTTTTTTTCGGCCCGATTCTATCGGTCAGGTAGCCAAAGCCGAAGGAGCCGACCACTGCAAAGATGGTCGAAAAGGCCAGGAAGTTGTTGCGGTCACCGGAACTAAAGCCGATGACCTGGGTCGAGTAGATACCCATCGCGACGATTACGGTGTTTACGGCGTCGGAATAAAAAAAGTTGGAAACCAGGAAGATAAAGAGACCGGGATATTGCCGGGCTGCTTTGAGAGTTTGCCAGGTCTGGGAAAGCGAGTTGCCGAGGGTGAGTCTGGTCGTATCCGGTTTTTTGGTATATTTTTTCTCGCGGACAAAGACCAGGCACGGTATCGAAAGCAGGCCGTACATGACGGCGGTCACCAGGAAGGTATTTGAATTAACGATTTCGCCATCGGGGTTCTTGCCAAAAATAAGGCCGGTGAAAATCGGGACCAGTAGAAAGCCTACGATGCCGCCGAGGTAGCCTAACCCGACCCCCAGGCCGCTGACCTTACCCCAGTTCTTGGGGGTGCTTACGCTCGGCAGGAGGGCGTCGTAAAACATGAGGGCGGCCTGGTAAGCGCTGTTAGCCACAATAAACAGGATTACCGCCAGGGCCAGGATTGGGAAAATACCCATCAAAAAGAGCGCGCCCACGCTGAGGATGGTACTCCAGAGCAGCCAGGTCATCCGGTTGCCACCACGGTCGGAAATCCGCCCCATGAGCGGGCTGAAGATACCGACCAGCAAAGCCGCCAGCGAAGCCGGGAGGGCGTACCAGATGTCGTTTACTTTAAGGTCGTCTTTAATAAAAGCGGGCCAGTAGACGCTGACCACGGCAGCGCTGTAGATAGTATTCGACAGGTCGTACAGCGCCCACGAAAAAGTGGACCAAAAGCGGGTTGGTTCGCTGGCCGGGATTGCCGTTTCGCCCGGTTGGCCTGGGCTTACCCGGCGGTCGGTAGGGGTGGCAGAGTCCTGGTTCTCGCCGGAAGCAATTGTCATGGCGGACCTCTTTATAATCTTTAAGATACAATTTTAAGGTGAAATTTAAGGATTGGTAATTGGTAAAAGAAAACAGATGCCTACAAAATACCCACGAAACCAGTTTAGCACGCTCCTTTGAGGGGTGCAACCCGGCAAAGTTGTTTGGAAAAGTGTTTAGCGTTCAGTTTTTAGTGTTTAGTAAGAGAGGGAATTTAAAGGTTATTGTCCCACTCATAGGTGTGGCAGATATTTGCCCTGATTTGGTAAAAACAAAAAAGGACTCAGCCGTCAAAGCTAAGTCCTTTTATAGTTCCTATTCGGTGCTGGATTAGGCCGCCACGGTCGCCGCTACCGGCACGGTCAGCCCTAACACCTGGGGAATTTCTTGCAGCGAGCTTATAACTTCGAACTTATGGGTCAGGTTCTGGTCGCGCATAATCTGGTGGATGGTCTGCATTTGGCCCCGGTCCACGATTAAGACCCGGCACCCGGCGTTGTTCCCGGCCCCAATATCGTCCAGGCTGTCCCCGATAAAGCAGACTTCCTCAGGCCGCAGGTTCATCTTAGCCAGGGCCAGTTCGATGCCGTCCGCCCATGGCTTGGTGCGCGAGACATCGTCGTTGCAGGAAACCACCACTTCAATTTCCTGGCGGGCGATTTCTTCTTCCAGCAAGGTAATTTTCGGGTTGAGCGAAATGTGGGCCGAGTTGGAGACGATGCCCAGCCGCAGACCCAACCGGCGCAACCGGGCCATGCTCAAACCGGCGTCGTCATAAGCGTAGGTATGTTCGAGTTGGAGTTGCAGCAACCGTTCGCAGTCGAAGGCTTTCCAGAATTCGGGCCGGGCAATCTCCCAGCTATCAATCATGGCGTAGCGTTCGGAGGTGAACCAGAACCTTTCGACCTGTTCGGCATCTGTCAGGGGTGGTTTGCCAAAGTCGGCCAGGGTTTCGTTCAAAACGACCATGCGTCCGGCAGTCCGTAGCTGGACAAGTGTCCCGTCCATATCAAAGAGGACGGCTTTTACAGGAGTCCCAAGAGTTCCTCTCCTGGATTTTGAGTGAGTTAATGTAGTCATATAGATCTATCCTTGTTCCGTAAGTGCCACCCTGGACCCCTCATCCGGTCAGGGTGCTAAGTGAGGTATAACACGGCCCGTTCCGTCAGGCTATCGGCTATATCACATTTGATTTAAAAGGGTTCCCGCACAACCCTTAAAAGATTAAAGAATACTTTTAAGATATTCGGTTATTTGTTATCGCCAAGCTTTTTTGGTTCTTTGAACAATAAGACGTTCATTGCATCCACCAGGGCCGCGATAGAGGGACTTTCTTTAACTTTGGTTTCCTGGACCGCCCCGGTGCTATCCACTATAAAGACATTTCCGGCGGTATCGGTTCGGAGGGTAGCGGCTGCCGCGTCATCTACGCCGGTCTTTTCCTGGACCAGCAAGGCTAAAGCGCCACCCAGGGCCTGTTCGTCCAGAGATACTTCCGCCGGGATACTATCGGCGGTGATGCTGCCAACCGGTAAATTGATTTTTAACTTAACAGCCATTGTTAGAGACCTTCCTTTCGTTTAAGACAGCTAAACCTGCCAGCTCACTCTATTAGTCCCTAATCAAGATATGAGCCAGGAATATATACGGTTTAGGGTGTTAAAAGGTTTGGTCCTCCGGGAATATCACCCTGCAAATCAGCGATTTTACGGGCCGGGCACATCATTATAGACACGGCTTGTGCAAATTGCAATAGTTAGTTTAGCCGAAAGTGAGTCGAAAAGTTGGTCAAACTGTACATTTCGGGCATTTTGCCGAACTTTTTAACTCTCTTTTCCCTGGTCTTTATTCGTGGGTTTGATACGCGCCTTGCGGGAGCGCTGGCGAAAGAAAGCTACCAGACCCTGGCTCGACTCTTTGGCCGTTTCTGCATGGCTTTCGTCCACCGGGTGCGGACTGAAGCGAGCTTCCTGGTACAGTCCGGTCAGGTTATCCAGGCTAGCCTGGTCCTGCTCGGCTTCCAGGTTGGGGGCCAGGTACCCGGCATATTCTTTGGGGGTCTGCCCGGTCCGGCGAGGTAACCCGGCCCGCTGGGCGCGCTGGGCCATCTGGCGATAGTAGAAACGGACCTGCCCGCGGGCATCATTGGGCAAACGGTCCCGTTGGAGCCAGCCAAAGGGGTCGAATTTCCCCCGGCCTTCGCCTTCTTCCCGCTCGAAAGGGTCTTTGGGCCGGTTGCCGCCGAACAGGTTGCGGAAGAACATGCGCAGACTTTGCCAGATCTGGCTGGCCTTAAATTTGCGCCATTGGGGCCCGACCCACCCGGTCTGGACCAAACGGCTAAAGGCGTACCACAGCACCACCGCCACGAAAGCAACCGCTATAATCAGGGCTAACACCTGGAAAATTAACCCTAACCAGGCCAGGTTTAAGCCTGGGTCTTGCTTACCGATTTTTGAGAGGTCAATGGTGGGTGGGGGTGTTTGGGGTACGGGCGTTGGCGGGTAAAAGATTGAGAAAGCGCCCTGGTTTTTAGTATTGTCCGGCAGGGGCAGGGTAAAGACTCCGCCCAGGCTGGTAACACCCATGGTCACGATTATTACCAGCAGAATCAGCCCGCCCAGGTAATAGACCCAGCGGTCTATGAGGTGGGCCGGTTCTTTCATTTTATCTAGTTGCCAGAGGGTGCGGATATAGCGCATCCTGGCCCAGGCTAGAATCGGAATGCCCAGCAGCAAGAAAATCCCGCCCAGCAAAATAATCAGCGGGCCCACCCATTCCTGGGCCGGGTTGTTGTTGACCTGCTTGATTAGCGAGACCCCGGCAATTGCCACCGCAATCTGGATACCCGCGAAATACTGGAAATTGGTCTTCAATTCCCGGTAAGCCTGACTGTGGTCGTAACTGAGATGATAAGAGTCGCCCAGGGCCGGGACGCCTCCTTCTTCTTCGCTGACCTCGTAAGCTTGCAGGTAAAGGTTGTAATACTGGTGGAGAAAAGCCGTGGCGGCAAACCAGGTCATCCCCATGAAGACGCCGTAATAGACAAACTCAAGCGTTATGAGGGGGCTAACCTCGCCAAGAACCAGTAGAACCAGCCGTAAGGCGATAAGCATCACCAGGAATTCGCCCAGCCTGGCAAAGAACGTTTCCAGGACGTAGCGCTGTTCAATCCAGAGGTGGCGGTAGAAAATGACCTGGTGGGTCAGGAAGATAGTCAGGGCCAGCCAGCCGATGTCCAGGTTGACGGTCAGGTTGAAATAGCGCATGACCAGTAGAATACTTGTAAAAAAGCAGGTGACCTGGATGGCCCGAACGGTACTTATATATAGCGTGACCAGGAAAGGGGGACGAAAACGGGCCAGTTTTTCAAAATCCAGTTCTACCTGTACTTTTCGTAGCATCATGCCGGTACACCTAATTGTTCTGGTATGCTGATATCGTAAATCTTTACCCCCAGGACGTGCAGGGCAAAAATCCCCTCGTAGCCTTCCGAAGTGTGGCGACCGGCGGCAGTAAAGATGGCAAGTACGGAAAAACCGGCTTTTCGCAGGCGAGTGAGTTCGGTTACCAGGGCCGGGTACGGCTCGTAAGTGATGACGGCGATAGTCGAGCCCCAGGGTAAATTGCTGGTCCACCGGCCAATAAGCTGGTCCATCGGAGGGGCATCGGGCCGGTGTTCAATCCCGGCCAGCCGTTCCATGATTTCATAGAGCCAGGGTCCGCCGTTGCGGGGCGGCATCTCCGGGCGGCCCCATTCCGGTAAAGTGCCTTCTTTGTATACTACTTTTTCCCAGCCGGGGTCAAATCCGTTACTGAAAAGCCCGACCGGCTGTTTGAGGTCGTAAGCCCGGTTGGCGATGGAAGCGGCCACTATAATCGAATTTTCGGCCATGGGGGTCCAGGCGTATTGCCGGTCGGGTGGGCGCAAATCGAGGAAAATCGCCATCGACAGGACGCGGGTCCGCTCGAACTCTTTGACCATAAGCTGGGTCTGGCGGGCTGTATTGCGCCAATCAATCTGGCGAGGGTCGTCGCCGGACTGGTACTCGCGCACCCCGGCAATCCGGCTGGGGTCGGGGAGTAACGGCTGGCGGGTCCGCATGTTACCCATCGGCAGGCGGCTCGGCAGCAGTAACTTTTCCAGCGGGATGACCTGGGGATAGACCACCAGGCGGGATACTTTGGTCCAGCTTTGCCAGTCGCCGTTAACTTCCCGGCCAATATCGAGCATGGTGCCGATTTTCCCGTCGAGCGGGCCAACCAGGTAGCGGCCCCGGTGTTTGCATTCCAGTTTGTAATGCAGGCGGAGTTTTTCCTGGCTGCGGACCGTGACAAGCCATTCCGGACGCGGGATACCTTTCAAATTGGACGGAACCGTATCCTGGAGGCGAAACCAGGGAATTGGAAGCCGGATGCCGTTATGGACGGTTACTTCGACGTCCACCACGTCACCGTAAAAAGCCTGGGGCTGGACGGTGCGGTTTAACCTGACGGTCCGGGCGACCCGCCAGTACCAGATGCGGTTGAGCAGCGAAGCGACAATCCAGGCCATCAGGCCGAGCCCCAAAAACCAGAAATTACCCCAGATACCAGGCAGCAGGAGCAGGAACACAGCCACAAGGGCAAGCCACCACATAAAACCTCGTCAGACCTCGTTGAACGTTAAACGGTTTTTAATCCGTTTTGAAAGAAAGACCCTGAATCAATGACTTATTACATAAGCCCTGGTTTACTGTCATCCTGAGCGCAGCGAACACCCTAAAGAGCGTCTCCGGTCCGTTGGACACTATCACGGTCATTGATGCTGGGAGAGGGAGTTCGCAATCAAAAGCATGCCAGGACTTAACACTTTTCAGGATAAAAAAAATTCCGGTCAACAATAACAAATTTGACCAGAAAGTACCAACCTGTTCGAAATTACGTTCAATGCGCCCCTTATGGGTCAACATTGTTTCGTTTTACTTTGGGTTAGGCGTTCAACGTTGCCCGCTAGTTCGGGGTAGTGACAGATTTCTGGAAGGCGCGGAAGCCGTACCACAGCCCCAACACCATAAAAGCCAGCAGCACCGGAATATCAATCCAGAGACCGATTTCGATGGTCGCGCCGTAGAAAAGACCCCGGATGGCGTCAATCGCGTAGGTCGTCGGGTTGAGATACGCCAGCACCGCCAGGACCACCGGCATTTTTTCGAGCGGGTAGAGGGCGTTGCTAAGAAACAGCACCGGCAGGTTCAGGACGCCAATCAGGGTGTGATACGACTCCATCCCCCTGGCTTTGCTGGCCGCCGCCGAGGCAATTCCCACAAAACCGAGAGTGTAGACCAGCAGCACCAGCAGCCCGCCCACGAATTCAAGCGGGTTCAGGTTGAGCCCGGAACCGAGCAGTAAGCCCAGCACGATAATCACCAGGGCCTGTAAAAAGGCTTTGGTGAGCGAACTCGACATGGTACCGAGTAGGACTGCCAGGCGCGGGACCGGGGCAATCAGGTATTCTTTGATGATACCGGTGGTCCGTTCCATCAAGAGGGTGGTGCCCCCCAGGATAGCCGCAGTGAGACAGGTCAGGAGCATCAGGCCGGGCGTGATATAGGCGATATAGTTTACCGAAGGGGTGAAATCGCTAATCCCTTTGACCATTCCGCCCATCGAAAGCCCAAAGAGCAGCATCCAGAGAATCGGGGTGAAAAGGGTGCCGCCGATTTCCATCACGCTGCGCCGGAACTTTTTCATGTGCTTGCGCCAGAGGGTATAGACCCCCCCGGCCAGTTCGCGCCAGGTTTCGGACCTTTTTCCGGCCAGGCCGTTGATTGTATCGAGTCTTTGTTCAACTGTAACAGCCATCAGTCGCGCAGCCTCCTACCAGTATATTTAAGAAAGACATCGTTCAAGCTGGGTCGTTTTATCGAGAAATCGGCTATTTTGAACCCGGCTCCCTCGGCCAGTTCGACGATAGGCCGCAAGAATTTCCCGGCCTGTTCCCTTAGTCCAATCTGGACGGTCGCCGCCGCGATTTCCCCGGTGCCTTCGACTTCCGCCGCCGCCGAGACATACTGGCTGGCCCAATCCACGTAGGATTGCTGGCGCAGGCTTTCGAGGAAATTCGGGGTGTTGCCGTCGCCCAGGATGGTTACCACGTCCTCGCCCAGCGCCCCGATGAGTTCCGCCGGGGTGCCGCTCTGGACAATCCGGCCCGCGTCGATAATCCCGACCCGGTCGGCCAGTTGCTCGGCCTCTTCCATGTAGTGAGTGGTCAGGAGAATGGTCAACCCTTGCTCGGCCCGAAGCTGGCGAATATAGGTCCAGATGCGGTCGCGATTCTGGGGGTCGAGTCCCTGGGTCGGTTCGTCGAGGAAAAGCACCTGGGGCGCGGTCATAAGGCCGCGGGCCAGTTCCAGGCGGCGTTTCATCCCGCCCGAATAGGTCTTGGTGGGCCGGTCAATGGCGTCTTCCAGTTCGACCAGGCGGGTTAATTCCTCGATGCGGCTTTTTATCAAAGCTTTGGGCAGGTGGTAGAGCCGTCCGTGGGTATCGAGGGCATCCCGCCCACTTAAGTTCTTGTCAACGACGGTTTCCTGGAAAGTGGCTCCGATGATGCGGCGGACCTGGGCGGCGTCTTTGACTACATCGTAACCGGCGACACGGGCCAGGCCGGAGGTGGGGGGGATAAGGGTGGTCAGGATGCTGATGGTGGTGGTCTTTCCGGCTCCGTTTGGACCGAGCAGCGCGTAAATCGAGCCGCTTTCGACCTGCAAATCCACGCCATCCACTGCCCGGATTGTTTTTTGGCCCGCCTGGAACGTGCGGACCAGACCGCTGACTTCAATCGCCGGGCTGCGCCGGAAGGAGGGCGCGGCGGTTGGGGACGGTTGGGCAATTTGGGTCATGAGTGGTTATCCTACAAGCTATTTTAGGTAAAGATATGGTTTTTGAGCAAAACAAGTCTGTTTCTGTAACCGATTTTACCACCATAAAAAGCAAACTTCACCCTTTTTTACATTCAGTTTTAATTAGAGAAGGGTAAAAATGGCTATTGCAATTGTGCAACTGGTATGCTAGACTAACTTTCGCTTCACATAAATAAAAAGGGCCCGAATAAATAAGTAGTATTAGTTAGTGTTGAGGAGAGCGAGGGAAGGCATGACCTTTACCGAAATTTTAACTGATGCCGCGAACCAGATCGAAGGCGCGCAGGTAGTAGCCCTGGCCGGGATAGACGGGCTTGGTGTCGAAACGGTCGTTAAGGATGGCGGCGAATATGATACCGAGGCGGTAGAAGTAGAAATTGCCGGGTTGGTCAGCAATGTTTCCCGGACGGCCCAGGCCCTTTCGAGCGGGAATATCAAGGAATTTTATGTCGAGGCCGAAAGCCAGACTTACCTGGTCCACCTGCTCGATGAGAGTTATTTCCTGGCAATTATCCTGGGGGCCCAGGCTAACCTGGGGCGCGCCCGGTTCGAAGCCCGCCGGGCCAGCCAGAAGCTAAAGGACAACCTTTAAGCAGCAGTCCTGCAAGAATTTGAAAGCCACTTCCCCGGAAGTGGCTTTTTTATGCCGTTTGCAGCCTCAAATCGGGCCAAATCCGCTTTAAGACCAATATAAATAGGTCTAAAGTCTAATACCAAAATGCATCGAATGACTCATAATAATGTAGACTGAATTCTTGTATTCTTTAGCTCACATTACCGTTGGCGTGCTTCTACGACTCAACTACAATAGACTCAGTACAATTGAAAAAACATTTGTATAGCGGCTCTGTTCGACTTAATAGCCGCCTTAAAAATAGGACTATTTTAATTGAGGTCAACCGGCGGGCCGCCTATCCCGTTTTAACCTGGGAGACCGTAATGGGAATTAATTGGTTTTGGAAAATTCAGTCATTTCTAATCGTCCGGTCATTTTACCAATTTTCGCTACGAACCATGGTATGGTAAACCAAACTATCAAAGTCCTGATCGTGGATGATCGGGCAGCGGTCCGGGAAAGCCTGCGGACCATTCTAAGCCTGGAAGATGATTTTATGGTCGTCGGCGAAGCCGCCAGTGGCCGAGAAGCGGTTAGCGTGGCTACAAATCTTCACCCCGACCTTGTTTTGATGGACCTCGAAATGCCCGATGCCTACGGCGAACCTTTTGACGGTGTGGTGGCCTGCGCCAAACTCAAAGAGGGCCAGATTTGCCAGAAGGTGGCTATCCTGACCGTCCATGCCGACCAGACTTCCCGCCAGCGCGCTTCCCAGGCCGGGTGCGACCTCTTTCTTGAAAAGGGTGGCAATTCCTTCGAACTGCTGGAAAAGCTTCGGAAGCTTGGCGTAGACTAACTCGGCTCTCTTCCTGAAAATTAAGTATTTCCCATATCGGCAACGGCGGGTCTATTGACTCGCCCTTTTAATTTTTAAAAAATTCCTCACCAATATATAAAAACCTCTTGACCTTAACACGATGTCAAGGTGTACCCTGAAAAGGTCAAAATTCGGCAACCCAGAAGGAGTGGAAAATGTTTAGAGTTGGCGAGTTTGCCAGGATGAGCCAGGTTTCGGCGCGAATGTTACGCCACTACGACGAACTGGGCCTGTTAAAGCCCGCCCGTGTGGATACCTTTACCGGTTATCGCTATTATTCGGCCTCTCAACTGGCCCGGCTCCGGCGCTTGCTGGCTCTCCGCGACATGGGTTTATCGCTTGAGCAGGTCGGGCTTTTACTCGACAACGACATTACCCCGGAGCAGCTTATAGGGATGCTCAAACTGAAAGAGGTTGAGCTGGCACAAAAAATCAGCGAGGGGCAAAGTCAGCTTGAACGCGTGAAAGCCTGGCTCAAGCAATTGGAAAGGAGTCTGGAAGTGTCCAAAAAAGAGGTGATTTTAAAAAGTATCGAGCCGTTGCGGGTGGCTTCTATCCGCGAGGTTACGCCAACTTATTACGAGGCCGCCGATTTAAGCAAAGAGTTGCTGGAATATATGGGGCAACATGGGGTCGAACCGTCCGGCAAACTGGTAATTGTCTATTATACCGGCGGAGAGGACAAAGAGTTCGACGTGGACCAGGAAATTTGCCTGCCCATCGAGGCGGCTTTGCCCGCCACCGACCGGGTCAGGGTCTATGATTTGCCTGCTATCGAAACCGCCGCCACTATCATCCACGAAGGACCGTGGGAGAATCTGCTGGATACCTACGGCACCCTTTTGACCTGGATTGAGAATAACGGTTACCACATCGCCGGACCCAACCGCGACTATTTCTTACGAGGAGCGGAAGGGGACGACCCCAATACCTATATGAGCGAACTCGTTTTCCCCGTAGCCAGATAGGTTAAACCTCTCAAGAACCAGGGAAATAAAAAAGCGGGCTTCAAAACCCGCTTTTTTATTTCCGAAAAGTTAGAACCGCCAGGGATAGGTCAGCAGCACCTTGGCGACTATCTGGTCGCGTGTGACCGGGCCAAAGTAGTGCGAGTCGAGGCTGACCGGGCGGTTATCGCCCAGCACAAAATAACTGTTGGATGGGATAACGGTCAGCGGGTAATTATAGTCGGCGTGGTTCTGGATATACGGTTCGTTCAGCAGTTGCCCGTTAATATAGACGTTCCCCTGCCGGATTTCCAACGACTCGCCGGGTAGCCCAATGACCCGTTTAATCAGGGCTTCGTCGTCGGCGCCGGGCGCAGTTGCTTTATCCAGGATGACGATGTCGCCGCGCTGGGGACCGCCCAGCAGTTTGAAAAAGACCCCGTCGGTCAGCACCCGGTCCCCGGTCGCCTGGTAGGTCGGGACCATACTCGAACCCTTAACCTCGTAGGACGGGATGACGAATTTCACCAGGAGTAAGACGGCCAGCCAGATAGCGGCGTACCGGGCCAGCACCTTGAACCAGTTGATTTTCTTTTTAGGGGGAGGGGCCACTTCCTGGTCGGTAGGCGGCTGCGGTTCGACAGGCAATTCCCTGGAAGGTTGGTAAACGTTCGCATTCGGGAAAGAAGGATTGTTATAGCCCTGCGCCGGGGGAATAGATTGGCCGGACGGATAACCATCCTGCCGGGGGAAATTATTGCTCATTAATCAAAAGCCTTTATCCATAATGTTATGGATGTATCTATAAAAAATAAAAATTTACAAGCCAGACCCTATCCAAAAATACTTAACTCCTGGATTATAGCATAGCCCCTGCCAAAGAGACCGTTCCAAAAGTCCGGTTTGCCCCCGGTGTGACCACAAACACAGCAGGTCTTATATACTATTAATCCAAATCTTCCAGCTAAACCCCCCCAAATTGCCGGGTTTTTCCTGCTGGCTTCTGAAATCTGGAGGGTCTTACTATTAGACTATACGCTTCAGGAAAGGAAAAGTAACGAAAAACCCTGGAGGGCCGGGCCGATGTTATAATAAAGCCTGCTTAAAAGGTAGCTTTATAAAAAACAGGAAAAACGATTGAGTGAACCGAGTGTGCCCGGCAGCCGGGCTATCCTGCGCGAGTTGGGAATACGGCCCAGCAAGGGGTTGGGTCAAAACTTTCTTGTGGACGAAACGGTGCCGCCCAAAATCCTGGCCGCCTCCGGGATAACCCCCGACGATGCCGTAATCGAAATCGGGCCGGGCGTCGGCGTCCTGACTTTGCGCATGGCCCCAATCGTCCGCAAATTTACGGCGGTCGAACTGGACCGGCGGCTTTACCCTTTTCTAAACAAGGAGCTTGCCAAATATCCGGGGGCGCGGCTGGTTGAAGGTGACGCCCTCGATTTCACGCCGGAGCAGTTGGAGCCAGAGCCATATAAACTGGTCGCCAACATCCCTTACTACATTACCTCGGCAATCCTGCGCCATTTCCTCGAATCAAACCACCGCCCCCTCAAAACGGTCCTGATGGTCCAGAAAGAGGTCGCCCAGCGGATAGTAGCGAAACCACCCGAGATGAGTTTGCTGGCGGTGAGCGTGCAGTTTTACGGAAAACCCAAAATCTGGAGTTATGTCCCGGCAGGCGCTTTCTTCCCGCCACCCAAAGTAGATTCAGCGGTCCTTCTAATTGATACCTATTTGCCGGAAGAAAGCCCGTTTCCGGGTGTGGATGAGAAGCGGTTTTTCGAGATGGTACGGGCCGGGTTTTCCCAGAAACGCAAGCAAATCGCTAACTCGCTGGCGGCGGGGTTATCCCCCCAGGCCGACAAAGCCCATGTCCAGGCAGCCCTGGAAGCCGCCGGTATTGAAAGCACCCGCCGCGCCGAATCGCTTTCGCTGGCCGATTGGGGGAAACTTTACGAGGCGCTTACCTCTAGCGGTGCAGTTTAACCTTTTTCAGGCCCCGGTCGAGCCAGTTCAGGGTCTTCATTACCCGCCCGGAGTTCAGTTGTTCCACCTGGTTGGTCAGGTACCGGGAATGTTCTTCCAGCCGGGTGAATTCTGTGACGACCCGTTCGTATTCTTTGCGCAGGTCGAGATAAGCTTTTTGCTCACGGTTCGTTTTATTGTACTCGTAGAGGTCTCTTAGCTTCTCGAAGACATAATTAAGTTCGTCGTAGGAGCCGTCCGGCCCGGCGAATTCCCATTGGTTCTTTTTGCGGACCTGCCATTCTTTTTTGAGATGATCGAAAGTCATGTAGAACCAGGGCAGGCTTTCCAGGGTGGTATCGGCGTCCTTTAAGATTGCCAGGTAAGCACCGAGGTCGCGTGAAACCCCTTCCAGCCGGGCGGAGGGTCTATCGGACCAATCATCGTTAAACTGGTCGGCAGCGCGGTCGTAGATAGCCAGGAGATCCTCGGCGACCTGCCTGACATCGAATTCCTCCCGCACCCGGCCCATCAGGGCTTCCGCGCTTTCCCGGTCGTATTTTTTAATTTCCCCGGCCAGTTCCTCGGCTGACATCGGGTGGCTATCTCCGGTTCCTTTGAATTTGCGCAGATGCCCGTTAAAGTTAACGGCGGTCATATCCTCGAAATTGGCCGGGGTCACCATTCCATCCGAGGAAACCGTCCCTGCCACGATAACAGCGCGCCCCATTGCCATCGCCTGTAAAGCACCCTGCCCCAGGGTGACGACAATGTCGGCCTGCTCGATATACTTTTCGACTTCCCAGACCGGGGTAGACTTTTCCCCAATCCAGCTTAACTCCAGACCGCCCGCCAATTCACAGGCCTGCCGCAAGGTTTCGGCGTCCTGGAAGTAATTTGACATAAGTAAAACCCGCCGGGGTTGCTCATTAATCCGGTTGACCGGGCTGAAGCGAGTCAGGTCCACGAAATTAGGGACCACGTCAATTTTTTCCTCCGGGATATTTTCCTCCCCAACCAGCATCTGTTTAATCATGCGACTGATGGCGATATGGCGGGTAATGATATTGGAGCCACCGTTAGGCCGTTCGATGGGATGGGTCGGGCCCAGGCTACCATGCACGACCGGGGCGTATGGAAAGTAGGCGGCGGCAATTTTAAATTCGAGACGGTGCTGGGAGTGGATTATATCAACCCCGTTCAAGGAGCTAAGATCACTCAGGGTTTGAATGTCGCAGCGGGCCAGCCGTTCCGAGATTCGGCCCGGTTTGAGGGTGAAGCAGGTAACCTTGTGACCGCGTCTTTTATACTCGCGGGCAAGGTCATAGATATATAGCTCTGAACCCCCCAGATTGTCCAGCGTGTTATTGGTAAAAAGAATATGTTTCATTCTCTTGTGGATGAAGCGAGCTAAAACGAATAGTAAAAAGTAACGCCGAATTATTTAAAGCGAGCCGAATAACCTAACTCTGAATCGAATTAAGCGAGCCAAATGGTGAAACCTGTTAAATTTAATCCACAAAGGTTTTTCTAAAAGGCAGCGACTTTAACTACAACCGATAAGAAGCTGCCCTTTAGAAAGATGCACGAGCTATCTATTTTGTTGCGCTGATAACGACCAGGACATTATCGCCCTGGGCTTCGGGGAACCGGCCAGCCGCGCTGGCTCCCGGTGTCAGTACGAGCGAGACCACCTTACCACCTTTTTCGTAGGCCAGCACCCAGCCGTTTTGGGTTTGCTGCTGGGTCGCGGCTTCTTTCACATCGCTGCTGCGGTCGGTCCAGCCCTTATCTTTGTACTGCGAGTCGTAGTAAGACTTAATGGCGGCAGGGTCGTCTTTTATGGCGTAGGTAGTCAGGGTCGCATCTTTAATCCCCTTCAACCCGTTTTTGAAAGAGTCCTGGGTCGCCTGGTCAACGGTAAAGGTGCGGGCCCCAGCATAAGGGGCGACATCCTGGGGCGCATCCCCGCAGGCGGCCAGCAGTAACGAAACAACGAGTAAAAGCGGCCCCAAAAAGCTGGCCCGGACGATTTTCGGCATAAGGTAGTGTCTTTCCTGAAAAGCTACTAAAAAACTTGAAACTCAAAAAATTAAACGGTCAGTTCCGATAAAGCCCGCATGCGTTCGACCACACCGGGCAGTTTTTCCAGCACATAAGCTATGTCGGCGTCGGTAGTGCTTTTACCGAGGGTCAGCCTTAAGGTGCCCATCGCCAGGTCGGCGCCGCCCCCGATAGCCGCGATAACGTGGCTCGGTTCGATAGCGCCCACGTTACAGGCCGAGCCGTTGCTTGCGGCGATACCCTGCAAGTCGAGCGATTGCAAAATGCCTTCTTCCAGGATGCCCTCGAACGAGAGATTGATGTTATTCGCCAGCCGCTGGTCGGGGTCATAAGTCCCATTAAGTATAACGCCGGGAATCCGTTCCTGGATACCGGCCAGAAGGTGGTCGCGTAAAACTCGGACCCTGGCAGTATATTCGGCCCGGTTAGTCTCGGCCAGGGTTAAGGCTTTCGCCATCCCGGCAATATAAGGCACGTTTTCGGTTCCGGCCCGGCGCTTTTTCTCCTGGCTCCCACCCTGCTGCTGCCACAAAATGCGCTTTTCGACGCCCGACCGGACGTAGAAGATGCCCGCTCCTTTTGGGCCATAAAACTTGTGAGCCGAGAGCGATAACAGGTCTACACCGAGGGCCTGCACATCCAGCGAAAGGTTTCCGGCGGCCTGGACTGCGTCGGTGTGAAAGACGATGCCGTGTTCGCGGGTGATTTTTGAAATTTCGGCTAATGGTTGGATGGTGCCGATTTCGTTATTGGCGTACATAATGCTGACCAGGACGGTCTGACCGGGACGGATAGCCCGGCGTACGTCTTCAGGGTCCACCAGCCCGTCGCGGCTGACCGGCAGGAAAGTGGTTTCGATGCCGAACTGTTCCAGGTATTCGGCGGCGTGAAGGATAGCGTGATGCTCAAAGGCCGTAGTGATGATGTGGTTTCCCTGCCCTTTGAGTTTGGCCTGGAGCGCGACCCCCTTTAGGGCCAAATTGTCGCCTTCGGTGCCGCCGCTATTAAAGATAATTTCGCCGGGACGGCAGTTTAATACTTTCGCGATTTGCTCACGCGAAGCTTCCATCAGGGCGTTGGCGTTCCGGCCTTGCTCGTATAGGCTGCTGGGATTGCCCCAGGTCTCGGTGAAAGCCGGGAGCATCGCCTCGACCACCGCCGGGTCAACCGGGGTAGTGGCGGCGTGGTCCAGGTAGACGGTTCTTTTCTGTGTGGATGTCATTTTTTAGTAATCAGTACCCAGTAATCAGCAGTCAGTTTCCCCTTGCCAATCACCTTTTTACACTGTTTGTATAAATTTTAATTCTAAAAATCCCAACCCGAAAATGGTTAGAAGTATTTTTATTATAACACGGTCTTGCTGATTTGAAATAATCTTTAATGGACGCTTAACCCCTGGTTACTCGCTACTAAACTCGGCTACTGGCTACTTTTATTGGCGGCCCGTTCGAGAGCGGCTTCCAGGATTTGATGGCGCAAGGTCAGGGTAAAGTCGCCCCTGGTCTTTTCGAGGACACCCCGCAACTGGTCGGTGGTGCGGCGCAGACCCCCGGTCAGGGCGTCGGGATAGTCCACCGTTACGAGCAGGCTATAGACCTCGTCCATGCGGTCAAGCAGTTCCTCGGAGCGGGCGCTCGACTCCTGGCCGTGGCGCAAAATATCGAGGATGTAGCGGCGGAGTTCGCTGGCGGCCTCGGCCAGGCCGTTGAGGTAAGGGGCATCTTCTACCCCCAGGTCCTGCGGGTTGGGCAGAGGTTCGCTTTGAATCAAGGCGTAAGTCAGGCGGGCCTCGGCATATTCCTTCTGGGCGTCCTGGACGTACCCGGCCCAGTAGATTTCGGGATAGCCGGCCAGCACCTTTTTGATGGTTTCCAGGCGTTGCTGGCCCTGAGCCAGGATACTCCGGGCCTGGTCGTTCTCCCTGCGGTGGATAGCCCGGATTGAGTTGGCGGCAAAGCGGATAAGCTGGCGCGATTCGGACAGGGCCTGCTCGCGGGCGGCGTTTTTGGCTTCAATGCGGGTGACAATTTCGCTAACGGTGGTTTCGAGAGAGGTGCCTTCGTTTTGGCTCATTTTACTTCTTTCGTGGTGTATATTTTGGTTAAAAATTACCGGGTGGAGGCCACCCGGTAGAGGGCGCGGGCCGTCTCAACGATGTCGTTGTATCCCTGGAGGTTGGCACGCCAGCGGTTCGGGATAGCCGCCAGGCCGTGATAGGCCCCGGCCAGCGCCCCGGTCATGGCCCCGATGGTATCGGTGTCGCCCCCGGCATTGATTGCTACCAGGACGGCTTCTTCAAAACTATTCTTGTGGGCGGCGAAAGCGTAGAAAGCGGCGGCGAGAGAGTGGGGCGCGTAACCGGTCGTGC
Source organism: Chloroflexi bacterium 54-19 (assembly GCA_001898225.1). Classification (GTDB taxonomy): domain Bacteria; phylum Chloroflexota; class Chloroflexia; order Chloroheliales; family Chloroheliaceae; genus 54-19. Next base: position 309,977 of record MKTJ01000077.1, read on the forward strand.
CGCAGCGCTCCATGTTGTTGAGGTCAATCCGAAAGAAATCTATCGGCAAATCGTTGGCCTCGGCGTTGTCTACCAGGGTTTGCCGTTCCTCGATATAGTCCTGGGCGAAAAGTAATTTCTGGCGCAGGGGGTTATCGACCAGGGGCAGTCCGAGATAGCCCGGTTGGAGGGTATCGAGGGCGGCGGCCATCAGGTCTTCCGGCATGATTTCGTGGCGGCACAGCACCCGCACCGCTTCGGCCAGGGCTACCCCGGCCCCGACCGCGACCGGGTTGTTGTGGGTCAGGCGGGCCGATTTCTCGCAATCGGACAGGAAAAGTGCGCGGCTGAAAGTCCCGCAGACGTGGCGCAACCCGACCGGGGCTATCCGCATGGCGACCCCATTCCCGGCGGCGCGTTCCCCGGCCAGGCCGGACTGGAGCTGCCCGGTGGCTCTGGCCTCTTTGAGCGAGGCGTAGGTGGTCCGGCCCATGTGCGCGGCCCAGGGGGTGTCAAGCAAGGTGATGAAGCGGGGACCGAAATCGGCAGGGTCCACCCGCCCGCCGGTTGCCACCAGGCTTTCAGCTTGAAGCAGGGCCAACCGGGTATCCTCGGTCGGGGTGCCGGGGGCGAGGCTTTCGGCCTGAATTTCGTCATGCCCGGCCACCAGGACGGTGCCTTCTCTGGCCAGGTAGTCGCGGACCGGCCCATCATAATCCTCGACGATTTCCTGGCGGCTCTTAAATTCGAGCGGGCTACCCAGGGCATCCCCAACGGCCAGCCCTACCAGGCAACCCACGAAACGGTCTTCCCACTCCGGCTGACCGGCCATTTATGCCTCTTTCTATCCGTCAATGTTTTTGCAGAAGACTACCAGACTTTAGTCGCGACAATTATATGAGCCTCGCCCTGGTCGTCCTCGTAAATTTCGTCCCGCCGGACCAGTCCCGCCTCGGCTAACGGCAGGTAAAAAGTGCGGTCGCGCTGGGTTTTATTTTTTCCGCTCTCTCCCCAGACCCCCACCCACCCGTAGACACGAATCAAGAAGCGGCTGGCCCGGCTGTAAGGTTTTAAAAAGGCGGTATCCACGACCACCAGGCGGCCCCCCGGATATAGTACCCTTTGGATTTCGTTAAGACTTTCCAGACTCATAATATAGCTGGTCGGGAAGGTGCTGACAACTGTTTCGAAGGTATTGTCGGGAAATGGCAGGTGCTGGACCTTGCCTTGTACCAGGCGGCCCTCAAACCCGGCTTTTTTTAGCTTTTTGCGGGCCTGACCGAGCATAGCCGGGGAAGCATCGAGGCCGAAGGCCCGGTATTTTCGTTCCAGCAACACCTTCAGGAGGGAACCGGTGCCGCAGCCGATTTCGAGGACCCTTTTGCCCTGGATGCGCGGCAGGACGGACTGCTGCCATTTGACCCACTGTCCCAGGAACCCGTACTGGCTGATTTTGTCGTAGAGGGGAGCCAGGGGATAATAAAGGGCCTGGAAAATGAGCAGCCAGAATTTTCTGATGGTGTTTGCAAGGAAATTTCGCACGAATTTCTCCGGTCTTAGGCCCTGTCGGGCTGGTTTCGCCAATATTGCACGGCCAATTATAACAGGTGCGACTATATGGAGCAGGAACACCTTAATTCTACACATTAACGACCGTGATATTGTCCAACAGACCAGAGATTCCTCGCTATGCTCGGAATGACAAAGGAAAATGAAAAAAAGGTGCTGACACCAAAAAGCGGGCTGGCCCTTAAAGCCGCCCGCTTTGCATTGGTTTTAGCCTGGAATTACCAGTTATCTTCGCTGTAGCGTTCTTCTTTCCAGGGGTCGGCGTGGTTGTTGTAGCCGTTTCTTTCCCAGAAGCCGAGTTTGTCCTGGGCCAGGAATTCGATACCCCGGATCCACTTGGCGCTTTTCCAGAAGTATTTTTTCGGTACGACCAGGCGCAGCGGCCAGCCGTGGTCTTTTTCCAGCGGTTTACCGCCAAAGCTGTGGGCGAAAATCGTTTGCTCGTCCAGAAAGACTTCGAGGGGTACGTTCGCGGTAAAGCCATACTCGGCGTGCGCGATAACAAACTTGGCCTGGGGTTTAAGCTCGACGTGTTTCATCAGGTCGGTCGCCAGGACGCCTTCCCAGGATGTATCGAGTTTACTCCAGCGGGTCACACAGTGAATATCCATCGTTACCTGGCTCTGGGGAAGCTGCATGAATTCTTCCCAGGTGAAGCTGACCTGCTCATTAACCAGGCCAAAGAGCTTGAAATCCCATTTTTCAAGGTCAATACGCGGTACCGGACCATAGTGCAACACCGGAAAACGGTCGGTCAGGGACTGGCCGGGGGGGATGCGGGCGGCAATTTCCGGTTCTAATTTTTTGCCGAATATAGCCATTTTATAAAATCCTTCCTACTGCAAGAGTTTAACATTTTAAATGACACGTTTTCACTTTGCGCCCGGTTTGTCAGAGTCGTGGTCAGACCACGACCGCAAAGATTTTACCGGCAACGGCTGGCGAAAACCCATTGTGGTTTGAATAGAAGCATCTTTACTATAGGGTATGGGCAATCATTGTCCAACGAAGAAAGCCAGCCAGTTTTGCCAGTTAGTCTTGGTTTTTTGGTCGCCGGTGGTCGCGGAAGCGGCGGCAGTTGGCGCGGCGCTACCCGCCGGGGCCGTTTGTTGTGTAGTAGCGGCGGCAGGGGCTCCCCGTCCGTCCGGCTTGCTTGCCAGGACTACCGTTTCGCCGGGTTTGACCATGTTAAGCGCCTCACGGGCAACTTTTTCGACATAGAGCAGGTAACCGGGGCCCTTATAGAAGTCGAGGTGTTCCTGTAGTTGGTCGTTGCGTTCCTGTAGCAAGGCCAGTTCCTGCTTGGTCTGGTTATACTCGTTTTGTTTCGCCTGGATTTGCAGAGATTGGTATAGAAAGAGAACGACAAAGATCAGTAACCCCACGATTACCAGGGCTATAACAAGGTGGGATGAGATTTTCTGGGTTGCTGTCCGCACAAACCCGAATCGAAATGCCATGCAATCTCCGCCTTTGCCAGTTAAATTGTGTAAAACCCCTTAAAGCTTGGTGGCAGGTGATTTTAAAATTCCTTCCAAAAACTTTACAAGGATTTTACGGGTAAGCGTCCCCGGAGTCAACGTCTAATTCTTAACACTTTATAAACGATTAACTCGACGGGCTGTTTCATATTTCATTTTTATTAGCTAAAAAGAGTGGACCCGGCTTCTTCAAACAGGTTATCCCCAATCGTGGATAACCTGTTTTTGTAGTCCCGGTTTAATAACCCCGTTATTTTTACCCCATTTTACTTTCAACGTTTAACGTGAATTTACGGTCTTTGATAAACCTGGTCCGGGGCGAGGTCGGCGAGCAACTGGTAAAGCCGGTCGGCTTTTTCGGTCTGTTTGGTGGCGTCATAGGCCAGGGCCAACCGGTAGATAATATCGAGTGAGTAGGGCCTTAATTCGAAGGCTCTTTCCAGGTAAGGTGTCGCCTTGTCATAGTAGCCGCACTGGGAGTAGGCCAACCCGGCGGCAAACCAGCTATCGGCGTCAGAGGGGAGGTCGCGAGTGGCAGCCAGCCCGTTATCCACGCCGCGCACACATGGGTCAAAGGCGATTTCGGAGTAATAGCGGGAGAGCGTCGCCGCCGGGTTCAGCCCATCCACCGGTTTTTGCCGGTTCAGGTCGAGGGCGGTCTGGTAGGCAAGTTGGGCCTGCTGGTAATCGTGCCGGGCGATATAGAAATGGGCCAGGGTAATTTGAAGGGTGGCGTCGTCCGGTTTTTCGGCTATAAGGCCGTTCAACAATGCCAGGGCCTGGTCGGATTGCTGTTTGTAAGCCTGGGTGTCGTCGCCCTGTAATTGCAAGGTGGGCAACTGGTCGATAAGCAGTTCGGCCATACTCTGGCGGGCCAGGCGGTTAGCCGGACTCTGGGTCAGGGCCATGTTCAGGGCGTTGCGGGCTTTATCTATCCGCCCGGTCCGCCAGTAGACGATACCCAGGTAAGCCCTGGCGTCAGTGTAGGTCGGGGCGATTTGTAAAACCTGGGCCAACTGTTCCTCGGCGGGGGTATATTCCTCGGCCAGGATAAAGGCGTAGGCCAGGCGAGCCCGTTTCGCGCCATCGGTCTTTTCGGCGGCGGCCTGGGGCAATTGGTCCACCAGGGTCTGGGCTTTGGTCGTGTTCTGGTTGAGGACGACCTGGAGGGGAGCGCTATCCCACTGGCTGCCGGGCAGACTGGCCTGGGTGGCCTGTTGTAAAAGGGGTAGCGCCTCCGTAAAGCGTAAGTCCCGCGCCAGGAGCACCCCGTAGAGGTACTCGGCCTGTTGCTGCTCGGTCGCTTCCAAATTCTTCCCGTTCAGGGCGGCGTAGAGCAGACGGGCCGCTTCGGGATATTGCTCCTGGCGATAGCGCAGACTGCCGAGCGCGACCTGGGCCTTTTGCTGGACGGCGCGGGCGGCGGCATCGTTCCGGCCAATGATAAGGTTCCAACTGGTCGCGGCGTCGTCGGGCTGGTTGTTGCCAAGTTGGGCCTGGCCTATCCAGAAATAGAGGGTCGGGTCATTGGGATTGGCCTTTAGAAGTTCGTTCAGGTAGGCGCTGGCGGCAGGCCACTGGTGCAAGGCGATTAAATCCTGGGCCAGCAACAATTTTGCTGCGGGGTCGGTGATGTCTTGTCGTAGTTCTGTCGCGGCGGCGGTGTAATGTCCGCTATTGTAAAGCTGGCGGCCAATTTCCAGGGACGTAAGCGGCGGTTGATAGTATAACAATATGTGACCGAGTTCGAGGGCCAGGAGCAGGAGGACCGCCAGCAGGGCCGCGCCTGGTACCGACCATTTACGGCGCTGTTCCAGCCAGGTAGCGGCCTGCCCGAAGCGGGAAGTTTGCCAGCCTAACAAACCGTTGCTTTTAATTAGCAGACGACCAAAACCGGCCCGGCTCGAAAGCAAGGTTTTAATTTTGTTTTTTGGAGCGGGCGACGAGTCGTCGGGTGGCGGCGCTTGTTCCATCTTCTAACGAACTGCTGACTGCTGGCAAAGGCCGGGTGAAATGACGCAAAACTTTACCGGAAAAAGGTCGTGACCCCGGTTTCGAGGCGAAACCTGCCCCTATTTTAGCATATTATGTCAATTATTCTTCTGGTACTTTTAGGGCCTTCCGGTACAGTTTTAAGTGCTGGCGGGCAATTTGATGTTGGGTGTAGTTCTCGCGCACCCGCTCTAAGCCCTTCGCGGCCAGTTCTTTTCGCAGGGCCGGGCTGTCGGCAAGTCTCTGGAGGTGGGCGGACAGGGCCGGGGCGTCGCCTTCGGGGAAGACCAGCCCGGCCTCGCCGATGACGTGAGGAATTTCGCCACTATCGCTTCCCACCACCGGCACCTCACAGGCCATCGACTCGATGATGACCCGGCCAAACTGCTCTTTCCAGTTGGCGGTCGTCCGCGAAGGCAGCACGAAGGTATCCAGGCCGCTCATATAGGCAGCGACTTCGGTGCTGGGCACCATCGGTAGAAAAGTGACTTTCTCTTTCAAACCGAGCCGCTCGACCTGGGCTTCTAACTCTGGCTGAAAAGCGCCTTTGCCGACAAAGACCAGCCGCCAATCGGCTTTGAGTTGGGCGCAAGCTTCAACCAGGGTATCTAGCCCCTTTTCGGCGACCAGGCGGCCAAAATAGCCGATGGTAAACACACCTGGCCGGGCGAACCCGGCGGGCGGGGTAGTGCGGTGGGTAATTTCCAGGTCAACCCCGAACTGGGGGCAAATATCGAGCGGTTTTTCAAATCCTCGCTTTCGCAAGATGTCGAAGGCTTCCTGGTTACAGGCCATCCCGGCGGCGGCGTGCTTAAAATTGTACTTTTCAAAAAAGCTGAAAGGGGGTGGGTAATTGCGATAGATATTGGCGTAATTGTAAAAGACCGAAGCCGCACCATAGCGTTCGGCCAGCCAGATGCCTTCGAAGGTCGCCAGGTTGAACGACTCTTCGTCGGCGTGGAGCAGGTCGGGCCGGTATTTCTTGACCAGTTTGCCCAGGCTAGGATAGAAATGGGTGTGGTGGTGCCCGTTGAGCCACATCGGGCTGACCACCAGTTCGTAGCCCTTTGTATATTTTTTATCGAGATAGGTTTTCCCGACCCGGACTTCGTCCCAGTAGGGCGGCACGACCACGGTCAGGCGGTCCACACCCGGCAGGGCGGCCAGTTCTTCCAGTTTACGCTGCTGCACCCCCGCGACAAGGGCTTTGGAGAACATCAAAATCTTCATATTTTGCAGTTACCGGCTCTGGGTCATTATACAGTTGGCAGCGTGGTAGAGTTCGAGGGTCCGCTCAGCGGTCTTTTGCCAGCCGAATCTGGCGGCCTGCCCAGGCCCGGCGTCAGCTAGTTCTTGCCGTTTTGCAGGGTTGGCGGCCAGGTCGACAATCGCCCCGGTCCATTCCTCCACCCGGTACGGCCCGACCAACCGGGCGGCCTGGCCCATCAGTTCGGGCAGGCTGCTGGCGTCCGAGCAAATCGTGGGGATACCACAGGCCAGGGCGTCGAGCGGGTCGAGGCCAAAACCTTCGTAGCGGGACGGAAAAACAAACATCTCGGCGGCCCGGTACAGCCCAAGCTTATCTTCTTCGTCTACCCGGCCCATAAACTTTATCCGGTCGGCATCGGCGGCAGGCAAGAATTTCGCGGCAACCGCTTTCAGGTCGGGATACATGGCCGAGTTGGTCGAGTGGGCTTTACCGGCAATTGCCAGGGTCCAGGGCCTTTCGTCACCTTCGGACTGTTCGATTTCTTTCAGGCGCGGCAGGGCTCTGGCGAAAGCTTCGATTAAAAGGGGAACGTTTTTGCGCCGGTCGAACCCACCGATATAAAAGATTACGCGCTCGGCCCCTTTTAAGCCGTACTTTTGCAAGAGAGCCTGCCGTTCATCTTCGGCCAGGAGGCCCGGTTTGTAGCGTTCGTCGGTGCCGAGATAGACCGTCTCGACCCTGTCTTCGGGCAATTTCAACAGGCGCAAAATATCCTGGCGGGAGTGTTCGGAGTCGGCCAGGATAAGGGTAGCCTGGCGGGCAGCCCGGCTGACCAGTTTGAAATAAGCTTTCAGGGGTAAGGAAGGGGCGTATTCGGGCAGCACCAGCGGGATCAGGTCGTGGATGGTAATGATGGTCGCGGCGGGTGGGGGTGGCTGTTTGAGCGAAGCGGCAAAATAGGGCCAGTGGATGACATCGTAGCCCCGGCCCTGTTTGTGGGCCGTGCTTGCCAGGCCCGGTAGCCCGGTCTGTTCCCACCACAATTTTATGGCGTTATCACCCCCCCTTTGAACGGCGGACGGTACCTGCCCGGTTTGTTTCCGGTCGGCGGGAAGGTCGGCAAGGGGCACCCCCGGCTCGAAGCCGAGCAGGGTATACTCAACCCGGTCTTCCGGCGGGGCGGTTTGGTTCAGAGGGAATAGATTTTGCCAGAGCTGGCGGGTGTACTGGCCGCTGCCGGTATTTTCCTGCGGCCAGAACATTCCATTAATTGCTACACGCAAACGGCGAACTAACCTTCCAGGCCGCTAAAACTGGCGCTGGCAACTACCTGGCGGGCATCTACCAGCACATAACCAAGGCTTTCGGGGCTACTAATAACGCTTCTGACTACCGACGGAGTGGTCGTTTTGGCCGGTTCGTTTGAGGCCCGAATCCACTCAAACATAAGCAGTCCAATGCTTAACAGGACCGCGCCTACCAGACCAATCAATAACACGAGGCCAAATACTTTTGACACGCTGCTTGCTCCTCTCTCCTCATTAAGAGCGCCTTGCCGGATTTCTTTATATTGCTGCTCCTGCTTAGTTTGTGAACAATATAATTATAGCATACTTTGGTTTCCTGGGCGCATAACGGCCCCTGATATTAGGGGTCCGGTGTATAATATGCCATAACAATTTTCAATCAAAATACGATGGTTTATTACCTCAAACGAAAAGGACGTTCAATGCAAGAATATCTCACTGCGACCGAAATAATTAACTGGGAAGACCCGGCTATTCTTGAACTGGCCCGGCAGCTAAAAGGCCGCACAGTCACGGAGACCGCCCAAAACTGTTTCGAGTGGGTGCGGGATAACATCAAGCATAGCTGGGACTACCGGTTGAACCCGGTTACCTGTACTGCCTCGGAGGTGTTGCAGGCCGGGACCGGCCACTGCTTCGCCAAGAGCCATTTGCTGGCGGCCCTTTTGCGGGCCAACAACATCCCGGCAGGGTTGTGTTACCAGCGTTTGAGCATTAATGACGATGGTGCGCCCTATTCCTTGCATGGTCTGAACGCGGTCTTGCTGCCGGAATACGGC